>NZ_KQ948360.1:0-274899 GCF_001514055.1 Streptomyces corchorusii | reverse complement strand
AAGCGGCCGCGTGGCTGCTCAGCGACCGCGCCTCGTACGTGACCGGCGCGATCCTGCCGGTCGACGGCGGCGCCGGCGCCTGACAAGAGCGGCCCGGGTCCTGATCCGCGCTCTGGGCGCTGTCGAGAACGCCCGGCCGGCGTCGGCGCGGCTGACCTGATCCGGGGAGACGCAAGGGGCGGCTCCCCGGCGCGCATCAGGCACACAGGCAGCAAGTGGGTCACCGGCTCCCTGGCCAAGCAGACGGGTGATCTCCAGCCGGCGGTGTCGTGTCCAGGGCGGCGCGCATCCGGTGGCGCCTGTCCCGACAGGGCAGGGGCGAGGTGGTGCCCTGCCTTTACCCGCCGGCCCTCGGCTGTGAGGGACGCAGCCGCTTCCGGTTGCGGCCGACGTACGGTTGAAGTACCGAGGGCATCACGCACTCCGGCTGCCACGCCGGGTCGTCCTCGGCGAGTGACGAGTGAATCCGGGCCGCCCCAGTGGTCGGTGCGGAGACGGGTCGGCACCATGTCCGCCGCGGTCGAGGCAACTCCGTGCAAGCTCATCATGGCAGGGGCCGCGCCGAGCGCCCGCGCACGTCCGCAACCCCGCCGAGGGGAGGCGTGATGGCCATTTCCCGGCTGGACATCCATCGGCGGAACCGAGGAGAGCGGACGCTCGTCACGCTTGCCGGTGACATCGGGCCGGCCACGACGCCGCTGCTGCGGGCCGCAGTGGAGCAGTGTCTGCTGGACGGTGTCACCGTGATCGACATCGACTTGACCACGGTCGGCTCCTGCGACGCCAGGGGCTTGGACGTCCTCCTGTCGGCATCACGGCGCGCCGGCCGGGTCCACGCTCGCCTGCGGCTGCACCATCCGTGCGCGCAGATCGCCCGGCTCCTCGATGCCACCGGATCGGATTCGCTGCTCCTTACGGCCCCCGTGAGTCCCGTGCCGCCCGCCGCGTCCGGCGACCTGATGAGTACCGCGACGCGGGCACCCGGCGACCCCGCTCGTCGGCCGGACCAGCCGGTCCTCAGGGATGGGATCCGCCTTCGCCGGCTGACCCGCTGGCAGGCAGAAGACATGCGCGAGGACATCGCGGACCTGGCTGCGGAGTCCGTCGCGGGCACCGCCGGCGAGGCGTACCACGACCGCGGAGACTTCCTGCACCGCTTGGCGGTCACCGCCCACCGCCCTGGTTTCGCCCTGCTGGTCGCCGAGACGACGGTGCTGGTCGGTTGTGCCTTCGGTTTTCCGATGGGCTCTGACGGCTGCGACCGCCGGGAGTGCGGCGGAGCGCTCCAGGAGATCATCCAGCGGCTCACTTCCCGCGCACGGTTCGTCGTCCTCACCCAGGTCGTGGCCCATCCGCACGCTCAGCACCGCGACATCGCCCGCCGCCTGCAACAGCGCCTGCTCACCGACCTGCACTCCTCCCTCGGGGTCACCCTGCTGCATCCTGCCGACCAGGCCGGACAAGCCGCCTTCTCGTCCTGGGGCTGGCAGAACATGGGTGAGGTCGTCGGGCTGCCCGGCCCCGTCGCCCCCTGCGTGTTGACCCTGTCCGTCGAAGGGCAGCCCTCGGCACGCCGGTGATTGGGCAGAGGAGCCAGGGGCCGTCGGTCGTACCGGCCGGGGCGGTCACGCCAGCCGTCGTCCGCCGTACGGACAGCGTCTCGACGCGATGGCTGTCTGCCTCTCCACGCGATGGCTGCGCCACGCCGCTTGCCACGGCCGGGAGTAGCCTGACAGGTACCGAGAACTTCCGGGCGCACGATGACGGCGGCGCCGTTCCCGGCGAGGGACAGACACGGGCAGCCGGAATCCGCACGGCCCGGAACGGGATCGCACGATGAACGCCATCGCACAGCCCGCAGAAGGTACGACGTCAGGCGACGGACACTCCTACCGGATGCCCTTGCCCCGGCTGCGCCTCACGCCGGACGTCAGCCATGGCCCGCTGGACGGCGCGTGGTGGCCGCGCTGCGACGCACTGGAACTGGAGCTGCCCGCGCTGGTCGGCTCCCTGGATCCGGGCGTCGGCACCGTCACCCGCGTGACCGTGGGGACTGCCGCCTGGCCCGATGCCCCGCAGGAGGTGATGGCGCCCGGCCATGTGATCGAGGTGGTCCTAACCGATTCCGCCACCGAGGCGCATGCCATCACCGTGGACTGCGGCACCGTGGGACGCTGGGAACTGCTGGTGATCCCCCCGGACGAGCCGGCTGGAGTGGCCACTCGGCTGCTGACCGCCGCCGCGGACCCCGGGAACCCGCTGTCGGCTCCACGTCTGCTGGCACTCGCCGAGAGCGGCCTCGACGGACAGGACGCTTGGGAGTCGGAAGGCGGAGCCTGACCGAGATGAGCAGCCCGACCCGGCCGACTCCGCGTGACCGGCAGGGCGGGCGCCACGACCCCGTGGTGGAGCCATGGCACCGACGGATCCTTTGTCATCCTGGCCCGCCCCCGCACCAAGCGTGACCGCGGCGGGTGAGGGGATGACGGCAGGACGGCGTCCGGACCGGTCCGAGAGCTTCGGGGAAGCCCTTCTCGGGAAGATCCTCGACAGCGCGCACGAACTCCCGCCCCATCTCATCGGGCCCTTGGTCGCCGACGTGGTGGAGCGGCTCGGTGGCCGCCGTCCGCAGGTGCTGTTGCAGGACTACGGCCAGCTGGTGCTCGTACCGCTGCCCGGCGAGGGACTCACCGGCGGGGAACCCCAGGTGATCGACGATTCCGAGGCGGGTCGCTGCTTTCTGGACGCGGTCCCCGTGGAGGTGGCCCAGGAGGACGGCGTCCGGGTCCATATGCCCCTGCTGGACGGCGGTGACCAGGTGGGGGTCATGGCGGTGACGCTGGACAGCGTCGACGACCACGACCGCCGCCTGCTGCTCAGGATCTCCGGCCTGGTGGCCGACCTCCTGGTGACCAAGCACGGCTACTCCGACCTGTTCTTCGACGTCCGACGCGGTGAGGCGATGAGCGTCGCCGCGGAGATCCAGTGGTCCCTGCTGCCACCGCTGGCCATGATCATGCCCCGGGTCGCCGTCGCGGGGATCCTGGAACCCGCCTACGACGTGGCCGGCGACAGCTTCGACTACGCGCTCAACGGCGACGTCCTCCACGTGGCCATGATCGACGCGATGGGTCACGGGCTGGACGCGGCCACGATGGCCGCGGTGTCCATCGGCTCCTACCGCCACGCCCGCCGCGCCGGCGTCGGACTGTCAGAGATCTACTCGTTCATGGACCACGCCGTGACCAGGCAATTCGGTCCCGAGCACTTCGTCACCGCGCAGATGTTGCAGCTGAACACGACGACGGGGCGGGTGCAGTGGGTCAACGCCGGACACCTTCCGCCGATCCTCGTCCGCGACCACCGCGTCGCGCAGCGTCTGGACGGCCCGACGACACTCCCCGTCGGCCTGGGTGGCGCGGAGCCTCGGGTGAGCGAGCTGGGGCTGGTGCCCGGGGACCGGGTCCTCTGCTTCACCGACGGGGTGGTCGAGGAGCACGAGAGCGGTGGGGAGGAGTTCGGGGAGGACCAGCTGATCGACTGCGTGAACCAGCTGGAGAGGACCGGGCGCGGCATCCGGGCGGTGACGCGATCCCTGTCCCACACGCTCAAGCAGGCGCGGGGCGGGCAGACCAGCGATGACGCGACGCTGCTCATGGTGGAGTGGCGCGGCTGACCCCCTCGCCGTGCGACGCCGTTCCGCCGGTCACGCCCGGCGGCGGCCCGCCGGCCGGACGGACCGTGCCCGCTCCCGGTCTCGATGAGTACCACGCACCGTCGAGGACGCCCTCGCGCGATGCGGTCGTCTCCGGCCGGAGAAGCGCACATCCCGGTCGCACCGCCTCGTGGACGCCGCTGGGCAGACGCCGGGGAACAGGTGTTGCGCGGCTCGACCGGGCGGCCGGTCCGGGTGGTGAAGACGTACGCCGGCTCCTGCCCCTTCTCCCCCGCCTTGAGAACGCGGTTGTCCAGGTCGACGTCCGATCAGCGGAGGCCGACGATTCCTCCCCGGCGGGGCCCCATGGCGACGGCGAGCGCGAAGTGCGCATGGAATAGGGCGAGTTCCTCGCGGCAGGCGGAGCGCAGAACTCGGTGCGGCTCCTTGGCGGTTGCGGTGATGGGCTCCTTCTCCGGGGAAACGAAAGAGCGCCGGACATCAGGAACACTCCTCCGCCGCGATTTACCCCGTACACCCGTACGGCACGGGCAATGACCCCGGCCCAGGCCGCCACATCGCAGGCAGCCCGGGCTCCTCCCCGTGAGTTCCCAACTGAATTTGTTCAGTTCAACCATTTGCGGCCCGCGCACCCACCCCGCACCTCACCGCATTCTCACCCCGACGGCCCAACATGACGTGTCGCCCAGATGGATGAACAATTGGCTGAGTAGTGCCCCAACCCGAGGCAATGCGTGAAAGGCGAACCACATGCGTATTCGACGAATCCTCGCCGCCGTCATCGCCACGGCAGCCCTCGCCGGACTCGGCCTCACAGGCGCCGCCACCGCCACCGCCGCCAGCCTCACTCCGGGTGAGTGCGAGCAGGGCGGCGGAACGGTCAATTGGGCGAACAACACCTGTAGTGGCGGTATGTACGACGGGCAGATGGTCGACTAACCCCACCAGGCGCCCCGCAGCCACGCGCTGCGGGGCGCGGATCACCGGGCTTGGGCCGTGCTCGGTCAGCGGGACGCGGGCGGGATGCTCTGGTCGTACTGGAAGACGTTGCGGGGGTCGTAATCCGCCTTGATCCTGCGCAGTCGGCCGAAGTTGGATCCCCAGTAGGCGGTCTCCCATTCCTGCATGCCGATGTTCGGCACGTTGACGTAGGCGCCGTCCACGTAGGGCTTCAGTGCCTGGCTGAATTCGGCGATCCAGGCCTGGGCCTCCGGGGTGAGCGGGTCGCAGACGCCCGGCTGGTCACTGCGCTTGCCCCAGCCGGCGCCGGGTTCGGCGTAGAAGAGCGCGTCGCGGTGCGGGAACGCCGTGCCGCCGCGGGGGCTCTTCCTGACCGTGCCCCCGAACGCCTGGACGAAGTAGTTGCTGTCGTCCGTAGGGGCTTTCTTGATGAACGAGGCGATCACGTCGATCGCCTTGGCCGGGAACGGCTTCTTGGCGAACTGGGAGTAGAACTTCCAGTTGGCGGGTTCGAGCGTGATCGGGGTCTGGAATCCCGCGTACACGTCGCCCCAGTTTCCCACCTGCGTCGTCACGTTGGGGCTGTCGATCGACAGGAGAGGGGCCAGCAGCTTCTTCGCCTCCGCGGGTGTTCCTTCCGCGAGGACCGCGAACAGCAGGATCTGGTTCGGGTGGACTTCGAGCTGGGTGCCGAGGCGGTTGTCGGTGAACGGCATCGTGCGCTGGTAAGCCTGGAAGACCCTGCGCAGGTCGCCGATTCCGTCCCAGGTGGCCGTCAGATACGTGACGCTCTTCAGCGGCGCCAGCTTGTAGGTGAGCGAGGTGACGATTCCGAAGTTGCCGTTGCCCGCTCCGCGCAGCGCCCAGAGCAGGTCGGCGTGGTGGTTCAGATCGACCTTGATCGCCTTGGCGCACTCGCCGCCCTCCGCGACGACGATCTCGGCGCCGATCAGGCTGTCGCAGGCCATGCCGAGCCAGCGGGTGAGGAAGCCGAAGCCGCCGCCGAGCGTCGCGCCGGACAGGCCCACGCTGCCTTCGGTACCGGTCGTCACCGCGAAGTTCCGCTTCGCGAGCGTGGTCACCGCTTCCAGCTGGTTGAGTCCGGCGCCGACCTTCGCGACACGAGCGGCGGCGTCGATGTGGACCGACTTCAGCTCGCTGATGTCGATCACGAGGCCGTTGTCGACGTTCGACCAGCCCTCAAGGCTGTGGCGGCCACTCCTCACGCGCAGCGCGACGTCGTTCTGCCGCGCCCACGTCAGGGCGTTGACCACGTCCTGGGTGTCCTGAGCGAAGACGATGACCAGCGGGTAGTGGGAGAAGAGCTGGTCCCAGCCGAGGCGCGCGTCCGTGTAGCCGGGGTCGTCGGGGCGGACGATGCGGCCGGTCAGCTTCGCGGGCGGGCACTGTGCCCCGTACCCCTGGCTCACGGTGGCCTCGGTCACCGCACTCGCATCGGGGGCTTCGGCCGCCGCAACGGCCGGCACGACGACCGCGCCGGCACCTGCGACCGCCGTCGTCTTGAGCAGTCCCCGACGGGAAAAGTCGTTCATGGTCCCTGTCCTCTCACCCGCCAATGGGTGCAAATCAGTCCTTTGTGGACTTCAGGCGAAGCGGACGCTAGCAAGGGCGCTCGCGGCGAACCGTCTCGACACGCTCGCGACCTCGGACGAGGCTCCTGATGCCCGACTCCGCGCCTCCCGCGTCGGCCGCGCCCAGACGAACCGGTCCACGCACCGGTGAACCGGGGAGGCGCTCGGCCGAGTGCAGAGGCATCGCAGAGCCGCACGATCAGCCGGTAACCGACATCCATCGCCGCCAGCCCCAGCAACTCGGCGTGACGGGTGCGCCAGCGGCCCGTCGCCAAGTCGTCTGCGAGCCGGGTCAGGCCCGGTGCGAGGGCGTCGTCGCCGGTCTGGGCCAGCATGGAGATCCCCGCACGCGCCTGTGGGTCGAGGTAGGCGTGCGGGCGGCGCCAGTACGCGGCGCCGAAGCCGTCGACGCAGTCGTGGGGGATGCGGACCGGTTCCTGGCGGCCCCCGCCGAGCAGGTCGATCAGCCGCGTCGACGGCGTCGTCGCGCAGCGGGAGGTGCTCCGCGACGGCCCGCACCGCCGGAGCGGCGGCTCCCGCCGGACGCTGACTGATCATCACCTGGCTGGGCTCGACCGCCGGCACCGTCCGCGGCGGCTCGTACGAACCACCGCCCGCCCCCACGTCGAGTACGTCCGCCGCGTCCCCGACCGCTGCATGGATCTGGACGGCGATCCGCGGATCGGGTTGCCGCGTCCGGGCGTATGTGGCGCCGAGTGCGTCGTAGAGGACCAGGGCGGTCAGTATGCGGAGCCAAGTGCGTCGTGGAAGGCCACGGCGGTCAGTATGCGGAGCCGCCGTGGTCGTGGGGCCGCTCGTCGAGCCGGACCCGACCGGTGCCGGGATCCGCGGCGACGGGGCGGGCGCCCCTCGGTGGGCGCCGTCGGCCGCGTCGGCGTCAGAACGGCGAGTGCTCCCGCGCGGGCTCGGCGGAGGGCCGGGCCGGGGTCCGGCGGGCGGCTGCGGCCAGCGCCAGCGTGACGCAGAGCGAGGCCGCCGCCATCGCGGTCATCGCCATGGCCGGCGAGGTGAACTGGGCCACCGCGCCGGCCAGCGCCGCGCTCACGCCCTGGAAGGTCAGCATGCCGACCGAGTGCAGTCCCAGCGCCTGGCCGGACAGGTCGCCGGGGGTCAGGCTCATCAGCCGCTCCTGCTGGACCAGGCTCGCGCCGAAACCGGCGGAGGCCACGGTCACGCAGACCACCGCCACCGGCACCGGCGGGTGCGCGCAGAACACCAGGTACGGCGTCGCGAGCAGCAGCAGGAGCGGGGTCGCCAGCCGGCGCCGGACCGCGGGCCGCAGCAGACGGCCCACCGTCACGTCCCCGGCGAGCATGCCGAGCGCGGCAGACGCGAACAGGGTGCCGGCCGCGTGCGGTGCGTACGACACGTAGAGGGACTCGCAGCCGACGACCATGCCGTTGGGCAGCCACAGGCCCAGGTAGGTGAGGCGGCGCGGACGGGACGACCACAGCTCGGCGTTGGCGCGCCAGGTCGCCGACGGCGAGGGGCGGCCCGTGGCCCGGGGCGGCCGGGCGGTCAGGCCGAGGCGCAGGACGAGCGCGGACGTCAGGTACAGGGCCGCGGCCAGCAGCAAACAGGCCCGCGGGGAGAGGGCGGCGAGCAGGGCACCGCCGGTGGCGAACCCGGCGATCTGCATGAGCCCGCTCATCATGTTGAACAGCGAACGCCCGGGCAGGTAGCCGTCCTTGGCGAGGATCTCGTTCAGCAGGCCCCAGCGGACCCCGCCCCCGAGTGAGGCGACCAGGCCCAGGACCAGGACGGCGGTGAACAGCGCGCCGAGCGGCAGACCGGGCAGCGCCTGCACCGCCGTACCGGCGGCGAAGGCCAGCGAGACGGCGGTGAGGGTAGTGCGCGGGGGCAGCCGGTCGGCGCCGGAGAGCAGGAGGGTCGCGCCGAGCACCTGGGCGAGGGACGGGCCGAACATGCTCAGCGCCGACAGGAGGGGGGAGCCGGTCGCCCGGTAGACGAGGGTGCCGAGGGCGAGGCCGCCGACGGTCCCGGCGGCGGTCTGGGCGGCGGTGCCGAGGAAGAGCGCGGTGAACTCGGGGGTGCGGAACAGGGATCGGTAGGCGGGCATGTTCCGGAGTCTCGGACGGGCCGCGGCGGGCTCGTTACTGTTTCGCCGTCGTGCGAAAGGTCCGTACGCGGCGTACGAGGAGGCGTTCATGGGGTGGTGGCAGCTCAACGCGGACACCCTGGCCCGGAGCCGGTTCGTCATCTCGCCGCTCGCCGAGACCTTCGCCGCGCTGAAGCTGCTGCACGCCGGGCAGGGGACGCATCCCGGTGAGCACTCCTGGCTGGGCGCGCACCTGCCCGCCTACCGGGACAGGCTCGCGGCCGACCCGGTGACGGCCCGGCTGGTGCGGGCGGGGCTGGGGCGGGAGTGGATCGCCGACTTCCTCACGCCCACGCCCCGCGACGGCGAGAGCCTGCGGGACGGGATCGCCCGGGTCCGCGCCACCGGGCCAGCGGACGCCCGCGCGCACCTGCGGCTCTCCCTCGCCGGACCGCTGCCCGCCGGCCTGGACCGGGACGACCTGCCCGAGCGGGCGGCCGTACTGCTGGAGTGGGTGTGGGAGGAGACCGTACGACCGTACTGGGGGCGGCGCCGGCGGGTGCTGGAGGCGGATGTGGTGGCGCGGACCGCGCAGGCGAGCCGGGGCGGCTGGGCGAGCGTGCTGGACTCCCTGCGGCCGGGCGGCACGCGGTGGCTCGGGGACAACCGGTTCCAGATCAACCTGCACGAGTATCCGCCGCGCGAGATCTCCGGTGCCGAGCTGGTGTTCGTGCCGGTGACCGCGCAGCGCACGGGCTGGGTGGCCTGGGAGGACGGTGAGCGGTACGCCGTGGTCTACCCCTGTGCCGGTGTCCTGGCCGGGGACGCCGACCGGGTGGTGCCCGCCGGGCTGAGCGCGCTGCTCGGGCCGGGCCGGGCGGCGGTGCTGGTGCTCCTCGGCTCCCCCCTGAGCACCACCCAGCTGACCGCCGTGACCGGGCAGGGTCTGGGCTCGGTGGGCCGGCACCTGAAGGTGCTCCGGGAGGCGGGGCTGGTGACGCGTCGGCGGGCCGGGCGATCGGTGCTGTACGTACGGACGGCGGCCGGCGAGGTCCTGGTCGAGGCGGGGCAGGTGAGCCGGTGATCCGGGGAACCGGTGACGTGCCGGACGAGGCCGGGCAGGGGGGTGTCGTCCGGCGGGGCTAGCATCCGGGCATGACGACTACTGAGCACAGCGGCTCTCCGCTGGACGTCGAGATCGGGGCCCTCCAGGGCGGCTCCGCGGATCTGTCGCGGTTCGCGGGCAAGGCCGTCCTCATCGTGAACGTGGCCTCCAAGTGCGGGCTGACCCCGCAGTACACCGGACTGGAGAAGCTCCAGGAGCGGTACGCCGAGCAGGGCTTCACCGTGCTGGGCGTGCCCTGCAACCAGTTCCTCGGGCAGGAGCCCGGAACCGCCGAGGAGATCGCGGAGTTCTGCTCGGCGACCTACGGCGTGACCTTCCCGCTGACGGAGAAGGTGGAGGTGAACGGGGCGGGCCGGCATCCGCTGTACGAGCGGCTCGTGGGCTTCGCCGACGCCGAGGGGCACAGCGGGGACATCCGCTGGAACTTCGAGAAGTTCTTGATCGGCCGGGACGGTCGGGTCGTCGCGCGGTTCTCGCCGCAGACCGAGCCGGAGTCGGCCGAGGTCGTCTCCGCGATCGAGGCCCAGCTCGGCTGAGTACGGCTCGGGCCTGGTGGCCCGGTAGAAGGCGGTGAGCCCTCTCGGCAAGGACGGCGACTGGTCGAGAGGGCTCTCCTGGTGGTGCGTGTGCAGTTGTCGTGCGGGTCAGGGTCAGGGAGAACCCCTCACGCCTTGACCGAGGACACGAAGGCGTTCCACGCGTCGGCGGGGAAGGCCAGGATCGGCCCCTCGGGCGTCTTGGAGTCGCGTACGGCGAGTTCGGCGGCGGTGGGCGACTTGACCTCGACGCAGGCGCCGTTGCCCGCGGAATAGGAAGACTTCATCCAGGTCTCCGAAGCGCCCTGAATCAGTGCCATGTCCACTCCTGTTGCGAGTTGCGGTAGTGCGGTTCACGCCAACCATGTCGTCTGACTGGCGTGATCGACGCTACCGGGCAACTGCGCGCCGCGGAGGAGTCGTTCACTCGACCGGATGGCATATTCCAGGTGAGCCTTCCATTGGAGTGGACCGGCGGTGTACGATCCCGCGCCCCGCGTGGTCCGACATCAGTCGGCGTAGAGTTTCGCCACGTCCGCGATGAATTTCCGGGACGCCTCCACATTGAGGGACTGCGCCCGCAGATGCTCGTACATCACGGCGTACTTCTGCACGTCCTGTGCCTTCTCCAAGTACAGGTCGCTGGTCACGCCCTCCAGGTACACCACGCTGGAGTCGGCCGCGTCGGCGAACTCCAGGATCGCGTACTGGCCGTTGAGCCCCGGATGCGCGCCCACGTCGAAGGGCAGCACCTGCACGGTGACGTGCGGCAGCTGCGACATCTCGATCAGGTGCTCCAGCTGTTCCCGCATCACCAGCCGGCTGCCCACGACCCGCTTCAGCGCGGCCTCGTCCAGCACCACCCACAGCCGGAGCGGGTTGGCCTGGGCGGTGATGCGTTCCTGTCGGCGCATCCGCACCTGGACACGCTTCTCGATCTCCGCGGTCGACGTCTCCGGCAACGCGCCCTGCACCAGCGCCTCGGCGTAGGCGCGGGTCTGCAACAGCCCGGTCACCAACTGGGGTTCGTACACCCGCAGCGACTCGGCGTCCGTCTCCAGACCGATGTACACGCTGTACGGGATGTCGCCGAAGGTGTGCCACCAGCCCTGCTGCCGGGAGTCCCGGGCCATCTCCATCAGCGAGTCGACGATCCGCTGGTCCTCGACCTCGTACACCCCGCACAGATCGCGCACGTCGCGCTGGCTGATGCTCCTCCGGCCGTTCTCCAGCCGGCTGATCTTCGACTGCGACACCAGCAGCCGCTCCGCCACCTCTTCGGCCGTCATGCCCTTGAGCTCACGGAGCCTGCGCAGCTCCTGGCCCAACCGGCGCCGCCTGACGGTGGGATTGACATTGGACGCCACGGGACGCGCACCTCCGGCTGCCTGCTTGTTGCCAACACTTTGCGTATCTGCTGTTGAGCAGACTGCCACCAAGGCGCTTCGCACCGCTGGGAAACCGTGGATATGCGGCCGGGGACGCGGCCGAGCGGGGCGGCGAGACCAGAGGATCTCACCGCCCCGCTCGGACCTGCGGCTCCCGAACCGGGTCTGTGGGGACCGGGGTTGCGGCTCAGTGGGCCACGGCGCGTGCCATGGACCCGTGACGCGGCTGCATCGGAACCCCGCGTGCGGGTTCCGGCGCGGGCCTGGCGCCGGGCGCGGCCTGCCGGCCGGCCGGGGCCGGGGCCGGGCCGCGGCGCGGCTGGGCCGCCGCGCCGTTCTGCACGTCCATGACGGCGTGGGCGACGAGCCCGCCCATGGGGTCGTGCCGGATCAGATCCCGCAACCGGGACCGGGACGACCGGCCCTCGTTCCCGGGATACAGGTGCTTGCCGAGCCCGACGGCGTGCGCCAGCGCGGCGAGCGCCGCGGTCCGCGGGTCCGGCGGTACGCCGGTGCGGATCGCGGAGTCCAGCCGGGAGCGGATCTCCCGGCTGATGGCGGTGTCCGTCGCCTGGTAACGCGTCGTCGGCAGCACCCCGCACATCTGGCCGGGTACGGCGGCGACCATGCCGCACCGCTCCAGATGCGAGAGGTAGGTCTGCCTGAGCCCCAGCCGGGGCCCGCCGATCCAGTGGACGGCACGCACGGGAGCGCCACGCCTTCGCAGCAACTCCAACGCGCAGTCCAGAGTCGGATCTCCTGTCGGCCGTGGCACCACCACGGCGATACGATCCCCGTCTGGGGCTATCCGTCCGGCCAGCGCCAGCTCCACTAGCTGTGCACCGGCCAGACCGAGGTCGAGCGACTGCGGCTGCGCAGTGGTACCCGTGGCCGGGTCCAGTGCGAGCAACAGAAGCTCCTCCGGAAGTGTTCTGCGGCTCCTGCCCATCCATGCCTCCCCGCGTGGATGAATGACAGGGTGACCCCTCTCACATTGGTCTGTCGAGGGTGCGTGACCGGTTCGTGAGGGAACCGGTAGGTATGTCGTTCTCGTCTACCGCAGGGGCCAAGTCCTCACACAGGACACTGGTACATGGTTCGGACAGGGCACGCGCGAAGGCGTGCGGCGCATGGAGGAGGCATCGGTGGCGGGCGAGTCCCCCGACAGGTCGAAGCAGCGCGAGTCGTCGGCGGAACCGACGTCGGGGAGCGCGGGTTCGGTTCCCGAGGCGCGCGATCCGCGTCTCGGGGTGTCCCGCGAACGGAAGTCCCCGGGCGGCGACACGGCGACGAAGGTCCTGACGGTACGACCCGAAACCCCGGCCGAGCGGGAGCAGTCGGCCGACCCCGAGGACACCGCCCTCCAGGCGGCGGTGTCGACCTGGGTACGCGAACCGAGCCCGGACACGCCCGCGAACGCCGACGACACCGCCGGGAAGGCCCCGAAGGCCGACGCCTCGTCCGAGACGGAGGACGAGGCCGAGGAGCCGTCTGACGCGGACGTGGATGCGAATGCGGATGCGGATGCGGACGGGGAGACCGAGGCGGAGGGCTCCGCCGACGCGAAGGCCGAGACTGACGCCCCGTCCGACACCGGCACGGAGGCCGAGGCGAAGGACACCGACGGCGCCGAGCCGACCGGGGACGAGGACGCCGAGGCGGACGCTGACGCGGACGCGGAGAGCGCGGCAGACGCCAAGGCGGCCACCGAGGACGAGGCGGCTGAGGACGAGGACGGACCGGAGGCCGCCGATGGCGGGGACGCCCCACAGGGGCCACCCGCGGCCGACGACGAGAGCCGCACGGGTGGTGCGGGTGGGAACGAGGACGCCGAAGGCGAAGCCGAGGCGGACCCGCGGCCGACGCCGCCGCAGGCACCCCGTCCGGGTGGGGACGAGGACGCCGAAGGCGAAGCCGAGGCGGCGGACGACGACGCGCCCCGCACGGACCCCGCGGCCAAGGACCCTGCCCCCAAGGACACCGGCGCCAAGGACACCGCCCCCGAGGACCCCGCCCCCAAGAAGACCGGCGTCGACCAGCCCACCACCGTCTTCAAGGCCGTCCGCCCCAAGACGCCCCCCGTCGACCAGCCGACGACCATGCTCAAGCTCGGCGGCAAGCCGGCCGCCCCCGAGTCCGGCTCCGAGTCCGCCTCCGAGTCCGAGCCCGAACGCACCAGCAAGTTCGTCGCGCTGAAGGACGACCTGCGCAAGCCGGCCGCCCGGGCCGACGCCAAGCCCGCGGACGCCACCACCCCCGTCCCCCAGGTCGGCCCCGAGCGCACCACCCAGCAGCCGCTCCCGCCCAAGCCCCCGCTGGACCTGCTGGCGGAGCTGACGAACACGCCCCCGCCCCCGGAGACCCCGGTCCGCACGCTCGTGCGCCGGATCAAGATCTGGACCCCGCTGGTCCTGCTCCTGGCGATCATCTTTGCGGTCGTACAGGCCGTGCGCCCGCTGCCGGCGCCCACCCTCGCGCTCACCGGCAAGGACAGCTACACCTTCGCCGGCGACCGCACCCAGCTGCCTTGGCCCGGCGAGGGCCAGGGCTGGATGGACGTGGACGGCGTCGGCACGATGGGGCACTTCGGCAAGCAGACCCCCGTGGCCATCGGCTCGGTCGCCAAGACCATGACGGCGTACATCATCCTCAGGGACCACCCGCTGAAGGCGGGCGAGGAGGGCCCGAAGATCAAGGTGGACGCGACGGCCGAGAAGGAGGGCGGCTACAACAAGGCCGGCGAGTCGACGCTCGACACCGTCAAGGCCGGTGAGACCCTCACCGAGAAGCAGGCCCTGTCGGCCGTCCTGATCCCCTCCGCCAACAACATCGCGCGGCTGCTCGCGCGCTGGGACGCGGGCTCGGAGGCGGCGTTCGTCAAGAAGATGAACGCCACCGCCAGGGAACTGGGGATGTCCGACACGACGTACACCGACCCCTCGGGGCTGAAGGAGACCACCGTCTCCACGGCCGAGGACCAGGTGAAGCTGGGCCGCGCGTTCGTGAAGGTCCCGGCCCTGGTCGCGATCAGCAGCGCGGCGAGCTGGACGGACCCCTCCGGCAAGTTCTGGCCCAACTACAACGAGCTGCCGTACCGCATCGGCGCGATCGGCATCAAGACCGGCAGCACCACCGCGGCCGGCGGCAACCTGCTCTTCGCCTCCCGCAAGCAGGTCGGCGGGCAGACGGTGACGATCGTCGGCGCGATCCTCGGCCAGCACAAGCGGGAGATCCTCCAGACGGTCAACGCGGTCAGCAAGACGGCGCTGCTCGCCGCCCAGTCCGCGCTGACCTCGGCGAAGATCGTGAAGAAGGGCGATGTCGTCGGGTACGTGGACGACCGGCTCGGCGGCCGTACCCCGGTCGTGGTGACGAAGGACGTCACGGCGGCCGGCTGGGCCGGGATGAAGGTGAAGCTGTCCTTCGCGTCCGGGACCGTGCCGCACAGCGCGAAGGCCGGCACCCGGGTCGGGACGCTCACCGTGGGTGACGGTTCGGCCGGTGCGGTGAAGGTCCCGGTGGCCCTCCAGAAGGATCTGGCGGAGCCCGGTATCGGCGCCAAGCTGACCCGCCTGGGCTGACCGGCCGGGCGGGCCGTACGCCCCCGGCCGAACGCCCCCGCGCACCCCGTCACGGAGCCCCCACCCGGGAGCCCCGTGGCGGGGTGCGTGCTAGCGTCACGAATCGGGGCAGGTCGCCGGTCCCGGGACAGGACGGCGAACTGGACCGGACGCGGCCGGGTACTCCTAGGGAAGCGGCCGAGAACAGAAGACGGGACACGGGGAGTGCCTTCAGGTGGCCACAGCGGAGCCGACACACGCCGACGACGCGGATCCGGGCCCGGGACCCGGCCCGCGAATACGTCTGTCCACGACTGACCCGGACCGGCGCACCGCCGGGCCCGAGGCCGGGGTGCGTCCCGGCCGACGCGCCCGTCTGCTCGCCGCCCTGGAACCGCTGCGGCAGCGGCTGCTCCGGCACCCCGTACTGTCGATGACGGTGCTCTCGGGCGTGCTGCACATCATCTGGTTCTTCACGTTCGCGAACAGCGGTGGCGATCTCGCCGCGCAGGACGCGTGGGCGGAGTTCGTCGGCCGGCACCCGGACTCGGCGTACAACCTCGCCTGGTACGGCGGCATGCACCCGGTGTCGTACAGCGTGGTGTCGCCGTATCTGATGTCGGTGCTCGGCGTGCGGACGACGATGATGATCGCCGGGACGGCCTCGGCCGGTCTGCTGACCATGGTGCTGATCCGCAGCCGGGCGGTGAAGAACCCGCTGTGGGCCTCGCTCGCCGGAGTCTTCGCGTTCCTGTGCAACGCGATCTCCGGCCGGGTGACCTTCGGGCTCGGCACGATGTTCGCGCTCGGCTCGGTCGCGGCGGTGTTCTGCTGGCCGTACCGGTGGCGGTTCAAACGCTGGGCGAAGGCCCTGGTCGCCGCCCCGCTCGCGGCGCTCGCCACGATGGCCTCGCCGGTCGCGGGGCTGTTCGTGGGCCTGGTCGCGGTCGCCCTGTTCCTCCAGAAGCGGCGGCCGGGCGCGTGGGCGCTGGGGCTCGCGCCGGCGGCGGTGGTCGCGGTGTCGGCCTGGCTGTTCCCGTTCTCCGGCACCCAGCCGATGGGGTTCGGCTCGGTGATCATGCCGCTGACGTACGGCCTGCTGTGCCTGTTCCTGGTGCCGAAGGACTGGGTGACGGTCCGGCTGACGGCCGCCGTCTACAGCGTCGCCGTCGTCCTGGTGTGGCTGATCAGCTCGCAGATCGGGTCCAACATCTCGCGGCTGCCGATGCTGTTCGCGGGCGCGACCCTGATCGCGGCGCTGCCGTACACCGTGCCGAAGTCCCGCAAGTGGTACGTGACCGTGCTGGCCTTCCTCGGCTTCGTCGGCTGGCTCGGCTTCAAGTCGGTGGACGACATCCTCCACACCACCCCGGCCGCGTCCTGGGCGCGGGAACTCGCCCCGCTGGTCCACGAGCTCCAGAAGGCCGGCGCCGAGAAGGGCCGGGTCGAGGTGGTCCCGGCCCGCTCGCACCGCGAGGCCTCCGCGCTCGCGCCGTACGTCAACCTGGCCCGCGGCTGGAACCGGCAGGCCGACATGGAGCGCAACCCGCTCTTCTACGACGACACGCTCAACTCGGCGAACTACCACGAGTGGCTCCAGCGGTGGGCCGTGCACTACGTGGTGCTGCCGAAGGACAACCCGGACGGTGACGGCGGCGTGCGCGAGCGGCAGCTGCTGCGGCGCGGGATGCCGTATCTGAAGCAGGTCTGGGGCGACGCGAACTGGCAGCTGTTCAAGGTGACCGATCCGGCGCCGCTCGCCGAGCCGAACGCGGTGGTGGACCGGGCCGAGCAGGGCGAGATGACGCTGCGGGTGAGCAAGGCCGGGCGCATCCTGATCCGCATCCCGTACTCGCCGTGGCTGAGCATCGTCGACGAGCACGGCAAGAGCCAGTCCTACGAGAAGGTCAAGGCGTGCCTGATGGCCACGCCCGAGGACGTCGACGGGGACAAGTGGACCACGCTGCTCGCGCCGAAGCCGGGCACGTACCGGCTGGCCGCGCCGTACCAGCTGCCGCGCGGTACGCCGTGCCCCGACGAACTGAGGAAGCCCTGACGGTCAGCGGAGCCGGTCGGCGTACGTGTCGGTGCCCGGCACCGTCGGGATGAACGGCGCCACCGGCTCCACCCGGCCCAGCCCCGCCGCGGCCACCTGCCCGTCCAGCCTCCATCGATGGCGACCGTCCACTTCATGTGGTCGTCGTAGCGGCCGGCGGTGATCCAGTAGGTGGTGAGGTAGGCGTAGTAGTGGTCGTCCTCGTGCCGGCGGTTGTACGCGTACTCGTGGCCGGGGTGCGGCTCGACCATGGTGATCAGCGCGTGGCCGGGGCGGACGCCGTGCGGGCCGACGGCGGCCAGTTCGGCGTACCGCTCGCTGCGGGTGTCCTCGCTCATGCGGTCCCCCTTTTCTGCGGTCGCCCATACTCTGACGCCCTGTCAGATGAAGCGCCGTACCGAAGAAGGGGCCATGTCCCTGCTCGCGGGCAAGGCCGTCTTGCGGGGCGGCGGGAACGCGGTGCTCGGGGCGCGCACGGAGGCGAACCTCGCCAAGAGCGCGGCCGGGATCGATCCGGGGGGCACGCGGACGGCGTTCCGGGCGACGGACATCACGGACGAGGGGCAGTGCGAGGCGCTGGCGGCGCCGGCGCGGGAGCGGTTCGCGGGATCGACGCCGTGGTGCAGGCGGCCGCCTGGGGGATGTGGCGGATGCGGCGGTGTTCCTCGCCTCGGACCGGGCGCGGGCGATCACGGGTCGGCCGTTGCTGGTCAACGCGGGCGAGCTGATGCGCTGACCCAACTCGTCCGACCCGCCTGGCCGTTCACGTTGATGAACACAGATCAGCAAGCAGAACAATTTTACTCTGACTTGACCTTACGCTTGCTTGTCGTGTTCATGTGAGCAGACCCACGATCGGGCACATGAACAGTCTCGACTGGGCCGTGCTCATCGGCTACTTCGGTGTGATGGTCGCGATCGGCGTCTGGTCGCACAAGCGCGTGGACAACGTTTCCGACTTCTTCACGGCCGGCGGCAAGATGCCCTGGTGGCTCTCCGGCATCTCGCACCACATGTCGGGCTACAGCGCCGTGATGTTCACCGGGTACGCGGGCATCGCCTACACCTACGGCGTCACCTCCTTCATCACCTGGTCCTTCCCCATCGCGCTCGGCATCGCCATCGGGTCGAAGCTGTTCGCGCCCCGCATCAACCGACTGCGTTCCCGGCTCCATGTGGCCTCCCCGCTGGAGTACCTGAAGAACCGTTACAACCTGCCCACGCAGCAGGCGCTCGCCTGGTCCGGCATGCTGCTGAAGATCGTGGACGTGGGCGCCAAGTGGGCGGCCATCGCCACCCTGCTGTCCGTCTTCACCGGCATCTCGCTGAACCAGGGCATCCTCATCACCGGCGCGATCACCGCCGTCTACTGCACGATCGGCGGCCTGTGGGCGGACGCACTGACCGAACTCGGCCAGTTCGTCATCCAGTTGCTCGCCGGTGTCGCGATGTTCGTGGCGGTCGTGCTGAAGCTGAACGACAAGAACATCGGCTTCTTCGGCGCCTGGGACGAGCCGGCCCTGCACGGCCACGGCAAGCCGCTGGTCGGCCCCTACGGCACGGTGTTCCTCCTCGCGTTCCTCTTCATCAAGCTCTTCGAGTACAACGGCGGCATGCTCAACCAGGCCCAGCGCTACATGGCCACCGGCAGCGCCTACGAGGCCGAGCGCTCGGCCCGGCTCTCGGCGGTGCTGTGGCTGGTCTGGCCGGTGGTGCTGTTCTTCCCGATGTGGATGTCCCCGCTGCTGGTCCACGCGCAGAAGCCGGACGGCTCAGACTCCTACGCCCTGATGACCGAACAGCTCCTGCCGCACGGCCTGTTGGGCCTCGTCATCGTCGGGTTCTTCTCCCACACCATGGCGATGTGCTCCTCCGACGCCAACGCGATCGCCGCCGTGTTCACCCGGGACGTGGCGCCGGTGCTGTCGGCCAAGGCGCGGGCCTGGGGCGAGCGCTCCGGTCTGATCGCGGCCCGCGTCACGACGGTCGTCTTCCTCGGCCTGTCCATGGCCGTCGCGACCCAGGTCAACTCCCCCACCCTGAAGGACATCATCACCGTCGTCATCAAGTGGGTGGCCGGTCTGATGGGACCGATCGCGATCCCGATGATGCTCGGCCTGCTCCGCCCGTTCCGCCGCTCCGGCCCGACGGCGGCACTCACCAGCTGGGCGGCGGGTCTGCTGGCCTTCTGGCTGGTCAACTACCCCATCAACTGGAACGTCGACGGCGGCGTGCCGCTCCAGTACCAGGTCTCGATCCCGCTCGCGGTCTCCCTGGTCCTGTACATCCTGATCGGCTACCTCAAGCCGGAGGACACCCCGGCCCGCCTGGCCGTCATCGAGAAGGTCAACACGGACGGGGACGCGGTGGCGGCGGTGCCGGTGCCGGCCACCGCGGGCGACGACGTGGTGGGAGCGCCGTAGGGTCCGCCGCCTGAAGCCGCGCTCACGCCCGCGGGTACCGGGCCAGCCACCCCGGTGACGAGCCGGCCGGGCCGTGCAGTGCGGGGCCCTGGGTCATCTCCATCGCGAAGTCGTCGGCCAGTTCCAGGATCGTGGGGCGGCCCTCCAGTTCGGCCAGCCAGGCCGGCGGGAGGGCCGTCTCGCCGTGCAGGGCACCGAGGAGGCCCCCGGTGAGGGCGCCCGCCGCGGCGGAGGGGCCGCTCTGGTTCACCGCCAGGCACAGCCCGTGCCGTACGTCCTCCCCCACCAGCGCGCAGTACACGGAGGCGGCCAGCAGCCCGTCCGCCGTACCGTCGCCGGCCAGCTCCTCCACCCGGGCCGGGGTCGGCATCCCCTGCCGTACCGCGCCGAGGGCGTGCTGGAGGGCATCGGAGACCGGCTGGTGGCCGGGGCGGACGGCGAGCAGCGCGAGGGCCCGCTGCACGGCACCGTCCAGGCTGTCGCCGCGGGCCAGCGCGTGCACGATCACGGCGTACGCGCCCGCCGACAGGTAGGCGATGGGGTGGCCGTGGGTCTGGGCGGCGCACTCCACGGCCAGCTGGACGACCAGTTGGGGTTCCCAGCCGACGAGGAGGCCGAAGGGTGCCGAGCGGGCGACCGCCTCCGGCCCCAGCTCCCCCGGGCTCTTCGGGGACTCCAGCGTGCCCATGGTGTCGTCGCCGAACCCGATGAGCAGGGCACGGGTGGGGTCCCGGCGGGCGTACAGCCACTCCTCGCGGGCCAGCCAGCCGTCCTCCTTGCGGCGCTCGTCGGGCCCCCAGTCCCGCTGGGTGGCCGCCCAGCGCAGATAGGCCCGGTGCAGATCGGTCGGCGGGTGCCAGGCGCCGGTGTCGCGGCGCACCTGGGCGCGTATCAGCCCGTCCACGGTGAACAGGGTGAGCTGGGTGTGGTGGGTGACCGTGCCGCGCCGCCCGTGCCCGAAGGCCAGGTCCAGCAGGCCCTCACCCCCGTACGCGGCCCGGATCTCCGCCAGGGACAGGGGATCGGCGGGCCCGCCCAGCGCGTCGCCCACCGCGGCCCCGAGCAGTGTGCCCCGCACCCGGCTCCGGAAGTCCTGCTGCTCGGCACGCCCCCAGACGGCACCGGCTGTCGCCCCCACCAGACCTCCCCTGGCACCGTCCGCCTGTACGACGCCAGCACTGTAATCGACCAGGGACGGCCCGTTGAGTGCCTCCCGGCCGGATTCTGGCGCAATGCGTACGGCGGACCGGGGCGGCCACCGGGAAGAATCCAGCCATGACCACCACCCCCACCCAGCACACCGGTCTCAGGCTTGCCGCCGGTGTGCTCACCGGCATACTCGCCCTCTACATCGCCCTGGTCGCGCTCGGGAACATCACGGACTTCGGGACCAACCAGCAGTTCGTGCGGCATGTGCTGGCGATGGACACGACGTTCAAGGACGACGATCTGATGTGGCGGGCCGTCACCAGTACCGCGCTTCAGGACACCGCGTACGTCCTCGTCATCGTGTGGGAGACGGTGGCGGCCCTGCTGCTGATCCGGGGGACGTACCTGTGGGCGCGGCGGAGGGACGACCTCGCCCGGCGCTGGTCCACCTACGGTCTGCTGATGCTCCTGCTGCTCTTCGGCGCCGGGTTCATCGCGATCGGCGGTGAGTGGTTCGCGATGTGGCAGTCGAAGACGTGGAACGGCCTGGACGCGGCGACCCGCGTGTTCCTGCTCAGCGGTGTCGCGTTGATCGTCAACCTGCTGCCGGGTCCGGTCCGGCGGGCCGACCCCGCATGACGCGGGGCGTACCCCGGGCGGGGGCGCGGAGCGGACAGCTGCGGCGGATCGCCGAGCGCCGGGCGCGGGCCGGCCGGGCGGCCGGGCAGCGGTCCCGGGCTCCGCTGGGCGCGCGCCGCCCCGGGTACCGCCCGAGGGCTCCGGAGCGGACCGGCGGCGCGGCGGGAGCGGGGACCGGTCCGGCGGCCGGCCCGGAGGGCTGGGCTCAGCGGGCGGGGCTCCTCGCGACGCTGCTCCCCGGGCTGACGGCGGTCGCCACCCTGGTCTTCACCTGGGTGTCCGTCACGCAGGTGTCCGAGGAGCTGACCATCTCGGAGCAGGGACAGATCGCGGACCGGTACGACAAGGCGATCGAGCGGCTGGACGACGACTCCGTCAACATCCGCAGGGGGGCGATCTTCTCCTTGCAGGGCATCATGGAGGACTCGCCGCGGAAGCAGCCGTCGGTGATCGACGACCTGCCCCAGTACATCCGCACCCACGCGGCCAAGAAGGTGACCTCGGCGCAGAAGGCACCCGACATCCAGGCGGCGCTCTCCGTGCTCGGTCAGCGCGATCCCGCGCACGACGGGGACCGGGCCATCGATCTGCGGGGCGTCCAGCTCGCCGACGTCGATCTCAAAGGCGCCGATCTGAGCGGTGCGCTGCTCGCCGACGCGGTGTTCTCGCGCGGTGACCTGGGAGGCACGAAGCTGTCCGGCGCGGACCTGCGGGGTGCCGCGCTGAGGCGGACGATCCTGCGCGGTGCCGATCTGTCGCGGGCGAACCTCTACAAGACGGACCTGCGGGAGGCGGACCTGACGGAGGCGGACCTGAGGGGAGCGGATGTGACCGGAGCGGAACTCGCCGGGGCCGGCCTGGCGGACGTACGGGTCGACGGCGCCACGGAGTGGACCGGTGCGCACCGGCCGGAAGAGGATCTGCCGACGGCGACCGCGACCCCGGTTCCGCCGGACCGCACCACGTCGACCCCCGCTTCCGAGTGGTCCCGCGGGGACGCTACTTGACGACCGCGACGCGGGTGCCCTGGTCGCCGAAGGCCCACAGGGCGGCTCCGTCCTCCTTGTGGAGGCGGATGCCGCCCAGTTTCTGGCCGTTCGCGGGCGGCGGCGAGGAGCCGTCCAGGGCGTTGGAGAAGGCGATGTTCACGCCGGACACCTTGGTGAAGTACATGATGTGCTCGATCTGCACGCCGTCCGAGCCCTTGAGGGACTGGGTGCGCAGGGTGATCGAGTAGCGGCCGGGCTGCGGGCTCACCGTGCCCGGCCACACCGTGAACGTGCGGGCCGCCTTGCCGGTCGCGTCGACCAGCCAGATCCGCTTCTCACCGAGCGAGTACACGATCCGGCGGCCCTCGCCGGACTCGTCCGGCAGGGCGGGGGCGGACGGCGTGCTCGGCGTCAGCGACGCGTGGGGGCTCGCCGTCGCCGAGGCGCTGGGCCTGGTCACGGCGGCCGTGGGATGCGGCCCGTGGTTCGCCTGCACGGCGAGGGCGACGACGGCAGCGGTCGCCCCCGCCGTCAGACCGGTGACCCAGGCCCACGAGGGCAGTCGGGCAGCCACGGGACGCATCTCCTCCGCTACGGGTCCCCCTTCTCAGCACAGGGGTCGGATCATCGTACTCAGTCCGCGGAGGGGGATCGGTCCGGGAGGCCGCTCAGTCCAGGACCGGCAGCAGGTCCGGCAGGTGCCCGTCGGACGCCTCGGCCGCCCGCCGCCGTTCCTCCGGCACCTCGCCGTAGAGGGTGGTGCGCGGCTTCGCGGGGCGGCCGGCCGCCTCCGCCACCGCGACCAGGTCGCGGATCGACTTGTACGAGCCGTACGAGGAGCCCGCCATGCGGGAGATCGTCTCCTCCATCAGCGTCCCGCCGAGGTCGTTCGCGCCGGAGCGGAGCATCTCCGCCGCCCCCTCGGTGCCCAGTTTGACCCAGCTCGTCTGGATGTTGGGGATCCACGGGTGCAGCAGGAGACGGGCCATCGCCGTCACCGCCCGGTTGTCCCGCATCGTCGGGCCGGGACGCGCGATGCCCGCCAGGTACACCGGCGCGTTGGTGTGGATGAAGGGGAGCGTCACGAACTCGGTGAAGCCGCCCGTCTCGCGCTGGATGCCGGCCAGCGTGCGCAGATGGCCGAGCCAGTGCCGGGGCTGGTCCACGTGCCCGTACATCATCGTGGACGACGAGCGGATGCCCAGCTCGTGCGCGGTGCGGATCACCTCGATCCAGGTGGCCGCGGGCAGCTTGCCCTTGGTCAGCACCCAGCGGACCTCGTCGTCCAGGATCTCCGCCGCCGTACCGGGCACGGAGTCCAGGCCCGCCTCCTTGGCGGCCGAGAGCCATTCGCGGATGGACAGGCCCGTCCGGGTCGCGCCGTTCACCACCTCCATCGGGGAGAAGGCGTGGACGTGCATCCCGGGGACGCGCTCCTTCACCGCCTTCGCGATGTCGAAGTACGCGGTGCCCGGCAGGTCCGGGTGGATGCCGCCCTGCATGCACACCTCGACCGCGCCCACGTCCCACGCCTGCTGGGCGCGGTCGGCGACCTGCTCCAGCGAGAGGGTGTACGCGTCCGCGTCCGTGCGGCGCTGCGCGAAGGCGCAGAACCGGCAGCCGGTGTAGCAGACGTTGGTGAAGTTGATGTTCCGGGTGACGATGTAGGTGACGTCGTCACCGACGGCCGACCTGCGGACGTCGTCGGCGACCCGGCACAGCGCGTCCAGCGCCGGACCGTCCGCGTGCAGCAGGGCGAGGGCCTCGGCGTCGGTCAGCCGGGTGGGGTCGTCGGCCGCCGTGCGCAGCGCCTCGCGGACGTCGGCGTCGATGCGTTCGGGGGCCATGCCGGGGGCCGCCGCCTCCCGCAGGGCCTCCCAGTCGCCGTACACCTCGTCGAAGTCGGCGCGCCGGTCGCCGGTGCGTCCCTCGGTGTCGATGGACGTGTGCAGGTCCGTGCGGCCGGTGGCGGTGAACACCTCCTCGGGCTCCTGCCAGGGCCGGCCGGTGACCGGCGCGTCCGGCAGGGCGAGGCCCGTGACCGGGTCGGCGAGGGCGGACACGTGCGGGCGCAGCCGCGGGTCCAGCCAGGGCTCGCCGCGGCGGACGAACTCCGGGTAGACGCAGAGGCGTTCGCGCAGTTCGAAGCCGGCGGCGCGGGAGCGCTCGGTGAGTTCGTCGATCTGCGGCCAGGGGCGCTCGGGGTTGACATGGTCGATGGTCAGCGGGGAGACCCCGCCCCAGTCGTCGATGCCGGCGCCGATCAGCCGCTCGTACTCGGCGTCGACCAGGTTCGGCGGGGCCTGGAGGCAGGCGGAGGGGCCCATGATGTGCCGGGCGACGGCCACCGTGGCGACCAGGTCGTCCAGTTCGGCGTCCGGCATGCCGCGCATCGCCGTGTCCGGCTTGGCGCGGAAGTTCTGGATGATCAGCTCCTGGATGCCGTGGTAGGCCCGGGAGACCTTCCGGAGCGCGAACAGGGACTCCGCGCGCTCCTCGTAGGTCTCGCCGATGCCGATGAGCAGGCCGGAGGTGAAGGGGACGGAGGAGCGGCCGGCGTCCTCCAGGACGCGCAGCCGGACGGCCGGTTCCTTGTCCGGGGAGCCGTGGTGCGGGCCGCCCGGCTCGGACCACAGGCGGGTCGCGGTCGTCTCCAGCATCATGCCCATGCTGGGCGCGACGGGCTTCAGCCGCTGGAAGTCGGTCCACGTCATGACGCCCGGGTTGAGGTGGGGAAGGAGTCCCGTCTCCTCCAGGATGCGGATGGAGATGGCGCGGACGTAGGCGATGGTGTCGTCGTAGCCGTGCGCGTCGAGCCACTCGCGCGCCTCCGGCCAGCGGTCCTCCGGCTTGTCGCCGAGGGTGATCAGGGCTTCCTTGCAGCCGAGGGCGGCACCCTTGCGGGCGATGTCCAGCACCTCGTCGGGGGACATGAACATGCCGTGCCCGGCGCGGCGCAGCTTGCCGGGCACGGTGACGAACGTGCAGTAGTGGCACTTGTCCCGGCACAGCCGGGTCAGGGGGATGAAGACGCTCTTCGAGTATGTGATCACGCCGGGCCTGCCCGCCGCCTCCAGGCCCGCGTCCCGCACCCGGGCGGCGGAGGCGGCGAGGTCGGTGAGGTCCTCACCCCGCGCCTGGAGCAGCACCGCCGCCTCGGCGACGTCGAGGGCGACGCCGTCCCGGGCGCGTTTGAGGGCGCGACGCATGGAGTTCTCGGTGGGGCCGGTTCCGGAGGTCGCGGAAGTCGTCATTCCTTGAGCATACGTTCGCGTTTGATCACTGTTGCGGGGCACTGTCCGTGAGGAGGGGGCCGTAGGCGTCGAGCGCCCGCAGCACCTCCTCCTCCCGGGCCGGCGGCAACTGCACCACGACCTCCTCGATGCCCAGTTCGGCGTAGTGGGCGAGCTTGCCGGGGGTGGGCTGGACGGCGTACGGGACGACCTGGAGGGCGGCCGGGTCGCGGCCCGCGTCCGCCCACACCGAGCGCAGCACGGGCAGCGACTCGGACAGTCCGCGCCCCCCGATCGGCAGCCAGCCGTCGGCGTACTCGGCGATGTGCGCGAACAGCTTGGGTCCGGCGGCCCCGCCGACGAGCGTGCGGGGGCCGACGACCGGGCCGCGCGGCTTCTGGGCGGGCTTGGGGTGGGCGAAGCTGGCCCGTACGGCGCCGAACTGCCCCTCGTACGCGGTCGGCTCCTCGCTCCACAGCGCGCGCATCAGCGCCATCCGGTCCCGGACCAGCTCCCGGCGGGTCCGCCAGGTCACGCCGTGGTCGGCGGCCTCCTCCACGTTCCAGCCGTAGCCGAGGCCGAGGGTGAAACGGCCGCCGGACAGGTGGTCGAGGGAGGCGATCTGCTTGGCGAGGTCGATGGGGTCGTGCTGGGCGACGAGGGTGATGCCGGTACCGAGCGCCAGCCGCCGGGTCACGGCCGCGGCCTGGGCCAGGGCCACGAAGGGGTCGAGGGTGCGGCCGTACTCGCGCGGGAGGTCGCCGCCGGCGGGGTAGGGGGTGGTGCGGTCGACCGGGATGTGGGTGTGTTCCGGGAGGTAGAGGCCGCAGAACCCGCGTTGTTCCAGTTCGCGGGCGAGGTGGGTGGGGGTGATGGTCTCGTCGGTGAGGAAGATCGTGACGGAGATGCGCATGGGGCATCGTACCGACCGGTTGGTCGCTCGTCAGGGGTGCGTGCGGGTCCGTCGCGGCTTGCCGCGCCCACGCGGGAGCGGCGCATATCGATACTGTCCCGCGCTCCGGCGGGCGCCTACCGTGGGCCTTGTGACCACCTTGCGCGGCACTCTCCCCCCGGGCTCCCCCGACTACGTCTACGTCCCGTTCGAAGTACCGCCGGGCACGGCGGAGTTGCGGGTCTCCTACACCTACGACAAACCCCCCGTCCCGCCCGGCACCCCCGGCAACGCCCTCGACATCGGGCTGTTCGACACGCGCGGTACCGATCTGGGCGGGCGGGGGTTCCGGGGGTGGTCGGGCGGGGCACGCGGCGAGTTCTTCGTGCGGGCGGACGCGGCGACGCCCGGGTACCTCCCGGGGCCGCTGACGCCCGGCACCTGGTCCCTCGTGCTCGGGCCGTACACCGTGGCGCCGCAGGGGCTGTCGTACGAGGTGACCGTCACGCTGACGGAGGGGGCGGCCGGAAAGACGCCCGAGCCGGTGTACCCGCCGGACCGGGCCCGCGGGCGGGGGCGGGACTGGTACCGGGGCGACTGCCATCTGCACTCCTGGCACTCCGACGGGCGCCGCACCCCGGCCGAGATCGCGGACCTGGCCCGCGCGGCCGGGCTCGACTTCCTCAACAGCTCCGACCACAACACGCACGCCTCGCACGCCCACTGGGCCGACGCGGCCGGCGACGACCTGCTGGTGCTGCTCGGCGAGGAGGTCACCACCAGGAACGGGCACGTCCTGGCGCTCGGCACCGAGCCGGGCACCTTCGTCGACTGGCGCTACCGGGCCAGGGACGGCCGCTGGGCGCACTTCGCGCGGGAGATCCGGCGGGCCGGCGGTCTGGTCGTCCCGGCCCATCCGCACGCCGACTGCGTGGGCTGCGGCTGGAAGTTCGGGTTCGCGCGGGCGGACGTCGTGGAGGTGTGGAACGGGCCCTGGACACCCGACGACGAACTGGCGCTGGCGGCCTGGGACGCGGGGCTGGTGGCGTCGGCGCGGGGCGAGCGTGCGTGGCTGCCGGCGATGGGCAACAGCGACGCCCATCGCGCCCCGGACGTCGTCGGGCTGCCCCAGACGGTCGTCCTCGCCGACGGCCTGACCCGGGAGGCGATCCAGGAGGGCCTGCGGGCCGGGCGGTCGTACGTGGCCGAGTCACGGCAGGTCTCGCTGGCGTTCTCCGTGACGGCCGAAGACGGTGAACGGGCCGGGATCGGGGAGCGGTTGGCGGCCCGGCACGACACCCCGGTGACCGTCCGGCTGGAGGTGTCCGGGGCGCCGCGCTGCTCGGTGCGGTTCGTCACCGACCAGGGCGTGCTGTACACCGGCGAACCGCTGCCGGTGTCCGGCACGGGCACCGTGGAGTGGCGCACCACCCCGGACCGCGCGGCCTATGTGCGGGCCGAACTACGGCACGAGACGGCGCTCGGCCCGGTGCCGGGGGCGATGGCCGCGTTCACCAACCCGGCCTTCCTCGGACACGCGGAAGCCGGGGGGTCCGGGGCGGCGCGGTGAGGCGGGTGCGGGGCGTGGCCCCGTTGCGCTCCATCATGGCGTGGTGGAGGCTGGCGTCCTCGGGCCGGGAGAGAACAGGGGAGCCGGAGTCATGCCAGGCCGCGCAGACCGCAAGCACCGCGTCGTGACCCGTTTCCAGCGGTACGTCGCCAACCCGCTCATCCGGCGCCTGCCGTTCCAGAACCTGCTGGAGACCACCGGCCGGACCTCCGGCCTGCCCCGGCGGACCCCGGTCGGCGGGCGCCGGGTCGGCAGCTCCTACTGGCTGGTCTCCGAGTTCGGCCTGAAGTCGCAGTACGTGCGCAACATCCAGGCCGACCCCACGGTCCGGGTCCGCATCGCCGGCCGCTGGCACCACGGCACCGCCCACCTGCTCCCCGACGACGACCCCGCGGCCAGGCTGCGCACCCTGCCCCGCCTCAACAGCGCGGCGGTACGCGCGCTCGGCACGGACCTGCTGACCGTACGGGTGGACCTGACCGACTGAGCCCCGTCGCCCGCCGGTTCCTCAGCCCGGCCACACCCCGGGCGGCTCCACGGTGTGGTCGTCGACGGAGATGGTCAGCGGTAACTGTGCGGTCTCCATGTCCTGCACGGCAGCGGCACTCTGACGAAGCGTCAGCTACCGGTGTCCGGCAGCCGGCATGCGGAGAGGTTGTGAGGGCTTCGTGCACCCAGGGCGGCCCGCTGTGATCGGCGTCTCCCACGGCTGACGCAACCGCCCGGAACAAGGCAAACTGACGGGGTTGTTCGTGATGCCGAGGGGGACGAACGCATGGACGGTGGGCCGCGAGTACCCGAGCAGCGGCGTGCCGGCTCCGCGCCCGTCGCGGAGCCCGGCCCGCTGCGCTTCGGCGTGCTCGGTCCGGTGCGGGCCTGGCACGGCGAGGAGGCGCTCAGCACGGGCTCCCCCCAGCAGCGCGCCCTGCTGGCCGCCCTGCTGCTGCGCGAGGGCCGTACGGCCACGGCGGCGGAGCTCATCGACGCGCTGTGGGGGCCCGAGCCGCCGTCCCAGGCACTGGCGGCGGTCCGCACGTACGCCTCCCGGCTGCGCAAGGTGCTCAGCCACGGCGTCCTGATCAGCGAGTCCGGCGGGTACGCGATCCGGGGCCTGCGCGAAGGCGCCCTGGACCTGGCGGTCGCGCAGGACCTGGCGGCGGAGGCGGAGAAGGCGCGGGGCACCGGGGAGCTCGGCCGGGCCCGCGCGCTGCTCAACCAGGCCCTCGACCTGTGGGACGGCGAACCCCTGGCCGGCGTCCCCGGCCCGTACGCCGAGGCCCAGCGGGCCCGCCTGGAGGAGTGGCGGCTCGGCCTGCTGGAGACCCGCCTGGACCTGGACCTGGAACAGGGCTGCCACGCGGAGGCGGTCTCGGAACTGACGGCCCTGACGGCGGCGCACCCGCTCCGGGAGCGCCTGCGCGAACTGCTGATGCTGGCGCTGTACAGGAGCGGACGCCAGGCGGAGGCCCTCGCGGTCTACGCCGACACCCGCCGCCTGCTGTCGGAGGAGCTGGGGGTCGACCCCCGCCCGGGACTCAGCGAACTCCAGCAGCGCATCCTCCAGGCGGACCCGGCCCTGGCGGAACCGTCCGCCCCCGTGACGGAGCCGACGGCGGCCCCGGTCCGCCCGGCCCAGCTCCCCGCCTCCGTCCCCGACTTCACCGGCCGTTCCTCCTTCGTGACGGACCTGACCGAGGTGCTGTCCTCGGCGTCCGAGGCGGGGGGCCGGGTGATGGCGGTCTCGGCCCTGGCCGGCATCGGCGGCGTGGGCAAGACGACGCTGGCGGTCCACGTGGCCCACCGGGCCCGCCCGGTCTTCCCCGACGGCCAGCTGTACGTGGACCTCCAGGGCGCGGGCCCCCGCCCGGCCGAACCCGAAACGGTCCTGGGCTCCTTCCTGCGGGCGCTGGGCACACCCGACACCGCGATCCCCGACTCCCTGGAGGAACGCTCGGCGCTCTACCGCTCAGTCCTGGACGGCCGCCGGGTCCTGGTCCTGCTGGACAACGCGAAGGACGCGGCCCAGGTGCGGCCCCTGCTCCCCGGCACCGAGGGCTGCGCGGCCCTGGTCACCTCCCGCGTCCGCATGCTCGACCTCGCCGGCGCCCACCTGGTCGACCTGGACGTCATGTCCCCCGACGAGGCGCTGGCCCTCTTCACGAGGATCGTGGGCGAGGAGCGGGTGGCGGCGGAGCGCGAGGCCGCGCTGGACGTGGTGGCGGCCTGCGGCTTCCTCCCGCTGGCGATCCGCATCGCGGCGTCCCGCCTGGCGGCCCGCCGCACCTGGACGGTCTCCGTCCTGGCGGCCAAGCTGGCGGACGAACGGCGCCGCCTGGACGAGTTGCAGGCCGGCGACCTGGCGGTGAAGGCCACCTTCGAACTGGGCTACGGCCAACTGGAGCCGGCCCAGGCCCGGGCCTTCCGCCTGCTGGGCCTGGCCGACGGCCCGGACATCTCCCTCGCCGCGGCGGCAGCGGTCCTGGACCTCCCCCCGGAGGACACGGAGGACCTCCTGGAGTCCCTGGTGGACACGTCCCTCCTGGAGTCGGCGGCCCCGGGCCGCTACCGCTTCCACGACCTGGTCCGCCTGTACGCCCGGTCATGCGCGGAAAGGGACGAGTGGCCGCCCAGCGAGCGGGAGGCGGCTATGTCTCGGGTGCTGGATTTTTATCTGGCGACGGCAGCGCGGGTTTATGCGATGGAGCGGCCGGGGGACCGGTTGGTGGAGCACCTGGAGCCGACCGAGTACCCGGGGCTGATTTTTGACAATCGCCAAGAGGCACTGGACTGGCTGTACTGCGAGGCCAACTGCTTGCTGGCATCGGCTCGTCAGGCCTTGGGCGACCTCAGAATCCGCCGGGGCGTGGACCTTCTATGGGCTGCCAAAGATCTAGGGGAGTCAGGGGCCAACTCCAAGCAGTACGAGTCTGTCGCGCTCACCGCCAGAGATGCCGCCCAGGCATCGGGCGACGCGCACGCTGAAGGCCGCGCCCGTACTGTGCTGACGAACGTCCACCTCGTGGCGGGCCGCTACAGCGAGGCGGACGAGGAAGCTCGACTGGCAGGCCTGCTTGCGGAGACAGCCGAAGATCCCACGCCGGTCTTCTGGACGAGCAACGACCGGGGAATCATCGGCCTCAATCAGGGCCGCTACGCGGACGCTGAGCAACACCTCATGCGCGCCATCGAAGCGTCGCGGCAGGATGGCAACCTCGCAGGTGAAGCAAGCGCTCTGTGCAACTTGTCGCGCGTCCACCTGGCCATGGGACGCACCGGCCATGCGATAACGCTTGCCCAGCAGGGAATCGATCTGTACGACCGCCTGGGAGCCACCGTCCGTCTGGCAAATGCCCGGTACGCCTTGGGGCTCGCGTTGACCGAGGCTGGACGACCGTCCGAGGCCCTCGCGCAGCTTACGGACGCCCTGAACACGTTCCAGACGAACCGGCAGCGTCTGTGGGAGGGGACGACTCACTTCCGTATCGCGCAGGCTCACCTCGTGGGGCGGCAACACACGTTGTCCGCCAAACACGCAGAGCAAGCACTGGCCATTGGATGCATCGGCGGTGACCGCGTGCGCGCCGGCGTCCTCACAGCCTTGGGTCGATCGTTGTCTGGTTTGGGCCAGGTCGACCGCGCACGGGTCTGTTGGCTTGAGGCGCTGCCCCTCTATGAGCAATCCGGCGCTCCGGAGGCCGACGCCGTCCGGGCGCTGCTGTCACCGGTCTCCACAGCCTGACGGGCGACAGCGGCGTTCATCGATTGTTTATGCCTCGCTGGCATGCTCAACCCATCGACCCGTCGCGTCGGGGGGCAGGCGGGCCGCTGCGGGACTCGACAGATATGCGAGAGTCCTGTCAGGTCCCTGCTCGGGAGCACTCGGGGGAGTTACCGGGCAGGGGCCGCTCAGATCCAACTCACCTTCAGGGGAGCCGTGCACATGGCCGAGGCCAAGAAGAAGTCCGAGGACATCATCACGCTGGACAACCACTCGCCGGTCCCGCCGATCGACGACGCGATCACCACCATGGACAACCACTCGCCCGTCCCGCCGATCGACGACGCGATCACCACCATGGACAACCACTCGCCCGTCCCGCCCGCCCTGGAGCTGGACGGCAAGTAAGTCCTGAGGACTTCCATCCCGACGGGGATCGGCCGCGGCGGCGCGGAGGGGGAGCCGCCGCGGCCGAGGCGTGTGCGGGGCAAGATCCAGCCGATCTGCGGCGGGAACTGTTCGAATTCATCGAACAACTCCCGCCTCAGGAGCTAACGTCGGCCACCGATGCCGGTTCAACAACGGGAGGACGCTATGACGCTCACCAAGAAGATCGTGGCCACCGCCGCCCTGATCCTCGGAGCCACCGCCGCCGCTGCGAGCCCTGCGCTGGCCGACAACGCCATGCCCGTGAGCCCGGGGAACGGTCAGGCAACGGTCGTCACCACCCAGGACAACCACATGCCGTGACACGGCAGCACACCTCCGAGGGGCCGGGCGGAAGCTCGGCCCCTTGTCGTGTGCTCCCGCCGAGGTGGCCGGTCACTCTTCCTCCGCCAGCTCACACCACACGGTCTTCTCCACCCCCTGCTCCACACCCCACCGAACGGTCACCGCGTCGATCAGGGCGAGGCCACGACCCACTTCAGCGTCGTCCGTGGCAGGCAGGAGTACGGGGAGGGCTTGCGCCTCCGGGTCGGTGACCTCGACGCGAATGCGACCACCGTCCGTCCGGGCCACCCGTACACGAACGCTGACCCCCTCCCCCACATGCCGGATGACGTTGCCGACGAGTTCGGTGACGCAGAGCTGGACGTCGGCGCAGGGCGCGTCCAGGTAGCGGCGGACGGTACGGCGCAACCCTTGGAGTGCCTTCGGTACGGCGACCACCTCCACGTCCAGCGGTGACCGGCTCGGTGGAGGTACCTCACGCCGCAGCGCCCTCGCCAGCCTGCGCGCCGTCGCCACATTGCAGTTGCCGAGTGCGACCAGGCCGGCCGACGGCTGGTACGTCCCCGCGAAGCTCGGCAGGTCCACCCGCAGCGAGGGCAGGGTGATCCCGTGTGTGGACAGCGCGTCGCGCAGATCGTCCACGCAGAGAGTGGTGTCGTGAGCGGAGTTGCCCCGCTGGGTGGAGGGAAGATTCGAGGACGACACGATTGTGTACGCCTTCCTGTGCGCTCTGTGACGAAACAGTCACACAGTGACGCCCGCGCCGGTACCTTTTGAAGAGGTTTCGGCTGCGCAAGCGCAAGTGGCAAACGGCGGTGACGAGTTATGCCCCCACGCAAAGACCCAGACGCCTCGGCGAACGTCCCCTCCTTCTACGGCGCCGAGTTGCGCTATCAGCGTGAGCTGGCGGGACTGACCTTGGAGCAACTGGCGGAGGGAAGTTTCCGGGGCGTGCCGTTCCTGAGCCAGATCGAGCGGGGAGAGCGACGGATGCCGGTGGATCTGGCCCGGCACGTCGACAAGGTGCTGGGGACGGACGGGTTTTTCGAGCGGCGGTGTGAAGACGCCCGCCGGGCACGACAGTCGGGGCATGCGGAGTACTTCGCGGATGTGGCGGAGATGGAGCGGCATGCGGAGACGATCGAGGACTGGGCTCCGATGCTCGTACCGGGGCTGCTCCAGACAGCGTCATACGCCCGCGCGATCGTGCGTGCCGCCATGCCCCGAGCCTCGGATGAGGAGGTCGAGGAGAAGATCAACGCCCGCATGAACCGGGCCAAGCTCTTCGACGCGGAAAACCCGCCGAAGTTCTGGGCGATCCTGGACCAGTCGTTGCTCCAGCGCCCAGCACTCCCCTACGAGCAGATGGCAGAACTCCTCGACCACATCACTCAGGTGGTGAGGAACACGCACTCCATTCTGCAGATCCTCCCGCAAACCACCGGCGCCCATCCGTTCATGATGGGCATGACCAGGTTCATGACCTTCGCGGACGCACCTCCAGTGGTGTACACGGAGTACCTACACAGCGGCCAAGTCATCGACTATCCAGCGCTCGTGAAGCAGTACCGCGAGTCGTACGATCTGCTCAGGGCCGCCGCACTGCCGCCTGAGGCGTCCCTTGCGATCATCGAGGCTGCGGCAGAGGACTACCGAGATGGCAAGCACCGGGATTGACCTGAGCAATGTCGTGTGGCGCAAGAGCAGCTACAGCAATGGCACCGGGGGCGAGTGCGTCGAGGTCTCGGACACTCGCCCCGGCATCGTCCCCGTCCGCGACTCCAAGAAGCCCCACAACGGCCCCGTACTCCTCTTCCGCCCCCTCGCCTGGAGCACCTTCCTCGACTCCCTGAAGGGCTGACCACACCGGTTATCCACAGGGCAAGCGGCAGGGCGCGGATTCTGCGATCTTGCCCGTGTGGAGCGGATGGACTTGAGGGCGCTGGCGGACAGAGGCGTCCTCCTCACCTCATGTGCCGTGGCGGCCGGCTGGCCCAGGCGTAGCCTGACGCGTGCGCTGCGGGCGGAGGGGTGGACGCAACTCCGGCACGGCGCCTGGTCCGAGCCGGGGCGCGACCCGGACCTGCTCACGCACCTCCGGGCCGTCCAACTCCGCGTACCGCGACTCGTGGTGAGCCACGGTTCGGCGGCCGGCCTCTGGCGGATCGAGCTGCTCGACGGTAGCCGCAGCGCGCCGCTGGACTTCATCGACCCGCACCTCAGCATCCACCGCCTGGGCAGCGGCGTGCGCGTGCACCGGATGCCGCTCGGCAGAGGTGAGGTGGTGGAGAGGCAGGGACTACGGCTCACCACCCCGATCCGCACGTGCGCCGACCTTCTCCGCCGCGGGCCCAGGGACGAGGCGGTAGTCGCCGTGGACTCGGCCCTGACGTACCGCAGGGTCGGGCGAGTCCGGCGCGCACCGCTGCTCCGGAGGGAGCAGATCGCAGCCGCGCTGGGTAAGACCTCGCAGGGGTCGCTCCGGGCGCGGGACTGGCTCCGGCTGACCGACCCGCTCGCCGGCTCCTCCGCCGAGACGGTCGCCCGGCTGCGCATGTACGACGCCGACCTGCACCCCGAGAGCCAAGCCGAGCTGCGCACCCCGGACGGCAGTCGCCGCGTCGTCGACTTCCTCTTCCGGGCGGCAGGGCTCGCCGTGGAGATCGAGGGCTACGCCTACCACGGCACCCGTGAAGCCCACCGCAGGGACATCGACCGCTTCAACCAGCTCCTCCGCTGCCCCGAGATCCGAAGCCTCCTCCGCTTCAGCGCCGAGGACGTTTTCCGGCGGCCTGCGTACATGGTCGCGGAGATCAGGGCCACGCTGGCTTCTCTGACCGGCGATTCCAAGTGACCGTTGGGCCGCTCGCTTCTCGGCCAGTGTCGTGCTTCCGCGGTCCGCGTCAAGGGCGCTGCGCGTCGCCTTCGGCGATGGGCCTCCGGCCCACCCTTGACCCGGCCCGCTCCAGCACGGGGAAGAAGCGAGCGAGCGGCCCGGAAAGGCGGTGGCCCCGGCCGGTACCGGGCCCTCGGGTCGGCTGGGTCCGCATCGTCGGCAGGGCTGCGCGAACGCGCCTCGCCAGCACGCCGGGAGGGCTAAGCGGCGAACGGCGAGTGGGTGGGGCGCGGCAGCGCCTCGCATGCACGCCGGGTGAGATCGGCGGCTGCGGCTCATGCCCTCCCCGGGCCTCGCCCCGCCCCTCCAGAGGGTGATGGGCGCAATTGGGCCAAGAGGCGGGGTGGGTCGGATGGCGGGAGGTCCGCTGGGGTGGCCCACATCCGCCAATCACTGGTCCCGTGTGACCAGAGAGGCTCATGGGACGCCAGCCCAGCCATCCCCTCGCTCCCACCCACCGGCCGCAAGCCGCCGAACCGCCCCGGCGTGCAGGCGAGGTGCGGGGGCGCCCCCCACTCACCGTTCGCCGCCGAACCCACCCGGCGTGCAGGCGAGGCGCCGACGCGTGCCCCTCGCGCCGGGTGCGTGCCCGGCTTGCTCAAGGGCCCCGCGCCGGTGAGGGGGCCAGTTTCCCCCGGCCGCCCGCTCGCTTCTACCCCGTGCTGGAGTGAGCCGAGTCAAGGGTGGCCCGGAGGGCCATCGCCGAAGGCGACGCGCAGCGCCCTTTACTCGGCTCACGGAAGCACGACACTGGCCAAGAAGCGGGCGGCCGGGTTCAGCCAGCAGCAACCCTTTCGACGCCGGGGCGTACCTTTCCGCTCGCGTTGCGGGGCAGGGTCGGTACGAACTCCACCGACGTCGGCACCTTGTAGTTCGCCATCTCCCGGCGGACCAGGCGATCAGGTCGTCCGAGGTCAACGGCGGCCGGCCGTGCAGGGCACCGTGCGGGCGTTGTGAGCGGCCCGGGAGGCCGGGCGCGCGGCAGGCGGAGCTGTTCGCCGCCCGCCGCGCGGAGTTCAGGACGCGGTGAGGTTCACCAGTGGTAGGAGGCGACCGGGTCGAGGTCGCAGTGGTCGACCTCCGGGACGCTCTCCTTCGCGTTGTCCACCGGCACCCGGACGGTCTTCGTGCCGTGCGCGGGCACGTCGACCTCCTTGATGGTGCCGTTGACCGTCATGTCGTCCGCGTCCTCGAAGGTGATGTGGACGTCGAAGCTGCTCTTGGTGGCGTTCGGGTTGGTGACCTCGATGGTCGCGTAGGGCTTCTTCACCGTCGCGCAGCTCACCAGCCGCGCCGTGCCGTCCTGGTGGCCGGAGGGGGTCGATCCGCCGGACGAGCTGCCGGAGGTGCCGTCGCCGTAGGAGTCGTCGTCGTAGTCGTCGTAGTCGCGGTGCGTGCCCGAGCCGTAGCCGCCGCCCGACGACGTGGACGAGGAGCTGTCGTGGTCCTGGCTGGAGCTGCTGCACCCGCCGCCGCCGCCGTGGCCGCCGCCGTGTCCGTGGCCGCGGCTGCTGAACCCGGTCAGGGCCAGGACGACCAGGGCCGATACCGCCGTCAGTCTGAGCATGTGTCCCCGTCGATGCATGCCGAGCACTCTAGAGGACGCCTGTCACGGTCATGCCACAGTGTGGCGACCGCCGCGTGCCCGGCGTAGCGTCTGCCCTGAGAGCGGTGGAGGCCGCACCGCTCCCCCGCGACGACGGCCGCCGTCCCAGGCCCTTCCGTGTAACCGGTACGACGGCCGTCTCCCGCTCACGCGGTCCGCGCGGTGCCCGTGCCCTTCTCCGCGTCCAGCGCGTACACGCACCGGTCCTTGCTGCACGCGTACACCACGCCGTCCTTGACCACCGGGGAGCCGGTGATCTCGCCGCCGGTCGCGAGCTTCCAGCGCAGGCGCCCGTCGTCGGCCTTCAGGGTGTAGAGGAGGTGGTCGGTGGAGCCGAAGTGGATGCGGCCCTCCGCCACCGCGGGCGCGCCCACGACGTCGCCGCCCGCCTGGAAGCGCCACTTGGGGGTGCCGGTGACCGCGTCCAGGGTGTACAGGCCCTTGCCGCTGCCGACGTGCACGTGCCCGGCGGCCACCAGGACCGGCTCGACGGAGGAGCGGGCCTCGGTGGCGATGCGCCAGCGGTCGCGGCCGTCGGCGGCGTCGAGGGCGTAGACCGTGCCGAGGTAGTCGGCGAGGTAGACGCCGCCGCCGGTGACGGCCGGGCCCGGGGCGAAGGCCGGCGGGCTCAGGAAGACCGCCGGGGCCTCGAAGTGCCAGCGGACCATGCCGCTGACCGCCTCGATGGCGAGGACGCGGGTGCCCGCGGAGACGTAGACGCAGCCGTCGGGGGCCGGGACCAGCCGCACCGGGACGCCGCCGCAGGAGGCCGCGTCACCGATGGGGTACGACCAGCGCTCCTCGCCGGTGCGGGCCTCCAGGGCGCGCAGCCGGGCGTCCTGCCAGACGTAGACCGTGCCGTCGTGCACGACCGCGCCCGCCTCGGGGGACTCGAAGTCGGTCTGGCAGCCGGTGATCTCCCACAGCTTCTGCCCGCTCGTCGCCTCCCAGGCCTGGACGCCGCCGCCGCGGGTGCCGGTGACGACGGTGCCGCGGTCGGCCTTGAGGGAGTACACCCAAGCGTCCGTGGACAGCCGCCACAGGTCGGTGCCCTCGCGGGCGTCCAGGGCGAACAGGGTGGGGCCGTCGGAGGCGTGGATACGGCCGTCCGCGACCGCCATGGACCAGGCGACGTCCCGGGTCTTGAAGCGGCGGCGGCCGGTGGCCACGTCCAGGGCGTGCACCTCGAAGGAGGTGACGTAGACCAGGTCGCCGTCGACGGAGGGGGTGCCCCACACGTCGTTGGACATGCGGAACCGCCAGGGGCGCCAGCCGGCCGCCGTCTCCGGGGGCTGCGGCGGCACGGGCGGTACGGCGGGGTCGGCGCCGGCCACGCCGGGGCGGGGCCGGGACCAGCTGGCCACCAGGCCGGCCTCGGGCGGCGGCGCCTTGACGGCGGCGGCGCGGGCGTCGGCGACCCGGGGGCCGGGGCCGATGGGCACCTGGGCGCCGGCCAGCCGGACCGGGCCGGTGTCGGGGGCGCCGACCGGGACGGGGACCGCGGCGCTCGCGGGCGCCGGGACCGGCGGGTCGTACGGCGGGGGCGGGGGCACGGCCTGCCGGCCGCCGCTGCGCGGGCCGCCGGTCGGGGCCGGGGCGGGCTTGACGGCGGGGCGTCCGCCGCGGCGAGCCTCGATGAGGGCGACCGCCTTCTCCGGCAGCCAGGCGGAGGCGGTGCCGCTGTCGTCGGAGCCGGAGCCGAAGAGGTGCGGGGCGAGCTGGGCCTGGAGGTCGGCCGGGGTGGGGCGGTTCGTGGCCTCCATCTGCATGCAGAGCTCGATCAGCGGGCGCAGCTCGTCCGGCAGGCCGGTGAGGTCGGGGCCCTCGCGGAGCAGCATGAAGACGGTCTCGACCGGGTTGGCGCCGTGGAAGGGCGGGTGGCCGGTGGCCGCGAAGACCAGCATGGAGCCGAGCGAGAAGACGTCGCTGGCGCCGGTGACGCTGCGGGAGTCCTTGGCCTGCTCCGGGGACATGTAGGCGGGGGTGCCGACGGCGACGTTCGTCATCGTCAGACGGGTGTTCGAGACGCCGGAGGCGATACCGAAGTCGATCACCCGGGGGCCGTCCTCGACCACGAGCACGTTGGAGGGCTTGAGGTCGCGGTGGACCAGCCCGGCGCCGTGGATGGACTGGAGGGCCTCCGCCACGCCGGCCGCGAGCCAGCGCACGGCCTGGGCCGGGAGCGGCCCGCACTCGTTCACTATCTCTTCGAGCGAGGGGGCGGGGACGTAGGCGGTGGCCAGCCAGGGCACGGCGGCGCGCGGGTCGGCGTCGACCACGGCCGCGGTGTAGAAGCCGGAGACCGCGCGGGCCGCCTCCACCTCGCGGGTGAAGCGGACGCGGAAGAGCTGGTCCTCGGCCAGCTCGGTGCGCACCGTCTTGATCGCCACGCGCCGGCCGGACGCCGAGCGCGCGAGATAGACCAGCCCCATGCCGCCGGCGCCCAGCCGGCCCAGCACCTCGAACGGCCCGATCCGCCGCGGATCGTGCTGCGTCAGCTGATCCACCACTGCCTGCCACCTCCCCGTACGAGCCGCGCCACTCTCCGTATGTACGCGACCGAAGTGCAGCGTCTCACCACCGCACCGCCATGGCGGCACGCACCCCGATTCTTCCTGGCCGGGCGGCTGGTTGCGAACCCGGTGACAATCGGGGTGTCTCACACTGAAACATCCCAAAGGGGGTGCATCAGCGCTGGAGCAGTGCGAACGACGCCCCCTGATTGTCGGTGACGACGGCCACCACTCCGTACGACGTCCCGAAGGGCGGCGCCTGCACCCGCCCGCCGAGCCGGTGGACGGCCCCGAGGGCGTCCCCCAGATCCGCGACCCGGAAGTGGACGAGGAAGTGCGGGGGCATCTCGGCCGGGAAGACGTCGGTGACCTCCGCGCGGCCGAAGTCGGGCTCGGCGTCGGTGCCGAACAGGGCGTCGTGGAAGAGACCGCCGTAGAAGGTGTTGGCCGCGGCGGTGTCCCGGGTGTAGAGCTCGGCCCAGACGAAGGTGTTCGGCCGGCGCCGCCGCCCGAAGCCGCGGTGGGTGCCGGGCTGCCACAGGCCGAAGACCGCGCCCTCCGGGTCGGCGGCCAGGGCGGCGACGCCGAGGTCGCCCACCGGGTACGGGGCCGTGACCACCTGCCCGCCGGCCGCCGTGATCCGCCGGCCGAGGGCCCCGGCGTCCGAGGTGCAGAAGGAGACGGTCCACACCGTCGGCATCCGGCCGTCCGTCTTGGGGGCCAGCGCGGCGACGGGGTCGCCGTCCAGCAGGGCCCACACGGAGGAGCCGTGCGCCTCCTCGAAGGTCCACCCGAAAAGCTCACCGTAGAACCGCTTGCCCGCCTCGACGTCGGGCAGCTGGGCGTCCACCCAGCAGGGGACGCCCTCCCCGTATGTCTCTTCGTTCGTGGATGCCCTGTTTTCGGCCATGTCGTCAAACTTAACCGGGTCGCGCGCACCGCGCAGACCAGGCACACCATCCCCGTTTTGCCCGTGCACCCCATTTGCAGTCGGCCGAATCGCGCTCCCATCACCCCTCGGTAAGCTGACGACATGACAGGACAAGTGCGTACCGTCGACGGCCGCGTGGCCGGCCGGCGTGGGCAGGCGACCCGGCAGAAGCTGCTCGACTGCCTCAGCGAGATGCTCAGCTCCTCCCCGTACCGGGACGTCAAGGTCATCGATGTCGCCCGGAAGGCGGGCACGTCGCCCGCGACCTTCTACCAGTACTTCCCGGACGTCGAAGGTGCCGTCCTGGAGATCGCCGAGCAGATGGCGGCCGAGGGCGCGGGACTGACCGAACTCCTCGAAGGGCGCACCTGGACCGGCAAGTCGGGCTGGCAGACGGCGCAGGAACTCGTGGACGGGTTCCTGGAGTTCTGGCGCAGGAACGACGCGATCCTGCGGGTGGTCGACCTCGGTGCGGCCGAGGGGGACAAACGGTTCTACAAGATCCGTATGAAGATCCTGAACTCGGTCAACAACTCCCTCGCGGACTCCATCGCGGAACTCCAGTCCAAGGGCCGGGTGGACAAGGACGTGAACCCGGCGGCGGTGGCCGGTTCGCTGGTCGCGATGCTCGCGGCGGTGGCGTCCCACCAGAAGGGCTTCTCGTCCTGGGGTGTGAAGCCGGCCGAACTCAAGCCGAATCTGGCGATGTTGGTGCACCTGGGCGTGACGGGCAGGAAGCCCTCCAAGTAGTCACGCACCCGTTGTCGGGGTCCAAGTCCTGTCTGGCAGGCGGTGGTTCACACGGTGAGCCACCGCCTGCCGTCTACGCCGGCAACGGCCGGTCCCGGACCACGTGCTTCATCACGAGCGTCGACGTCAGCCGCTGCACCCCCGGCAGCGTCGCCAGCCGCTCGTCGTACAGCCGCTGGAAGGCGGCCAGGTCGGCGGTGGCCACCCGGAGCAGGTAGTCCGGCTCGCCGAACAGCCGCTGGGCGTCCAGCACGTGCTCCAGCTCAGCGACCGCCCGCTCGAACTCGGCGACCGTGTCCCGGTCCTCCTGGCGCATGGACACGAAGACCAGCGCCTCGAAGTTCAGACCGAGCGAGGCCGGGTCCACCATCGCCCGGTAGCCCTGGATGGCGCCGGACCGCTCCAGCTCGCGCAGCCGCCGGTGGCAGGGCGAGACGCTGAGCCGCACCCGGGCGGCCAGCTCGGTCACGGTCAGCCGCCCGTCCTGTTGCAGCTCGGCAAGGATTTTCCGGTCCACGTCGTCCATGGGGAAGATATTTGCGCAGGAAGCGCGATCATGGGCAAACTTCGGGAACACTTTCGGGACATTCGCGCCTAATGTCCCCGGTATGGACTCCGGGCTGCTCTTCTCCTTCCTCGTCGTGGACCTGCTGCTGGTGTGCGTACCGGGCGCCGACTGGGCGTACGTCATCGCGACCGCCCTGCGCGGCGGTTCGGTCATGCGCGCGGTGGCGGGCCTGGTCTGCGGCTACGCCCTGCACACCGCCCTGGCGACGGCGGGCCTGGCGGTGCTGGTGGCGGGCTCGCCCCGGCTGCTGACGGCCCTGACGGTGGCCGGCGCGGGCTATCTGCTGTGGCTGGGCTGGGGCGTCCTGCGCCACCCGGCGGTCCCGGACGCCGACACCACGGCGACGCCCGACGGCCGCCTGTTCCCGCGCGGCGCGACGATCAGCGGCCTCAACCCCAAGGGCCTGCTGCTCTACCTCTCCGTGCTCCCCCAGTTCCTCACCCTCAGGGGCGCCCACCTCCCCGTGCCCGCGCAGACGGCGGCCCTCGGCCTCCTGCACATGGCCTGCTGCGCGGCCGTCTACCTCACCGTGGGCACGCTCGCCCGCACCCTCCTCAGGGCCCGCCCGACGGCGGCCCGGGCGGTGACCCGCACGTCGGGCGCGGCCATGCTGGGCATCGGCGCGCTGCTGCTGGTGGAACGGCTGGCGACGCTCTAGTCCGGGTGCCCGGTGAGCCGGAACAGCCGGATCTCGCGCTCCACGCGCGCCTGGCAGGTGGCGTACGGCGGCCGGAACGCCGGCAGTGCCTGCCAGGCGGTGTCCCGCTCCGTCCCCGTGAGCAGCCGGGCGGTGACCGGGATGTCCCGGCCCTTCCAGCTCACCGAGGCCACCGGGGGGGGCGAGGAGGTCGCGGGTCCGGGCGGGGTGGCCGGGGCGGCCGACGTCGGAGCCGACCAGTATCCAGGTCCTGCCGTCCTCCTCGGGCATGCAGGCCGGCGGGGCCCGGCGGGGCCGTCCCGTCCTCGCTCCGGTCGAGGTGGTTCTGCTCCTCGGGGACCGTGGTGCCGGGTAGGGAGTGAGGGTACGGCCCTGTGCCGCCCGGGGACGCGAGCCGGCCCGGGTGATACTCGCCCCATGGCACAGCACGATCTTCACGAGCTGCTCCGGTCGCTGCGGGTCTGGGACGCCCAGGTGACCGAGCTGCGGCCCTTCGACCCGGACACCGCCCCGCCCACTCCGCTGGCCCTGTTCACGAACTGGTTCGCGGAGGCCGTCGCGGCGGGGCAGCCGGAGCCGCACACCATGTCGCTGGCGACCGCGGACGAGGAGGGCAGGCCGGACGTGCGGATCGTGATGCTGCACGGCGCCGACGCGGACGGCTGGTCCTTCGCCACCCACGCCACGAGCCGCAAGGGCCGCGCGCTGAGCGCCCGGCCGTACGCCGCCCTCGCCTTCTACTGGCCGGTGCTCGGCCGCCAGGTGCGGGTGCGCGGGCCGGTGACGTCGGCGCCGGCCGAGGAGAGCCAGGCCGATCTGCACGCGCGGTCCACGGGCGCGCTGGCCGCCGCGCTGACCGGCCGGCAGAGCGAGGAGCTGTCCTCCGTGGAGGAGCTGCGGCGGGCCTCGGACGCGGCCTGGCAGCGGGCCCGGGAGAACCCCGCCGAGCCGTCGCCGACCTGGACCCTGTACCGGCTGCGCCCGGAGACGGTGGAGTTCTTCCAGGGGAACGCGGAACGGCGGCACGTGCGCCTGGAGTACCGCAGCACCGGGTTCGGCTGGAGCAGGGCGCTGCTGTGGCCGTGAGGGTCAGCCGGCCGGCCCCGCCGCGAGCCCCGGCCCCGGCCCCGGCCGGAACACCGGTACGCCGTCCCGGAACGCCACCTCCAGCGCCATCCCGGCCCGCGGGCCGTCCTCCGGGCAGTCCACCGGTTCCGTCATCATCCGCGGGCCCTCGGCCAGGTCGGCCACCGCGGCCAGGTAGGGGACGCGGCCGGTGAACGGGGGGGAGGTCGTTGTGGTGCACCGCGGACCACGTGTGGAGCGTGACCCGGCCGCTCGCCTCCTCCCAGGCCACCTCGACCGCAGGCCCCGCAGCGGCGGATCAGCAGCCGATGCGCAGCACGGCCAGCCACTGAGCGCCGTCCAGCCACGGAGCGCCCATGGATCTGACGGTACGTCAGGTGACGCGTAAAGCCCACACGCGGACCCACACACGAAGCCCACGCGTAGCGGGCGCGGGAGGCGGTAGCGGGCGCCTTCTTCACGGGCGGGACACCCTTCCCGTACACCCGTGATCAATCCGCAACCAATTCCGGTCTTGACCGAGACCCATCAACCGGGTGTGTGATTACGCTCCCGCTCATGGCCGTCTCCCGTCCCTCGCCCGCCCCCCTCCCGCCGACCCCCGCCGACCGCCCGGTCTATGTGATCGGCGCCGGCCCCGGGGGTCTCGCCGCCGCGTACGCGCTGCGGGCGCGGGGCGTACGGGCCGTGGTCCTGGAGAAGTCCGACCGGGTGGGCGCCTCCTGGCGCCGGCACTACGACCGGCTGCACCTGCACACCACCCGGCGGCTGTCCTCGCTGCCCGGGCTCGCCATCCCCCGCAGGTTCGGCCGCTGGGTCTCCCGGGACGACGTGGTCCGCTACCTGGAGAAGTACGCCGAGCACCACGAACTGGAGATCGTCACCGGGGTGGAGGTCCACCGCGTCGAGCGGAGCGGGGACGGCACCGGATGGCTGCTGCGCGCCTCCGGCGGCCGGGAGCTGACCGGCAGCGCGGTCGTCGTCGCCACCGGCTTCAACCACACCCCGCGCATCCCCGACTGGCCGGGCCGGGAGTCGTACGGCGGCGAGTTCCTGCACGCGGGCGAGTACCGCGCCGCCGGGCCGTACCGGGGCCGTGACGTGCTCGTCGTCGGCGCCGGCAACACGGGCGCGGAGATCGCCGTGGACCTGGTGGAGGGCGGGGCCGCACGGGTACGGCTGGCGGTGCGCACGGCGCCGCACATCCTGCGCCGGTCGACGCTGGGCTGGGCCTCCCAGTACTCGGGCGTGCTGGTCCGGCGACTGCCGGTGTGGCTCGTGGACCGGCTCGCCGGACCGGTCGGGCGGCTCAGCACCCCGGACCTGACCGCGCACGGGCTGCCGCGTCCGGACACCGGCCTGTACAGCAGGGTGAAGCAGGGCGCCATCCCGGTCCAGGACGTCGGTCTGATCGACGCCGTGCGCACGGGCAAGGTGGAGATCGTGGCGGCCGTGGAGGCGTTCGAGGACGGCAAGGTGGTCCTCGCCGACGGCAGCCGGGTCTCACCCGACGCGGTGATCGCGGCGACCGGGTACGTGCGGGCGCTGGAGGGGCTGGTCGGGCATCTCGGGGTGCTGGACGAGCGCGGCAGACCGGTGGTGCACGGCGGCCGTACGCCCGCGCAGGCGCCCGGCCTGTACTTCACCGGGTTCACCAACCCCCTCAGCGGGATGCTCCGGGAGCTGGCGATCGACGCGGGACGGATCGCGAAGGCGGTCGCGAAGGCGGTCACGAAGAGGCCGGCCTAGCCGCGCGGCAACTTTGCCGTTCCGAGCAGTTCCTGACGCTCCGTCAGCTCAATCCGGACTGGGCCGGGCGGGTCGGGGCCCGCGTGCGCCCGGTGCACCCGGCCCGGCCTGCCGTGTTCGGCCTGCCCTGCGCGGCCTCCGTGGCCGAACTGCCCGAACAGGTCGACCTGGCCGTGCTGCTGGTGGCCGACCCGCTGCCGCTGATCGGGGAACTCGCCGGGGCGAAGGCGAGGTTCGCGGTCGCCTTCGCCTCCGGGTTCGCGGAGACCGGCCGGGCGGGCGCCGAGGCGCAGGAGCGGCTGGCCGAGGCGGTACGGCGCTCGGGCGTCAGGCTGCCAGGAGCTCGGCATCCGGCTCTCGCACCGGCCGCCCACCGGCAACGAGGCCGACCTGGAGACCCGTGAAGGTGGGCCGCACCGAGACCGGCGCCCGCACGGCCGCCTCGCACACCGGCGGTGTGGGTTCGGTGGTGCGGTCAGGATACGGCGAGGGTGCGGGCGGCCGGTGCGGTGCGCCGGATGACCAGCGCCATCAGGGCCGCCGCCGCGCACAGCGTGCCGGAGGCGTACCAGACGACGTCGTAGGAGCCGAAGACGTCCCGGGCGACTCCGCCGAGGTAGGCGACGACGGCCGCGCCGACCTGGTGGGAGGCGAGCACCCAGCCGAAGACGATGGCGCTGTCCTCGCCGAACTGCTCGCGGCACAGGGCCAGGGTCGGCGGGACGGTGGCGACCCAGTCGAGGCCGTAGAAGACGATGAAGAAGAGCATCGGCGGGTGGACGGCGGGGCCCAGCAGCATCGGCAGGAACAGCAGGGACAGGCCGCGCAGGGCGTAGTAGACGGCGAGCAGGCGGCGCGGTTCGAAGCGGTCGGTGAACCAGCCGGAGGCGATCGTGCCGACGACGTCGAACACACCGATCACCGCGAGCAGCGAGGCAGCCGTCGTCACGGGCATGCCGTGGTCGTGCTCGGCGGGCACGAAGTGCGTCTGGACGAGGCCGTTGGTGGAGGCGCCGCAGATCGCGAAGGTGCCGGCGAGCAGCCAGAAGGTGCCCGTGCGGGCGGAGGAGGCCAGGACGCCGAGGGTGCGGCGGGCGGCGCCGGTGACGGGTGCCGGCTTGGGCACGAACGCGCGTGCCCCGTACGGCGCCACGCCCACGTCGGCCGGGTGGTCGCGCAGCAGGAACCAGACGAAGGGGACGACGGCGAACGCGGCCAGGGCGACCGTGACCGCGGCGGGCCGCCAGTCGTGGCGCTCGACGATCCAGGAGAGCAGCGGCAGGAAGACCAGCTGGCCGGAGGCCGAGGCGGCGGTGAGGACGCCGGTGACCAGACCGCGCCGTTCGGTGAACCAGCGGTTGGTCACCGTCGCCGCGAAGGCCAGGGCCATGGAGCCGGTGCCGAGCCCCACCAGCAGGCCCCAGCACAGCAGCAGTTGCCAGGCCGCCGTCATCCACACGGTCAGGCCGGAGCCGAGGGCTATCACGGTCAGCGCCGCGGCCACCACCCGGCGGATGCCGAAACGGTCCATCAGCGCGGCGGCGAAGGGCGCGGTGAGGCCGTAGAGCGCGAGGTTGACGGAGACGGCGGCGCCGATCGTGCCGCGCGACCAGCCGAACTCCTGGTGCAGCGGGTCGATGAGCAGGCCGGGCAGGGATCGGAAGGCCGCCGCGCCGGTGATCGTGACGAACGTGACGGCGGCGACGAACCAGGCACGGTGCACGCGGCCACGCCGGGCGGGCGGGAGCTGGACGGGAGCGGCGGCTGGGGTTGTCTGAGTCACGCCCCCACCCTCCCGTGCGCATGCTCATGCATCGAGTGGCCCGCTGGACATACTTCGCTATGATCGGGCCATGACGAGCGCAGTCGCAGGGGGATTCCGGCCGCACCGGGTCGCCGTCCTCGCCCTGGACGGCATACTGCCCTTCGAGCTGGGCATCCCGCACCGGATCTTCGGCCGTCCACGGGACGCCCGGGGCCGGCACCTGTACGAGGTCGTGACCTGCTCGGTCCGGCCGCCCGGCATGGTCGAGACGGACGCCGACTTCGCCGTGCAGATCGCGCACGGCCCACAGACGCTGGCGACGGCCGACACGGTGATCGTCCCGGCGTCCTACGAACTCGGCCCGCTCTACGACGAGGGCCGGCTCACCGACGAACTGGCCGCCGCCTTCGCCCTCGTCCGCCCCGGCACCCGGCTGGCCTCCATCTGCACCGGCGCCTACGTCCTCGCCGCCGCCGGCTACCTCGACGGACGCCCGGCCACCACGCACTGGGCCGACGCCGAGCGCTTCCAGCGGATGTTCCCGAAGGTCAAGGTGGACGCGGACGTGCTGTTCGTCGACGACGGGGACGTGCTGACCTCGGCCGGGGTCGCCGCCGGGATCGACCTGTGCCTGCACATGGTCCGCCGCGACTTCGGCACGGCCGTCGCCAACGAGGTGGCGCGCCGCACGGTCGTACCGCCCCACCGCGACGGCGGTCAGGCCCAGTACATCCACCGCCCGGTCCCCGACCCGCAGGTCGCCACGACGACCGCCGCCCGCGCCTGGGCGCTGGGCCGGCTGCACGAGCCGATCCAGCTGCGCGACCTGGCCGAGCAGGAGGCCATGTCGGTACGCACCTTCACCCGCCGCTTCCGCGAGGAGGTCGGCATCAGCCCCGGCCAGTGGCTCACCCAGCAGCGCGTGGAGCGCGCCCGGCACCTGCTGGAGTCCACGGACCTGTCGATGGACCAGGTGGCCCGGGAGTCGGGCTTCAACACGGCCCAGTCGATGCGCCAGCACCTACAGGCCGCCCTCGGGGTCACGCCCACCGCCTACCGGCGCGCCTTCCGCACCGGCGGCGCCGACCGGCAGGACGGCGTCGGCACCCGGCGCTGACCGGCCGGTGCGTCTCTCGCCCCACCAGCCGACCGCCGTCAGCAGCAGGGTGAGGGCCACCCCGGCCAGGATCGCCGTGGAGGGCGCGGTGCGCGGCAGCAGGGCGCCCGCGAGCGAACCGGTCGCCGCGTAACCGGCGCCCACGGCGGCGTACATGACCGAGTAGCCCGCGGCCAGGACGTGCGGCGGGAGCACCTCGCGCAGGGACAGGTTCCGGGTGAGCATCGCGCCGGACTGGAGCAGCCCGGCCACCGCCAGCGCCGCCGCGATGCCCGGCGTGCCGGGTATCAGGGCGACCGCGGCGACCGCGGCCGACATGCCGGTCATCAGGACCGCGCTGCGGGTGCGGAGCAGCCCCGGCCAGGACCGCAGGCCGTACAGGAAGGCGCCGACGGCGGAGGCCGCCGCCATCACCGTGAGCAGCGGGCCCGCCCGGCCGACGCCGATGCCACGCTGTTCGAGCAGGGCGGGCAGCACGAGTTCGGCGAGGGCCAGCAGGGACAGGCTGGCCGCGCCCGTGACGTACACCGGCCAGGCGCGGGCCAGCAGGCGCGGCTTCGACGCGCCCCCGCCGTCCCGGTCGCCGCTCCCGGCCGGACCGCCGGGCCCGTCCGCCGCCCGGCCGGCCGGGAGCAGCCACAGGCCCGCGGCGGACGACGCCATCAGGGCGGCGGCGAGCAGCGGCGGGAGGCGGGGGCCGGCGCCGAGGGCGAGCCCCGTGACGGTGCCCGGGGAGACGGCCCAGACGCCGAACGTGAGCACCGACTCGGCGGACAGCGCCTGGGCCGCCGCGTGCGCCGGCACCAGGGAGGTGAGCCACGTGCGCAGCCCGCCGGGCGCGGCGGCGGGCCCGGCCCCGGCGAGGAACGCGAAGGCGGTGAGCAGCGCCGCGGGCGCGCCGGGGAACGCGCCGAGGCCCGCGAATCCGGCGGCGCCCGCGCCGAGTCCGGCGGCCAGGTGCGGGCGGGCCCGCCGGGGGTCCAGGCGCATGCCGAGCAGAGGGGCGCCGATGATCTCCCCGATGACGTAGGCGGCGGCGAGGGCCGCGCCCAGGGAGTAGCCGCCGGGGCGCTCGCGGACCAGGAAGACCAGGGACAGCGGGGCCATGGCCACCGGCATGCGGGCGCCGACGGCCACCAGGGCCCAGGTCAGGACCGGCCGGGAGACGACATCGCGGTAGCTCATGCCTCGACGGTAGGGGCCGCCACCGACAACCGCCGCCCCCTCGTCCCGAGCCTGTGGACAACGTCGGCCGGGGGCACCTGACGGGGGCTCACACGGGCTCACACGGGCTCACACCGGGTCGAGTTCGCCGGTACGCGCGCGCGTGCCGGTGACATCGTGCTCGTACGGACCGGACAGGTGCGGGTGTACCTGGCCGGGGACAAGCACGGCTACGGCCATCCGTCGCCGGGGCTCTCGGTGCGCTGCCCGGAGTGGTTCCACGCGCGCGACGTGGCGGCGGTCGCGAACGACACGCTCACCTTCAAGGTCTTCCCGCCCGAGATCGAGAACCTGTGGCTGCCCGTGCACGCGCTGCACCTGGTGGAGAGGGGGATGCTCCAGGGCCGGAACTGGAATCTCGAAGAGTTGTCCACAGCCTGTGGAGGAACGGGCCGGTACACGTTCCTGCTGTCGGCGATGCCCGAGCCGTTCGTGGGCGCGACGGGGACACCGGTGGCCCCGGTGGCGATCCTGTGAACGACGGCGGCGGCGCGTCCGCGGTCGGCGGCGCGCGCCTCCCCCCACCGTCACGCGCACGCGCCGCCGTCCGATACGACCCGCACTCGGCGAGGACCGCCGTCAGCCCGGGCCCTCGCCGTCCCCTCGCGGCGGATCGACGCACCCCAGCCTGATCAGGCACCCAGGGAACGTCAACGCCGGTACGGACCCGTGTTGCGGCAGCCCCGCTCACGGCACCCGCGCACGGGCGCACCCCCCGGCGCACCACCGCTCCGGGCCGCTACACCGCTTCAAAGGCGAGATCCCCGTACGCGGACAGTCCGCCCCCGCACGCCAGCGCGGCGCTCTGCCGGGGCTGTGAACAGCGGTCCAGTTCGCACCAGATGCTCTTGCCGGCACCCTCGGGGCTCCAGCCCCAGCGGTCGGCGAGACAGTCCACGAGGGCCAGACCCCGGCCGCCGGTGGCGTCGTCGTCGGCGCAGCGGGGCACGGGCGCGCGCGAGCTGCGGTCGGTCACCTCGACCCGCACCGTGGCCGACGGACACTCCTCGGCCGCCGGGCCCGGCAGACACAGCCGCAGCACGGCCGGCCGGCCGGTGTGCACCACGGCATTGGTCACCAGCTCGGAGACGAGCAGGATCAGGGTCTCGGCCAGCGGCTCGTCGGCCGTTATCCCCGATCCCGCGAGCCGCGAGCGGGCCCACCTCCTCGCCCGTCCCACCTCCGCGGGGTCGGGCCGGATCTCCAGCTGCACTTGAAGCACCTGCACCGCTCACACCATCCGAACCGGCGGATCGACGACCCCGCGCCAACCGCGCTCCGCGGTCTCAGCCGCGGCGGCGATCACGAGGGCCACGATCCCAGCCATTTTCTGCATGGCCAGAACAACGGCCAGAGCAAGTGTCACGGAACGTGACTCCCTTGCGAGACAGCATGGTTGACGTACAGTCACCCCAACAAGCGCTTCGGGCATATTCCCGCGCGAAGGAGTACGCGTAGGGCATACTGTGCGACGCTCGTGCCGGGGAGTCGAACAGACGGGGACAACGGGCCTGAACGCCCTGCGAGCTGCGGCGCGCACCGCGCGACCCGGCACCGCCCCAAGGGCACCGCCGGCCCGGCTCGTCCGCGCAGCCACTCGCATCTCACACAAGGTACCCGAGCGGACACCCGACTCCGGGCCGTGACGAGTCCCGCGAAGGACACAACCCGATATCAACGCTCCGTGACGCCAACAGGCCACCGTCCGCAACATCGTGGGCCATGACTTCGCTGCGGGAGCGGTTCGGGTGAGGGCGGTCCGGTCGGCCGCGGCCGGACCGTGCCGTGGGTTCCCGCTACTCGGGGACCGTGAAGTAGCGCGCGAACGCCGGTACGATCTCCGCCTCGCCGATCCTGCCGTCGCCGTCGGCGTCGAGGGCGGCTGCGGCCTGGCGGGCGGTCTCCTCCGGGACGTGGAACACGCGCAGCACGCGCGCGGTGTCGGCGGTGCCGATCCGGCCGTCGGCGTCGGCGCCGGCCACCGCCAGGGCCGCGTGCAGGAAGGGGCGGGCGATCTCGGCGAAGCGGCCGGGGTTGTCACGCAGTCGCTTGACCGCGCCGGTGACGAACTCCGCACGGGTGATGCGCTGGTCGCCGTCCCGGTCGGCGATGCCGGCCATGCCCTGCCAGAACGCCTCGGCGCCGGCGTACAGCGCCTGCCCCCTGTCGGAGCGGGCGGGTACGGCGAACTCGGCGAGCAGCGCCTTGGCCGCCGCGTTGAAGTCCTCCCGGTCGATGTAGCCGTTGCCGTCCTGGTCGAAGGTGGCGAACCGGGCGGCGATCCTGCGCTCGTACTCGGTGCTGACCATGTCTGTTCGGGCCGCCTTACATGAGGGTCGTACGGGTGGTCCTGCCCGTGGGTGGGGGGTGACCTGGCAGGGAGCGTACGACGCGGGCGGCCGGCAGACGGCGGGAATGCGTCGGTTGTGCCAAGACCGGGGGAATTCCGCGACAACAGTGTGGCCGTGTCGCGATGCCGTGACGGCCGCTCAGGCGGAGAGCGGCCCGGCCTCGTCCGTGGTCGCGGAGTCCAGGTCGGGGTGGACGTCGAAGAGGCGGCGCACGCCGAGCGCGCCGAGCACGCGGTTGACGTGCGAGCCGTCCTCGGCCCCCCGGTCCGGCAGGATCAGCCGCAGCCGGCCCTGGCAGGAGCGGATCAGCCGGCGGGCGGCGATGAGGACGCCGACCCCGCTGGAGTCGCAGAAGAACACGTCGGAGAGGTCCACGACGAGGCTGTGGTGCCCCTCGGCGACGCTGTCGTGCACCCGTTGGCGCAGCACCGGCGAGGTCATCAGGTCCAGTTCCCCGGACACCCGGAGGACGGCCCACTCGCCCTGTTCGACGCCGGTCACACTGAATGCCACGGCCCTGCCCTCCGCTCGCCGGATCTCCCGGAACCGCCCGGAAACGGAAGCAGTTCCTACGTTTCCTGTCGCGCGGCTGCCCAGCGGCCGTTCCCTGAAACGTGATGCGACAAACGGCAGTCGATCGACTAGGGGCTTGTTTCGGTCACTATCGATCCTGTTCGATCAGAGGTGCACGCATCTCGTGTGAAGGATGTGTGAAGGGGGCACTATCACCTGCGGCCCTTCCGGGGGCGCACATTGACACAAAGGGGCGTGCGCCGTCAGGCGTGCCGACTACATTCGAGAGGGCAGGACCGACAGGCTGGACGGGCCGGACAGGTCGAGGGGAGGGGACCGCATGGCCAGGAAGGACGTACCGCCCCGCCGGGACCGCAAGATGCAGCAGCGGCTCGCGCGCGGTGAGGCAGCCGCCCTCGGCGAGCTGTACGACCGCTTCGCCTCTCTCGTGCACAGCCTCGCCCACCGCGTCCTCGCCGACGAGCAGGACGCCGACGCCGTCACCCGCGAGGTCTTCGCCCACGTCTGGGAACACCCCGAGACCTACGACCCCCAGCAGGGCCCGCTGCGCTCCTGGATCGCCGCCGTCACCCACCGGGTCGCGGTGCAGCGGCTGCGCGACCGGGAGGAACCGGAGCAGCCGCGGCGCGAGGAACTGGAGAGCGAGGTCCGCCGCGCCTCGGTCGCCGCCCGCGCCGACTACATCGTGCACTCCATGCCGGCCCCGCTGCGCGCCGCCCTCGACCTGGCCTACTTCCAGCGCCGCGACTACCGCCAGACCGCGGCCGACCTCGGCGTCACCGAGGACGAGGCCCGCCGCCGGCTCCGCCTCGGCCTCCAACTCCTCTCCACCGCCCACGACGCCGGCACACCGCCGGGATACCGGGGTGCGGTGTGACGGGGACGGGCGGCTTCGGGGCGCACGACGAGTACGGCGAGTACGGCGAGTACGGCGAGTACGGCGAACACGCCGGCCACGGGGAGGCGGGCAACGGCGGTGCCGCACACGGCGAACGGCCCCGGGAGGACGACGGACGCGGTACGGGTGCCGGGGGTCGCGGCGGGCGCGGCGGCGGTTCGGGGGACGTGCCGTGCGGTGCCGGCGGGTCCGGGACCGCTCCGGCGCCGCGGATACCCACGCCCCGCGCGTCCGTGGAGGACAGCGGGCTCCCGCTGCCCGACCTCGCCGATCCGGGAGACCTCGCACCCGTGCCGCTCGACCTGTCGCACGACGTCCTGAAGTCGCTGCTCGGCGCCTGGGCGCTGGCCGCCTGCTCGGCGGCGGAGACGGCGGCCGTCGAGGAGCACCTGGGCGGCTGCGGATCCTGCGCCGACGAGGCCCGCCGGCTGCGCGAGGCGGTCGGCCTGCTGCACCAGCCGGAGACCCTGGACCTGAACCCGGCGCTGCGCACCCGCGTCCTGGCCGCCTGCCTGAACCGCCGGCCGCCGCGCATCCCGGTGCCCGGCTGGGCGGCGCCGTACGACGCCGAGACCGCGCGGCTGGACGCGCTGCTCCAGGACTTCGGGGACGCGGAGTGGCACGCGCCGGTGCGGCTGCGCTGGTTCGAGGCCGACGCACCCACGAGCCGCCGTTCGACCGTCGCCGGGGTGATCGCGCACCTGCTGTCGGTGGACGGGCTGATCGCGACGGCGCTCGGGCTGGAGGACCCGCTGGCCGAGGTCGCCGGCGAGGACGCCGTGGGTCCGGCGGGCCGCACGGAGGCGTACTGGCGGGCCTCGCACTTCCCGCCGACGCGCTCGGTGCGGGGGCCGTGGCGGGAGCAGAGCCACAGCCTGGTGCGGACGGTGTCCTTCACCGGCGGTCACGCGGGCGGGCTCACGGTGCCGTACGGCGACTTCGCGCTGCCGCTGCACGACGCGATGCTGGACCGCGCCTTCGAGTGCTGGGTGCACGCCGAGGACATCGCCGAGGCGGTGGACTATCCGTACGCGCCGCCGGCGCCGCGGCACCTCAACCGGATGATCGACCTCGCGGCCCGTCTGCTGCCGACGGCGCTCGCCGCGCGCCGCCGGGCGGGACTGTCCGCGCCGGGCCGCCGGACCCTGCACCTGGTCCCGGCGGGCGCGCCCGGCCGCAGCCTGCGCCTGGAGATCGAGGGACCGGCCGGCGGCGAGTGGCTGATCCCCCTCGACTCACCGGCGGCGGTGGGCTCCGCCGACTTCGAGGTGGCCCATGTGGCCCTGGACGGCGTGGAGTTCTGCAAGCTGGCGGCAGGGCATGTGCCTCCGGCGGAAGCCGCGGTGGGCCGGGTCGGCGACCGGGAGGCGATCAAGGACGTGCTGTTCGCGGTCGCGTCGTTGAGCCGGATGTAGGGGCGGGACCGCAGGCGCCGGCGGCTGCGGGTGGCCGGGGCTGCCCGCGCCGTTCCCCGCGCCCCCGAAGGGTCGCCCGACCGGCTAGGCGAACACCACCGTCCGGCGCCCGTTGAGCAGGATCCTCCGCTCCGCGTGCCACTTCACGGCCCGCGCCAGCGCCTGGCACTCCACGTCCCGGCCGATGGCCACCAGCTGGTCCGGCGTCACGTCGTGCCCGACCCGCTCGACCTCCTGCTCGATGATCGGGCCCTCGTCCAGGTCCGCGGTGACGTAGTGCGCCGTCGCGCCGATCAGCTTCACACCCCGCGCGTGCGCCTGGTGATACGGCTTCGCGCCCTTGAAGCTCGGCAGGAAGGAGTGGTGGATGTTGATGATCCGGCCGCTGAGCTGCTTGCACAGGTCGTCGGAGAGGACCTGCATGTAGCGGGCGAGGACGACCAGCTCGACCTTCTCCTCGCGGATGATCTCCAGCAGCCTCGCCTCGGCCTCCGACTTGGTGTCCTTCGTCACCGGAATGTGGTGGAAGGGGATGTTGTAGGAGCCCACCAGCTCCTCAAAGTCGGTGTGATTGGACACCACGCCCACGATCTCCACCGGCAGCGCGCCGATCCGGGCCCGGAACAGCAGGTCGTTCAGGCAGTGCCCGAACTTGCTGACCATCAGCAGGATGCGCATCTTCTCGTCGGCCCGGTGGATCTGCCAGTCCATGTGGAAGGAGTCACCGATCGCGGCGAAGCTCGCCCGCAGCTTGTCCACCGTCACCGGCGCCTCGGCCGAGAAGTGGACGCGCATGAAGAACAGTCCCGTGTCGTGGTCGCCGAACTGCTGGCTGTCCTCGATGTTGCAGCCGGTCATGAACAGGTAGCTGGACACGGCGTGCACAATGCCCTTTTTGTCCGGGCAGGACAGCGTGAGGACGTACTGGTCGGCCGGTGCGGCGGCGGAGGCGGACTGATCGGTCATGCACCACAGGGTCCCACACCGGCCGCCCGCCATGGGGCGGCCGTCCGCCACGCGGACCCCGCCGCGCCCCGCCAGGCCCCGTCAGGACCTCGTCAGGATCCGCAGCACGTCCAGGCTCTTCGGCGGTGTGTCCGGGTCCTCCCCGTCGCTCACCGACATCCGCACGTGCGCGTCCCGGGCCGCCCGCACCGCGTCCGGCCAGCCGGAGTGGTCCAGGTAGGCGGCGACGGGCGCGTCCGGGCCGACCTGGTGCATGATCCGCAGCACCCGCAGCACGGCGGTGTCGACGAGCGCCGCCTCCTGCGAGTCCCGGAATATGGTGCCGACGTACTTCTCGGCCGACCAGCTGTCCAGCCAGGTGTCCTCCACCAGCCGGTACACGGCGTCCGTGACGTCACCGTAGCCGTCCACGCCGGCGAGCCAGACCTCCCGCTGGAACACCGGGTCGGAGAGCATGTGCAGCGCCGAGCGCACATTGCTGCGCCAGCGCCACCACGGCATGTCGTTCAAGGGCATGCCGCCCATGGTGGAGGAGCGACGGCCGCGACGGGAAGAGTTCTCCGAACCTTGCACGGTCATCGATCGTACGTTCCCCACCCCAGAAGCCCCACATGCCCCCGTAATTCACCTCAACGTCACCCTTCGTTGACCAAGGGTCACTCCCGGGTTAGGGCTGTGAGGGAATCGTGTGTGCGCATGACCGGCAGGCGACGCACGCGCAGTACCCCTCTTCCCGTCCTTCCCCGCCCCGTCAGAGCCAGCGCCCTCGCGGCGGGAGCGGTGGCCCTCTGTGCGTCGCTCACCGCCGCATGCGGGATCATCCCCGGTGCCACGGGGGGCTCCGGGGATGACCCGGTCAAGGTGATGACCTGGGCCCCGCAGGACACCGACGCGACCAACAAGCCCGGCATGCCCGCGATGGCCCGCGCCTACGCCAAGTGGATCAACTCTCACGGGGGCATCAACGGCCGCAGGCTGGAGGTGCTGACCTGCAACGACCACAACGACAGCGTGGGCGCCGCGAAGTGCGCCCGGCGCGCCGCGACCGAGAACGTGGTCGCGGTCGTCGGCTCCTACAGCCAGTTCGGCGACTCCTACCTCGCCCCGCTGGAAGGCGCCGGCATCCCCTACATCGGCGGCTACGGCGTCACCAACGACGAGTTCACCGGCGCGATGTCCTACCCGGTCAACGGCGGCCAGCCCGCCCTCCTCGCCGGCCTCGGCAAGGCCCTCGCGCGAAGCTGCGGCAACGTCGCCCTGGTCCGCCCGGACAGCATCGCCGGCGACCAGCTGCCCGCGATGCTCGACGCCGGTCTCAAGGCGGGCGGCCACGCGGACGCCGGCGACCAGCTCGCCGCGGAGGACGCCACCGAGTACGGCGGCCAGGCCGAGCAGGCGCTGCGCTACGCGACCGAGGGCGTCACGCGGAAGGGCTGTGTGGTGCCCGCGCTCGGGGACCGCACGGACACCTTCATGGACTCCTTCCGGCGGTCCCGCGACGACTTCCCGGCCGTGCGCACGGCGACCGTGCTCGGCAGCGTCGACCAGACCGTCATCAACGCGACGGGCGGGGCGTCGGGGCCGTACGAGGGGGCGTACATCACCGGCTGGTACCCGGTCGCCTCCGACCACCGCTGGGACCCGATGAAGAAGGTGATCAACGAGGAGGCGTTCGGCGACAACCGCATCGACCCCGCGGACGCCGGCGTGCAGACCACGTGGATCGCCTACACCGTGCTCAAGGCCGTCCTGGAGAAGATCGGCGACGGCGAGGTGAGCGCCGACACCGTGCGGCGCACCCTCAACGACGGCCTGCGGGTCTCCACCGGCGGCCTCACCCCGACCCTGCACTGGCCCTACGAGGGCAAGCTGGCCGTGGTCGGCTTCCCGCGGCTGGTCAACGCCGACGTCACCCTCCAGGTGGTCCAGGACGGCAAACTGGTCGCGGCCCGCCGCGGCATCGGCGGTGCCGACGGGATCGCCGACATGACCTCGACCCTGGAGAACGCCGACGTGCCGTGACGGCCGGTGGTCACAGCTGGGTCGGCTGGCGCTGGGTGAGGCCGTACTGCTTGGCGATCGCGTTCCACAGCGCCGCCGCCTTCGTCTTCTGCGCGCTGGCGGTGCCGCTCTCCCGGTTGCCGGCCTGCGTCTCGCCGGTGGTGCGGGCGTGTCCCTTGCGGCAGACCTTGTGCCCCTTGGCCTGGTCCGCCCAGGCCGCGTAGTGGTTGTCGGCCGCGGCGGACGCCTGCCAGGCCTTGGTCAGCGCGGCCGTCAGATCGGCGTTGCCGGGCAGCTTGTCCACGGACAGCTTGCCGAGCCGCGTGACGAGCTGGCCGCGCTGCCGGGCCGCGTCCCGCAGGCTGGAGGCGGCCTGGTCGAGGTTGTCGCACTGCTTGACGTCCGCCACCGCCTGGATCACCGAGGCCCGGCTGCTGCCGCTGTCCGCGAGCAGCTTGTCCAGCTCGACGGCCTGCTGCCGGGCGGGGTCGGCGGCGGGCGAGGCGGAGTCCTGGGTGGCCGGGGAGGCGGCGGCGACCGTCTTGTCGTCCCCGCCCTGGTCCTTGTCGCCGCCGCCGCTGAGCAGCGCGCCGGCGCCGACGCCGAGCACGACGATGCCGACGCCGATCGCGGCGATCAGCGGCACCCGCGACCGGCCCCGGCGCCGCCCGCCGTCGTCGTCCGGACCCGCGTCGTACGACGGCTGCGCCGGGCGGTACGACGACTGCGCCGGGCCGGGGTAGGCGTCCGGCTGCTGCATCCGCGGCAACTGCTGGGTGGACCCGGCCGGGCTGTCGCCGCCCCCGGGGCCGCCGCGGAAGAGGTTGTCGAACTCGGCGGGCGGCTGCCGGTCCGCCCCCTGCGCCTGGGCCTGGGCGGCGTACGGCGGGATGTACTGCGTGGCCTCCGCGTCCGAGGGCGCGGGCGCCGCCTGCCGGGGCGCCTGGCCGAGGTACCGCGTCTCCTCGCCGGCCGACTCCGGCGGCAGCGCGCCGGACGCGACCGGCGGCATGTACTGGGTGGCCGCCTCGTGGACACCGTTCCCGGCGGGGACCGGCGGTATGTACTGGGTGGCGCCGTCGGCCGACGCGGCGGGCACGGGCGGTATGTACTGGGTGGCGCCCTCGTCGCCGGGGGCGGCGGGGCCGGCCGGGACCGGCGGGAGGTACTGGGTCGCGCCGTCCGCGCTCGCGGGCAGCGGGGCGGCCGGGTACGCGGGCGGCTGCGGCGCGGCGGCGGGCTGCGCCGGGTACGGCTGCTGCTGCGCGTGCTGCTGGTACGGGTCGGGCGCGCCGTACGCGGGCTGCTGGGCCGCGCCGTAGGCACCGGGGCCGGCCTGGCCGCCGCCGTACTGCGCCTCCTGGCCGCCGTAGGACGCCGTCGGGCCGCCGTAGCCAGGGGCCTGGCCGCCGTACGACGGGGCCGGGGCGCCCTCCGGGGGCAGCGGGCCGGGGTTCGCGGCGGACGGGGGCCGCTGGCCGGGGCCGCCGGGGGCGTCCCACTGCGGCGCCGCCGCCGGGGGCCAGCCCTGGTCCGACTGGGGCGCCTGCTGCTCGGGGCCCCAGGAACCGCCCCAGGACTGTCCGCCGGCCGGCTGGGCGGGGGCGGGCGTCCCGGTCATGCCCGGCAGCAGGGGCTCTCCTCCGTCGGAGGGCAGCACGATGCCTTCGCGCGCGGTCCGCGCCGAGGGCTCCTCGCCCTGTCCACTCTGCGTCACCGGGACTCCTACTAATGGGGGACCTTGTGAATCGTCGGCTCACGCTACCGGCTCCCCCGAGCCCCGTGCCACGCAGCGCGGTTCGCGACCTCCTCCCTGTGACCGCGGTAACACCGCCGCTCCGTGATGCGCCGTGCACGGCACCCGGCGCACACCCGGGTGCCGTTTCCCGTTCGTTCACGCGCCGGCGGAGCCGGTGTTCACGCGGCCTGCTGGAGATCGAGCCGCGCCCCGAACTCCCGTACCACCGCCTCCTCCCGGAAGGGCTCCAGCCGCTGCTGGAGGTCGTCCAGGTACTCGGCGCCCCGGTTGGAGCGGAGCGTCTCCAGCAGCTCCACCGCCTTCATGCCCGTGATGCAGGCCTGCTCGATCTCGCGCTGCTGCACCTGGGCCGTGGCGAGCAGCACGTAGCCGATGGCGCGCCGGCGGGCCCGGGACTCCGGGTGCCCGGCCAGCGACTGCTCGGCGTACCGCGCGGCCTGGTCGGCCTGCCCGAGGTCGCGGTGGCAGTGGGCCAACTCGTCGGCCAGATACGCCTCGTCGAAGTGGGCGATCCACACCGGGTCGTCCCCGGCGGAGCCGTCCGCCCGTTCCATCGCGGTGACCGCCTGCCCGGCGGCCGCCTGCGCCGCGCGCGCGTCTCCGAGCAGGGCGTGCCCGCGCGCCTCGGCGGCGTGGAACATCGCCTCCACGCGCGGGGTCACCTGCCCGCGCGCCCCCTCCTGCGCCGCCCGCGCCAACTGGGCGATCTCACGCGGGTTCCCGAGCTGCGCGGCGAGGTGGCTCATGGACGCGGCGAGCACGTAACCGCCGTAGCCGCGGTCCCCGGCGGCCTGCGCGAGCCGCAGCGACTGGATGTAGTACCGCTGGGCGAGGCCCGGTTGCCCGGTGTCGACGGCCATGTACCCCGCCAGCTCCGTCAACCGGGCGACGGCGGCGAACAGTTCCCGGCCGACCGCCTCCCGGTAGGAGCCCGCGAGGAGCCCGGAGACGACGCTGTTGAGGTAGTGCACGACGACCGGGCGCACATGCCCGCTGCCGTACTGGTGGTCGAGGTCCACCAGCGCCCGGGTCATGGACCGTACGGCCGCCACGTCGGACTGGCCCACCCGCGGGCCCGCCTGCCGGGCCACCTGCGGGTCCGGCGCCGAGATCAGCCAGTCGCGGCTCGGCTCGACCAGCGCGGAGGCGGCGACGGAGGAACCGGACAGGAAGTCCCGGCGCCCCACGTCGCTGCGCCACAGCTCGCAGACCTGCTCGATGGCCCCCAGTACCGTCGGCGAGAACTGGAGACCGACCCCCGAGGCGAGGTTCTTGCCGTTGGCCATGCCGATCTCGTCGATCGTGACCGTACGGCCGAGCTTGCGCCCGAGCGCCTCGGCGATGATCGCCGGGGCCCGGCCCCGCGGCTGCTGGCCGCGCAGCCAGCGGGCCACGGACGTCTTGTCGTAGCGCAGGTCGAGGCCGTGCTCGGCGCCGCACATGTTGACCCGCCGGGCCAGTCCGGCGTTCGAGCACCCCGCTTCCTGGATGAGTGCCTGCAACCGTTCGTTCGGCTGCCTCGCCACGAGAGGCCTTGCGGCCATGTGCTACCCCCTGCGGTGCGATCCCCTGGAGCATGTTGCGATCCTCCGGAGCACAAAGTTCCGGCCGGAAGATCACTGCCCAGCTGACATACCGTCAATGCGTGACATGTGCGGTTTGCCGGGGTAAAGACGCTTGCCCCCATCCCTGGCTACCCATCTCACGCCCCGCCCCCTCCCGCGCGCCCCCGGCGATGCACCCATGCGCCCCGACTGCCGAATCGATGCTCCTCCCCCGCGCGCGTTACGGCCGTAACTCCAGGTGGGCGCGGGAGTTGAGTGGAACGTGGAAGAGACGATCGCGGGCGCCCAAGAGACTCAGACGGCCGGTCACATCCCGCAGCAGCGCGGGGAATCGCTGCTGGAGACCGCCGTACGCTACGCCGAGCAGCGGCACTGGGACGTGTTCCCGGGCACCTGGCTGGAAGCCATTGACGGCAGGCAGCGCTGCTCGTGCGGCGACGCCTCCTGCCTTGCGCCGGGTGCGCACCCCGCGCGCCCCGACTGGGCGACCCAGGCGACCGGCAGTGCGACCGTCGTGCGCCGGATGTGGCAGAAGCAGCCGGCGGCGGCGATCCTGCTGCCGACGGGCCGGACGTTCGACGCGCTGTCCGTCCCGGAGAGCGCGGGGTTCCTGGCGCTCGCCCGTATGGAGCGGATGGAGCTGACGCTCGGGCCGGTCACGCTGACCCCGGACCGGCGCATGCAGTTCTTCGTCCTGCCCGGTGCGACCGCGAAGGTGCCGGAGCTGGTGCGGAAGCTCGGCTGGTCACCGGCGTCTTTGGACCTCACGGCCCTGGGCGAGGGCGCGTACGTGGCGGCGCCGCCCACGCGGTTCGGGTCCCGGGGTGCCGTGCAGTGGGCCCGCCGGCCGACGCCGGCGAACCGGTGGCTGCCGGACGCGGAGGAGTTGATCTCGCCGCTGGCCTATGCGTGCGGGAGGGATCGTTAGGCGGTGCGCCCACCCGTCTGCCGGGTCGTTCTTTCGCGGGCGAGTGCGGGTGAGTGGTACGTACTCGCGCAGTTCCCCGCGCCCCTGAAGGGGCGCGGGGAACTGCGCGATCAGCCGGCGACGACCCGCAGCCGCCGACGGAAGAACAACCCGGCAGACGCCTAAGCGCTCAGACCCCCGGCCAAGCCGTCGAGGAACGGTGACACGGCGGCCCGCCAAGCCACCGGCAGGTCGTAGTGGGCCAGGTGCCCCGCGTCCGGGACCTCCGCGTACTCCCCGCGCGGCAGCACCCGCACCATCTCCTGGGCCTCCGCCCGCCCCAGGTCGCCGTCCACACCGCGCACCACCAGCGCCGGGCACTGCACCTGCGCCAGCTCCTCCCAGTGGGCGTCGTAGACCCATGTCTCGCGGGAGCTGAGCATCTGTTCGGGGTCGAAGACGGGCCGCCAGCCGTCCTCGCACTCGTGCATCACCTCGGCGTAGAAGGACCCGCGCGCGGGGTTCGGGCGCTCCACCCAGGGGTCGTCCTCGCCGAACCACTTGCGGACGTCGGCCAGGCTGGCGAAGGGGACGGGCCAGGACCGGAACCAGTCGGCCCACTCGCGCTGGGAGGCCGCGCCGAGGGCGGAGGCCCGCATGTCGCAGATGATCAGGCCGCGCACCAGGTCGGGGCGCTTGGCGGCGAGCTGCCAGGCGGTCAGCGCGCCCATGGCGTGGCCGATGAGGAGGACGGGGGCGAGGCCGAGCTGTTCCACGGCGGCCTCCGCGTCCTCGATGTAGGCCTCGCGGGTGTACGCGGCGCGCGGGGGCTTCTCGCTCTGGCCGTGGCCGCGCTGGTCGAGCGCCACGGCGCGGTGGCGGCCGGCGAGCCAGCGGGCGGTGGGCGCCCAGTGGGAGGCGCGGCCCATCAGACCGTGAAGTAAGAGCACGCCCGGAGCGCCGGACTCCGCGTCCCCCTCGGCGTCCGGATCCGCCTCCGGTTTCGGAGGGTCGGCGAACTCCCAGGCGGCCAGGCGCACCCCGCCCGCTCCCGTCACCTCGATACGCCGTGCCATCTGACCTGGCCCCCCAGCTCCGCCGTCCTCGCCCAGCCGCTTCAGGCTATCGAATGCCTATTCGAAAATTGCGTATCCGCCGACAACACCCCTCATTTGAGTGACACCTCTCAGGGAATGATCGCCTCAGCCGAGGGGATGTCTTCTGGCGGGAGGCGGACCGCTCGGGGAAAAGCCGGTCCGAGGGGATGACCCTGAGAGCTCGGGGCTCCGGGTCAGCACAGGGGAGGACAGGCCCCGGCGCGCAAGCGCCGGGGCCCTCTCCGTCTCAGCGCTTGGCGACGAACACGTGGGAGGCGGTGTCCGCCTCCAGCTCGGCCGCCTCGCCGCCGCTGCCCACCAGCACGCCACCGGGCGACTCCGTCACGCTCACCACCGAACCGGGCTGCACACCCGCGCGCCGCAGCGTGTACATCAGCTGCGCGTCCGTCTGGATCGGCTCGCCGATACGGCGGACGACGACCGTCTTGCCGTCCGAGCCCGGGTCCAGGTCGGCCAGCGACACCATGCTCTCGTCCAGGAACGGGTCCGCGCCGTCCTTCTCGCCCAGCTCCTCCAGGCCCGGGATGGGGTTGCCGTACGGCGACTCGGTGGGGTGCCGCAGCAGCTCCAGCACGCGGCGCTCCACGGCCTCGCTCATCACGTGCTCCCAGCGGCACGCCTCCGCGTGCACCTGCTCCCACTCCAGCCCGATCACGTCGACGAGCAGACACTCGGCCAGGCGGTGCTTGCGCATCACGCGCGTCGCCAGCCGGCGGCCCTCGTCGGTCAGCTCCAGGTGGCGGTCGCTGGCCACGGAGACCAGGCCGTCGCGCTCCATCCGCGCCACCGTCTGGCTCACCGTCGGCCCGCTCTGGTCCAGCCGCTCCGCGATGCGGGCGCGCATGGGGACGACGCCTTCCTCTTCGAGTTCGAGGATGGTGCGGAGATACATCTCCGTGGTGTCGATCAGTCCGGACATACGTGCCCCTCGATTACCTCTGCCGGCGGCCGGCCGCGTGCGCTGGCCCTGGCACCAATTCTGCCGGATCCCACTGACAAGCGGGCGGCACCGGGAAAACGGGGGCCGGCCCGGGGGCGCGGGGCGGGTCCGCCCGGCCGTATTGACACCGCACTGGTCCAGACCGCACGGTGATCCGCGACACAGACGCTGCGAAGGGGCACCGCATGAGCGACGGCACGCCTGCCGACCTGTTCTTCGACGCCGCCATCGGCCTGCTGCAACGGGTCCGCGACGAGGAGGCCGGGGCGATCACCGCGGCCGGCACCCTGCTCGCCGACACCGTCGCGGCCGGCGGCCGGCTGTTCGCCTTCGGCGCCGGGCACTCCTCCCTGGCCGCCCAGGACGTCGTCTACCGCGCGGGCGGCCTGGCCCTGATGAACCTGCTCGCCGTCCCCGGGGTCGTCGGCGTCGACGTCACCCCGGCGACCCTCGGCTCCGCCCTCGAACGCGTGGACGGCCTCGCGAGCGCCGTCCTGGAGACGTCGCCGCTGCGCGCCGGCGACGCCCTCGTGATCATCTCCCTGTCCGGCCGCAACGCGCTGCCCGTGGAGATGGCCCTCACCGCCCGCTCCCTCGGCGTGAAGGTCATCGGCGTCACCTCGGTGGCGTACGCCTCGGAGACGACGTCCCGGCACTCCTCCGGCACCTTCCTGAAGGACCACTGCGACGTCGTCCTCGACTCGAAGATCGCCGTCGGGGACGCGGAACTCACCCTCGACACCATCCCGGCGCCCTTCGCCCCCGCGTCCACGGTCGTCACCAGCGCCCTGATGCAGGCCGTCATCGCGACCACCGCCGCCACCCTCGCCGACCGCGGCATCGAACCCCCGCTGCTGCGCTCCGGCAACGTCGACGGCGGCCACGAGTGGAACGGCCGGGTGATGACGGAGTACGGCGACCGGATCTTCTACCGGCACTGACCACACCCCGGGGACGTCCCGCGCCCGTCAGGGCGCCCGCGTCTCCGGGCGGTCGCGCAGCGTCTCCGCCAGGTCGAGTGCCGTGGCGATCCGTACGGCCACGTCCTCCGCGTACGCCGTGTCGGACCGTTCGAAGCGGCTGCGGCCGGAACCGCGCAGGAACGTCACGACGCCCAGCGTCCGGCCCCGGCTGCGCAGCACCACGCACAGCGCGTGCACCGCGTCGTCGGGCCACTGGCGCTCCCGCGCCCATTCCCGCGCCCGCTGGGCGGAGACCGATCCGGCGTCCGCGCGCACGGTGCCGCCCCGCTCCACGCACTGGAGCGCCGGGTGGCCCTCCGGGTAGCGCAGGGGAAGCCCGGCCGCGCCCGTGAGCAGGCTCGGGCCCGGCGCCCCGGCGGGCGTGGCCGCGATCCGTACCAGCCGGACCGGACCCCGGCCGTCCGCGTCCTCCGCGCCCTGCGCGCGCGGGCGGTCCGCCACCCGGTCGACGAGGGCGTGGTCGGCGAAGCCGGCGAGGGCGAAGTCCAGGTGGACGGTGGCCGCCTCCGCCGGGTCCTCGCACTCGGCCGCGGCCCGTGCCGCCCGGTGCAGCTGGTTGGTCCGGAACCGCAGCAGGGCCGCCTCCTGCTCGCCCTGCTTGGCCTCGGTGACGTCCTCGAACAGCCACCCCACCCCGAGCGGCACCGGCTCCTCGGCGAGCGGTGAGGCCAGCCGCAGGAACCCGCTGCGCCAGCAGCGCCGCTTCTCGCCCCCGGGGGCGCGGACGGTCAGCCACATGTCGGCGGGGGCCGGCGGCGCGCCCTCGGCCAGGACGTGGGTCAGCGCGGCCTCCAGTTCCTCCACGCCCTGCGCGAGCAGTTCGCCCAGCGGACGTCCCAGTACGGACGTGCGCCCCACCCCCAGCGCCCGCGCCGCGTGCGCGTTCACCACGGCGGGCCGCAGGTCGGCGTCGACCAGGACGACTCCCCAGGACGCGTCCTCGAACAGCGCCTCGCTCAGCGCGATCGACCGCTCCAGGTCGATCTGCGCGTGCACCTCGCTGAACGCGCAGTACACCCCCGCGGGCTTCCCGTCGGGTCCGCGTACGGCGGCCGACTGCGTCCGCACGAGCACCCGCCCGCCGCCCTTGGTGACCAGCGCGAACTCGTGCACCTGCCGGCCCGGCGCCCGCATCGCCGACATCAGCCGGGCCTGCACCTCCACGGCGTCGGCGCTGCGCACCGCCCAGCCGGCGAACCCGTGCCGCCCGACGGCCTCGGCGGCCGTCCAGCCGAGGATCCGCTCGGCCTCCCGGTTCCAGTGGGTCACGACCCCGTCGGCGTCGAAGGCGCACAGCGCCGCGTCCATGCCGTCGAGCAGCGCGGCGAGCAGATCGGAGCCGCCGGACTCACCGGGCTCGTCCGGCCCCAGTTCATCAGTGGCCCCACTCCGCCGCGAAGCACTCACCTGGACCCCCTGGAGACCGCGTCCGCGCACGCACGGCGCTCGGTTCGCTCACTGCCCTTCATTCAACTGGAACGTGACACACCCCACACCCTGTTCCCGCAAGATTGCGGGGACCAATGCCCCGTCAACGCCCCGGGCCGCCCGGTGGGAGCCGCAGGTCCACCCACTCGTCGCGCTCCCCGTCGAGCACGTACCGGTCGATCTCCGCATACCCGTGCCGCTCGGCGAACCGCAGCCCGTCCTCGTTGACCGCCAGCACGCACGTCTCGACGGCCTCCGCGCCCAGCACGCGCGCGTGGGCCAGCGCCTCGTCGTGGATCGCCGTGCCGAAGCCGCGCCGCCGGAAAGCGGGCAGCACGCGCGCGATGACCGTCGCCACCCGCCGCTCCCCCGCCGGCGGACGCACGGTCGAACACCCGACGAGCACCTCGCCGAGGTACGCGTTCGCCAGCCGGTACCGGTCCTGCCGCTCGCGCGCCTCCTCCGCGGACATCGCGGCGGGCGGGACGACCGCGTTGTGGACGTGCCGCCACTGTTCGAGCATCCCGTCGCCCTCGACACCCGCTATTCGAAGATCCGTCATGCGTGCACCTTTACCAGTCGCCGTGCCGGCCGGCGGGTGGCGCGTGAAAAAAACAGTTGAGCCCGTCGCGGTGGCTTCTTAGGGTGTCGGTTACACGAGAAGGGAGGTGGTTCGGCAGATGTATGAGAACCGGACGCGTGAGGTGGCTGCGGGCTAGCGGCCCGTCACCACAGCATGTGCGGTGCCGGACCAGCACGCGAACAGTGCGTGCAGCCGGCCCAATCCCAAGCAGTCACCCGACCCGCGGGCTGCCGGTACGTCCGGCCGGCTCCTCCTTGAGGAACCCAGCCCGCGGGTCGTCTGCGTTCTCGCCCGCCTCCTCCGGCCCCCCGGTCAGGGGCTGAGGCGTTCGACCTTCCAGGTGCCGTCCGGCTGGGCGACGTAGCGCAGGCGGTCGTGGAGGCGGTTCTCGCGGCCCTGCCAGAACTCGATCGTCTCCGGGGTGACGCGGAAGCCGCCCCAGTGCGGGGGGACCGGGACCTGTTCGTCCTCCGGGTAGCGGGCTTCGAGCGCGGCGTAGGCCGTGTCCAGCGCCGTGCGGGAGGCGATGACCGTGGACTGGGCGCTGGCCCAGGCGCCCAGTTGGGAGCCGTGCGGGCGGGTGCGGAAGTAGGCGGCGGTCTCGTCGCGGCCGGTGCGCCGGGCGGTGCCGGTGACGATGACCTGGCGGGCCAGCGGGTGCCAGGGGAAGAGCAGCGAGACGTGCGGGTTCTCCGCCAGGTCACGGCCCTTGCGGGAGTCGTAGTTGGTGAAGAAGACGAAGCCCTCGGTGTCGTACTGCTTCATCAGCACCGTGCGTGAGCTGGGGCGGCCCTCGGCGTCCGCCGTGGAGACGACCATGGCGTTGGGCTCGTAGAGCGTGCCGTGCAGGGCCGCGCGGGCGGCGTCCTCGAACCACCGGGTGAACTGGTCCATCGGGTGGGTGGCGAGGTCCTGTTCGGCGAGGCCGTCGGCCCGGTACTGCTTGCGCATGGCGGCGGGATCGAGGACGGGATCCAGGAGCGGGTCACGGTCGGTCACGCGGTCATCTTGCCGTATCGAACGGGTATGGCACTCAGTGTCGCGTGGTATCCCCAACTGCGGCACCGGGGGTTATCGTGCTGCTCCCTTTGCGGTTGGGTTGACCACGGGTGACCACCGGCAGATCGGGGCATCACCGGGGTGACCGCCGCCCACACATCACGAGGAGCCGCCTGATGTCCGATTTCGTACCCGGGCTCGAAGGGGTCATCGCGTTCGAGACGGAGATCGCCGAACCGGACAAGGAGGGCGGCGCCCTGCGGTACCGGGGCGTCGACATCGAGGACCTGGTCGGCCACGTCTCCTTCGGGAACGTGTGGGGACTGCTGGTCGACGGCGCCTTCAACCCCGGCCTGCCGCCCGCCGAGCCGTTCCCGATCCCCGTCCACTCCGGTGACATCCGCGTGGACGTCCAGTCGGCGCTCGCCATGCTCGCCCCCGTGTGGGGACTGCGGCCCCTGCTCGACATCGACGAGGGGCAGGCCCGGGAGGACCTGGCGCGGGCCGCCGTCATGGCCCTGTCGTACGTCGCCCAGTCCGCGCGCGGCCAGGGGCTGCCGATGGTGCCGCAGCGCGAGATCGACAAGGCGAACTCGGTGGTGGAACGGTTCATGATCCGGTGGCGGGGCGAGCCGGACCCCAAGCACGTGGCGGCCGTGGACGCCTACTGGACCTCCGCCGCCGAGCACGGCATGAACGCGTCCACCTTCACCGCCCGGGTCATCGCCTCCACCGGCGCGGACGTCGCCGCCGCGCTGTCCGGCGCGGTGGGTGCGATGTCCGGGCCGCTGCACGGCGGCGCGCCCTCGCGCGTCCTCGGGATGATCGAGGAGATCGAGCGCACGGGGGACGCGGAGGCGTACGTCAAGCGGACGCTCGACCGGGGCGAGCGGCTGATGGGGTTCGGGCACCGGGTGTACCGGGCCGAGGACCCCCGGGCCCGGGTGCTGCGGCGCACGGCACGTGAGCTGGGGGCGCCGCGGTTCGAGGTCGCCGAGGCGCTGGAGAAGGCCGCGCTGGAGGAGCTGCACAACCGGCGGCCGGACCGGGTGCTCGCCACCAACGTGGAGTTCTGGGCCGCGATCATGCTGGACTTCGCCGAAGTGCCGGCGCACATGTTCACGTCGATGTTCACGTGCGCCCGTACGGCCGGGTGGTCGGCGCACATCCTTGAGCAGAAGCGGACGGGGCGCCTGGTGCGGCCTTCCGCCCGGTACGTGGGGCCGGGTCCGCGCAGCCCGCGTGACATCGAGGGGTTCGCGGACATCGCCCACTGAGAGGGGTGCCCGGGGCGCGGGTGCGCGTGGTCGCCCGCGCCCCGGACCGGCCGCTCACGCCGGCGTCAGCAGGTTCCCGTGGTGCCTCTGCGCCACCAGCGGGTGGGCCCTCAGCTTGCCCTTCAGCTCGTTGTAGCCGTACTCGGCGTACAGGGGGTTCGTCGGGTCCGTGGTGATGCCGGGGGCCTCGGCCGCGTGCGGGAACGGGAGCGGCTCGATCCGCGCGTCCAGGCGGGGGTTGTAGAAGAACGGGACCGAGAAGCGCTCGGTGGCGCCGGGCGGGCTGACGACCCGGTGGTTGGTGGCCAGGAGGTAGCCGTTGGTGGCGACCTCCAGGAGTTCGCCGAGGTTGACGACGAACGCGCCCTCGATGGGCGGCACGTCGTGGAAGCGGCCGTCCTCGCGCTGGACCTGGAGGCCGCCGACCGTGTCCTGGAGGAGCAGGGTCAGGAAGCCGTAGTCCTTGTGGGCGCCGACGCCCTGGCCGGTGCCGTCGTCCGCGCTGCCGGGGTAGCGGACGAGCTTGAGGTGCGGGTGGGCTTGGTCGCCGAAGACCGGGTCGTAGAAGCCGGCCGGGGCGCCGATGGCGGTCAGCAGTTCCCGCAGGAGCCGGTGGGCGACCTCGCTCAGCCTGTCGATCCAGGCGAGGGCGGCCGTGCGGAGTCCGGGCAGCGCGGCCGGCCACTGGTTGGGGCCCTGGAGCCACCAGTACGGCGGCTCGCCGGGGCCGGGGACACGGGCGGGGCGTTCGGCGCCGATGTCGAGCTGGTCGCGCCAGTCGCGGGCGCCGCCGGTGCGCTCGTCGCCGGTGCGGGTGTAGCCCCGGAAGTGCGGGGAGCCGACGTTGTCCAGGGCGAGCCGGTCGGCCTCGGGGAGGGCGAAGAAGGCGCGCATGGCGGTGAGCAGCGCGTCGGTCTCGGCCCGGGTCACGCCGTGGCCGACGAGCTGGAAGAAGCCGACGTCGTGGGCGGCGCTGTGCAACTGGGCGTGGAGCCGGGCGCGCGCCCGCGGGCCGCCGTCGGCGGCCGACAGGTCGATGATCGGGAGCTGGTCGTACGACGGCACTGTGTGCGTGGTCATGATGCGTCCGCGGGGTGTACGGGGCACGGGTGACCGCCGGGGGTGGTGGCGGCCCCCGGGTGCCGGAAAAAGGGAGGAAGAGAGAAGGGGGCTGGTCAGGCGGAGAGGTGCCGACAGCCCATGCTCGTGACGCGCACGTAGTCCACGTGGCGGCGGCGAACGAGCATCGGAAGCATGGGCCCAAGGGTAACGCGCCCCCGCGATGGCCCCCCGGCACGATCCCCGACCCGGTACGCCGGACCGGTACGGCCCGGCCTCAGCCCAGCGCCTCCTCCAGCAGCGCCGCCCACTGGGCGACGACCCGTTCGCGGCGGGCGGTGTCGTCGGTGAGCAGGTTGGCCAGGCCCAGGCCCCGGGCCATGTCCAGCAGGCCCTGGACGGTTTCGCGGACGCCGGGACGGGACTCGTCGGCGCCCAGGAGGTCGACGGCGATGCGGTGGGTCTCACGGCCGACCCTGGCCTCCAGCTCGGTGACGCGCGGGCGCAGTTGCTCCTCGTCGGAGGCGGCGACCCACAGGTGCAGGGCGGCCCGGAACAGGGGGCCGGTGTAGAGGTCGACCAGGGCGGACACAACGGCCCGGCGGTCGGCGGCGCCGTCCGGGAACAGGGCCCGCAGCGCGAGGGAGCGCTCCTCGGAGACGTACTCGACGGCGGCGGTGAAGAGGTCTTCCCTGGTCGGGAAGTGGTGCTGGGCGGCGCCCCGGGAGACACCGGCCCGCTCGGCCACGACGGCGACCGTGGAGCCCGCCCAGCCCCGCTCGGCGAGGCAGGCCACGGCGGCTTCCAGGAGCCGCTGCCGGGTGGCCCGGCTGCGGTCCTGCTTGGGCACGCGCTCCCGTTCCGTCGTACTCACACCACCCACGCCGCATCACGTCTTTCCAGGAAGGCCGTCATCCCCTCCCGGGCCCCGGGGGAGGAGAACAGCCGGGCCGAGAGCGCGGTCAGCTCGGCCGCGTCCCGGTCGAATGTCTCCAGCACCCTAGCCGTGAGCAGCCGTTTCGTCTCGGCCAGGGCCTGCGGGGAGGAGCTGCGCAGACCGTCCAGGACGGGGGCCAGGGCGTCGTCGACGTCGTCCGCGGTCACCGTCAGCAGGCCCAGGCGCACGGCCTCGGCCGGGCCGAAGCGCTCGCCGGTGAGGTAGTAGCGGGCCAGGGCGCGGGGGTCGGCGCGCGGGATCACCGGCAGGGAGATCACGGCGGGGGCCACGCCGATGCGCACCTCGGTGAAGGCGAAGGTGGCGTCGGTGGAGGCGGCGGCGATGTCGCAGGCGGCGAGCAGGCCGAGGCCGCCGGCGCGGACATGGCCGGTGACACGGGCGACGACGGGTCGGGGCAGCTCCACGATCTGCCGGAGCAGGGCGACCAGGGCGTCCGGGTGGGGCGGGTCGCGCAGGTCGGCGCCGGCGCAGAACGTCGTACCGGTGTGGGTGAGGACCACGGCGCGTACGTCCGGGTCCGCGCCGCAGTCGGTCAGGGCCTCGGCGAGTTCCGTGACGAGCGCGGTGGACAGGGCGTTGCGGGTGCCGGTGGAGTCCAGGCTGAGGGTCTCGACGGCACGCGCGCGCGTGCGGCCGATCAGTGCGGTCGGGTCCGTCATGTGTGCTCCCTGAGCTGTCGGCGCAGGATCTTGCCGGAGGTGGCGCGGGGGACGGCGCCGATGAAGGTGACCCGGCGGACCTTCTTGTACGGGGCGACGCGCTCGGCGACGTACCGCAGGACGTCGTGGTCGGTCAGGCCGTCGGCGGTGGGGGCGCGGACGACGAAGGCGTGCGGAACCTCGTTGCCCTCCTCGTCGTACGCGCCGATGACGGCCGCGTCGGCGATGTCCGGGTGGGTGAGCAGGAGCGCCTCCAGTTCGGCGGGGGCCACCTGGAAGCCCTTGTACTTGATCAGTTCCTTCACCCGGTCGACCACGAACAGCCAGCCGCCGGCGTCGACGAACCCGACGTCCCCGGTGCGCAGCCAGCCGTCGGCGTCGATCATCGCGGCGGTGGCGTCGGGGCGGCCCAGGTAGCCCTTCATCACCTGGGGGCCCCGGATCAGGATCTCGCCGGACTCGCCGGTGCCGAGGTCCTCGCCGGGGTCGTCCAGGGAGACGATCCGCATCTCGGTGCCCGCGACGAGTCTGCCGACCGTGCCGGCGGGGGCCTCGCGCAGCCGGTCCAGGGGGACGACATGGGTGCCGGGGGACAGTTCGGTCATGCCGTACGCCTGGCCGATCGGGGGCAGGCCCAGGCGCTCGGCGCAGGCGACGGCGAGCCGGGCGTCCAGCGGGGCGGCGGCGCTGATGACGTACTTCAGCGAGGAGAGGTCGTAGCGGCTGACCGCCGGGTGCTTGGCGAGGGCGAGGACGATCGGCGGGGCCACGTACAGGCCGGTGATGCGGTGCTGCTCGATAACGGCGAGGAACGTCTCCAGCTCGAAGCGCGGCAGGACGACGACCGTGGCGCCGTTGCGCAGGGGCGCGTTCATCAGGGCGGTGAGGCCGTAGATGTGGAAGAACGGCAGGACGGCGAGGATGCGGTCGCCGGGTCCTGCCGGGACGGCGGGCTCCAGCTGGGCGAGGTTGGTGGCGATCTGCCGGTGGGTGAGCATGACGCCCTTGGGGGTGCCGGTGGTGCCGGAGGAGTACGGCAGCGCGGCGACGTCCTCGGCAGGGTCGATGCCGGTCTCCGGCTCGGGGGCGGCGGTGGCGAGCAGGTCGGTCAGCGAACGGTGCCCGGGGGCGCTGTCGCACACGAGGATCTCCCGTACGCCGCCCGCGAGTTCGGCGGCCCGGCGGGCGGTCTCCAGCAGCGGGGAGACGGTGACGATCCAGCGGGCCGCGCTGTCGCGGAGCTGCCCCGCGAACTCCTCGGCGGTGGCGAGCGGGTGCACGGTGGTGACGGCGGCACCCGCGCGCGTGGCGGCGTAGAAGGCGGTGGGGAACGCGATCGTGTTGGGGCTGTGCAGGGCGAGGACGTCGCCCTTGCGGACGCCCGTCTCGGCGAGGGCGGCGGCCAGGCGCCGGTGGAACCGGTCCACCTGCTCGTACGTGAGGGTGGTGCCGTCGGTGCCGTCGATGAGGGCCGGCTGGTCGCCGAAGTCGGCGGCCCGGCCCAGGACGGCCTCGTGGATGGGGAGTTCCACGGGCGGAACGTCTGCGTACTCGCTGCGGAACACGGTTCCCCCTCGCACAGGGCGCCTAGTACGACTTGGGCAGGCCCAGGGTCTGGTGGGAGACGTAGTTGAGGATCATCTCCCGGCTCACCGGGGCGATACGGGACACGCGCGCGGCCGTTATCAGCGAGGCGAGCCCGAACTCGCGCGTGAGCCCGTTGCCGCCGAGGGTGTGCACGGCCTGGTCCACGGCCCGCACGCAGGCCTCGCCCGCCGCGTACTTGGCCATGTTCGCGGCCTCGCCCGCGCCGATGTCGTCGCCGGCGTCGTAGAGAAGGGCCGCCTTCTGCATCATCAGCCGGGCCAGCTCCAGGTCGATGTGCGCCTGCGCCAGGGGGTGCGCGATGGCCTGGTGGGCGCCGATGGGGGCCTTCCACACCGTGCGGTCGCGGGCGTACTCGACGGCCTTGGCGAGCGCGTACCGGCCCATGCCGATGGCGAACGCGGCGGTCATGACGCGCTCGGGGTTGAGCCCCGCGAAGAGCTGGAGGAGCCCCGCGTCCTCGTCGCCGACCAGGGCGTCGGCGGGCAGCCGTACGTCGTCCAGGACCAGCTCGAACTGCTTCTCGGCCGCGTTGAGTTCCATGTCGATGGGGTGTTTCCGGAAGCCCTCCGCGTCCGTCGGGACGATGAACAGGCAGGGCTTGAGGCGTCCGGTGCGGGCGTCCTCGGTACGGCCGACGATCAGCACGGCGTCGGCCATGTCGACCCCGGAGATGAACACCTTGCGGCCGGTGAGCAGCCAGTCGGCGCCGTCCCTGCGGGCCGTGGTGGTGATGCGGTGGCTGTTGGAGCCGGCGTCGGGCTCGGTGATCCCGAAGGCCATGAGGCGGGTGCCGTCGGCGAGTCCGGGGAGCCATTGCCGTTTCTGGTCCTCCGTGCCGAAGCGGGATATCACCGTGCCGCAGATGGCGGGTGACACGACCAGCATGAGCAGCGGCGAGCCCGCGGCGCCCAGCTCTTCGAGCACGATGGACAGCTCCGCTATGCCGCAGCCTCCGCCGCCGTACTCCTCGGGAAGGTTGACGCCGAGGTAGCCGAGCTTTCCCGCCTCGCTCCACAGTTCGGTGGGCGGCTTGCCCTCGGCGACGGTGCGGGTGAGGTAGCCGCGGCCGTAGCGCTTGCCGAGGGCGGCTACCGCCGACCGTAGGGCCTTGTGTTCTTCGGACTCGACGAGGGTGGTCATCGGACTCCTTCGGGCTGCGGATGGATCCGTGGCTGGGCGCGCGGTTGTCCGCGCCCTCAGGTGGGTTCGACTACCGCCAGCACCGTGCCTGGCTCCACCTGCTGCCCCGGCTTGGCGTGGAGGGCGGTGAGCGTTCCCGCCGCCGGGGCCGAGATCTGGTGCTGCATCTTCATCGCCTCCAACCAGATGAGGCCCTGGCCCGCCCGAACCGTTGCCCCTTCGGTCAGCCCCTCCGCGATCCTGACCACCGTGCCCGGCATCGGGGCCACCAGGGACCCCGGCGCGAGCTGGTCCGCCGGGTCGGGGAAGCGGGGCAGGGCGGTGAGGCGGGTGGTGTTGACGTGGACCTGGTCGCCGTACCGGGCGACCTCGAACCTCCGCCGTACGCCGTCCACTTCGAGCACCACCAGACCCGCCTCCGCGTGCACGACCCGGACGCCGTCGGCGGCCAGGCCCTGCCGGGTGTGCCGGTACCGGACCTCGTGCTCCTCGCCGTCCATCCGGTACCGCTTCACCTGCGGCTGGGAGGGGACGTTGCGCCAGCCGCCGAAGCGCGAGCGGCCGTGGGCGTCGGCGAGGGCCGCGGCCAGGGGGGCGTGGGCGTCGGACGTGGGCTCGGTCAGGGCGTCGAGGTGGCGGTCGTAGAAGCCGGTGTCCATGCGTCCGCTGGTGAACTCCGGGTGGCGCAGGGAGCGTACGAGCAGGTCGCGGTTGGTGACCGGGCCGTGGACCGCGGCGGACTCCAGCGCGCCCGCGAGCCTGCGGACCGCCTCCGCGCGCGTGGGGGCGTGGGCGACGACCTTGGCGAGCATCGGGTCGTAGTGGACGCCGATGGTGTCGCCGTCGGTGTAGCCGGTGTCCAGGCGGACGCCCTCCGGTACGGCGAGGCGGTGCAGGGTGCCCGTCTGGGGGGCCCAGTCACGGGCGGGGTCCTCGGCGTAGAGGCGGGCCTCGACGGCGTGGCCCCGCGCGCGCGGGGGCTCGCTCTCCAGGGCGTGGCCCTCGGCGATCCGGATCTGTTCCGCGACCAGGTCCAGGCCGAAGACCGCCTCGGTGACGGGGTGTTCGACCTGGAGGCGGGTGTTCATCTCCAGGAAGTGGGCGCGGCCGTCGGCGACCAGGAACTCGACGGTGCCCGCGCCGACGTAGGAGACGGCGCGGGCGGCGCGCACGGCCAGCGTGCGCAGCTCCTGTGCGAGCGCCGTGGTGAGTCCGGGCGCCGGGGCCTCCTCGACGACCTTCTGGTGGCGGCGCTGGAGGGAGCAGTCGCGGGTGCCGAGCGGCCAGACGGTGCCGTGGGTGTCGGCGAGGATCTGCACCTCCACGTGGCGGCCGTGTTCGAGGTACGGCTCCACGAAGACCTCGCCGTCGCCGAAGGCGCTCGCGGCCTCGGCGCGCGCGGCCTCCAGGGCGGCCCCCAGCTCGTCCAGGCGGCGCACGATCCGCATCCCGCGCCCCCCGCCGCCGGCCGCCGCCTTCACCAGGACGGGCAGGTCGGCGCCGGTGACGGCGGCCGGGTCGAGCGGGGCGAGGCCCATGAGCCGCTTGGCGCGGGTCTTGGACGCCATGGCCTCGATGGCCTGCGGGGGCGGGCCGATCCAGACCAGGCCGGCGTCGAGGACGGCGCGGGCGAAGCCGGGGTTCTCGGAGAGGAAGCCGTAGCCGGGGTGGACGGCGTCGGCGCCGGACGCCAGGGCCGCCTTCACGATCAGGTCGCCGCGCAGGTACGTCTCGGCGGGCGCCGCGCCCGGCAGCCGTACCGCCGTGTCGGCCACACGCGCGTGGAGCGCGTTCTCGTCGGCGTCGGAGTGCACCGCGACCGTCCGGATTCCCCCCTCACGGCAGGTGCGGAAGACACGGCAGGCGATCTCGCCCCGGTTGGCGACGAGCACACTGGAAATCACGGGATCCCTCACATCCGGAAGACGCCGAAGCCGCCGCGCGCGCCCTCGTAGGGGGCGGTGTGCAGGGCGGAGAGGCACAGGCCGAGGACAGTGCGGGTGTCGCGTGGATCGATGACGCCGTCGTCGTACAGCCGCCCGGACAGGAACATGGGCAGCGACTCGGACTCGATCTGCTGCTCCACCATGGCGCGCAGGGCCGCGTCCGCGTCCTCGTCGTAGGGCTGTCCCTTGGCCGCCGCCGACTGCCGGGCGACGATCGACAGCACGCCGGCGAGCTGCTGCGGGCCCATGACGGCGGACTTGGCGCTGGGCCAGGCGAACAGGAAGCGGGGGTCGTAGGCCCGGCCGCACATGCCGTAGTGCCCGGCGCCGTACGACGCGCCCATGAGGACCGACAGGTGCGGGACCCTGCTGTTGCTGACCGCGTTGATCATCATCGCGCCGTGCTTGATGATCCCGCCCTGCTCGTACTCCCGGCCGACCATGTAGCCGGTGGTGTTGTGCAGGAAGAGCAGCGGGATGTCGCGCTGGTTGGCCAGCTGGATGAACTGGGCGGCCTTCTGCGACTCGGCGCTGAACAGGACGCCCTGGGCGTTGGCCAGGATGCCGACGGGGTAGCCGTGCAGGGCCGCCCAGCCGGTGACCAGGCTGGTGCCGTACAGCGGCTTGAACTCGTCGAAGTCGGAGCCGTCCACGATCCGGGCGATGACCTCGCGCGGGTCGAACGGGATCTTCAGGTCCCCGGGGACGATGCCCAGCAGCTCCTCCGGGTCGTACCGGGGCGGCTCGGCCGGGCCGGGGTCCGGGTGGGCCTTGCGGTGGTTGAGGCGGGCCACGACCCGGCGGGCCTGGCGCAGCGCGTCCGGCTCGTCCAGGGCGAAGTGGTCGGCGAGGCCGGACACGCGCGCGTGCATCTCGGCGCCGCCCAGCGACTCGTCGTCGCTCTCCTCGCCGGTCGCCATCTTCACCAGCGGCGGCCCGCCGAGGAACACCTTCGCGCGCTCCTTGACCATGATCACGTGGTCGGACATGCCGGGGATGTAGGCGCCGCCGGCGGTGGAGTTGCCGAAGACGACGGCGATGGTCGGGATGCCGGCGGCGGAGAGCCGGGTGAGGTCGCGGAAGATCGCGCCGCCGGGGATGAAGATCTCCTTCTGGGAGGGCAGGTCGGCTCCTCCCGACTCCACCAGGCTGATGCAGGGCAGCCGGTTGGCGAGCGCGATGTCGTTCGCGCGGAGGGCCTTCTTCAGGCTCCACGGGTTGCTGGCGCCGCCGCGCACGGTCGGGTCGTTGGCGGTGATCAGGCACTCCACGCCCTCGACCACGCCGATCCCGGTGACGAGGGAGGCGCCGACGGGGTACTCGCTGCCCCAGGCGGCCAGCGGGGACAGCTCCAGGAACGGGGTGTCGGGGTCCAGCAGCAGCTCGATGCGCTCGCGGGACAGCAGCTTGCCGCGCCCCCGGTGCCGCTGGACGTACTTCTCACCGCCGCCCGCGAGCGCCTTGGCGTGCTCGGCCTCCAGCGCGGCGAGCTTGGCGAGCATGGCCTCGCGGTGGGCCCGGTGGTCGGGGGCGGTGGGGTCGACAGTGGTCCGCAGAACCGTCACAGCAGAGTCTCCGGGATGTCCAGGTGGCGGGAGCGCAGCCATTCGCCGAGGGCCTTGGCCTGCGGGTCGAAGCGGGCCTGCGCGGCGACGCCGGCGCCGAGGACGCCCTCGACGACGAAGTTGAGCGCGCGCAGGTTCGCAAGCACGTGCCGGGTGACGGGCAGGTCGCGGGTCTCGGGCAGCAGCCGCCGGAAGGCGTCGGTGGTCAGGGTGCGGGCGAGCCACCGCCAGGCCTCGTCCGACCGCGCCCACACCCCCACGTTGGCGTTCCCGCCCTTGTCCCCGCTGCGCGCCCCGGCGACCAGGCCGAGGGGCGCCCGGCGGGTCGGGCCGGGCGGGAGGGGGTCCGGGAGGGGCGGGGGCACCACGGTGTCGAGGGGCCGGGTGTCCTGGGGCGGCGGCACGGGGACACGGCGTCCGTCGTGGAGGACGGCCATATGGTCGACGTCCCCATGGGGCACATACACATCCTCGAAGACCCCATAGGGGGCGCCATTTCCGGGTGGGGACAGCACATGGAAGCCCGGATAGCTGCCGAGGGCCAGTTCCACGGCGGCCCCACTGAGCGCCCGCCCCACGACCCGCTGGTCCGGGTCCCGTACGACGAGCCGCAGCAGCGCGCTGGCCGTCTCCTCGGTGTCCGCGTCGGCCCGGTCGGTGCGCACCAGTTCCCAGCGGACCTCCCGCGGCGGCGACTTGGCGAGCGCGTCGGCGAACTGCTCCCGCACCAGGGCCGCCTTGGCCTCGATGTCCAGTCCGGTGAGCACGAAGACGACCTCGTTGCGGAAGCCGCCGAGCCGGTTGATCCCGGCCTTGAGCGTGGGCGGCGGCGCCTCCCCGCGCACCCCCTCGATCCGCACCCGGTCCGGTCCGTCCTGGCTCAGCCGTACGGTGTCCAGCCGGGCGGTGACATCGGGTCCGGCGTACCGGGCGCCGCCGGTCTCGTACAGCAGTTGCGCGGTGACCGTGCCCACGTCCACGAAGCCGCCGGTGCCCGGGTGCTTGGTGATCACGCTGGTGCCGTCGGCGTGGATCTCGGCGAGCGGGAAGCCGGGACGCCGTACGTCCCCCTCGCCGAAGAACGCGTAGTTGCCGCCCGTGGCCTGGGTCCCGCACTCCAGCACGTGCCCGGCGACGACGGCACCGGCGAGCCGGTCGTGGTCCGCCGGCCCCCACCCGAAGTGGGCGGCGGCGGGGCCGGTGACGAGCGCCGCGTCCGTCACCCGGCCGGTGACCACCACGTCGGCGCCGGCCCGCAGGCACGCGGCGATGCCGAAGCCGCCGAGATAGGCGTGGGCGGCGAGGGCGCCGGGGTGGGCGGCGGTCAGGTCGTCGCCCTCGACGTGCGCGACCCGCGCCGGGATGCCGAGCCGGTCCGCCAACCTCCTTATCTCGTCGGCGAGTCCGGCCGGGTTGAGGCCGCCCGCGTTGGTGACGATCCGCACGCCGCGTTCGTGGGCGAGGCCCAGGCAGTCCTCCAGCTGGCGCGGGAAGGTGCGGGCGTACCCGGCGGCCGGGTCCTTCAGCCGGTCGCGGCCGAGGATGAGCATGGTGAGTTCGGCGAGGTAGTCACCGGTGAGGACGTCGACCTCGCCGCCGGTGAGCATCTCGCGCAGGGCGTCCGCGCGGTCGCCGTAGAAGCCGGAGAAGTTGCCGATGCGCAGCGGGTTCACCGGCCGGCCCCCTTCGGCGGGCGGCCGGTGCCGGGCGGGCCCGCGAAGGCCTGGGCGATGCCGAGCCAGCGGTCGGCGTCCGGGCCGGTGGCCGTCAGCGCGAGGTCGTCCCGGTGGGCGCGCTGGGTGACCAGGAGGCAGAAGTCGAGGGCGGGGCCGGTGACCCGCTGGGCGGCGCGCTCGTCGCCGTACGCCCACACCTGACCGGAGGGCGCGGTCAGTTCCACCCGGAACTCCTCGTCCGGCGGGGTCAGTCCGTGCACGCCGAAAGCGAAGTCACGGGTCCGCACCCCGAGCCGGGCCACATGCCGGAGCCGGTCGGTGGGTGGGCGCACCACACCCAGGGCGTCGGCGATGTCCAGCCCGTGGGCCCAGGTCTCCATGAGCCGGGCCGTGGCCATGGAGGCGGCGGACATGGGCGGGCCGTACCAGGGGAAACGGGCACCGGCCGGTGCGTCGCGCAGGGCCCGGTCGAGGGCGGTGCGCCCGCCGCGCCAGGCCGCCAGCAGTTCGGCGGGCGGCAGTTCGGCGCCCTCCTCCGCTCCCTCGTCCACGAACGAGCCGGGTGCGGCGAGCGCCTTCTCCACCAGCGTCCGGAAGGCGTCGGCGTCGGTGACGGCCAGCAGGGCCGAGCGGTCGGTCCAAGCGAGGTGCGCGATCTGGTGGGCGACGGTCCAGCCGGGTGCCGGGGTGGGCAGGGCCCATGAGGAAGGGCTCAACTCGGCCACGAGTCGGTCGAGTTCACCGCTTTCGGCACGCAGGTCGTCGATGACGGGCGTCGGGTCGGCCATGGGGGGAGCATGGCAGCGGCGGAAGAAACAATCAAGCGTGCTTGCATGAATTGACGAGCCGACAGGGCCGGTGCCCCGGGGAGGGCGGTCCGGGCGGACCGGCCGGCGCTCCGCCCGGACCGGCGGTCACACCGCTTCCACCGGCGGGTACACCGGCTCCCACCGGGCCGCCCGTACCGCCGCCTCGACGTCGTCCAGGCCGGCCCGGGCGACGCCCTCCTCCACCGCCGCGCGGGCCACGGCCACGGCGACCGCCTCCGAGGTGGCGCGCAGGTCGCGGATCGGCGGCAGGACCGGTGCGTCGGCGCGGGCGACCTCCGTGTCCCCGGTCCGGCGGGCCACCGCGTCGGCCGCCGCGCGGAGCATGCGGTCGGTGATGCGGGAGGCGCGGGCGACGATCACGCCGAGGCCGAGGCCGGGGAAGACCAGCGCGTTGTTGGCCTGCCCGATCTCGTACGTCGTACCGTCCCGCTCGACCGGGGCGAACGGGCTGCCGGTGGCCACCAGGGCCTTGCCGTCGGTCCAGTCGAGCAGGTCGGCGGGGGTGGCCTCGGCGAGGTCGGTCGGGTTGGACATGGGCAGGATGATCGGACGCTCGGTGTGCCGGGCCATCTCGCGGACGAGTTCCTCCGTGAAGGAGCCGCCCTGGCCGGAGGTGCCGATCAGGATGGTCGGGCGGATCCGGCGGACCACCTCGTCCAGCGGGATGCCGGGCAGGTTCTCGTCCCGGCGCCAGCCGTCGACCTCGGCGGCGGGGCGGGCGTACGGCTTCTGGACATCCCGGAGCTGGTCGCCCTGATCGGTGGTGAGCAGGCCGTACCGGTCCACGCACCAGAAGCGGGCGGTGGCCTGCTCGGCGGACAGGCCCTCGGCGATCAGGGCGTCGCGCAGCTGGTCGGCGACGCCGATGCCGGCGGTACCGGCGCCGAAGACGACGATCCGGTGCTCGGGCAGGGGCGTGCCGGTGGCGCGGACGCCGGACAGGACGGCGGCGAGGTTGACGGCGCCGGTGCCCTGGATGTCGTCGTTGAAGGTGCAGACCTGGTCGCGGTAGCGGTCGAGGATGCGGCGGGCGTTGGCGGTGCCGAAGTCCTCCCAGTGCAGCAGGGCGTGCGGGAAGAGCCGGGTCGCGGTGGTGACGTAGGCGTCGATGAAGGCGTCGTAGGTGTCGCGGTCGGCGCGCGGGTGGCGGTTGCCGAGGTAGAGGGGGTTGTCCAGGAGTTCCTGGCGGTTGGTGCCGACGTCGAGCATGACGGGCAGGGTGCGGCGCGGGTCGATGCCGGCGGCGGCCGTGTAGACGGCGAGCTTGCCGACGGCGATGTCGATCCCGCCGACGCCCCAGTCGCCGATGCCGAGGATGCCCTCGCCGTCGGTGGCCACGATCAGGTCGACGTCGTCGGCGCCGAGGCCGTGCGCGCGCAGGGAGCGTTCGATGTCGCCGGGGGCGTCCACGGAGAGGTAGACCCCGCGCGGGCGTCGGTACTCCGTGCTGTAGCGGCGGATCGCCGTGCCCACCGTGGGGGTGTAGACGATGGGCAGCATCTCTTCGAGGTGGTCGCCGACGAGCCGGTAGAACAGCACCTCGTTGCGGTCGTGCAGCGCGGTCAGATTGACGCTCTTGGCCAGGTCGCCCGCCTGGTCCCGGAACTGGCCGTAGGCGCGTTCGGCCTGCTCGTCCTGGGTGAGCACGCGGGGTGGGACCAGCCCGACGAGATCGAGGGCGCGGCGCTCCTCCTCGGTGAAGGCGGTGCCGCGGTTGATCCGGGGGTCGGCGAGGACGGCCCGCCCCCGGGCGGTGACCCTCAACGGGTTGGTGTCGGTGTCACGAGCGTCGGTCACGAGATCCGCCTTCCGTCCTTCTTCGCCCCTTCAGGCCCCACACAGGAGTGTGCGGGAGAGGGGCGGGACGCGCAGGATGAGCGGCTCTCGTGGACCGGGCGGCCGCCGGGCGTCAGGCCTCCGGTGCCCGCGGGACGGGCTTCGTCCGGGACGTCTGGGTGCGTACCGCGCCGATCGTCGCCGCGATGACCAGGGTGATCGCGGCGGCCTCGGTGGGGGTGAGGGACTGGCCGAGGATCAGGAAGCCGGCCGTGGCCGCGATGGCCGGTTCCAGGCTCATGAGGATGGCGAAGGTGGGGGCCGGCAGCCGGCGCAGGGCCAGCAGTTCGAGGGTGTAGGGCAGGACCGAGGAGAGCAGGGCCACCGCCGAGCCGAGGGCGACGGTGGTGGGGTTCAGGAGCCGGGTGCCGGCCTCGGCGATGCCCAGGGGGAGGAAGAGGAGGGCCGCGACCGCCATGGCCAGCGCCAGCCCGTCCGCCTGCGGGAAGCGGCGGCCCGTACGGGCGCTGAAGACTATGTAGGACGCCCACATGGCGCCCGCACCCAGGGCGAAGCCGACACCTGTGGGGTCCAGATTGCCGAAGCCTCCGCCGCCGAGCAGGAAGACGCCGGCGAGGGCCAGGCCGGCCCAGAGGGCGTTGATCGCGCGGCGGGAGGCCACGACGGACAGGGCCAGGGGACCGAGGACTTCGAGGGTGACCGCCGGGCCCAGCGGGATACGGGCGACCGCTTCGTAGAACAGGCCGTTCATCGCGCCCATGGTGATACCGAAGACGATCACCGTGCCCCAGTCGGCCCGGGAGTGCCCGCGCAGCCGGGGCCGGCAGACCAGCAGGAGGACGACGGCCGCCGCGAGCAGGCGCAGGGTGACGACGCCCAGGGCGCCGGCCCTCGGCATCAGCGTGACCGCCAGCGCGCCGCCGAACTGGACCGAGATGCCACCGGCCAGCACCAGCCCGACGGGCCCCAGTGAGCCGAGTGAGCGGAGCGGGCCGCGCGGGGCGGAGGGACGCCTGCCGTCGCCGGAGGTGGCCGGGGTCGGCGTGGTGGTGCTGAGCGGGGCGGTCACGAGCGGTCCTGGGCTTGATCGGATTCGTGCATCTCGATGTACTACCAGGTCCAGGGTAATGGACTCCGACAGGTGCGTGAACCCTTGACGGCACTGTCCCGGATGCTGGGATCAGCCGCCCGGCCACGCCTCCTCGTCACGGAACTGTGGACGGCCGTCCGGCAGGGCCGGGGGCGCGTGGGCTGCCGGGGCGTATGCCGCCGAGGGCGTCTGGGCGTACGCCTCATGTCCGTACGCGTACCCGTTCCCGTACCCCTGCCCCTGCCCGTACTCGTACGGGTACACCGGCGCCGGTGTCCGCTGCTCCTCCCACAGCGGCATGCGCAGCTCTCCCGTGTCCAGCACCGCGTTGTTCTGCGAGCGGTGCAGCCGGGCGTAGGCGCCGCCCCGGGCGAGGAGTTCGTCGTGGCGGCCGGTCTCCACGATGCGGCCCCGGTCCACGACGAGGATGCGGTCGGCGTCGGGAGCGAGGTTCAGGTCGTGCGTGATCATGATCGTCGTCCGGCCGGCCATCAGGCGGCGGAGGGGTTTGACGACCCGGCGGGCGGCCAACGCGTCCAGGCCGGTGGTCGGTTCGTCCAGGACCAGGACGGGCGCGTCGCGCAGGATGGCGCGGGCGATGGCCAGGCGCTGGAGCTGGCCGCCGGAGAGCCGGGCCGAGTGGGGGTCGACCCGGGTGTCGTAGCCGTCGGGCAGCCGCAGGATGAAGTCGTGGGCGTCGGCCGCCTTCGCCGCCTCCTCGATCGCCTGGTCACTGGCGCCGGGCCGGCCGCAGGCGATGTTGGCGCGCACCGTGTCGTGCAGCACCAGGGTCTCCTGCGGGAGCAGAGTGACGTACTCGCGCAGCCGGGCCAGCGGGAAGTCCCGCAGGGGTACGCCGTCCAGGAGGACCTCTCCGCGGTCCGGGTCGTAGAAGCGCAGCAGCAGCTTGGACACCGTGGACTTGCCCGCGCCGCTCGGGCCGGTGACGATCACCAGCTCGCCGGGGCCGACGCAGAAGGAGAGGTCTTCCAGGGCGGTCGTCTCCGCGCCGGGGTAGCGGAAGGAGACGTCCCGCACCTCGACCGAGCCGTCCGGGCGGCCCGCCTGCGCGCGGTGCCGGGGGTCCGTGACCGAGGGGCGCACGTCCAGGATCTCGATGAGGCGTTCGGCGCCGGCGGTGGCCGCGGTGACCGTGAGGCCGAGCTGGGCGAGACCGCGGACGGGCGGGTAGAGGTAGCCGAGGAAGGCGGCGAAGGCCAGGAGCCGGCCGAGGGTCATCCGGCCGGTGGAGATCTCCCAGGCGCCGATGCCGATCACGGCGAGCACGCAGACCGTCTCGATGACCTGGACCAGCTGCTCGTAGGCCTCGTTCAGACGGGTGGAGCGGACGGAGGCACGGAACCAGGCGTTCGCCTCCTCGCGCAGCCGGCGGCGCTCGGCGTCCCGGCGGTCGTACGCCTGGGTGAGCACGATGTTGCCGAGGGACTCCTCCACCACGGAGGTGATCGCGCCGTCGGCGACCCGGCCCTCGCGGGAGACGTCCTTGATGGAGCCGGAGAAGCGGCGGGCGGCCAGCCAGAACAGGGGGGCGAGGACGAAGGTGGCGGCGGCCAGGTCCCAGCGCAGCCAGAACGCGGCGACGGCGTAGAAGAGGGCGGAGAAGGCCGCCGAGGCGGCGCCGACCAGGCCGGACACCACCATGGTCTCGATCGCCTCGACGTCGCTGGTCAGCCGGGAGAGCAGATCGCCCTGGCGGTGCCGCTGGAAGAAGTGCGGGGGCAGTTGCTGGACGTGGTCGAAGACGTGCTCGCGCAGCCGCATCACGAAGCGCTCGGTGGCCCACGCGGCCAGCGAGTTGCCCGCGTACGCGACGAGCGCGCCGGCCACCGCGATCGCCAGCCACTTCACGGCCGGGCTCCAGAACGCGGCGAGCGAGCCCTGCTGGAGGGCGTGGTCGGTGAGATCGCCGAACAACAGGATGGCCTCGGTCTCCGCGAGCGCGGCGAGCACGGTGCACAGCCAGACGACCAGCAGCCATTTCCTGAGCCCCTTCGTCAGCGGCCAGAAACGGCGGAACGCGGCACGGGCGGCAATGATGGGTGTTTCGTGCTCGAATTCTTCACCCTCGTCAGCCATCAGAAATCCTTTCCGAATCACCTTCCCAGAGGAAGAGGAAAAGGGGTCGACGGTGCACCGTCGACCCCTTCCGGCTCAGCGCCCGATCACTGGTCCCGGCCGGCCACCGGCTTGGGCAGCGGCTTGTGCGCGTGCTTCTTGGGCTTCGGCTTCGGCGCCGGCGGGAGCTGCTTCGTCTTGGGCTTGGAGGGCAGCGGGGCAAGCTTCTTGAAGCTCATTTGGACTCCTTGTGTCGCGCTTTTCCTGTGGTGCTGAATTCCGCGTCCGGAACCCGACACCGAAGAAGTTACACGCTTCTCCGGGCGCCGAACGGCAAAAATGGCAAAGGGGCGCTGTGAATCCCCTGGGAAAAGCTGGGAGTTCGGCGAATAAGCTGAGAGCGACCTCAGCGGCGGGCCATATAGATGTCGAACGCCTTGTGCAGCAGCCGGTTCAGCGGGAAGTCCCACTCCCCCACGTACTCGACGGCTTCACCGCCCGCACCCACCTTGAAGCGGAGCAGGCCGAGCAGATGGTCGGACTCCTCCAGGGTGTCGGTGATGCCCCGGAAGTCGTAGACGTCCGCGCCGAGTTCATGGGCGTCGCACATCATCCGCCACTGCATGGCGTTGTTGGGCTGCACCTCGCGCTTGCGGCTGGTGGAGGCGCCGTAGGAGTACCAGACGTGCCGGCCGACGATCAGCATGGTGGCCGCGGCGAGGACGTCCCCGTCGTGGTGGGCGAGGTAGAGCCGCATCCGGTCGGGGTGCTCCGCGGTGAGCGCGGCCCACATGCGCTGGAAGTACGGCAGGGGGCGCGGGATGAAGCGGTCCCGTTCGGCGGTCTCGGTGTAGAGGCCGTAGAAGGCCGGCAGGTCCTCCGGGCCGCCCCGGACGATCTTCACACCCGCCTTCTCGGCCTTCTTGATGTTGCGCCGCCACTGCTGGTTGAGCCCGCGGTGGACGTCCTCCAGGGAGCGGTCCCCGAGCGGGACCTGGCACACGTACCGGGGCTGCCCGGCGGCGAACCCCTCCTCCCCGCCGGGCCCGGCCTGCCGCCAGCCCATGCGGCGCAGCCGCTCGGCGAGGTCGAGACCCGGCCCGCGGGACGTCGCCGGTACGTCGCCCAGCCGGTGCGCTCCGGGGTCGGCGATCGCGGCCTTGACCGCCTCCGGGCTCCACCGCCGGGCCACCACGGGCGGCCCCATCTTCACCGAGAAGGCGCCGCGGCCCTTGAGGTGGGCCAGCATCGGCTCCAGCCAGCGCTCCAGGCCGGGCGCGTCCCAGTCGATGACGGGGCCCTCGGGCAGGTAGGCCAGGTACCGCTTCACCTTCGGCAACGGCCGCAGCAGCACCAGCCCGGCCCCCACGAGCCGGCCGTCCGCCTCGAACCACCCCAGGCTCTCGGCCCGCCAGTCGGGTTTCACGTCCCCCCACGACGGCACCTGCATATGGCTGACCGAGGGCCGCTCCGCCACGAAGGCGAGGTGCTCGGCACGGGTGAGGGGGCGGAGGGTGAGCGACATGGGCGGGGCTCCTTCGGGGACGGGGCCGGTCCCGGTGGCGAGGCCGGTGCTACGACGGTGAGGCCGGTGCTACGACGATGAGGACGCCGGCGTTCCGTGACGGTGGCGCTGTTCCGCCTGACGGTGCCGCTGCGTCGATGACGATGCCGTTGTGCCGCTGACGATGCCGCTGCGTCGACGACGATGCCGCCGACGTCCGTGGAGATCGCGGGTGTCCTCACCCTACGAAGCGTCCCGCCCGTCCTTCGGCCCCCACACCTCAAGCACCTCCGTGTCCGTCGCCCGGGCGTACAGGAAGTAGTCGGCCCACGCGGCGATGTCCGGGTAGGCGCACTCCCGGGTCAGCCGGGCCACCGCGGCCGGAATGTCGTACGGCGTCACGCGCAGGTCGGTGCCGGGGCCGAGGAGGCACCAGTGGGCACCGGGGCGGCCGTAGGGCATGCCGACGCTGCCGGGGTTGACCACCAGGCGGCCGTGGGCCAGGCGGACGTAGGGCATGTGGGTGTGGCCGCAGACGACCGTGCCGATGCCGGGCGGCAGGCCGGCGAAGACCTCCGTCCAGCGGGCCGGGCGCGAGTCGACCAGGACCAGTTCCTCGTCGTCGCGCGGGGTGGCGTGGCAGAAGAGGACCGGGCCGAGACCGCGCACGCGCAGGGTGCGGGTGCGCGGCAGGGCGGCCAGGAAGTCGACCTGGTCCGGGCGCAGCGCCCGGGCGGCGTACGGGCCGATGGGGTCCGGGATCTCCGCGCGCTCGCCCCGCCGGTACTCCACCAGCTCCCGGTCCGCGTTGCCGCCGATCCACAGCACCCGGTCGCCCTGCTCGCGCAGCAGGTCCAGTACCTCGGCCGGCTGGGGGCCCGCCGTGATGTCCCCGGTGAGGACGATCCGGTCGGCGGCGGCCACCTCGGGCTCCGCCAGGACCGCCTCCAGGGCGGGCAGCACGCCGTGGACGTCGGAGAGGACCGCCAGGCGGGTGTACTCCTCGTCCTCGCTCATCCGGCGCCCCCCGCCGGGGAATCCAGCGCGTCCGCCAGCACCTCCGCCAGGTGCCGGCCCCGGACTCCGCCGAGTTGCTCCAGCTGGGTGCGGCAGGAGAAGCCGTCCGCCAGGATCACCGTGTCCGGCGGGGCCTGCCGTACCGAGGGCAGGAGCTGTTCCTCCGCGCAGGCCCGGGAGACCTCGAAGTGGCCCTTCTCGAAGCCGAAGTTGCCCGCCAGGCCGCAGCAGCCCCCGCTCAGGTCGCCGGTGAGGCCGGCGGCGTCGCGCAGCCGGCGGTCGGCGGTGTCGCCGAGCACCGCGTGCTGGTGGCAGTGGGTCTGGCCGGCGACCGAGCGGCCGACGGCGGGCGGGGTCCAGTGCGGGGCGTGCCGTTCCAGGGTCTCGGCGAAGGTGCGGACGGCGGCGGACAGCCGGGCGGCGCGCGGGTCGTCGGGCAGCAGCTCCGGGAGGTCGGTGCGCAGGGCGGCGGCGCAGCTCGGTTCCAGGACGACGACGGGGACCCCGGCCCGCAGCACCGGCTCCATCAGGTCCAGCGTGCGGCGCAGGACGGTTCGGGCGCGGTCCAGCTGGCCGGTGGAGACATAGGTCAGTCCGCAGCAGACCCGGGCGCGGCGGGCCGCGAGCAGCGCGGTCGCCGCCCTGGTCCTGCCGTCGGCGATCGCTCCCCGGCGCAGCAGCAGTGTCGGCGGCAGGGCCACGCGCAGCCCGGCGGCCTCCAGCACCCGCACGGCGGCCCGGCCGACGGACGGCGCCAGGTACTCGGTGAAGGTGTCCGGCCAGAGAACGACCAGGTTCCCGGCGCCCGGCGGGGGCACGTCGCCGACATCCGATGCGGGCAGATCCTCAGCACCCGGCCTGGGCAGGCCCCCCGCGCCCGATGCGGACACGCCCCCCGCGCCCTGCGCAGCCACATCACCGGCACCCGGCACGGGCAGGCCCCCCACGCCCCCAGCCGACAGCCCCCCGGCAGGGCCGGTGCCCCCGGCAGGGCCCCGGCTGCGCCACCACCCCGTGAACGTCTGTGTCGCCAGTCGGGGGATCTGCCGTTCCGGGGTGATGCCGGCCAGCCGTTTGCCGAGGGCGGCCAGCGGGCCCACCCGGGTCAGGGCGTTGACCAGCGGAGCCATCCGTGTGCGGGCGGTCCAGCGGAGCCATTCCGGGAGCCGTCCCATGGTGTGGTGGGCGGCGGGGCGGCGGCGGCCGGCGTAGTGGTGGTGCAGGAATTCCGCCTTGTAGGTGGCCATGTCGACGCCGACCGGGCAGTCCGAGCGGCAGCCCTTGCAGGACAGGCACAGGTCGAGGGCGTCCCGGACCTCCGGGGAGCGCCAGCCGTCGGTGATCAGCTCGCCCGCGAGCATCTCGTGCAGCAGCCGGGCCCGGCCGCGGGTGGAGTGCTCCTCCTCGCCGGTGGCGCGGAAGGAGGGGCACATCACGGCGGGGCCGGCCGCCGTGGTCGTGCGGCACTTGGCGACGCCGACGCAGCGGCGGACGGCCGCGGCGAAGTCGCCCCCGTCCGCCGGGTAGCCGAAGGCGACGTCGACCGGGCGGCTCGGCAGGACGGAGAAGCGGAGGTTCGCGTCCAGCGGGGCCGGGCGGACCAGCATGCCGGGGTTGAGCAGGTCGTCGGGGTCCCAGACCGCCTTGGCCCGCTCGAACAGCCGGACCGTCTCCTCGCCGTACATGCGGGGCAGCAGTTCGGCGCGGGCCTGTCCGTCGCCGTGCTCCCCGGAGAGGGAGCCGCCGTGGGCCACCACCAGGTCGGCCAGTTCCTCGGAGAAGCGGCGGAAGCGGCCGACACCGGCCCCGGTGAGCAGGTCGAAGTCGACGCGGACGTGGATGCAGCCGTCGCCGAAGTGGCCGTACGGCGTGCCCCGCAGGCCGTGGTCGGCGAGCAGGGCGCGGAAGTCGCGCAGGTAGCCGCCGAGCCGGGCCGGTGGCACCGCGCAGTCCTCCCAGCCGGGCCAGGCCTCCGTGCCGTCCGGCATCCGGGTGGCCGTGCCGGACGCGTCCTCGCGGATGCGCCACAGGGCCCGCTGGTCCGCCGGGTCGGTGACGACCAGCGCGGACACGACGTCGGCGGCGCGCACGATCTCCTCCGCCCGCGCGCGTGCCTCCGCCGCCGTCCGCCCGCCGGTCTCCACGAACAGCCAGGCGCCTCCCGCCGGCAGCCCCGCTCCGGCCGGCACCAGGTCGGCGGCCATGCCCTCCACCGTGAGCGGTCGCAGCGGCAGCAGGCCCGCGGCGGCCTCGGCGGCGGCGCTCTCGTCGGTGTACGCCAGCACGGCCAGGGCACGCGCGCGCGGAGCCTCGACCAGGCCGACCACGGCCTCGGTGAGGATGCCCAGGGTGCCCTCCGAGCCGCAGAAGGAGCGGGCGACGTCCGCGCCCCTCTCCGGCAGCAGTGCGTCCAGCGCGTACCCGGAGATGCGGCGGGGCAGGTCCGGGAAACCCGTGCGGAGCCGGGCCAGTTCGCCCTCGGCCAGCTCCCGGAGCCCCGCCGGGGCGCCCGCCCAGCCCGGACCGAGCCGCAGGCGCTGCCCGCGCGCGGTGAGCACGGACAGCTCCCGCACGCTGTCCGCGGTCGTGCCCCAGGCGACCGAGTGGGAGCCGCAGGAGTTGTTGCCGATCATCCCGCCGAGCGTGCACCTGCTGTGCGTGGACGGGTCGGGGCCGAACCGCAGCCCGTGCGGTGCGGCGGCCTCCTGGAGCCGGTCGAGCACGAGCCCCGGCTGCACGACGGCCGTACGGCTGCCCGGGTCCAGCTCCAGCAGGCCGTTCATGTGCCGGGTGAAGTCCAGCACCACGCCGGTGCCGGTCGCCTGCCCGGCGATCGACGTGCCGCCGCCCCGCGCCACCACGGGCACCCCGCGCGCCAGGCACACCTCCAGCACGGCGGCCACGTCGTCCGCGTCCCTGGGGGCCACGACCCCGAGGGGCACTCGCCGGTAGTTGGACGCGTCCATGGTGACCAGCGCGCGGGCGGTGGCGTCGAAGGCGACCTCGCCGCGCACGGCCCCGCGCAGCGCGCCGGCCAGCTCGGCCACACCGGCGCCGTCGGCCCCGGCACCCCGCGCATCCCCGGCCCCAGCCCCGGCCCCGGCTCCCTGGGCCGCCCCCGCACCACCCGCTCGATCCGTCATGCGTCCAGGATGCATCCGCTCACGCACAGTCACCCCACGTTTTCCACAGGCCCGCGCGTATCGTCGTACAACCCCACAAGCCCACGTCCCGGTGATCTCGTCTCATCGAACGGACATGTCTCCACCTCGCTCTGCGCCACGGGCTAACCTCGTCCCGTGGCCGACATCCAGATTCCCGCAGACATCAAGCCCGCCGACGGACGCTTCGGCGCCGGCCCCTCCAAGGTGCGCACCGAGGCGCTGGACGCCCTCGCCGCCACCGGCACCTCCCTGCTGGGCACCTCCCACCGGCAGGCGCCGGTGAAGAACCTGGTCGGCAAGGTCCGCGAGGGCATCTCCGAGCTGTTCTCCCTCCCCGAGGGCTACGAGGTCGTCCTCGGCAACGGCGGCTCCACCGCCTTCTGGGACATCGCCACGCACGGGCTGATCGAGAACAAGTCGCAGCACCTGAACTTCGGCGAGTTCTCCTCGAAGTTCGCCAAGGCCGCCAAGGCCGCGCCCTGGCTGGCCGAGCCCACCGTCATCGCCTCCGACCCCGGCACCCACCCGGAGCCGCAGGCCGAGGCGGGCGTCGACGTCTACGCCTTCACCCACAACGAGACCTCCACCGGTGTCGCCATGCCGATCAAGCGCGTGGCCGGCGCCGACGAGGGCGCGCTGGTCCTCGTGGACGCCACCTCCGGCGCGGGCGGCCTCCCGGTCGACGTCGCCGAGACCGACGTCTACTACTTCGCCCCGCAGAAGTCCTTCGCCTCCGACGGCGGCCTGTGGATCGGCGTCTTCTCCCCGGCCGCGATCGAGCGCGCCGAGCGGATCCACGCCTCCGGCCGGCACGTCCCGGAGTTCTTCAGCCTGCCGACCGCGATCGACAACTCCCGCAAGAACCAGACGTACAACACCCCGGCCCTCGCCACCCTCTTCCTGCTCAACGAGCAGCTGGAGTGGCTGAACGGCCAGGGCGGTCTCGCCTGGTCCACGGCCCGGACGAAGGACTCCTCGACCCGGCTGTACTCCTGGGCGGAGGAGGCCAAGTACGCCACCCCGTTCGTCTCCGACCCGGCCAAGCGCTCGCAGGTCATCGGCACGATCGACTTCTCCGACGAGATCGACGCCGCCGCCGTCGCCAAGGTGCTGCGCGCGAACGGCATCGTGGACACCGAGCCGTACCGCAAGCTCGGCCGCAACCAGCTGCGCATCGCGATGTTCCCGGCGGTCGACCCGGCGGACGTCGAGGCGCTGACGAAGTGCGTCGACTACGTGATCGAGAAGCTCTGACCGTCCCCGGACACGGTTGGCCGAAGGGGCGCCCGGCACCACCGGGCGCCCCTTCGTCGCTGCCGGGCGGACCGCGCCCCGTTCAGCCGCGCCGCAGCCGCCGCAGGCCGAACAGGGCCGCCACACCGACCGCGACGATCACGGCACCGACCTTGAGGCTCCCCCCGCCGCCCTCGTCCGCCGACGTGCCGGAACCCCCCTTCGAGGGTGACCCGGCGTCGGGCCGGCCGGGCGCGTCGACGGCCTGTACGGCGCTGTCCGCGCCCTCGCTGCCGTACATCAGCCTGGTGCCGTCGGCGGAGTACGACACGGACTCCCCCTGCCCCTGCAACGGGACGTCCAGGCGCCCCTCGCGCTTGATGCGGCCGCCGTTCCAGAGGTAGTGGATGCCGCCGAAGTAGCCGCGCACGGCGAGGTCCCGGCCGTCCGGGGAGAACGCGGCGTCGGTGGCCCACAGGTCGACGGCGGCGATGGGCTTGAAGACGTTCGCGCCCGAGGTGGAAAGGGTGGCCGGGCCCTCGTACAGGTGCCCGCCGTCCTCCTTCTTGTCGATGATGTAGACGCGCCCGGTCTTCGGGTGGACGAGCAGCGACTCGGCGTCGCGCGGCCCGTCGGAATACTTCACGACGTACTGCGTGGCCGTGACCGTCTGGTCCCTCAGGTCCTTCGGCTCGGGCAGCCGGTAGATCCACACGTAGGGCCACTTGCCGCCGAAGTTGTCGCCGATGTCACCGACGTAGATCTCGTTGTGCGGCCCGATGGAGATGGCCTCGACGTCACGCGGGGAGCCGATGCCGCGCAGGGTGATCCGGGCGACGGTCTTCCCGGTCGCGCTGTCCACGGCGTAGAGGTACGGCCCGTCGTCGCTGTCGTTGTGCGTCCAGTAGACGCCGGGGTGCAGCCGGGAGGCGGCGAGCCCGCTGGACTCGGTGATCCGCGGGTCCTTGAGGGTGAACCCCTGGTCACCCGCTCCATCGGCGGTTCCCTCGGCGGAGGCGGGCAGCGCGCAGGCACCGGCGAGCAGCACCCCGGCGAGGACGGCGAACGATCGACGCATGCCCCAAGCCTGCCATTCCCGAGGGGGGTTCAGGGCACGTGTCCGCCAGGGACCGGACGACGTGGTCCGCCTCACAGGCACCACCGGCCCCATGGGTCACGGCGATCGTCCATCATGACCGGATGCTCAAGTTCATGCCCGTGGGCGACTCCATGACGATCGGGAGCGCGGGCGAACACACATGGCGTTACCGGCTGTGGCAGCACCTGTGCGTGGCGTACGGCGGCCCGGTCACCTTCGTCGGGCCGCGCGAGACGCTGTACGACAAACAGGCCGACGCCCCGACGTCCCTCGACTACGCCGACCCCGGCTTCCCGCGCGGCCACCTCGCGGGCTGGGGCGAGGGCTGGCTGCACATGGCCCCGCTGATCGGCGACGCGGTGCGCGCCCACCGCCCCGACGTCCTCCTGGTCTCCCTGGGCCTGATCGACCTCGGCTTCTACACGAACGCCGAGCAGACCGCGGAGAACGTACGGGCCTTCGTGGCGGGCGCCCGGGAGGCGGACCCGCGCATCCGGATGGTGCTGCTGCCGGTCATCCCGAACATCCGGGCGGCGGCCGACGCGCCCTTCGCCGAGCAGGTCGAGCGGTTCAACGTGCTGCTCGCCAAGGCGGTGGCCGACCTGGACGAGCCGCGCTCGCCGCTCCTGCTGGCCTCGCCGCCCGAGGGGTACGACCTCGACACCGACACCTACGACGGCACGCATCCCAACGCGCGCGGGGAGCACCTGATAGCGGAGGCGTTCGCGGGGGCGATGCGGGAGGCGTGGGGGGTCGGACAGGTGTACGCGGCGGGAACAAGCTGACCGAAACCCGGCGTCTCCTCGCCATGCTGCCTATCGTTGTACCGCGCGGCTGCACCTTTGCGCGGGCAGCCGGGGAGGAGCGCCACGATGACCGTCCTCGAAGACAGGACCGAGATGGCCGAGGAGAGCGACGAGCCGGCTCTGGACGCCCTGTTCGAGTCGCTTGAGCGGACCACCCCCGAGGGATACAAGGTCGACATCGTCGGGGGGGCCGTCTTCATGACGCCGCAGCGGGACACCCACTGGGAGATCATCCTGGACATCGTCGAGCAGTTGCGCACCAAGTACCCGCGCAAGCGCGTCAAGTCGGACGTCCGCATCGACTACCCGGGCCATCTCAACGGATTCTGCTCCGACGTCACTCTCGTGGCCGAGGGCGCCGAGAAGACGCCCGGGGGTCTCTGGCGCTGCGGCGACGTCGAGTTCGTCGCAGAGGTCGTCTCCAAGGGCACGGCACACAACGACTACGGCCCCAAGCGGACGGCCTACGCCGCCGCCGAGGTGCCCGTCTACCTCATCGCCGACCCCTACCAGCGGCGGTGCCACCTCCACACCGACCCCAAGGACGGCGACTACGCCGTGAGTACGCGGGTGGACTTCGGCACCGACATCGACCTGACCGGCACCGTCGTCGACCTCGTCCTCAAAACCGGCGACTTCCCCCGCGACTGACCCCGCTCACCCGTACGCCCACCAGCGGTCGTGCCGCACCTCCCGGCGCATCGCCGCCGCGCGCACCCTACGGTGCCCCTCCGACCCCACGTCGGCCCCGGCCGCGGAGTGGCGCAGGTCACACGCCCGGGGTCGTCACACCGGCGGGCCGGCCGGCATCTCGTGGTCGACAGGACGCCGCGCCGACGACGTGGCGCGGTACCGGACCCTTCCGATGAGGACCACGACATGGAACCCCGTCTGCACCTGATGACGAACGACCTCGGCGCCGAGCTCGGCAAGCGGTTCGCCGACGTCAGCCTCGGGATCACGCGGTCGGCGCTGCCCCGGAGCACGCAGGAGCTGGTGATGCTGCGCGCCAGCCAGATCAACGGCTGCGGCTTCTGCGTCGACCTGCACACCAAGACGGCCGCGAAAGCCGGCGAGAGCGCGGCCCGTCTCCACCTGGTGGCAGCCTGGCGCCGCTCCACCGTGTTCACCGGGGCCGAGCGGGCCGCGCTGGCGCTCGCCGAGGAGGGCACCCGGATCGCCGACGCCCACCCGGGCGTGTCCGACGAGACGTGGGCCGGGGTGCGCGAACACTACGACGAGGAGCAGAGCACCGCGCTGGTCTACCTGGTCGCCATGATCAACGCGGCCAACCGGCTCGGCGTGATCGCGCACCACGAGGGCGGCTCCCTGCCCTCAACAGGCCTTGCATAGAGCGCACTCCAAGCCGTTGGCTGGTGGACCATGAAGTACACGCAGCTCGGACGCACAGGAGTCAAGGTCAGCCGGCTCGTCCTCGGGACGATGAACTTCGGTCCGCAGACCGACGAGGCCGACAGTCACACGATCATGGACGCGGCGCTGGACGCGGGCATCAACTTCTTCGACACGGCCAATGTGTACGGCTGGGGCGAGAACAAGGGCCGGACCGAGTCCATCATCGGCAACTGGTTCGCCAAGGGCGGCGGCCGGCGCGACAAGACCGTCATCGCCACCAAGGTGTACGGCAACATGGCCGGCGACGGCGAGGCATGGCCCAACCACGACAAGCTCTCCGCGCTGAACATCCGGCGCGCGGTGGACGCCAGCCTGAAGCGGCTGAAGACGGACCACATCGACCTCTACCAGTTCCACCACATCGACCGCAGCACCCCGTTCGAGGAGATCTGGCAGGCGATCGACGTCCTCGTCCAGCAGGGCAAGATCCTCTACGTCGGTTCCAGCAACTTCCCCGGCTACAAGATCGCCCAGGCCAACGAGACCGCCGCCCGCCGCGGCGGCACCATCGGCCTGGTCAGCGAGCAGTGCCTGTACAACCTGGCCGAGCGCCGCGCCGAGATGGAGGTCATCCCGGCCGCGCAGGACTACGGCCTCGGGGTCATCCCCTGGTCGCCGCTGCACGGCGGTCTGCTGGGCGGGGTCATCAAGAAGGAGGTGCAGGGCGGTCGCCGCGCCTCCGGCCGGGCCGCGGACACCCTGAAGGACCCGGCGGCCCGCGCGCAGATCCAGTCCTACGAGGACTTGCTCGACAAGCACGGCCTGGAGCCCGGCGAGGTGGCCCTGGCCTGGCTGCTGACCCGCCCCGGCGTGACGGGCCCGATCGTCGGCCCGCGCACCGCCGAACAGCTTCAGTCGGCCCTCCGGGCGGTCGAGCTGGAGCTCGGCGAGGACCTGCTGGCCGGCCTGGACGAGATCTTCCCGGGCCCGGGCCCGTCCCCGGAGGCGTTCGCCTGGTAGACGCCGGAAAGGGTCAGCGCCCGAAGGGGCGGCGGGGCTGCGTTCGACATGCGGCTCCGCCGCGCGGGCGCCTGAACCGACCGCTACCTGACGGCCGACGCCAAGGCCACCACCACGAACATCAACACAAGCGCACCGGCCATGATCCGGTTCCGGGTTTTCGGGTCCACGTATTCGAGACTAACCGGCCTCGCCCAGCGCCCACCGTTCGACCACCTCGTACCGCGGCTGCTCCCCCGGCACCCCGGACGTCGGCAGCCGGCTGCGCACCAGCGCCAGGTCGGCCACGGTCCAGCTCTCGCCGGCGAACTCCGTGAGCGCCGCCACATACGGCCGTACGTCCACCGCGTCCCGGCTGCGGGCCAGCGTCAGATGGGCCGTGTAGCGCCGGTGCTCCCCCATCGGCACCCCGGCCTTCCGCGCCGCCGCCTCCGCCCGGTCGGCGAGCAGCCGCAGCGCCTCCACGTCCCCCCGGGCGCCCGTCCACAGCGCCCGGCCCCGGCCGAACTGGCCGCCGCCCGCGAGCGAGAGCGGGAAGGGGGCCGTACGGTGGGCCGCGCGGGCCAGGCGGTCCGACAGGGCGGGTACGACGTCGTCGGCGACCTCGCCGTAGAACGCGAGGGTGAAGTGCCAGCCGGGGCGGGCGGTCCAGCGCAGCCGGCCGGCGCCCGGCAGCCGCCTCAACCGGGTCACCTCCGCGGCGAGTTCCTCCACGACGTCCCCGGGGGGCAGCACGGCGGCGAAGAGTCTCATACGCCTCACGATCCCAGACCCCGGCGGGCATCATGGGCTCATGGCGATCACCATCCGCGAAGGCGGCCCCGACGACCTGCCCGCGATACTGGGCATGCTCGACAGCAGTGTGGAGTGGCTCGTCTCACAGGGGCGGACCGGCCAGTGGGGCACCGAGCCGCTGTCGGGGCACGCCAGGACCGTCGAGGCGGTCGCGCGCGCCCTGGCCGAGGGCACCCCGTACATCGCCGAGGTGGACGGCGTACCGGCCGCCACGCTCACGCTCACCGACGGGCCCGGCGCCTACCTGTCCCACCTCCCGCCGCCCGGCGAGCCCGAGCGGTACATCCACTGGCTCGCCTCCGACCGCCGCTTCAAGGGGCAGGGCGTGGGCAGCGCGCTGCTCGCGCACGCCGCCGAGACGACCCGGCGGGCCGGCGTGGGCCTGCTCCGGGTGGACTGCTACGCGGGCGGCGACCGCCGGCTCGTCGCCTACTACGAGGCCAACGGCTTCACCCCGACGCACACCTACACCCACGGCCCGGACGACTGGCCGGGACAGGTGCTGGCCCGGAGGGTCGACCAGGACCCTCCGGGCGGACGCTGACGGGGCGGCCCGGGAGGCTCACGCCGCCGTGGCCAGCCGCTCCCGCTCGCGCGGCACGAACCGGACCCGCGGATGGCCGCGGTGCCAGCCCACCGACAGGCGCAGGCCGCCGATGCGGGCCAGGACCAGGCCGATCGCCCCGGCCGCGGCCGCCGACACCACACCGCCGGCCGCGAAGCCGATCCGGGCGCCGTAGGTGTCGGTGATCCAGCCGACCACCGGCGCGCCCAGCGGCGTGCCGCCCATGAAGACCATCATGAACAGGGCCATCACCCGGCCCCGCATGGCCGGGTCGGTGCCCATCTGCACGGCGGTGTTCGCGGTGACGTTCACCGTCAGGCCGAAGACCCCGATCGGGACCATGAGCAGCGCGAACAGCCAGTACGACGGCGCCACAGCGGCCACGGTCTCCAGCGCGCCGAAGGCCAGCGCGGCGGCGATCAGCACGCGCAGCCGGGCCGTGCCGCGCCGGGCGGCCAGCAGGGCGCCGACCAGGGAGCCGACGGCCATCAGGGTGTTGAAGAGGCTGTAGGCACCGGCTCCGGCGTCGAAGACGTGGTCCGCGTAGGCGGACAGCCACACCGGGAAGTTGAAGCCGAAGGTGCCGATGAAGCCGACCAGGACGATCGGCCAGATCAGCTCCGGCCGCTTCGCCACGTACCGCAGGCCCTCGCGGAGCTGGCCCTTGCCGCGCGGCGCGCGCTCGACCACGTGCAGCTCGCGGGCGCGCATCAGCAGCAGGCCGGCGATCGGCGCGGCGAAGGACAGGCCGTTGGCGAGGAACGCCCAGCCGGTGCCCACCCCGGTGATCATCAGGCCGGCGACGGCGGGGCCGACCAGCCGGGCCGACTGGAAGTTCGCCGAGTTCAGGCTGACCGCGTTCTGAAGCTGCTCGGGGCCGACCATCTCGGAGACGAAGGACTGCCGGGCCGGGTTGTCGACCACCGTGGCGAGGCCGACGGCGAAGGCGGCGACGTAGACGTGCCAGACCTGGACGTACCCGGAGAGGGTCAGCGCGGCGAGCACGAGACCGGTGAGGGCCATCGCGCTCTGGGTGACCAGCAGGGCGGGGCGCTTGGGCAGGCGGTCCACGAGGACGCCGCCGTAGAGACCGAACAGCAGCATCGGCAGGAACTGGAGGGCCGTCGTGATGCCGACGGCCGCGGAGGAGCCGGTGAGGCTGAGGACCAGCCAGTCCTGGGCGATGCGCTGCATCCAGGTGCCGGTGTTGGAGACGACCTGGCCGATGAAGAAGAGGCGGTAGTTCCGGATCTTCAGCGAGCTGAACATCGAGGACTTACGGGAAACGACAGGGTTGGTAGGGGTGGCCGGTGCGGGGGCGGAAGGTGTTCCGGATCCCGTACTCAAAAGGGTTCGCCTCCTCGGATGACGCGCTTACAGGTGTGCGAGCTTCTCCAGCACGGGGGCGGCGGTGCGCAGGGCGGCCCACTCGTCCTCGTCCAGGCCCTCGACCAGGCCGGCCAGGAAGGCGTTGCGCTTGCGGCGGCTCTCTTCGAGCATGGCCTCGGCCTGCTCGGTCTGGGTGACGACCTTCTGGCGCCGGTCCTCGGGGTGCGGCTCCAGCCTGACCAGCCCCTTGGCTTCGAGCAGCGCGACGATGCGGGTCATCGACGGCGGCTGGACGTGCTCCTTGCGGGCCAGTTCGCCCGGGGTGGCGGAGCCGCAGCGGGCGAGGGTGCCGAGCACCGACATCTCGGTGGGGCTCAGCGACTCGTCGACCCGCTGGTGCTTGAGCCGACGGGACAACCGCATCACTGCGGAGCGGAGTGCGTTCACGGCGGCTGCGTCGTCGCCATGGGTAAGGTCCGGCATGTTCTTTAGCGTAACTCATTACTCTCGCTAAAGACCAGTCGGGCGTGCCCAGGATGCCCGTGACTCCCGCCACTGAACCCTCAGATCACCCGAACGGGTGAGCCGGGTCCGGAAATGGACGCATCGGACGGCCGGCTGTGGCGACCCTCGTAGGCATGGGGACCAGTGTGCTCAGCCTGCGGATGGACGGGGAGCTGCTCGAACGGCTCCGGCAGCACGCGGCGAGAAGAGGAATGAGCGTCCAGGACTATGTCGTCCGGACGCTCATTCGGGATGACTTCGACGAGCGGTTCCAGACCGCCGTCGAGGAGACGGAGAGGTTCTACGGCGTCACCTGACGCCCGCCGGTCAGGTCAGGCCCAGGGCCGGCATCAGGTAGTAGAAGGCGAAGACCGCCGAGACGACGTACATCGCCGCCGGGATCTCCCGGGCCCGCCCGGCGACCAGCCGCAGCACCGTGAAGGTGATGAAGCCCATGCCGATGCCGTTCGTGATCGAGTAGGTGAACGGCATCATCAGCATCGTCACGAACGCCGGGATCGCGATGGTGTAGTCCGCCCAGTCGATCTCCTTGATGGAGTTCGACAGGATCAGGAAGCCGACCGCGACCAGCGCCGGGGTGGCCGCCTGGGACGGGACCATCGTGGCGATCGGGGTGAGGAACAGCGCGACGGCGAACAGGCCGCCCGTGACGACGTTCGCGAAGCCGGTACGGGCGCCCTCGCCGACGCCGGCCGTGGACTCCACGAAGGCGGTGGTGGCCGAGGAGGAGCTGGCACCGCCCGCCGCGACCGCGAGCCCGTCCACGAAGAGGACCTTGTTGATGCCCGGCATGTAGCCCTCGGCGTCCGTCAGCTTGGCCTCGTCGCTGATGCCCATGATCGTGCCCATCGCGTCGAAGAAGCACGACAGCAGGACCGTGAAGACGAAGAGGATGCCGGTCAGCACGCCGACCTTGGAGAAGCCGCCGAACAGGCTCACCTGGCCGACCAGGCCGAAGTCGGGGGTGGCGACCGGGTTGCCCGGCCACTTCGGGACCGTCAGGCCCCAGGACGGGATCGTGGCGACCGCGTTGATGATCACCGCGACGACGGTCATGCCGACGATGGAGATGAGGATCGCGCCCGGCACCTTGCGGACGATCAGCGCGAAGGTGAGCAGCGCGCCCAGGATGAAGATCAGCACCGGCCAGCCGGTGAGGTGACCGCCGGTGCCGAGCTGGACCGGGACGGTGGTCTGGGCGGCGTCCGGGATACGGGTGACGAAACCGGAGTCGACCAGGCCGATCAGCATGATGAACAGGCCGATACCGATGGAGATCGCCTTGCGCAGACCGAACGGCACGGCGTTCATCACGCGCTCGCGCAGACCGGTGGCGACCAGCAGCATGACCACGAAACCGGCGAGGACGACCATGCCCATGGCGTCCGGCCAGGACATGCGCGGCGCGAGCTGGAGGGCGACGACCGAGTTCACGCCGAGGCCGGCGGCGAGCGCGATCGGCACGTTGCCGATGACGCCCATCAGCAGCGTGGAGAACGCGGCCGTCAGCGCGGTCGCCGTCACCAGCTGGCCGTTGTCCAGGTGGTGCCCGTACATGTCCTTCGCGCTGCTGAGGATGATCGGGTTCAGCACGATGATGTACGCCATCGCGAAGAAGGTGGCGAAACCGCCGCGGACCTCACGGGCGAGGTTGCTGCCGCGCTCGGAGATCTTGAAGTAGCGGTCGAGGGCGCCAAAGGCGGGCGCGCCACCCGGCTTCTCGGGGGTGGGGACCTTGGCAGGTGCCGAGGTGGACATGCGGGACCTCATCACCAGCGGGGTTCCCCCGAGCCCCGTTGGAGTTTCCTACGATCAGAAGCGGTCAAAGACAAACGGTTTCAGTATGAACGTATAAGGGGCAGATCGCTATCTCCGCGCGTAGACCCTGACGGCGCTTAAGCTGTGCGCATGGCTAAGTGGACCCCCAAGCACGAGGCGCCGGAGCCCCTGGAGGGGCCCGTGGTCGCCACGATCACCGGCGGCACCCTCGTGTGGTTCGTGCTCTTCCTGGTCCAGCTCCCCTTCTACGGCTGGTTCGAGGACCACGGGCACCTGTGGTGGCTGTGGACGTGCCTGGCCGGGGGCGGGCTGGGACTGATCGGGGTCTGGTACGTGCGCAAGCGGGACGCTGCGCTGAGGCGGGCGGCAGCGTCGAGGGCGATGTCGGCCGAATAGCCCGGCCGGCCGCCGGGGCTCCGTCCCCGGGCCCGTTTGGTGGGCGGGCGGGCGATATCGCACGTACCGTCGACTGCATGAGCCATATAGACGCGGGCGCCGAACTCGACCCCGTGCATCCCGTGGCCCTGCCGGGGCGCCCCGCGACCGGACTGACCGGTGCCGAGGTCGCGGACCGCGTCGGCCGGGGCCTCGTCAACGACATACCGGTGCGCAGCAGCCGGTCGCTGGGGGAGATCGTCCGGGCCAACGTCTTCACCCGGTTCAACGCGATCATCGGCGTCCTGTGGCTGGTCACGCTGTTCGTGGCGCCGATCCAGGACAGCCTCTTCGGCTTCGTGATCCTCGCCAACACCGGCATCGGCATCGTCCAGGAGTGGCGGGCCAAGCAGACCCTGGACTCGCTCGCGGTGATCGGGGAGGCCCGGCCGACGGTACGGCGGGACGGGGTCGCGACCGAGGTGGCCACCCATGAGATCGTCCTGGACGACCTCATCGAGATCGGTCCGGGCGACAAGGTCGTGGTCGACGGGGTGTGCGCGGAGGCGGACGGGCTGGAGATCGACGAATCGCTGCTCACCGGCGAGGCCGACCCCGTCGTCAAACGCCCCGGCGACCCGGTGCTGTCCGGGAGCTTCGTGGTCGCGGGCAGCGGCGCCTTCACCGCCACCAAGGTCGGCCGCGAGGCCTACGCCGCCCAGCTCGCCGAGGAGGCGTCCCGGTTCACGCTCGTCCACTCCGAGCTGCGCACCGGCATCTCCACGATCCTGAAGTACGTCACCTGGATGATGGTCCCGGCGGCCGTCGGACTCGTCATCACCCAGCTCGTCGTGAAGAACGACGACCTGAAGGACTCCGTCGCCCGCACCATCGGCGGGATCGTGCCGATGGTCCCCGAGGGGCTGGTGCTGCTCACCTCCGTGGCCTTCGCGATCGGCGTCATCCGGCTCGGCCGCAAGCAGTGCCTCGTGCAGGAGCTGCCCGCCATCGAGGGTCTGGCCCGCGTCGACACCGTCTGCCTGGACAAGACCGGCACGCTCACCGAGGGCGGCATGGACGTCACCGAGCTGCGGACGCTGGACGGCGCGGACGAGACGTACCTGCGCAAGGTGCTCGGCGCGCTCGGCGAGTCCGACCCGCGCCCCAACGCCTCCCTCCAGGCGATCATCGACGCCTACCCGGACAGCGACGACTGGCGCTGCGTGGAGTCGCTGCCCTTCTCCTCCGCCCGCAAGTACAGCGGGGCCGCGTTCAGCGAGGGCGACGGCGAGACCAGCACCTGGCTGCTGGGCGCCCCGGACGTGCTGCTCGGCGCCGACGACCCGGCGCTGGCCGAGACCGAGCGCCTGAACGAGCAGGGCCTGCGCGTGCTGCTGCTGGCCCGCGCGCACCGCGACCTGGACGACGCCGAGCCGGCCCGGGGCGCCCGCCCCGCCGCCCTGGTCGTCCTGGAACAGCGGCTGCGGCCCGACGCCTCCGACACCCTGCGCTACTTCACCGAGCAGGACGTCCGCGCCAAGGTCATCTCCGGTGACAACGCGGTCTCGGTCGGGGCGGTCGCCGCGAAGCTGGGCCTGGAGGGCACGGCGGTGGACGCGCGGCGGCTGCCCGCCGAGCGGCCGGAGATGGCGAAGGCCCTGGACGCGGGCACCGTCTTCGGGCGGGTGACCCCGCAGCAGAAGCGGGACATGGTGGGCGCGCTCCAGTCGCGCGGGCACACGGTCGCGATGACCGGGGACGGCGTGAACGACGTGCTGGCCCTGAAGGACGCGGACATCGGGGTCGCCATGGGCTCCGGTTCGGAGGCCACGCGGGCGGTGGCCCAGATCGTGCTGCTGGACAACAGCTTCGCGACCCTGCCCTCGGTGGTCGCCGAGGGCCGCCGGGTGATCGGCAACATCACGCGCGTGGCGACGCTGTTCCTGGTGAAGACGGTCTACTCGGTGCTGCTGGCGGTGCTGGTGGTGTGCTGGCAGGTGGAGTACCCGTTCCTGCCCCGGCACCTGACCCTGCTGTCCACGCTCACCATCGGCGTCCCGGCCTTCTTCCTGGCCCTCGCGCCGAACAAGGAGCGGGCGAGACCGCACTTCGTGCGCCGGGTGATGCGGTACGCGGTCCCCGGCGGGGTGCTGGCCGGGGTCGCGACCTTCGCCACGTACCTGCTGGCGCGGCACCACTACACCGGCCCCGGCGCGCTGGCCGCGGAGACGAGCGCGGCCACCCTGACGCTGTTCCTGATCTCCATGTGGGTCCTGGCGATCATCGCCCGTCCCTACACCTGGTGGCGGGTGGCCCTGGTGGCCGCGATGGCCGTGGCCTTCCTGCTGGTCCTCGCGATCCCGGCGCTCCAGGACTTCTTCGCGCTGAAGCTGGTCGGCATGGAGCTGCCGTGGACGGCGGTCGGCGTGGCCGCGGTGGCGGCGGCCGCCCTGGAGTACCTGTGGAGGTGGGTCGGCCGCCGCTTCCCGGACTGAGTCCGGTGGGGTGCCGCTACTGCACGTCGACGTAGTCGGACGCGGCGTTGACCGCCGGGGTGGTCGAGGTGCCCGCGAAGCTGTAGCGCCAGTAGCCGTCGTAGTTCGCGGTGGTGGTGGTCTTCAGGTTGCCGGACGAGTCCGTGTACACCGTCTTGACGGTGGTCCAGGTGGACGTGCCCGCCTTGAGGAACTGGAGCTTGACCGGCTGGCTGGTGTAGCCGTGGTACAGGTGGTCGTCCCAGTTCGCCCGGGTCAGCTTGCCCGTCACCGTGAGGGTCTTGCCCTTGCCGACGGGCTCGGGGCCCGCGTTGGCCGTGAGCTTGGAGTAGCGCTGCACCAGGGTGCTGCCGAGGCCGCTCTTGTCCTTGTAGCCGACCTTGCTCAGGTCGGGGTTGTTCTGGTCCTGGCCGTTGAAGGCGACGGCCTCGGCGGCCACGCCCCAGGAACCGGCCCAGGCGCTCTTGAGGTCCCCGTCGGCCGGGTAGATGTCGACGGTGCCCTTGCAGGTGGCCGTCGTCGTCGTGACGGGGGTGCAGGTCGCCGGGTCGTCGCCGTACAGCTCGGCGGTCGAGGTGTCGTACGAGCCCTTGTAGAGGAAGGCGTCGGAGTAGAAGTCCTTCGCCCCGATGTTCACGTCCGAACCGTGCGTCAGCGTGTACGAGTAGGTGGCACTGACCTCGTTGGTGGTGCCCACCTTGATCGCCTTGGCGATGGTGACGTTCGAGAAGCTGACGTTCAGCGTGTACGGCGTGCCGGAGTCACCGGTGGCGTGTGCGGCCGGGACGGCGAAGGCGGAAAGGGCCAGGGCGCCGGAGACGGCGGCCACGGTGGCACGTATGCGCATGTGCGTTCCCCTGGAGGGAGAAGTGATCGTGGAGTCGGTCGACTCACGCGATCAGATCCGCGAGGCAGGGGGCGGGTTGTACGGCAAGACCGCTTTCCGGCCAGATTTGGGCCCGGGATTACCAGCACATGACACAACTGAGAAGGAACGTTCCGCCCCCGGGAGCGACGGCAGGCACTCCCGGGGCCGGAGGCGTGCCGCTTACTGCACGTCGACGAAGTCACCCGTGGCGTTGACCGCCGAGGTGGTCGAGCCGCCCGCGAAGGAGAAGCGGAAGTAGCCGTCGACCGTGGCGGTGGTCGTCGTCTTCAGGTTGCCCTTGGTGTCCGCCTTGATGGTCTTCAGCGTGGTGTAGGTGCTGGAGCTCTTCTTGCGGAACTGGAGCTTCACGGACTGCGAGCCGTAGCCGCCGTACTTCAGCGACTCCCAGTTGGCGCGGGTGAGGGCGCCCGTCACGGTGACGGTCTTGCCCTTCTTCACCGGCTCCGGGGAGGCGTTGGCGGTGAGCCGGGCGGCGCGCTGGAAGGAGAAGGAGCCGGCCTTCTGCTTCCAGATGAAGTCGCCGTCCTTGGCGTCGACCCACGCGTCCACGTACCAGGTGCCGGCGCTCTTGTTGGTGAGGTAGTCCGTCTTCGGGTCGATCTTCACCGAGGCGGTGCAGGTGGCGGTGGTGGCGTTGACCTTGGTGCAGGTGGGCTTGCCCGTGCCCGCGTACCCGTTGTCGGGGCCGTAGAGGGTGAACTCGTCGGCGCCCTTGATGCCGGAGTTGTCCGTGGCGGTGACGCTGACCTTGACGGTCACCGCGCTGGAGATGCCGATCTGCACCTTGTTGTCACCGTCGACCACCACCTTGGTGATCTTCGTGTCGCCGTAGCCGCCGTCGGCCTGGGCGGCCGGGACGGCGAGGGCGGACAGGGCCAGGGCGCCGCCGACGACGGCGACAGAGGCACGCATGCGCATGTGAGGTCCCCACGTTGAGATCTGGGGAGTCGGGTGACTCCGCAGATGTGACGCGGGGACGGAGTGAAAGGTTGTACGAGTCGTGAAAATTTTGTGCGGACGTGTTTCAGCGGGTGCCGGCCCCGGCGGAACCGGCCGGGGTCAGTCGAACCACCGGTCCCGCGCCAGCTCTTCCGTCCGCGACGGGTCCTCCAGCAGCGCGGCCACCTCGAACCGCCGGGGCCACTGCCCCGCCGCCCAGGCCAGCCCCGCCGCGACCCCCTCCAGGGTGGCCGCGTGCGGCACGCCGTCGTCGGTGAGCCGCCAGTCGATCTCCACGCCGTCCACGACGAGTTCCTCGTGCTCGACGTAGGTGTCCGGCGTACGCGGCCCGAGCAGCACCCGTACCGCGTCCGGTACGTCGTGCTCGGTCCCCTCGGAGTGCACCTCACCGGTGACGGACTCGCTCAGCCGCCGCACCTGGAACAGCTCGGCCAGCTCGGCGGCCCGCGCCGGCCGGACCGGCAGCAGCGGCACACCCGAGGTGAACGGCAGCAGGTCCGGCGAGTCGACCACGACGGCCGACCCGGCGTCCACGACCTCCACGCGCCCGTCGACCACGGCCCGCAGCTCGTCCGGCAGGGTCACCTGCTCGGGGTCCAGCTCCGCCAGCGCGCTGTACAGCCCGTGCAGTTGGGCGGGTGTGACGGGCCGCTCCGGGTCGGCGAGGCGGTCCAGCAGTTCGGCGGCGCCGCCGGGCTCGTCCAGCAGCGCGCCGACCGAGGTGCGCACGCCGAGCGCCCGCAGCACCTGCTCGTCCTCGAACCCGGTGGCGTCGGCCTCGTCGTACAGCCCGCGCAGCAGCGGGTCCCCGCCGGTCGCGAGCAGCCCGGCCGGGCGCCGCCCGTCGAGCACCGGGTGCCCGCGCAGCCACCACGCGGTGTACGGCCGTACGACCTCATGGGTGCCGTCGGGCAGCAGGACGCGCACGGGCTGGATGAGGGCGTCCCGCAGCGGCGGCCGGGCCAGCAGGGCGAGCGCCTCGGGCCAGTGGTCGTCGTCCACCAGGTCCAGGTCACGGACGGCGACGAGTTCGGTGGCGACCGGCGGCACCGGGCTGTCCGGGAACCGGTCGAGGATGTCCTCGCACCACACGTCCACGGCGTCCAGCAGACCGGCGTCGTCGGGCTCGGCGTAGTCGCCGTCCCGGGGCTCCAGCTCGTCCGGGTCCAGGACGACGTCCGTGGCCCGGACGAGGGCGAAGCCGGCGAGCACCCCGCACGCGGCGAGCGGCTGCTCACCCCACCTCTGCGCCAGGTCGGCGTCCACGGCGGCCAGTTCACCCTCCCGGATGACCCGGGCGAAGGGGCTGCCGGGGAACACCAGCTCACCGGCGGGCGCGAGTTCCCCGTCCTCGTCGGGCAGCGCGAGGGCGCCCAGCCAGGGCTCGTCCCCCGGTTCGAGTCCCGCGTCCCGCACCAGTGCGAGCACCGTGTCGGCCAGCTCCTCGGCGTCCGGCGCGTCCTCCTCCCAGCCGAGGGCGCCGTCGTCCTCCAGCGAGCCCGCGACGGCGGCCCGCACCTGAGGGGTGGTCAGTACCGCGCGCGGGGTCGCGGGCAGCGCGCCGAGCTTCTCCAGCAGCGGGTGCGCGGCGTCCGCGTGCGCCACCTTCAGCCCGAGCCGCCCGAGCACGTCCGGGTCGATCCGGGCGGCGTCCGGCGCGGGCAGCAGCACCTGCCGGGGCCCGATCGTGGTCCTTCCGTCGGCCAAAGGCACCGGCAGCCCGGACAGCCGCTCGGGGTCGACCCCGGCGAGGCTGTCGTACAGCCGCCACCACCACTGCGGCTCCTTCTCCAGCCCGGCGAGCCGGTCGACGGCGTCGGCGAGCGGCAGCCGGGCCACCCCGAGGGTGCGCAGCTCGGCGCGCCGCTCCAGCCCCGCCGGGAGCAGGGTGGGCAGCACCTCGGCGAGCACCCGCACGGTGTCGGCGCCGGCGCCCTCCACGATCTCGGCGTCGCGGGGCCGCAGCGCCTCCGGCAGTTCGTCGTCGCCCTTCGCCTCGACGGCCGGGGGCAGGAAGGCGGTACGCGGCAGCCGCTCCAGCACGGCCTGCCGCAGGGCCCCGTCCAGCGCGCCCTTGCCGAGCGGCCCCGGCACGAGGTCGATGATCCCGGGCAGCACCGGCCGCCAGGAGGCGAGCAGTCCGGCGTAGGCGTCGGCGGCGCGCTCCACCAGGAAGTCGGTGAGCGGGCCGGGCGCCGCGTGCCGGCGGGTGGTGTCCAGCGGGAAGGAGGCGATGAGCAGGGCGGGCACACCGAGGGGCTCGTCGCTCGGCGTCGGCGCGTGCACGACGGGGCTCGTTCGGGGCCGGGCCGGGGCGCCGTAGGCGTCGACGGGCACGGCCCAGGTCACCGACCAGTGCGGCCGCAGCCGTTCCTCGACCGGCCGGTCGGCGAGGAGCTCGGGCGTGAGCGCCCCGTTCGCCGAGGCCGTACGCCAGTTGGTGATGCCGTCCCGGGAGTCCTCCACGATGGTGAAGGGGCCGTCGGTACGCCGGCTGAGCGTGCGGGGAGCTCCGTCGCCGACCTCCACGACGACTTCCGCCAGCCCCGGCAGGGCGAGGAGCAGGGCGTCGTCGATGCCGTCGAGCAGCCGTTCGGCGAGGTCGGCGGCGGCGGCGTCCCGCAGCGGCAGGATGACGGCGGTGTCGTACGGCTCGGGAGCGGTGCCCTCGGCGGCGAAGGGCAGCCGGAGCAGGGGCACGTGCCCGTCCCGCCGCCGCACCTCGTCCCCGAGCCCGGGGCTGTGCCGGGCGGTGTCGGCGGCCAGTTCCCTGGCCTCGGCGAGGGACCAGCGCACACCCCCGTGCCGCCCCACGATCGCCGGTTCGTCGGTGACGGCGAGCACGGCGGCGAACCCGACCCCGAACCGGCCGACGGCGCCGGGCGTGGCCTCGGCGTCCCGCTTCGCGGAGGCCCGCAGCGTGGACAGCGACTCGACACCGGCCGCGTCCAGCGGGGCCCCGGTGTTCGCGGCCACGAGCACGCCGTCGCGGAGGGTGAGCCGCAACCGCCCCGGCACCTGCGCCCGCGCGGCGGCGTCAGCCGCGTTCTGGGCCAGCTCGACGACGAGCCGGTCCCGGTATCCCCCGAGGACCAGGTCCTCCTCGGCGTTGGCGTCCTCCCGGAACCGGGCGGGGCTGGTCGCCCAGGCGTCGAGGACACCGCGACGCAGACGGGCGGTGCCGAAGGGGTCGGCGCCCTCGGCCGCCGGCCGCACGAACTTGCTCACGTTGACTCTCCTCTACGACGTGAGGACGAAGGTACAGCGCGGAGCCGGGAGGCCATCAACGCGGACGGTGGGGGTAGTCGGTGGGAACCCATCCGTTGGCACGGTAGTGCCCGTACGTACGAAAGTGGTGCCCGTTCCATGGCCGAAACCCGGGATGTCGTCGAGCTGATCCTCCAGGACCACCGGCGTATGGAGGACCTGTTCCGCCTCATGCGCAGCGTGGAGGCCGACCGTGCGTCCGCGTTGGAGGAGTTCGCGGACCTGCTGATCGCGCACGCGCTGGCCGAGGAGGCCGAGGTCTACCCCGCCCTGAAGCGGTACAAGAACATCGACGACGAAGAGGTCGAGCACGGCGAGCACGAGCACGACGAGGGCAACGAGGCCCTGCTGGAACTCCTGGAGGTCGAGGAGATCGGCTCCGAGGAGTGGGACGAGAAGCTGGAGGCGCTGGTGGAGGCCGTCACCCACCACGCCGACGAGGAGGAGCGCACGATCCTCAACGGGGCGCGCGAGAACGTGGCGGCGGAGCGGCGCGCGGAGCTGGGCGCGGCGTTCCGGGAGGAGCGTGAGCGTCAGCTGAAGGCCGGGTGCGGCTCCATCGACAACGTCCGCCGCATCGTGAAGTCGTCCTGACCCGCGCCTCGGGGCCGGGCTCAGGGGCCCGGCCCCGGGTCCGGCCGCACGGCACGGCCGAGACCGGCGCGGGCCGCTTCCAGCTGCGCGGCGAACGCGATGCCCAGGAACAGGGCGACCCCGGTCAGGTTGGCCCACAGCAGCAGGGCCACGAAGGCCGTGAGCGGCCCGTACACGGCGCCGAAGGAGCCGCTGCGGGAGACGTAGAGCGTCAGCAGCCAGGTCGCGGTGACCCACAGCACCAGGTGGACGGCGGAACCGAAGGCCAGCCAGGTGTACCCGGGCTGGTCCCGGCGCGGCGACCAGCGGAGGATGACGGCGGAGGCGATCCAGGCGAGGGCCGTTCCCACGGGCACCTCCAGGGCGCCCCACCACGCCGGGGGCCGGGAGGTGCCCAGCGCCTCGGCCGTCGCGGCGGTCACGGCCCGGCCGGCGACCAGGACCAGGAAGCCCAGGACCATGGGCACGCCTGCGGCGAAGGCGAGCAGCACGGCCCTGCCGTACTTGCGCGGGAAGGACCGGTCCCGTTCGATGCCGTAGATCCGGTTGGCGCCCCGCTCCACCTGGCCCATCGCCGAGGCCAGGTTGAGGACGGAGAAGGCCAGCCCCAGGCAGAGCGCGACGGTGCTCCACGCGTCGGAGCCGGCGGTGCGGCGGGTGCCGCGCAGCGCCTCGCGGACCACGTCGGCGCTGGCGCCCGGCACGATCCTGCCCAGGGTCAGCTCGACGATCCGCCCCAGGCTCTCCGTGTGCGCGGCCGTGGCGAGGCCGACGAGCGCGATGGTGAACGGCACCAGGCCCAGCACGATCTGGAAGCCGAGGGCGCGGGCGTTGGTGAAGCCGTCGGCGTAGCGGAACCGGGAGAAGGCGTCGAGCAGCAGGCGCGCGCCCCCGTAGCGGCGCAGCGCGGTGAAGGCCTCGTCGCCGGAGAGCTCGTCCCCGATCATGTCCCGTGTCTGCGGGACGTGCACCACCGTTCCCATGGTCCGGGCTCCTCCTCACCTGTGGCCGCGGCCGGCGGGAACCGCGGGGTCCGGGTGGTTCCCGGGTCCGCCGCCCGGTCCGGCCAGCGGGGTCGGCGACAGGGCCGTGGGTTCCTCACCCGGTTCGAGCAGGGTGTCCGCCGCGCCGACGACCAGCGGGTCGGGGGTGCCGACCGCCGCGTGGTCCTTGGCCGGGTAGTCGAAGCGGTCCAGGAGGCTGCGCATCGCCTCCAGCCGGCCCCGCCGCTTGTCGTTGTTCTTCACGACCGTCCAGGGCGCGTGCGCGGTGTCGGTCGCCCGGAACATGTCGACCTTGGCCGCGGTGTACTCGTCCCAGCGGTCGAGGGAGGCCAGGTCGGTCGGGGAGAGCTTCCAGCGGCGCACCGGGTCGACCTGCCGGATCGCGAACCGGGTCCGCTGCTCGGCGCGGGACACCGAGAACCAGAACTTCACCAGCAGGATGCCGTCGTCGGTGAGCAGCCGCTCGAACAGCGGGGCCTGCCGCAGGAACTGCCGGTGCTCGTCCTCCGTGCAGAACCCCATGACCCGCTCGACCCCGGCCCGGTTGTACCAGGACCGGTCGAAGAAGACCATCTCCCCGCGGGCCGGCAGGTGCGTCACGTACCGCTGGAAGTACCACTGCCCCGCCTCCCGCTCGGTCGGCTTGTCCAGCGCCACCACGCGGGCCCCCCGGGGGTTCAGCCGCTCGGTGAACCGCTTGATGGTGCCGCCCTTGCCGGCCGCGTCCCGCCCCTCGCACACCACGACGATCCGCTGCCCCGTGTCCTTCACCCAGCGCTGGAGCTTGAGCAGTTCGATCTGGAGGACGCGCTTGGTCCGCTCGTACTCGCGCCGGCCGATCAGGTGGTCGTAGGGGTGGTTCTCCCGCCAGGTCTCGACCGGCCGGCCGCCGGCGTCCAGCAGCACCGGCCGCTCCGGCTGCCGGTCGTCCACCGCGAACCCCCGCAGCAGGTCGTCCTCGCCCGTCGTGTCCCGGGTCTCCCGTGCCTCCGTCGCCCGCCCGTGCTCGGTCACGACACCGCCTCTCCGCCGCACCTCTCACCGGGCCGCCCGCCCGGTTCTCCTCACACGTGCCCGCGCAGACGGCTCCCAGACGCCCGTACCGCCGCTGTACCGTCGCGGGGGTCGTTCCTCTCCGTACGGATGCGACAGGAAGGCGATGACGTGGCCGAACTGCGTCTGGGACCGCTGCTGCGGTACACCGACGGCTCCCGCGCGACCGTGTGGGTCGAGACGAGCGGGCCCTGCACGGCGCGGGTGCGCTGTTCCGACGGCGCGGGCGGCACGGCCGCCACCTTCCAGGTGGCCGGGCACCACTACGCGCTCGTCACGGTGACCGGGCTCCAGCCGGGCACCGCCCCCTCCTACGAGGTGTTCCTCGACGACACCCCGGTGTGGCCGCTGCCCGACTCCCGCTTCCCGCCCTCCGTCATCCGCACGCCCGGCACCGGCGACGCCGTCCGCGTCACCTTCGGGTCGTGCCGCTGGGCCGCGCCCCCGGCGGACGGCAAGGACCCGGTGGGCCCCGACGCCCTCGACACCCTGGCCCGCCGGCTGTCGGCCGACCCCGGCGCCGACCGCCCCGACGTCCTGCTGCTCCTGGGCGACCAGATCTACGCGGACGAGACCTCCGAGGAGACCCGGCGCTGGCTGGCCGGCCGCCGGAACCTCGACGAACCGCCCGGCGGCCAGGTCGCCGACTACGAGGAGTACTGCCACCTCTACTACGAATCCTGGCTCGACCCGGAGGTCCGCTGGCTGCTGTCCACCGTGCCCAGCTTCATGATCTTCGACGACCACGACATCGTGGACGACTGGAACACCTCCGCCTCCTGGCTCGCCGACATGCGCGCCACCGGCTGGTGGCAGGAACGGCTGCTGAGCGGCCTCATGTCGTACTGGGTCCACCAGCACCTGGGCAACCTGTCCCCCGCCGAACTGGACGACGACCCCACCTGGGCCGCCGTCCGCGCCACCCCGGACGGTACGAAGGCACTGCGCGCCCTGGCCGAACAGGCCGACGCCGACTCCTCGACGGTCCGCTTCAGCTACCGGCGCGACTTCGGCCGGGTCCGGGTGGTGATGGTCGACTCCCGGGCCGCACGGGTCCTGGAGGAGGGCCGCCGCTCCATGCTCGACCCGGGCGAGGCCGACTGGCTGCGCGCACAGGTCCTGGACGACGAGGGCGCCTACGACCACCTCCTGATCGGCACCTCGCTGCCTTGGCTGCTGCCGCACCTGGTGCACGACACCGAGGGCTGGGACGCGGCCCTGTGCGCCGGCGAACGCGGCGACCGCTGGGCCCGCTTCGGCGAGTGGCTGCGGCGCGGGGCCGACCTGGAGCACTGGGCGGCCTTCCCCCGCTCCTTCGCCGACCTCGCCGGCCTCATAGCCGACGTCGCGGCGGCACCGGGCGCCCCGGCGAGTGTGTGCGTGCTCTCCGGGGACGTGCACCACGGCTACATCGCCGAGGCCACCTGGCGCTCCGGCGACCTCGGTGTCCCCGTCGTCCAGCTCACCTGCTCACCCGTGCACAACTCCGTGCCGGCGGCCATGCGGATCGGCTTCCGCGTCGGTTGGAGCGCGCCCGCCCGCTTCCTGGGCCGCCTGCTCGCCCGGCACGGCCGCACCCCCCGGCCACCGGTGCGGTGGCGCAAGCGGGGTGGGCCGTGGTTCGGCAACCAGCTCATGACGCTGACGCTGAGCGGCCGTTCGGCCCACCTGCGCCTGGAACGCACCGGCAAGGAGGCGAGACTCGACACGGTCCACGAGACGAGCCTCACCGGCTAGTTCAGCGCCGGGCGGCGTAGGAGACGAACTCCGTCCAGGTGGAGGGGGCGACGGTGAGGAGGGGGCCGTTGTCCTGCTTGGAGTCGCGGATGTGGATGGTGGCGGGGGTCATCGCAACCTCTACGCAGGAGTCGCCATCAGGACCACTGCTGTAACTGCTCTTGAACCAGCGGATCATGTCTCTCCCAGCACGTGCTCGATGAGGGCCAGCGACTCCCCAGGGGGGAGAGCCTGCGCCCGGATGGTGCCATACCGCAGCTCAAGGACGCGCAGCTCCCGCAGGTTCGAGACGGGACGGCCGCTGAATGCGCCGTCGGACCGGCCAACAGCTGTGCCGTCCTCGAACTTGAGCAACTCGATCCTCCCGCTCATGCCGGGGTGCGGCGGGCTGTCCAGCGGCATCACTTGAAGCGTGATGTTGCTCAACCGCCCGATTTCCAGCAGGCGTTCGAACTGCTGTCGCCGCACCATTGTGCCCCCAACCTTGCGGCGCAGAGTCGCCTCTTCCAGGACGAAGCTCAGGGAAGGAGCGGGGGACCTCTCGAAGATGGACTGCCGAGCCACACGAGCGGATACCCGCCGCTCCAGGTCCTTCGGCGCATAGGCGGGCTGCCAGCACTCCAGAAGGGCACGGGCGTACTCGGGAGTCTGTAACAAGCCGTGGATGTTGCTGGTCTCGTACACCCCGATTTCCACCGCCTTCGCCTCCCTCTCCGCCAGCGCCCGAACCTTCTTCGGGTACCGGACCTTCTCCACGTCCTCCTTCATCGCCGCGAGCAACCCACCCGCGTCCAGGACCTTGTCCGCCTTGTCGAGGTACTCCGGCCTCGGAATCCGCTTGCCCGACTCGACCTTGTAGACCATGTCCTCGCTGTAGCCCACGGCCCTGGCGAAGTCGGCGGCGCGCATGCCCACCGCTTCCCGGCGCAGCCTCAGCTGGCGGCCGACGGTCGCGATGACGGCGACGCCCCACTCGTCGTCCGGCTCGACCTCCCAGCCCGGCTCCTCTTCCTCACTCACACCGCACCCCCTTCTCGACATGCCCGGACACCACCGGACACGCGCTGGACAGTGACCCTACGCAACCGCGTCGTCACTGTTCAGAGTTAGCAGGCACGCCCCACTCTGGGTGATGTGAACCAGGAAATCTCCACCCACATCTCCACCCCCGTCCCGAACTTCACCGCGCGGCTCTCCCCCACGCCCCGCGGGGCCCGTCTCGCCCGGCTGCTCGCCAGGGAGCAACTGCGGTCCTGGGGGCTGCCGTTGGACCCGGCGGAGCTGATCGTGGCCGAGCTCGCCGCCAACGCGGCCGGTCACGGCCGGGTGGCCGGCCGGGACTTCCGGCTGACGTTGTACGCCGTCGGGGACACGCTCCGTATCGAGGTGACCGACACGCGCGGTGACCTGCTGCCCGAACTCGGCCGTCCGGAACCGGACTCGGTCGGCGGGCGGGGGCTGCTCCTGGTGGAGGCGCTGGCGGAGCGCTGGGGTACGGCGCACGGGCCCGCGCCGCGCAAGACGGTGTGGGCCGAGGTGCGCGTGAAGGGTCAGGAGTGGCCGAGTTCCGCCGTCTCGTCGTCGCCGGTCTCCGGGACCGAGCCGGAGTCGCGGGCCGGGCGGAGCGGGAAGGGGTCGACCCGGGTCTCGTCGACGACCGGCGAGGCGGGCTGCGGGGGCTTCGGCATGACCGCGGCCTCCGAGTGGCCGCCGCAGCCGTAGGCGAGGGAGACCACGCGGCCGTCGGCCGGGGAGAACTCGTTGGCGCAGACGCCGAAGGCCTGGCCGAGGGAGCCGCCGATGGGCGAGAGGAAGCCGCAGCTCATGCAGGTGGCGGGGGCTGCCTGGGCCATGGCCGTCTTGGGGCCGAAGGCCTCTTCCCAGCGGTCGGCGGCGCTGTGGAGGCCGTAGCGGGACAGGACGCGGGCGCGGCGCATGCCGAGTTCCTCGGCGACGGACGCGATGGAGCCGCGGGAGGGCACCGTCGGCTGGGCGGCGGGGGCGCCCGGCGTGACGTCGGCGTCCTCGGCCTCCGCCAGTTCCTGCATCTCCTCGGAGACCACCGAGTTCGGCGGCGGCTCCTCCTCGCCCGTGTAGCCGGGCTCCAGGCGCAGGTCGTCCTGGTCGGTGGGGAGCAGGTCGCCGGGGCCGAGGTCGCCGGGGCGCAGGCGCTCGCTCCACGGGACCCACTCGGGGGCGAGGAGGGCGTCGGGGCCGGGGAGGAGGACGACCTCGTCGAGCGTGACGACCTTGGCGCGGGAGGCGCGGGCCACCGTCACCGCCCAGCGCCAGCCGCGGTAGCCCAGCTCCTTGCACTCGAAGAAGTGCGTGACCACACGGTCGCCCTCCGACACCAGGCCGGCGTGCTCGCCGACCACGCCGGGCGCGGCGGCCTCCTCGGCGGCGGTGCGGGCGAGGTCGACGGCCTCGGCGCACAGGCGGTCGGGGGTGCGGCTTCGCGTGGTCGCTGCGCTCACAGGTATCGCTTCTCTCCTACGCCGTCTCGTCGAGTGCGGCTGCCTCCGGCGGTTTCGCCGACGGAGCGGACCTGGGGACCGCATCGACGTCTGCATCCGCGCGCCTGGGCGCACCTCTGCCATCCATTCTGCGTTATGGCTGAGATAGGCACGCTACACCGGACGAGATTCGTGCATATTCCCACCCGCCCCTCTGCCTGCGCCGACCGGGGTCGTGAGCCGCCACACCCGTCGGATCCGCACTATCCGGCGGTATCTCGGGGCACTATGAACGTCGTGGCAGCCGCGGACAGGGCGAATGGTCGGGGCGGTTCGGGCCGGGTGGGTGGTGCCGTCCGCTCGGTCGGCCGTGCCCTGCACTTCCCGGTGACCGGTACGGCGCGGGGCATCCGCAGGGTCACGCACGCGCACGGCGCGGGCGAGTCGGGTCTGGGCAAGCTGATCGAACTGCACGCGGTGAACGGCGCGGGGGACGTGATGGTCACCGTGGCGCTCGCGTCCACGGTGTTCTTCTCGGTGCCGACCGACGAGGCGCGCGGCCGGGTCGCCCTCTACCTCGCGATCACCATGGCGCCCTTCACGGTCCTGGCGCCCGTCATCGGCCCCCTGCTGGACCGGCTGCCGCACGGGCGGCGGGCCGCGATGGCCGCGGCGATGCTGGCGCGGGCGCTGCTCTCGCTGATCATCTCGGGGGCGGTGGCGAGCGGCAGTCTGGAGCTGTACCCGGCGGCGCTGGGCGTGCTGGTGGCCTCCAAGGCGTACGGGGTGGTCCGCAGCGCGGTCGTGCCACGGCTGCTGCCGCCGCGGTTCTCGCTCGTGAAGGCCAACTCCCGGGTGACGCTCGCCGGGCTGCTGGCCACCGGTGCCGCCGCGCCGGTCGCGGCGGGGCTGCACGCCCTCGGCGATCCGTGGCCGCTCTACGGCGCCTTCGTGATCTTCGTCGCCGGTACGTTCCTGTCGTTCTCCCTGCCGCCCAAGGTGGACTCGGCCAAGGGCGAGGACGTGGCGCTGCTCGCGGCCGACGAGCAGCATCTGCACGGGCCGCGCCGGGGGCAGGCCAAGCGGCCGGGGCTGCGGACGGTCGGGCCGGCCGTCACGCACGCACTCGGGGCCAACGCCGCCCTGCGCTGTCTGTCCGGCTTCCTGATCTTCTTCCTCGCCTTCCTGCTGCGCGAGCACCCGCTGACCGGGGAGAGCGCGGCGGTGTCGCTGGGGATAGTGGGCGTCGCGGCCGGCGCGGGCAACGCCCTCGGTACCGCCGTGGGGGCCTGGCTCCGCTCCCGGGCGCCGGAGATCATCATCGTGACCGTGGTCGCGGTGGTGCTCGGTACGGCGGTCGTCGCCGCCCTCTTCTTCGGCGCGTTCCTGGTGGCCTGCCTGGCCGCGGTCGCCGGGTTCGCGCAGGCGCTGGCCAAGCTGGCGCTGGACGCGCTGATCCAGCGGGACGTGCCCGAGCTGGTGCGCACCTCGGCGTTCGCCCGCTCCGAGACGCTGCTCCAGATGGCGTGGGTGTTCGGCGGCGCGGTCGGCATCGTGATGCCGCTCAACGGCACGGTGGGGCTGCTGGTCGGTGCCGCGTTCGTGGCCGCCGGCTGGCTGAGCACGCTCAAGGGGCTGCTCGCCTCGGCCCGGCACGGCGGCCGGGCGTCGACCCGGGTGGCGTGAGGGGCGTGGGGGGCGCGGGCACGCGTGGCGTAACGAACCGGGCACGCCGTACCCCACGTGGGCGGACGGCTCGGGGCGCCCGATAGCCTTCGGCCATGACCACGCTGCCCCGCGGCGAAGCCGCTGATGTACACCGCGTTGCGCGACGCCGCCGCGTCGTCGCCGCCGCCGGCGCCGTTTCCGCCGGACTGCTCGTCCTGTCGGCCTGCGACAAGCCGACGCCCGTCGCGACGATCACCGTCGGCGGGCACTCGGTCAACTCCGAGGCCGTCTGCTACAACGACGGCAAGGCGCTGAACGAGACGTCGCTGAAGGAGTGCGTCAAGAACGCCGACGACATCAAGTCGATCAAGGTCGGTCAGGACGAGACCGTCCGCATCGGCGTCGACCCGAAGATCGCCGACGCGGGCTGGATCGTGCTGGTCAACGGCCGCCAGTTCAGCGACTCCAGCAAGGAGACGTACCGCACGATCCCGAGCAGCGCGTTCTTCAACGTCCAGTACGGCACCCAGGGCAACACCAACACCCTGTCGATCCGGATGGGCGAGAACACGAACAAGGGCATGTGGTCCTTCAAGCTGAAGAAGGCCTGATCACGACGTCTCTTCCGGTTCCGGTCCTGGTCGCCACCGCGGTCCCCGTCGAGCGGGACGCGGTGGCCCGGGCGTTGCCCGCGACGGCCGAGGAGGTACGGCTGCCGGGCGCGTCGCTGGTCCGCACGGCCGCGGGCTGGGACCTGCTCGCCGCCGGCGTCGGCCCGGCGCTCGCCGCCGCCACGACCGCCGGCGCCCTCACCGCCGCCGCGCTGGCCGGCCGCCCCTACGCCCTGGTCGTCTCGGCCGGGATCGGCGGCGGCTTCCCGCCCGGCGCGCCCGTCGGCTCGCTCGTCGTCGCGGACGCGATCACCGTCGCCGACCTGGGCGCCGAGACCGCCGACGGCTTCCTTCCGGTCACCGAACTCGGATTCGGGACCGTCACCCATCGCCCGCCGGAATCACTCGTACGAGTCGTGTCCGAGGCCACCGGTGCCCGCACCGGCACGATCCTGACCGTCTCCACGGTGACCGGCACGGCCGCCCGCGCCGCCGCCCTGAGCGCCCGGCACCCCGGCGCGCTCGCCGAGGGCATGGAGGGGTTCGGGGTGGCGGAGGCCGCCGCCGCGCACGGTGTGCCCGTGCTGGAGATCCGCGCGGTCTCCAACCCGGTGGGGCCCCGCGACCGCGCCGCCTGGCGCATCGGGGACGCCCTCGCCGCCCTCACCGAGGGCTTCGGGAAGCTCGCGCCCGCATTGGAGAGTTGGAACGCACATGACCGCTGAAGCGCTGGAGATCGCGTACTCCCCCTGCCCGAACGACACCTTCGTCTTCGACGCCCTCGCCCACGGCCGCGTCCCCGGCGCCCCCGCGCTGGACGTGACCTTCGCCGACATCGACATCACCAACGGCATGGCCGAGCGCGGCGAGTTCGACGTGCTGAAGGTGTCGTACGCCGTCCTGCCGTACGTCCTCGGCGAGTACGCGCTGCTGCCGTGCGGCGGTGCGCTGGGCCGGGGCTGCGGACCGCTGGTGCTCACCCGGGAGGCGGAGGCCGACTTGACGGGCCGTACGGTCGCGGTGCCCAGTGAGAAGTCGACCGCGTACCTGCTGTTCCGGCTGTGGGCCGCCGATACGCTGCCCGGCGGGGTGGGCGAGATCGTGGTCATGCCGTTCCACGAGATCATGCCGGCCGTGCGGGACGGCAAGGTGGACGCGGGCCTGGTCATCCACGAGGCCCGCTTCACCTACCAGAACTACGGGCTGCACAAGCTCGCCGACATGGGCGAGCACTGGGAGCGCACCACCGGGCTGCCGATCCCGCTGGGCGCGATCATCGCCAAGCGGTCGCTGGGCGCCGAGCGGCTCGGCCGGCTCGCCGACGCCGTCCGGGCCTCCGTACGGGCCGCCTGGGACGACCCGGAGGTCTCGCGGCCGTACGTCATGGAGCACGCCCAGGAGATGGACCCGGCCGTCGCCGACCAGCACATCGGGCTGTACGTCAACGAGTTCACGGCCGACCTCGGCGAGGACGGCTACGCGGCGATCCGGGGACTGCTCACACGCGCGGCGGCCGAAGGGCTGGTGCCGCCCCTCGGCCCCGATGCGCTCGCTTTCCCGTAATACGGGCCGGCCCCGCGGATACGGCTCAGACGTCCAGCTGGTCGGCGACCGCGCGGAGCAGGCCGGCGATCTTCTTGCCGGAGGCCTTGTCCGGGTAACGGCCCTTCTCCAGCATCGGTGTGATGTTCTCAAGAAGGGTCGTCAAATCCTGCACGATCGACGCCAGCTCGTCCGGCTTCTTGCGCTGGGCGGCGGCGACGGACGGCGTCGGGTCGAGCACGATCACCGAAAGCGCCTGGTCACCGCGCTGACCGGCGACGACACCGAACTCCACGCGCTGTCCCGGCTTGAGCGCATCGACTCCGGCGGGGAGAACCGAGGAATGGACGAAGACGTCACCGCCGTCGTCGCGGGAGAGAAAGCCGAAGCCCTTCTCGCTGTTGAACCACTTGACCTTGCCGGTAGGCACGTCTGTCCTCGTCCTCGTACTCGTCGGGAAAACTACTTCGGAAACGGCTCTTGATAGCACTAGAGCGGGTCGACCACGACCCGCCGGTACCAAGGCTAATGGTCTTGGGGCGGGTGACAAGACGTCCCCCGGTTGTTCTCTCGCGCAGGGAACTACCCTGGTCCGGTGCGTGACAAAACCCAAACGAATTCCGCCGCGCCCGGTGACCGACTGATCCGCGCCGGTGCCGTCGTCTTCTTCCTCGGGGCCGTGGCCACCCTCGTCACAGTGGCTCCGCTGTTCCTCGGGGCGAAGCCATTTCCGACCTACATGTTCGGATTGAGCATGCTCATGGCCGTCGGATTCCTCGTGGCCGGCGCGGGTGTCCTGCGCTCCGTCGCCGCCGGACGGCGTCAGGCGAGGGGTGCGGCGCCGGGCGCCTCGCGGTAGCCGCCGAGCCACGCGGGGAACGCGGACAGGTCCGGCAGGACGACGTCCGCGCCGGCCGCGCGCAACTCGTCGGCCGGGCACGGGCCGGTCGCCACGGCGACCGAAAACGCACCCGCCGCACGGGCGCCGCGGACGTCCCCGACGTGATCGCCGACGTACACGCCCGCGCCGTACTCGCGCAGCGCCGCCGCCTTCTGCTCGGCCCACAGGTCGCCGACGACCACGTCCGGCTCGATGCCGAGGTGGGCCAGGTGCAGCTTGGCGTTCGGCTCGTACTTCGCCGTCACCACCATCGTGCGTCCGCCGGCCGCCCGCACCGCGTCGACCGCCTCCCGGGCGCCGTCCATGGCGGGCGTCGCGGCGATGGCTATGGACGGGTACATCTCCCGGTACAGGTCGGCCACCGCCGGCACCTCGTCGGCCGGGAACCAGTGGATCAGCTCCTCCGCGAGCGGCGGGCCCAGCCGGGTCACCGCCAGGTCGGCGTCGATGAACGTACCCGTGCGCTCCGCCAGGGCCAGGTAGCAGGCACGGATGCCCGGGCGGGAGTCGATGAGGGTCATGTCGAGGTCGAAACCGACGGTCAGCGAGGAGGCCATGCGGGCCATTGTGCCGGGTGCCTCCGGCGGTTCGGCCGGGTGGGGCGGGGGGTAAGGGTTGTCAGTCGGGTGCGGGTGCGTGAGGGCTGGTCGCGCAGTTCCTCGCGCCCCTGAGGTGGGCAAGCGGCAGCCAAGTCAGGGGCGCGGGGAACTGCGCGACCAGCCACGACGAGCCCGCGGCCTGACACCGACCGCTACCGCCCCGCCGCTACCCCTTCCGCTGGGAGCGCCAGAGGAGGAACAACGCCGAGGCGAGCGCCGCGCCCCTGACCACCCAGGGCCAGGTGGCGCTCACCGCGTCGTTCATGTGGCCCTCGGCGATCGGATCGCCCCAGCGGCCCTCGTTGCGGCCCCACAGCCACACCAGCCCCGCCGCGACCGCCGTGCCCGGCAGCACCATCACCGCCCACTTGGTCTCCGCGGGCGTCAGCCGCCGGGAGCCGTAGGCGATGGCCCAGCCGAGGAGCAGCGCGAACCAGTTGCCGAGCACGGCACCGGCGACGAGCGCGGCGGCGGCCAGCAGCAGGAGGGGGTTGGACCAGCCGGCGGAGGGGACGGGGAGGGGGAGGCGGCGGCGTTTGGCGGGCGCTGCCTCCGGCGCGGCCTCGGCGGGCTCCGCCACCGGCTCGGCCTTCTCGGCGGGAGCCTCCTGCGGGGGCCGTTTGAGCAGTTCCGGGATCTCCACGCCGCCGACGAACCCCGGCACCGGGTCGGTGTCCCCGAGGGGGCCCGCGGTGCCGACGCGCCACCAGTCGGGCGGTGCCGTGGCGTCCCCCAGTTCGTGCGCGGGCGCGAGGTGCGGCGGGGCCGGCGTGTCGCGCGCGGCGGGCGGCTCCGGCTCGGCGGGGCGCGGGCGCGGCACGACCCGGCGCAGGCCCTTCGGCCGCTCCCGCCCGGCCGGCTCCGGCGCCCGCTCCCGGGGGGAGGGCTGCGCCGGTACGGCGGTGGGCGGGGCCTGCGGGAGGCCGCCGGTGCCGCCCGCCGCCGCGACCACCTCGTCCGGGGTGCCCAGGCGGTCCAGGATGCGGCGGACCGCGGCGGGCGAGTCCACCGTCGCCTGCGCCCGGTGCCGGTCGATCTCGTTCCGCAGCTCCGACACGAGCCGCATCCGCGTCGCCGACGGCAGCTGGCGCTGCTGGGCGATGTCTCCGACGCGGCTCAGATACTCGTAGACGACCTGGTCGCTCTCGATCCCCACGCGACCCCTCCGGGGTGACGCCGACTGATACTCCGTGAGGACCGTACCGCTTCTCGCGGATGCCCCAGGCATATGGAAGTCCGCTACCGTTGGCCGGATGAGCCCCGAGGCCCACTCAGCCCCTCGGTCCCTCGCGGAGGCGCTCCGCGCGCGGGACGACGCCTCCCTGGCCGCGCTGCTGCGCAGCCGCCCCGACCTCATCACCCCCGTCCCCACCGACCTCACCCAGCTCGCCACCCGCGCCGGCACCCGTGCCTCGGTGCTGCGCGCCCTGGAGCGGCTGGACCGGTTCGCGCTGCAGACGGCGGAGGCGCTGGCCGTGGCCCCGGACCCGGCGTCGTACGACACGCTGCTCGGTCTGATGGCCGGGGACGCCGGCGACGAGACGGTCGCCCGCGCGCTGCCCCGGGCCGTCGCCACCCTGCGCGAGCAGGCGCTGGTGTGGGGCGACGACGAGCGGCTGCGGCTGGTGCGGACCGCCCGCGAGCTGCTCGCGCCGTCCCCGCAGCACCCCTCCCCGACCGGGCTGGGGCCGACCGTGCAGGAGGCCACCTCGGGCATGTCGCCGGGGCGGATCCAGGAGATCGTGACGACGGCCGGGCTGCCGTCCACCCATGACTCGGTGACCGCCGTGGCCGCGCTGACCGGACTGTTCACCCACCGCAGGAAGATGGCGAAGCTGCTCGCCGGGGCCCCCGAGGCGGCCCGCGAGGTGCTGTCCCGGCTGGTGTGGGGGCCGCCCTACGGGCAGGTCACCGCCGATCCGGCGGCGCACCTGCGCTGGCTGCTGGACCGCGGTCTGCTGCTGCCGACGGCGCCCGGCACGGTCGTGCTGCCCCGCGAGGTCGCCCTGCACCTGCGCGAGGGCCGCGCCCACCGTGCGCCCGAGCCGCTGCCGCCCGCCGTGGCGCCGGCCGCGACCCACAGCCCGCAGGTGGTGGACGCGACGGCGGCCGGGCAGGCGTACACCGCGCTGGCCACCGTGGAGGAGCTGCTGAAGGACTGGGACGAGGGCGGGCCCGCGGTGCTGCGGGCGGGCGGGCTGAGCGTCCGCGACCTGAAGCGGACGGCCGTGGCGCTGGACGTGTCGGAGCCGGTCGCCGCCTTCTGGGCCGAGCTGGCCTACGCGGCCGGCCTGATCGCCTCCGACGGCGAGGCCGACGAGCGGTACGCGGCCACTCCGGCCTACGACGAGTGGCTGGAGCTGCCCCCGGCCGAGCGCTGGGCCCGGCTCGCCCGCGCCTGGCTGGCGGCCACCCGTACGCCGGGGCTGGTCGGCGGGCGGGACACGAAGGACCGCACGCTGTCGGCGCTCGGTCCGGGCCTCGACCGCTCCGCCGCGCCCGAGGTACGGCACCGGGTGCTGTCCCTGCTGGCCGCGCTGCCGCAGGGCGCGGCGCCGGACGCGGAGTCGGTGCTGGCCCGGCTGCGCTGGGAGCGGCCCCTGCGGGGCGCCCAGCGCGACGGTGCCCGGGACGACGACCTGCGGTCCCGGCTCGCCCGCTGGACCCTGTCGGAGGCGGAACTGCTGGGGGTGACGGGCCGGGGCGCGCTGTCGTCCCAGGGGCGCGCGCTGCTGGGCGCACCGGCTGCCCCCGGCGCGCCTGCCACCCCGGGCGCCGACTCCGCCGAGCCCACCGGGCCCGGTGACAAGCTGCCGGTGCACCACCACCGGGCCCCCGAGCGGCTCGCACCCCTCTCCCCCGCCGAGCAGGGTGTCGCCGCCGCCGCCGCTGCCCGGCTGCTCGCACCGCTGCTGCCCGAGCCACTGGACCACGTGCTGCTCCAGGCCGACCTGACGGCGGTGGCGCCCGGCCCGCTGCGGCGCCCGCTCGCGGACATGCTGGGGGTGCTCGCGGACGTGGAGTCCAAGGGCGGCGCGACCGTGTACCGGTTCACACCGGCGTCCGTCCGCCGTGCCCTGGACGCCGGCCGGACCGCGGCCGACCTGCACGCCTTCCTCGCCGAGCACTCCCGCACCCCGGTCCCCCAGCCGCTCGCCTACCTGATCGACGACGTGGCCCGCAGACACGGCCACCTGCGGGTCGGCGCGGCCTCGGCGTACGTCCGCTGCGACGACGACGCCCTGCTGAACGAGATCCTCGCCGACAAGCGCGCCGCCGCCCTGCGCCTGCGCCGCCTCGCGCCGACCGTGCTGGCCGCCCCGGCCGACCCGGCGACCCTGCTGGAGGGGCTGCGCGCGATGGGGTACGCGCCCGCCGCCGAGTCCGCCGAGGGCGATGTCCTGATCACCCGGGCGCACGCCCACCGCACTCCGCCGCGCACCGCGCCCGAGCCGGTGCCGGACGGGCCGCCGCCGCCCGACGCCACGCTGCTCACGGCGGCGATCCGCGCGATCCGGGCCGGTGACCTGGCCGCCACCACCCCGCGCAAGCCCGTCGGCGAGCCCCTGGCGGGCGGCGAGCTGCCCCGCACCTCCGCCGCCGAGACCCTGGCCACCATGCAGGCGGCCGTCCTGACCGGCGACTCGGTGTGGATCGGCTACGTCAACGCCGAGGGCGCCGCCAGCCAGCGGGTCATCGCCCCGATCCGGGTCGAGGGCGGCTTCGTGACGGCGTACGACCACACGGCGGACGAGGTGCGGACGTTCCCGCTGCACCGGATCACCGGGGTCGCGGAGCTGGCGGACGACTGAGACCGGCCGGGTGACCGGATCTGGCAGTCCCCGCTAGCACTCCCCGACCGGCGCGTCCGCGGGCAGGCCGAAGTGGGCGCGGGCGGCGCTCTCCAGGGTGTCGGACGGGATCGTGCCGTCCAGGGCGGCCCGGGCGAAGGAGCCGAAGTGGGCCTCGGTCCAGTCCTCGTTCCCGGCGCCGTCCGGCGGTGCCTCGCGCGAGAGCACCCGGTACCCGCCCTGCGGGTCCCGCTCCAGCCGCACCACCTGCGGACCCCGGCCGCCGCCGCACTCCACCAGGCCGCCGCCGCGCACCCCGTACTCCAGGCACAGCGCGTCGACGCCCGCGCTCACCTCGCCGCCGCGCTCCGTCACGTCGAGCGCCTCGGCCCGGCAGAACCAGCGCGTGCGCAGCCCCGGCACGTCCTCGCCGTAGCCGGTGCCCCGGCTCTCCGCCGCGAGCCGGGCCTCGATGACCGGCCGTATCTCGTCCCACAGCCCCGTGTCGACGGTTCCGGGCCGCATCGCCCAGGTGCCGGTGGCCACCAGGACCACCACGGCTCCGGTGCCGACGGCCCACCTGCGTGCCGACATCCCTGAACTCCTCACCCGGCCGCGCGCCCGCGCCGCCTTGTCGTGGGTCAGGACTCGCGGCGGGGCGAGGGGGTTGCCCCCGGCGTCCGGCGCCGCCGCCGATCTTGCGGCCGTGGAGCCCCCCGGCCGGATGAGGCACACTGGACGTTTGGCCGTCATGGAAAGGGTGTGCCGCGCGTGAATGGTCCGCTGATCGTCCAGTCCGACAAGACCCTGCTCCTGGAAGTCGACCACGAGCGGGCCGACGACTGCCGGCGGGCCATCGCGCCCTTCGCCGAGCTGGAGCGGGCACCCGAGCACATCCACACCTACCGGGTCACCCCGCTGGGCCTGTGGAACGCGCGCGCCGCCGGGCACGACGCCGAGCAGGTCGTGGACGCCCTGGTGCAGTACAGCCGCTACCCCGTGCCGCACGCGCTGCTCGTGGACATCGCCGAGACGATGGACCGCTACGGCCGCCTCACCCTGACCAAGCACCCCGCGCACGGGCTCGTCCTGACCACCACCGACCGGCCGGTGTTGGAGGAGGTGCTGAAGTCCAAGCGGATCGCCCCGCTGGTCGGCGCCCGGCTCGACCCGGACACCGTGGCCGTGCACCCCTCCGAGCGCGGGCAGATCAAGCAGACGCTGCTGAAGCTGGGCTGGCCGGCCGAGGACCTCGCCGGGTACGTCGACGGTGAGGCGCACCCGATCGAGCTGCTGGAGGACGGCTGGACGCTGCGCCCGTACCAGAAGCAGGCCGTGGAGAACTTCTGGCACGGCGGCAGCGGGGTCGTCGTGCTGCCCTGCGGCGCCGGGAAGACGCTGGTCGGGGCCGGGTCCATGGCCCAGGCGAAGTCGACCACGCTGATCCTCGTCACCAACACCGTCTCCGCCCGGCAGTGGAAGCACGAGCTGGTGAAGCGGACCTCGCTGACCGAGGACGAGATCGGCGAGTACAGCGGGACGAGGAAGGAGATCCGGCCCGTCACCATCGCGACCTACCAGGTGCTGACGACCAAGCGGAAGGGCGTCTACCCGCACCTGGAGCTGTTCGACTCCCGGGACTGGGGCCTGATCGTCTACGACGAGGTGCACCTGCTGCCCGCGCCCGTCTTCAAGTTCACCGCCGATCTCCAGGCGCGGCGGCGGCTCGGGCTCACGGCCACCCTCGTGCGCGAGGACGGCCGCGAGTCGGACGTGTTCTCCCTCATCGGGCCCAAGCGGTTCGACGCGCCCTGGAAGGAGATCGAGGCGCAGGGCTACATCGCGCCCGCCGACTGCGTCGAGGTCCGGGTCAACCTGACCGACTCCGAGCGGCTGGCCTACGCGACGGCCGAGACGGAGGAGAAGTACCGGTTCTGCGCCACGACGGAGACCAAGCGGAAGGTCACCGAGGCGATCGTCCGCCGGTTCGCCGGGCAGCAGATCCTCGTCATCGGGCAGTACATCGACCAGCTCGACGAGCTGGGCGAGCACCTGAACGCCCCGGTGATCAAGGGCGAGACCTCCAACGCGCAGCGCGAGAAGCTCTTCGACGCGTTCCGCGAGGGCGAGATCAGCGTGCTGGTGGTGTCGAAGGTCGCCAACTTCTCCATCGACCTGCCCGAGGCCACGGTCGCCATCCAGGTGTCCGGCACCTTCGGCTCCCGGCAGGAGGAGGCCCAGCGGCTCGGCCGGGTGCTGCGCCCCAAGGCCGACGGCCACCAGGCCCACTTCTACTCGGTCGTCGCCCGCGACACCATCGACCAGGACTTCGCCGCCCACCGGCAGCGCTTCCTGGCCGAGCAGGGGTACGCCTACCGGATCGTGGACGCGGACGAGATCCTGGCCGAGAGCTGATCCGTCAGGCCGTGTGGACCTCCAGGGCGGCGCGCACGGCCGATTCCAGCGCGCCCTCGATCCACGCCGGTTTGACGGAGGTGTGGTCGCCCGCGAAGTGCAGCGGCCCCTCGGGCTTCGGAATGGACGGGAGCAGTTCCGTGTGCTGGCCGGGCAGGAGCACGGACGCCTCGCCGTAGGCGTAGGGGTCGCGCAGCCAGCTCTGGGTGCGGCCCGCGCCGGTGTAGAAGACCTCGATCCGCTGGCCGTAGACCTCCTGGAGGCCGCACAGGGCGTGCGGGTAGCGGGCGTCCTCGTCCAGGGAGTCCCAGCGCAGGGCGTCGTCCGCCCAGCTGTAGGAGGCCAGGACCACCCCGCCGGCGCTGCCGGGGACGGGGTGGGACGGGTGGTACATGAAGCGGTTGGCGTTGTCCGACACCGAGCCGCCGCCGATGACGTGGGCCGCCGCCGGCTGGTCGCGGGCGACGGCGCGGTTGGCGGCGTAGTGCACGCGCTGGCCGGGGGTGATGTGTCCGCGCGGCACGGAGGGGTGCGCGCCGAGCAGACGGCCGTCCCCGGGCGTCCGTCCGGTGCGGTAGGCGTCGTACAGGCCGGGGTCGACGCGGCCCAGCTCCCGCTTCCAGTCGGCCTCGTCGAACTCCCACCAGCGGCGGCTGAACTCCAGCAGCACCTTGGTCGCGCAGTCGTAGTGCAGTTCGGTGATCGCGCGGCGCTTGGTGTACGACATCAGCGGGCTGATCTGCACGTGCCGCAGGCCGGAGAAGGGCACGGTCACCACGGCCGCGTCCGCGGTGAACTGCTCCCGCACGACCGGGCCCCCGCGCCCCTCGGAGACGGTGTCCACCCACACGTGCGGCCCCTTGGCGTGGACGTGCGCCGTGTCGCCGGCGCGGCCGGGGCCGTAGTACTCGATCCGGGTGACCCGCCGGTCGAACCGCACGGTGTCGCGGACCTTGGCCAGCAGGGCGTCCGGCAGGACGGCCGTGCCGCCCTCCAGCTCCCAGAACGCCGTGTCCGGGCTGATCAGGGAGGAGCCGATGAAGCTGTGGACGAAGGACAGGGGCAGCCGTGAGGTGAGGTTCTCGACGGTGCCGATGAGGTCGACCGTCCGCTCGTCCAGGCCCGCGTGCTCGGTCAGGAAGCGGAACATCGACCAGTCGCCGAAGCGCTGGATCACCCTGGCCCAGCCCCGCACCCGTTCGGGCAGCGGCTTGTCGACGCGCTTGCCGTCCGGGCCGACCGTGCTGAACTCGTCGCGCACCGGGTCGAGGACCGAGCGCAGGATGGCGGCGGCCGGTGTGTCCCAGTGGGCGCGCGGGACGCCGAAGGAGCGGTTGACGCGCCGGGGTGCGCGGGCGTAGTCGGCGCGCCGCACCCGGATGCCGTTGACGTGGATCCAGGTGTGGGCGGCGGGGCGTCCGTCCGCGTCGACGTCGACGTAGTAGAACGGCCGCTTCTTCAGGCCCAGTTGGCCGATGAGGTCCATCACCAGCGGGTGGCTGCCGGGCAGCCGCATCGCGCCGGCCTCGGCGTACTGGCGGGGGTCGGCGAAGGGCTGCGCCGCCTTCTCGTGGCCGCCGCGGCGGAAGGTCTTGATGCGTCCGCCCGCCCGGTTGCCGTTGGCCTCCAGGACGGTCACGCGGTGTCCCGCCCGCTTCAGCAGCCAGGCCGTGACGAGGCCGGCCGGGCCGGCTCCGATGACGAGGACGCTCTTGGGCCCGCCCGCCCGCCGTCGTGGGAGACCGTCCTTGAGCACCCGCTGGTAGCCGGGGACGAGGGGACGGTCGCCGGAGTCCACGACGAGCAGGGCCCGTGCGGCGGCGAGGCAGCGGTCGAAGTCCGGGCCACGCGCGCTGGTGGGGGCCGCCGGGGCGGGGGCCCGAGGGGGTGCCTGAGAGGGCAGGGCCGCCGCGCTGCCCGCCCCGAGGACGGTGGCCGCGGCGGTCGTGCCGGCGGCGGTGGTGAGCGTACGCCTGGTCAGGCCGCCGTTGCCGGCGTCCGCCTGGTGATCTTCGGTCATGGCGAACTTCTACTGGTCCGCCGGGCCGGTGCGCCCAGGGTCGCGGCGAATTGCCACGGACGAGGGAAAGCCGCCGTTCAAACCGGTGGGACGGGGGTGCGCGGAGGCACGCCGGGGTGGTCCGGCCGCACCCGATTACGGCGAAGGGATGAATCGCGTGCCGTGCCGCGCGTCGTCGGCGCCGGGTCAGGACACTGCCCCCTACAGGCCCGTGTGCGGAGGGGGAACAAGGTGGAGCAGCGGCGTCCCGGGGTGGGTGCCCGAGCGCGGTACTGGTTCGACACGACCCTGGCGCGCGGGACCTCGGCCCTGGTCGGCTGGCTGGTGGCGGTCTGCCTGGCCCTCGTCGTCCCCGCGAGCGCGGTGCTGGTGTGGACGGCTCCGCACGCCCCCGCCGGCCTCTCCGGGAAACTGGCGCAGGTCTGGCACCTGACCGGGGAGACGCTGCGGCTGGGCGGCACCACCGGCACCCCGTTGCGGGTACTGCTGTCGGTGCTGCTGGCCCTCGTCGCCCTGGTGTACGTCTCGACCCTCGTCGGGCTCATCACGACCGGGCTGACCGAGCGGCTCATCGCCCTGCGGCGCGGACGCTCCACGCTGGTGGAGCACGGCCACGTGGTGGTCCTGGGCTGGTCCGAGCAGGTGTTCACGGTGGTGGGCGAACTGGTCGCCGCGGGCGCCAACCAGCGGGGCTCGGCCGTGGCCGTCCTCGCCGACCGGGACAAGACGGCCATGGAGGAGGCCCTGTACAGCAAGGTGGGCCCCACCGGCCGGACCCGGCTGGTCTGCCGCAGCGGTCCGTCGGCCGATCCGGCCGTGCTGGCGCTGACCAGCCCGGCCACGGCCGACGCGGTGATCGTGCTGCCGCCCGACGACGCGCGCGGCGACGCGGACGTGGTCAAGACCCTGCTGGCGCTGCGGGCGACGGCGTCCGGGGACGACGCCACCGCGCCCGTCGTGGCCGCGGTCCGGGACAGCGGCTACCTGCCGGCCGCCCGGCTGGCCGCGGGCGAGCACGGCATCGTCGTGGAGAGCGACACGGTCACCGCCCGGCTCATCGCCCAGGCCGCGCGCCGCCCGGGGCTGTCCCTCGTCCACCGCGAACTCCTCGACTTCGCCGGGGACGAGTTCTATCCGGCCTCACACCCGTCGCTGGTCGGCCGGGACTTCGGTGACGTGCTGCTCCGCTACGGCAACGCGTGCGCGGTCGGGCTGATCCGCGACGGTGTGCCGTGGCTGAACCCTCCGGCGGGGACGGTGATCGGGCCGGACGACCGGATCCTCGTCATCGCCGCCGACGACGACACCGCCGAACTCGCCGACTGCGCGCGGTTCGTCGAGGAGCCGCTCATGGCGGACCCCCGGCCGCGGGACACGCGGCCGGAGCGGGTGCTGGTGCTGGGCTGGAACCGCCGGGCGCCGCTCATCCTGCGGGAGTGGGGCCGCAACGCACCGTCCGGCTCCGTCGCCGACGTGGTGGCGGACGAGGACGGGGCGACCGTGCGGACGGCGTGCGACACCGGCGACACCGGCTGGAGGTGCGTGCACCGCAGGGGCGACACCACCCGGCCGGAGACGCTGTACGGCCTGGACATCGCCTCCTACGACAGCGTCATCGTGCTCGGCCGGGAGCCACGGCCCGGCGAGTCGCCGGAGGAGCCGGACAACCGCACGCTCGTCACCCTGCTCCTGCTGCGCCACCTCGAACAGCGGATCGGCCGGGAACTGCCGGTGGTCACCGAACTGACCGACGACGGCAACCGGCCCCTCGCACCGCTCGGCCCCGGAGCCGACGTGATCATCAGCGGCAAGCTGGTCGGGCTGCTGATGGCGCAGATCTCCCAGAACCGCCACCTGGCGGCGGTGTTCGACGAGTTGTTCTCGGCCGGCGGCACCCAGGTCCATCTGCGGTCGGCCGCCGACTACGTCCACTCCGGCCGGGAGGCGTCCTTCGCCACGGTCGTCGCCGCGGCGCGCGACCGGGGCGAGTGCGCCATCGGGTACCGCAGCCACGCCGACGCCGCCCGCGCCCCCGGCTACGGGCTGCGCGTCAATCCGCCCAAGGCCGAACGCCGGCGCTGGACCACCGGTGACGAGGTCGTCGTCATCGCCGGCACCGGCACCGGCCGCGCGAGCGCGAGCGGGCGCGTCCCGCGGAGCCGCGACGCGCGGGACGAACGGCAGGACGGTGCCGGTGACGGCCGGCTCGGGGGAGACTCCCGCGCGGGGGACGGCGCGGACCCGCCGACGGGGTGACGCCGGAGCGGTGTCCGGCTTCCTCACCGGGGACCTGAGACGGGGGCCGGTGCGCAGCGGCGGCCGGTCGCGCCGTCGTAGGAGACCAGCAGCCCCAGCGCCAGGAGGGGGTACGCGCCCGCCAACGGCTGCTGCCACCAGGGCAGTTCCAGGTCGCGGGCGCCCTCGTGGGGCACCAGCCACATCGTGCGGGCGGTGAAGACCAGGGCCACCAGGACGGCCGTGCGGGTGCGGCCCTCCGCCAGCAGCACGGCGAGCAGCGGTACGCACCACACCCAGTGGTGGGTCCAGCTGATCGGGCAGACCAGCAGGGCCGTGCACGCGGTCAGCAGGACGCCGTGGCTCTCCCGGCGGGCGCGCGCGGCCAGCCCCAGGCCCAGCACGGCGACCACCGCCGCCGGGAGCGCCCAGGCCAGACCCGGCGCGGGGTCGCCCAGCGCCCGGGCGACCAGCCCGCGCAGGGACTGGTTGTCCACGATCCACGCCTGGCCCACCCGGCCGGTCTCGTACAGCCGCCGGGTCCAGAAGTCCGCGCTCGCCGAGGGCAGCAGGACGGCACCGAGCGCGACCGTCCCCGCGAAGGCCGTCCCCGCCGTCGCCGCCTCCCGCACCCGGCCGCGCACGAGCAGGTACGCCAGGAACACGGCCGGGGTGAGCTTGACGCCGGCCGCCATCCCGAGGGCCAGGCCCTTGGCGCGGGCGCCGGCCGGGCGGGTCAGGTCCCACAGGACGAGGCAGGCGAGGGCCAGGTTGATCTGCCCGAACAGGAGCGTCTGGAAGACCGGTTCCAGCCACAGGGCGAGGGCCGTGGCCGTGCAGAGCGGCGCCGGGGGCAGGGGCCGGGAGGCCAGGCGGGCGGAGAGGGCGACCAGGGTGGCGAGCAGCAGCGCGTTGCCCGCGAGGAAGAGCGCCTTCAGGACCGGGACCGGGAGCCAGACCGCGGGGACGAACAGGATCGCCGCGAAGGGCGGATAGGTCGCCGGGAGGTGCCACTCGGTGACCGTGAAGCCGTACAGGTCGGTGCCGTGGGCCACGGCCGCGCCCTCGGCCCGGTAGACGAGGAGGTCGGCCATGGGTGCGCCGCGCAGGACGCACAGGGTGACGAAGGCGGCGAGGGAGAGGGCGAGGAGGAGCAGGGCAGGGCAGGAGGGCGTCAACGTCCGTTTCCGCACGGACGCGACCCTATGCCGTCACTTGCGGTGTATGCCCGCTTCCTCGCCGTACTCGCCGAGGATCGCGACGCTGAAGGCGGCCTCCAGGAACACCTTCACGGCACGCAGGGCGTTGCCCAGCAGGTGGTGGTGGGGGCCGTCGACGGCGGTGGCGCCGGACGGGGGGCGGACGGGTGCGGGTGTGATGCTTGCTGCGCTCATGTCTCCATGGTGGAACCGCGGACCCCTCGTCCGCATCGGTCCGCGGGTCCCATCCCGCACGGCCCCGCGTAGATCTCCGGGTGGACACCACCCCTGGACCTGAGGCCCCCCGTCCCCTAGGGGGCGGGGGTGCGGGGGGACTCGCCGGCGGCTGACCCCGGCGGGCGCCGGGGCTCGCCGGCGGGCACCGGGACGCGCCGGCGGGCGCGCCGGGCCGTAAATCCATTGGCCCCCACCCCGCCCGCTCACCTAAAATCTCCGCTCTTGCCCGCCTCCCCCACGGAGTGCCGTCGCCCGGCCGGAAACCGGGCGGCATCGTCGTAGCCCACGCAGCAGGCCCACCGGAGGCACCCCCTTGTCCACGCCCGCCCACGACCCGCTCGACGACCCCCTCGCCCGAGAGCGCTCCCACCTCGCCGCGTCCCGTGCCGCCCTGCGCGCCATGCGCGAGGACGTGGAGGCACTCGACATCAGCGACGTCACCGCCAACTGGGTCAACGCCGCGGTGCTCTCCCGCCAGATCGACGACCGCATCAAGGCACTGGCCGACCTCAGCGACACCCCGCTGTTCTTCGGCCGGCTCGACTACCTGCACGCCCCGGGCGCCGAGCAGGCCGAAGGCGCCGGGGGCGAGCGGTTCTACATCGGGCGGCGGCACGTCCACGACGCCGACGGCGACCCGATGGTCATCGACTGGCGCGCACCGGTCTCGCAGCCGTTCTACCGGGCGTCCAAGAAGGACCCCATGGACATCGGGCTGCGCCGCCGCTTCGGGTACACCGGCGGCGACCTGACCGCCTACGAGGACGAGCACCTCTCCGACCCGGCCGAAACCGCCACCACCAGCAAGCTGCTCCAGCAGGAGATCGAGCGGCCCCGCGTCGGCCCGATGCGGGACATCGTCGCCACCATCCAGCCCGAGCAGGACGAGATCGTCCGCAGCGGGCTCGGCGGCACGGTGTGCGTGCAGGGGGGTCCGGGCACCGGGAAGACCGCCGTCGGCCTGCACCGGGTCGCGTACCTGCTCTACGCCCACCGGGAGCGGCTGGCCCGCACCGGCACGCTGGTCATCGGGCCGAACCGGTCCTTCCTGCACTACATCGAGCAGGTCCTGCCGGCGCTCGGCGAGTTGAGCGTGCGGCAGGCGACCGTGGACGACCTGGTCGCGCAGGTGGAGGTGCGCGGCACGGACGACGCCGCCGCCGCGATCGTCAAGGGCGACGCCCGGATGGCCGAGGTCCTGCGGCGCGCCCTGTACTCCCATGTGACCGTGCCCACCGAGCCGGTGGTGGTGGTGCGCGGCTCGCGGCGCTGGCGGGTGCCGGCGTACGAACTGGAGGAGATCGTCCGGGAGTTGCTGGACCGGGACATCCGCTACGGCGCCGCCCGCGAGGCCCTGCCGCAGCGCATCGCGCACGCGGTGCTGGTGCAGATGGAGCGGGCCGGGGAGGCCCCGGACGACCGGGTGCAGGACGCGGTCGCCCGCAACAGCGCGGTGAAGGCGGCCGTGAAGGCGGTCTGGCCGGCCGTCGACCCGGCCAAGCTGGTGCTGCGGCTGCTCACCGACGCGGAGTTCCTCGCCGAGCACGCGGACGGGCTCCTGGACGAGGACGAGCAGAAGACGATCCTGTGGGCCAGGCCGGTGCGCAGTGTGAAGGCGGCCAAGTGGTCCCCGGCGGACGCCGTGCTGATCGACGAGGCGACCGACCTGGTCCAGCGCACACACTCGCTCGGCCATGTCGTCCTGGACGAGGCGCAGGACCTCTCCCCCATGCAGTACCGGGCCGTCGGCCGCCGCTGCACCACCGGCAGCGCGACCGTGCTGGGCGACCTCGCGCAGGGGACGACCCCGTGGGCGACCCGGAGTTGGGCCGAGGCGCTGGCCCACCTGGGCAAGCCGGACGGGGCCGTCGAGGAGCTGACGGCCGGTTTCCGCGTGCCGACGGACGTCATCGCGTACGCCTCCCGGCTGCTGCCGCACATCGCGCCCGGCCTCACCCCGGTCGCCTCCGTCCGGGAGAACCCCGGCTTCTTCGAGGTCCGTACGGCCACGGAGGCGGCCGACGTCGTCGCCGCGTGCGCGGAACTGCTGCGCAACGAGGGCTCGACCGGCCTGATCGCCGCCGACGCCCGCGTCCCGGCGCTGGCCGAGGCCCTGACGGCGGCCGGCATCTCCTACCTGGCCCCCGGTGAGGAGACCACCCGCGAGACCCGGCTGACCCTGGTCCCCGCCTCGCTCGCCAAGGGTCTGGAGTACGACTACGTGGTCCTGGACGAGCCGCGGGCCGTGGTGGACGGCGAGCCGGACGAACGCACGGGCCTGCGGCGCCTGTACGTGGCGCTGACCCGCGCGGTGTCGGGCCTGATCGTGACGCACACGGCACCCCTGCCGCCGCAGCTCGCCGAGTAACGAGCAGGAGGCCGCGCCGCCGCCCCGCCCGCACCCCACGCGGGCCGGGCCCCGCCGCGAGCACCGTGCACCACGAGCCGACCGCGCCCGCCGAGACCGGCCCCCGCACGCGAACAGACCCGTCGCCGTGCAGGCCGCGCCCCACTGGCCGGACGCCCACCGAGCGCACCCCGTACGGGACAGGCGGCGTCACCGTCCAGTCCCGTGCGGCACCGGGCGACCGCAGCCGCCGAAACCGCGCCCCGCGCGCGAACAAGGCCCGTGCGCCACCGGGAGGACGACCACCCAGCGCACCCCGTACCGGACTACGCGGCGTCGCCGTCCAGGGCCGTGCGCCACTGGGCGACCGCAGTCGCCGAGACCGGGCCCCGCCAGCCGTCGGGGCGGGCCGCGCCGCCGATGTGGAACGCCTTGATCCCGCCCGCGCGGAGCCGCGTGACATGGTCGAGGCGCAGTCCGCCGCCGACCATGATCTGCTGCTCGTACCCGGGCTCGCCGTCGTGTGCCGCTTCGGCGAGCAGCGTGGGCAGGCCGTCGTCCACGCCCGCGGCGGAGCCGGCGGTGAGGTAGGTGTCCAGACCCGGCAGGTCGGCGAGCTGCTTGCGCAGGGCGTTTCGGTCGGCGGCCCGGTCGATCGCCCGGTGGAAGGTCCAGCGGCAGCCGTCGAGCGCGTCGACGACCCGCTCCACCGCGCCCAGGTCGACCCCGCCGTCCGTGGCGAGGAACCCGAGCACGAACTGGTCGGCGCCGGCCTGCCGCAGCGCGTCGGCCACGCCGATCAGCCGGTCCAGGTCTCCGGCCGCGAAGCCGTCCGCGAGGCGGAGCATGACGCGCAGGTCGATGTCGACGGCGGCGCGGATCGCGGCGACGGTGGCGGGCGCGGGGGTGAGCCCGTCGGCCGCCATCTCGGTGACCAGCTCCAGTCGGTCCGCGCCCCCGGCCTGGGCGGCGACCGCGTCCTCGACGTCGAGGGCGATCACCTCCAGGACTGCACGCTTGCTCATGGCACCCCATTCGTCGGCGCTACAGGTCTAGTCCAATCTGGTCCAAGACTACGCCTGCCGGGGGACGCCCTTCACCCGAAGATGTTCAGCTCCTCCTCCCGGGCCCCCGCCAGCTCGTAGGACGCCCCGTTCAGCGGCCGTCCCGCGTACAGCCGTACGAGCGTGGCCGCGTCGCCGATGTACCGGGCGGGCGGGCCGCCCGCGGCCACCGCGCCGAACCGCAGCGGCTCGTCGAGGTCGTCCAGGTCGGCGTGGAGCGGCACGTGCTCCTTCTGCCGGGTGATCCGCGCCAGCAGCGTCAGCGCGTCGGGCAGCCCGGCCCCGGCGTACGCCCCCGGCGCCCCCAGCACCTCGCGCACATCCCCGGCGTGCACCCACTCACCGAGCGCGATCATGTCCAGCGAACCGTCCGTCCCGGCGATCACCGCTGCGGCCTCCGTCATCCCGCGCTCCAGCTCGTCCACGATCCGCGCGTTCGTCCAGCCGGCCCGCTCGGCGATGTCCCGCTCGTTCGACTCCGGCGAGAACACGCCGGCCCCGAACCGGTTCTCCACCACTCGCGTCAGCGCGGCGGAGCAGTGCGCCAGCACGTCCCGCACCGTCCAGCCCGGACACCCGGCGGACGGCAGCGCGAAGTCGGCGTCGGGCCGCGCCCGCAGCAGCGGTACGAGGGCGTCGCGCTCGGCGGCCAGCAGCCGCCCGGGGAGCTCGGGGTCGCGTACTTCCTGCGTCTCGGTCATGGAGTTCACGCTAGGGGCGGCGGGGGTGGCCGTCACGCGGGAAACGGACGGGCAGCCCGCCCAGCACCACCACCCGACAGAATGGGGTACATGGCCGACCTCGACGCCCTGCGCCTCCGTTTCGCCCGCGCCCTGGAAGCAGCCCGCGCCCCCGGCGGCGGTCCCGACCCCGCCCCCTACGCCGACACCCTGCTCGCCCGCTGGCAGGAGCCGCAGCGCCGCTACCACACGGTGGCCCACCTCACCGCCGTGCTCGACCACGTCGACGTGCTGGAGGAGTACGCCACCGACCCGGACGTGGTCCGCCTCGCCGCCTGGTTCCACGACGCCGTCTACCTCCCCGAACGGTCCGAGAACGAGGAGCGGTCCGCGCGGCTGGCCGAACGCGCCCTGCCCGAGGCCGGGGTGCCGGAGGCGAAGACGGCCGAGGTGGCCCGGCTGGTCCGGCTCACCGTCACCCACGACCCGGCCGACGACGACCGCGACGGACAGGTGCTGTGCGACGCCGACCTCGCGATCCTGGCCGCGCCCCCGTCGGCGTACGCCGTCTACACCGCCGAGGTCCGCGAGGAGTACCACTTCGTACCGGGCGACGCCTTCCGCGAGGGCCGTTCGGCGATCCTGCGCCAACTCCTCGCCCTGCCCCGGCTGTACCGCACCCCGTACGGGCAGGAGCACTGGGAGGCCACCGCCCGCTACAACCTCACGTCCGAGCTGGAAATGCTGTCGACCTGAGGACGCCGCCGCCGTACTGTGCGCGCATGCGGACGATGAGCGGGGATCAGGTGGAGGCGGCCGTCGCGAGCTGCGCGGCGACTCTGCGCACGGCGCTGGACCGGGACTGGGACGCGGTCGGCGCGGCCGGTCTGGAGTGGAGTTGCCGCACCACGGCCTTCCACATCGCCGAGGACTTCGCCGCCTACGCCAGCCGCCTCGCCGGCCGCGCCCAGGACCGCCTCCCGCTGCGCATCACCCTCCCCGAGGGCACCGACAACGCCGGCCTGCTCCAGGTGATCGAGGCCACCGGCGCCCTGCTGGCCGCCGCCGTCCGCACCACCCCGCCCGGCGTCCGCGCCTTCCACCCCGTCCACTTCGGCAGCGCCGACCGCGAGGGCTTCGCCGCGATGGGCGTCGCCGAGGCCCTGCTGCACACCCATGACATCGCCCGGGGCCTCGGCCTGCCCTACGAACCGCCCGCCGAGCTCGCCGAGTCCGTCCTGACCTGGCTCTTCCCGCACGTCCAGCCCGGCCCCGCGCCCTGGCCGACGCTGCTGTGGGCGACAGGCCGCGGCGAGCTGCCCGGCCGCGCCCCGGTCACCGACTGGACCTGGTACAACAACCTCGTCCTGCCGGCCGGACGCGTCACCCTCACCGGCATCCGCCCGGCCGCCGCCCGCGATCTGGCCCTCGGCGGCGACGGCGGCTTCGACTGGCTGGACGACGGCCCGTACGAGGGCACCCGAGAGGCCTGCTCCCACCTGCTGAAGGCGTACGAAGCCGGCGTGCACCGCCCGGAGTTCGGGGTCTTCGCCCTCGTGCGCTGCGAGGACGGCCGGGCGGTGGGCGGCATGGGCTTCCACGGCGCCCCGGACGACGAGCGCCGGGTGGAGATCGGCTACGACCTGGTCGAGAGCGCCCGCGGCCACGGCTACGCGACCGAGGCGCTGCGCGCGCTCACCGAGTGGGCGCTGGCCCGGGACGACGTCGACACGGTCATCGCCACGATCGAACCGGCCAACCTGCCCTCCCAACGGGTGGTGAGCCGGGCGGGCTTCACCCGCGCGACCGTGGAGGAGGAGCGCACGGCCCACGACGAGGACGCCACGGAGACCGGGCTGCGGCTCTACGTCCGCCGGGCCTGACGCCCCTTGCGCCTGCGCAGCCCGGCCACGCACAGCAGGCGGACCACCTCACGGCTGCTGACCTGCACCGCACCCGCCGCCACCGCGTCCGCGTAGCGGTGGGACGGGACGTCGTAGTGGTCGCTGTCGAAGGCCCGGCGGGGCATGCCCAGGCCCTCGGCGAACAGGTGGAGTTCGTCGTAGGAGACATCGCTGACCAGGTGCGACCACATGCGCCCGTGGCCGGGCCAGGTCGGCGGGTCGATGTAGAGGGTCACCGGCGCCTCATGAGGACGGCGTCCCGCGCAGGGCCGGTCCCAGCGAGCCCACCGACGCGACCCGCACGCCGGCCTTGTGGCACACCCAGTGCGGATCGGGGCCCAGTTCCGGCTCCACGTCCAGCGCGTGCGGGTCGCCGGAGCCGCAGACCGGGCACAGCGGCCAGCGGCCGTACCGCTCCAGCAGCGCGTCCTGCACGTCCTGGGCGACCAGCCCGGCCACGAAGGCCGCGCCGTCCGGCCACTGCTCGACCCACCAGCGGCGCTGGGCGATGGAGTCCTCCACCAGCGAGACGACGTCGGCCTCCGCGACCTCTCCCGCGACGAGATCCGCGAGCACGCGGGCGCGGGCCGCGTGCAATGACTGCTCCAGGGGGCTGATGGGGTCCATGCCCCCCATTGTGCGCACTCTTGACCGCGACACCGAACCGAAAATATCTTTCAGGTGTGACCCAGGACGTGAAGGAAATTTTCGGCAGCCCGGGCGGATCGCTCGCCGCCAAGGTGCGCACGCTCGCCCCGTCCATGACCCGGTCCATGCAGCGCGTCGCCGAGGCCGTCGCCGGTGACCCGGCCGGCTGCGCCGCCCTCACGGTCACCGGCCTCGCCGAACTCACCGGCACCAGCGAGGCGACGGTCGTCCGCACCGCCCGGCTGCTCGGCTACCCGGGCTACCGCGACCTGCGGCTCGCCCTCGCCGGGCTCGCCGCCCAGCAGCAGTCCGGGCGCGCACCCGCGATCACGACGGACATCGCGGTGGACGACCCCATCGCCGACGTCGTCACCAAGCTCGCCTACGAGGAGCAGCAGACCCTCGCCGACACCGCCGCCGGACTCGACACCGTCCAGCTCGGCGCGGCGGTCACCGCGCTGGCCGCCGCCCGGCGCACCGACGTGTACGGCATCGGGGCGTCCGGGCTCGTCGCCCAGGACCTCACCCAGAAGCTGCTGCGGATAGGGCTCATAGCCCACGCGCACAGCGACCCGCATCTCGCGGTGACCAACGCGGTGCAGCTCCGTTCGGGTGACGTGGCCCTCGCGATCACGCACTCCGGGTCGACGGGGGACGTCATCGAACCGCTCCGGGTGGCCTTCGAACGCGGGGCGACGACGGTGGCCATCACCGGGCGGCCCAACTCGCCGGTCACGCAGTACGCCGACCTCGTGCTGACGACGTCGACGTCACGGGAGACGGAGCTGCGGCCCGCCGCGATGTCCTCCCGGACGAGTCAGCTGCTGGTGGTGGACTGCCTGTTCGTGGGAGTGGCCCAGCGGACGTACGAGACGGCGGCGCCCGCGCTGGCCGCCTCCTACGAGGCGTTGGCACACCGGCACCGGAGCGGTTCGCGCTAGGGGGTAGGAAGGAACCGGCAGAAGGTTCACCACCCCCCTCACCCGTCACCGGAGAGAGCCGCCCCCTATGACCTCTCACGACCTGCGCGACCAGCTGGCCTCGTTGACCACCGAGGCCTTCCGTCCGGAACTCGCCGAGATCGACCGGTTGCCCACCCTCGACATCGCCCGGCTGATGAACGGCGAGGACGCGGGCGTGCCCGCCGCCGTGGCGACGCAGCTGCCGCGGATCGCCGCCGCCGTCGACGCGGTCGCCGCGCGCATGAGCCGGGGCGGACGGCTCGTCTACGCCGGTGCCGGGACCGCCGGCCGGCTGGGCGTGCTGGACGCCTCCGAGTGCCCGCCCACCTTCAACACCGACCCCGAGCGGGTCGTCGGCCTGATCGCGGGCGGTCCCGCGGCCATGGTCACCTCGGTCGAGGGCGCCGAGGACTCCGAGGAGCTGGCCCGCCGGGACCTGGACGCGCTCAAGCTCACCCCGGACGACACCGTGGTCGGCGTCTCGGCCTCCGGCCGCACCCCGTACGCGGTCGGCGCCGTCGAGCACGCCCGGGCGCTCGGCGCGCTGACCATCGGCCTGGCCTGCAACGAAGGCAGCGTGCTGGCCGCCGCCGCCGAGCACGGCATCGAGGTCGTCACGGGCCCGGAGCTGATCACCGGCTCCACCCGGCTGAAGGCGGGCACGGCCCAGAAGCTGGTGCTGAACATGCTCTCGACGATCACGATGATCCGGCTCGGCAAGACGTACGGGAACCTGATGGTCGACGTGCGCGCCTCCAACGACAAGCTCCGGGCCCGCTCGCACCGGATCGTCTCCCTGGCCACGGGCGCGAGCGACACCGACATCGAGAAGGCCCTCACCCAGACCGGCGGCGAGGTGAAGCACGCGATCCTGGCCCTCCTCGCCGGCGTCGACGGCCCGACGGCGGGCCGCCTGCTCCAGGAGTCCGGCGGCCATCTGCGCACGGCGCTGACCCACGCGGCGCGCTGACGGACCGCGCGGTCAGGGCACCATGGAGGGGAGGAGGCACCCACCGACATGAACCACGCCCAGCTCACCGCCCTCGGACGGGCTCTCCGGCTGCTCGGGGAGCACGGGGAGGCCCTGACCGCCGACACGCCGGACGCCCGGCTGCACGAGATCAAGGACGACCTGCGGCGGGCCCTGGACCTGCTGGACGACACCGTGACCACCGCCGCGCCCGCCACCCGCTGCCCGGAGCACCCGCAGGGACCGGTGGACGAGAGCGCGCCCGACCTGTGCCTGCTGTGCGAGACCCGGCGCCGGGCCGCCCGGCGGTCGGAGTTCCAGGGCGGCAGGCCCCGGCCGGGCGAGCCGGTCCCCACCGCCCCCTCCCGGTACGGCGTGCGCGGTGACCGGCCGCAGGCGCAGCAGCGGTGGCTGCCGGAGCTGTGGAACGGCCAGGAGTGGCAGCTGTGCGGGACGCCCCGGCGGGACCGGCGCGAGGCGGAGGCGTACCTCGCCGCCCAGCGGCGCGGCTCCCGGCCCGCCATGGCCTACCGCCTCGTGCACGAGTTCACCGACTACGAGGTGCTGCGGGTGTGGGGGACGCCGGTACGGGTCGACATCGAGCCGATGGGCAACCTGTAGCGGCCGGCGCCCCCGGGGGAACGCCGGTCAGCTCAGGGTCTTCACGGCCGCCGCGTCGTACGGCTTCAGCTCGTCGAACCGGCCGGAGAGCACCTTGGCCGCCCACTCGGGGTCCTGGAGCAGCGCGCGGCCGATGGCCACCAGGTCGAACTCGTCGGCCTCCAGGCGGTCCAGGAGGTTGTCGATGCCCTTGACCGGGGAGCCCTCGCCCTGGAAGGCGTTGATGAAGTCGCCGTCGAGGCCCACCGAGCCGACGGAGATGACGGGCTTGCCGGTGAGCTTCTTCGTCCAGCCGGCCAGGTTCAGGTCGGAGCCGTCGAACTCGGGCAGCCAGTAGCGGCGGGTGGAGGCGTGGAAGACGTCGACGCCGGCCGCCGCGAGCGGGGTGAGGATGGCCTCCAGCTCCTCGGGGGTCTCGGCGAGCCGGGCGGTGTAGTCCTGCTGCTTCCACTGCGAGTAGCGGAAGAGGACCGGGAAGTCCGGCGACACCGCCGCGCGCACGGCGGCGACGATCTCGGCGGAGAACCTGGTGCGGGCCACCGGGTCGCCGCCGTACGCGTCGGTGCGGCGGTTGGTGCCCGCCCACAGGAACTGGTCGAGCAGGTAGCCGTGGGCGCCGTGGAGCTCCACGCCGTCGAAGCCGATGCGCTCGGCGGCGGCAGCGGCCTCGGCGAACGCGGCGATGACGTCGTCGATGTCCGCCTGCGTCATCGCCTTGCCGGTGGGCTCGGCGCCGGCGGTCTCCAGGCCGGAGGGGCCGACGGGGGGCGCGTCCGGGAAGGGGGCGTCGCCCTGCTTGCGGACCATGCCGATGTGCCACAGCTGCGGGACGATGGTGCCGCCGGCCGCGTGCACGTCCTCGGCGACCTTGGCCCAGCCGGCGAGCTGCTCCTCGCCGTGGAAGCGCGGGACGCGGTCGCTCTGGCCGGCCGACGGGTGGCCCACGTAGGTGCCCTCGGTGACGATGAGGCCGACGCCGGCGGCGGCCCGGCGGGCGTAGTACGAGCGCACGTCCTCGCCCGGGACACCGCCCGGCGAGAACATGCGGGTCATGGGCGCCATCACGATCCGGTTCGGAACGGTGAGGCCGTTCAGCGTGATCGGGCGGGACAGGACGCGGGCCGCGCGGGAGGCGGGGGGCGTGGTGACGGTCACGTGGGGGGCTCCTCGTGAGTGGACGGGGTGAACCGGCTGGTATGTGCGTACGCATCGTTGCAGCCTCTTAAGTAAACACCTGCCCGGCGGCCCGCCTTCCGGCCCGGTCCGGATCCCCTCACGTGATACCGGTCACTCTCCTCCCGCCCCGCGAACGCCCGAGGGCGGCACCTCCAGCCAGAAGCTGGGGGTGCCGCCCTCGGTCCGCAGGACAGGCGATCAACCGTCAGGTCGATCAGAAGTCCATGTCACCGCCCGGCATGCCGCCGCCGGCCGGGGCCGCGGCCTTCTCCGGCTTGTCGGCGATGACGGCCTCGGTGGTGAGGAACAGCGCGGCGATGGAGGCGGCGTTCTGCAGCGCGGAACGGGTCACCTTCGCCGGGTCGATGATGCCCTCGGCGACCAGGTCGACGTACTCGCCGGTCGCGGCGTTCAGGCCGTGACCCGGGGTCAGGTTGCGCACCTTCTCCACCACGACGCCGCCCTCAAGGCCGGCGTTGACGGCGATCTGCTTCAGCGGGGCCTCCAGGGCGATGCGCACGGCGTTGGCGCCGGTCGCCTCGTCACCCTCCAGCTCCAGCTTCTCGAAGACCTGGGAGGCCTGGAGCAGGGCCACGCCACCACCGGCGACGATGCCCTCCTCGACGGCCGCCTTCGCGTTGCGGACGGCGTCCTCGATGCGGTGCTTGCGCTCCTTGAGCTCCACCTCGGTGGCGGCACCGGCCTTGATGACCGCGACACCGCCGGCGAGCTTCGCCAGGCGCTCCTGGAGCTTCTCGCGGTCGTAGTCCGAGTCGCTGTTCTCGATCTCGGCGCGGATCTGGTTCACACGGCCGTTGACCTGCTCGGAGGAGCCGGCACCGTCGACGATGGTGGTCTCGTCCTTGGTGATGACGACCTTGCGGGCGCGGCCCAGGAGGTCCAGGGTCGCGTTCTCCAGCTTGAGGCCGACCTCCTCGGAGATGACCTCGCCGCCCGTGAGGATGGCGATGTCGCCGAGCATGGCCTTGCGGCGGTCACCGAAGCCGGGGGCCTTGACGGCGACGGACTTGAAGGTGCCGCGGATCTTGTTGACGACCAGGGTCGACAGGGCCTCGCCCTCGACGTCCTCGGCGATGATCAGCAGCGGCTTGCCCGACTGCATGACCTTCTCCAGCAGCGGGAGCAGGTCCTTGACCGAGGAGATCTTGGAGTTGGCGATGAGGATGTACGGGTCCTCCAGCACCGCCTCCATGCGCTCCATGTCGGTCGCGAAGTAGGCGGAGATGTAGCCCTTGTCGAAGCGCATGCCCTCGGTGAGCTCCAGCTCAAGACCGAAGGTGTTGGACTCCTCGACGGTGATGACGCCTTCCTTGCCGACCTTGTCCATGGCCTCGGCGATCAGCTCGCCGATCTGGGTGTCGGCGGCGGAGATGGACGCGGTGGAGGCGATCTGCTCCTTGGTCTCGACGTCCTTCGCCTGCTCCAGCAGGGCGGCGGAGACGGCCTCGACGGCCTTCTCGATACCGCGCTTCAGAGCCATCGGGTTGGCGCCGGCGGCGACGTTGCGCAGGCCTTCCTTGACCAGGGCCTGGGCGAGCACGGTCGCGGTGGTCGTACCGTCACCGGCGACGTCGTCCGTCTTCTTGGCGACTTCCTTGACCAGCTCGGCGCCGATCTTCTCGTACGGGTCCTCCAGCTCGATCTCCTTGGCGATGGACACACCATCGTTGGTGATCGTGGGGGCGCCCCACTTCTTCTCAAGGACGACGTTGCGGCCCTTGGGGCCGAGGGTGACCTTGACGGCGTCGGCGAGCTGGTTCATACCGCGCTCAAGGCCGCGCCGCGCCTCCTCGTCGAACGCGATGATCTTGGCCATGTGAAGTGGTCCCTCCAGGACTGGGGGTGATTCCTTCGGACCGCGCCCGCGCCCGCGACGGACGGCTCGCCGGTCCCGTGGTCCCTTGCACCACATGACCCGCGGGCCTCACCGACCCGGTCCTTCGTTGTCACTCTCACCTTCAGAGTGCTAACGCCAATGATTAGCACTCGGCATGGTCGAGTGCAAGCGCCTGGGCGGGTGGGAGGCTCCCGTCAGCCGCACGCGAACAGCGGAACCGGGGCACGGCGAAGGGCCCGCACCCTCTGCGAGGTGCGGGCCCTTCGGACAAGAAACGTTCAGGCGGTGACGCGAACCATGTCGGCCTGCGGACCCTTCTGGCCCTGCGAGATCTCGAACTCGACCCGCTGGCCCTCTTCCAGGGTGCGGTAGCCGTCCATCTGAATCGCGCTGTAGTGGACGAAGACGTCCGCACCACCGTCGACCGCGATGAAGCCGTACCCCTTCTCCGCGTTGAACCACTTGACGGTGCCCTGAGCCATGCCTAACTCCCCTATTACTGGCCCTTGCACAGATCCACACTTCGCGGACCCGGGTCAGACCTCACCCCCCAACTGGTCGGGGGCGTGCGCCGGAACGCGTCGACCGCGGCTGAATGTATCTGTCCAACTGCCGTCTGCAACAGGTCAATCGGACGAGAATTCTGGACGTGAGCGGTCCGGAATCTGGCGAGAATTCATCCGAATTCAGGGCAAGTCGGGCCCCATAAAAGCCACAAAAGCCGCAGACAACCCGCACACTTTGGCTACTTCTTGTCGGGCGGGCGGCATGAAATCCAGGGCCCGCGACCCGGAGACCGGGGCCGTGTTCCCCAACTCTACCGCGCTCAATCACACAGAATTGCCCCCTCCGCTTCTCTCACGGAGGGGGCAATCGGGCGAACAGCCGGTAACCGCGGTTACCGAAGGTAATGAGCGGGCCGATCCGCGGCTCAGCCGCCGGCGACCGCCGGGATGATCGAGACGCCGGCGCCCTCCGGGGTCACCGTGTCCAGACCCTGCTCAAAACGGACGTCGTCGTCGTTGACGTACACGTTCACGAACCGGCGCAGCTTGCCCTGGTCGTCCAGCACGCGCGCGGCGATGCCCGTGTGGTTCTTCTCCAGGTCGGCGATGACCTCGCCGAGCGTCGTCCCCTCGGCGGCGACCTCGGCCCGCCCGCCGGTGTAGGTGCGCAGGATGGTGGGGATGCGAACGGTCACGCTCATGCGAGGCCAGCCTCTCGGAAGGAGTCCAGGGTCGGGCGGATGGTGGCGGTGAGGCCGGTGCCGGCCACCGCGTCCAGGGTCTTCAGGCCGTCGCCGGTGTTGAGGACGACCGTGGTCTTCGCCGGGTCCAGCACGCCCGCCTCCAGCAGCTTGCGGGTGACGCCGACGGTCACGCCGCCGGCGGTCTCCGCGAAGATGCCCTCGGTCCGCGCGAGCAGCTTGATCGCGTCCACGACCTCCTCGTCCGTCACGTCCTCCACGGCACCGCCGGTGCGGCGCGCGATGTCCAGGACGTACGGCCCGTCGGCCGGGTTGCCGATGGCCAGGGACTTGGCGATGGTGTTCGGCTTCTGGGGCCGTACGACGTCGTGGCCGGCCTTGAAGGCGGTGGAGACCGGGGAGCAGCCCTCGGCCTGGGCGCCGAAGATCTTGTACGGCCTGTCCTCGACCAGACCGAGCTTGATCAGCTCCTGGAGCCCCTTGTCGATCTTCGTGAGCTGGGAACCGGAGGCGATCGGGACCACGATCTGGTCCGGCAGCCGCCAGCCGAGCTGCTCGCAGATCTCGTACGCCAGGGTCTTGGAGCCCTCCGCGTAGTACGGCCGCAGGTTGACGTTGACGAAGCCCCAGCCCTCGCCGGCCGGGTCGCCGATCAGCTCGGAGCAGAAGCGGTTCACGTCGTCGTAGTTGCCCTCGATGCCGACGAGTTCACCGCCGTAGACCGCGGCCATCACGATCTTGCCCTGCTCCAGGTCGTGCGGGATGAACACGCAGGAGCGGAAGCCGGCGCGGGCGGCGGCGGCGCCGACGGCGCCGGCCAGGTTGCCGGTCGAGGAGCACGACAGGGTGGTGAAGCCGAAGGCGCGGGCGGCCTCCAGGGCCTGGGCCACGACCCGGTCCTTGAAGGAGTGGGTCGGGTTGCCGGAGTCGTCCTTCACGTACAGACCGCCGGTCACGCCCAGCTCGCGGGCCAGGTTGTCGGCCTGGACGAGCTTGGTCCAGCCCGGGTTGATGTTCGGCTTGCCGGCGACGTCCGCCGGTACCGGCAGCAGGGGCGCGTAGCGCCAGATGTTCGCGGGGCCCGCCTCGATGCGGCGGCGCAGTTCCTCGGTGTCGTAGCCGGAGAAGTCGTAGGCGATCTCCAGCGGGCCGAAGCACTCCTCGCAGGCGAAGACCGGGCCGAGCGGCACCCGGTGACCGCACTCGCGACAGCTCAGGGCCGCGGCGGGGCCGAGGTCGACGGTGGATTCGCTGGTGGTGGCAACTGTCTGCACAGCCATGGAGGCGAGGCCCTTTCTCCTCATCTTCCTCACGACGCATCTCGCCGTGAGACGGAATTGGCACCTTCCCTGGCCGTGAGCCTCGCGCGAACGAGTCCGGTCAGGGGGGTTGCCGGGGCTTCACCGGGCCGTGTCCCTCTGCCCCTCTGGATGAGCGGTATGCGGTTGTAGAACGCACCCGACCCCCGACATGCGATGGTCATCGGCGTTGTTCAAGACTGTAACCGACGGCCGGGACAGTTGAGATAGTCGTCCGAACCGCGAGACACGAGGAGCCACAGACTGTGCTGGAAGAAGTCGAGCGCTGGCTGACCGCCCGGTCCTGGTCCGTGGCCGATCGCCCGCTGCACCAGATCCTCGCCGCCAAGCAGCGCACGGGCCAGAGCATCAGCGTCGTGCTGCCCGCGCTCAACGAGGAGGAGACCGTCGGCGACATCGTCGGGGTCATCCGCCACGACCTCGTGGAGCAGGTGCCGCTCGTCGACGAGATCGTGGTCGTCGACTCGGGCTCCACCGACCGCACCTCCGAGGTCGCCGCGCGCGCGGGCGCCCGGGTCGTCCACCGGGACGCCATCCTGCCGCGCGTCCCGGCCGTCCCCGGCAAGGGCGAGGTGCTGTGGCGGTCGCTGCTGGTGACCGGCGGGGACATCGTCTGCTTCATCGACGCGGACCTCAGGGAGTTCTCCTCCGACTTCGTCTCCGGGATCGTCGGCCCGCTGCTCACCGACCCGGACGTCGACCTGGTCAAGGCGATGTACGACCGTCCGCTCGGCGGCAGTGCCGGGCAGGGCGGCCGGGTCACCGAACTCATGGCCCGTCCGCTGCTGAACATGCACTGGCCGCAGCTGGCCGGGTTCGTGCAGCCGCTGGGCGGCGAGTACGCGGCCCGCCGCACGCTGCTGGAACAGCTGCCGTTCCCCGTGGGCTACGGCGTGGAGCTGGGCATGCTGGTGGACGCGCTGCACCTGGTGGGCCTGGACGCGCTGGCCCAGGTCGACGTGGGCGTGCGCAGGCACCGGCACCAGGACGGGCAGGCGCTCGGCCGGATGGCCGCCGCGATCTACCGCACCGCCCAGCTCCGGCTCGCCCGCGGCCATCTGGTCCGGCCCGCGCTGACCCAGTTCGAGCGGGGGGAGGCCGGGTTCGAGCCGCGCACCTACTCGGTGGACACCGAGGAACGGCCGCCCATGGTGGAGATCGCGGAGTACGCCGAACGGAAGGTGGCCTGAACGGGCCGTATACGGTCGGCCCGCCGGGCGGGCCGTACGTTTGAGCGGTCGGGGGCCGGGCTAGGTTGAGGCGTATGGCTTCCACGCTCGATGCTGCTCAGAAGGCTCAGGTGCTGGTCGCGTCGAACCGCGGCCCGGTCTCCTATCAGGTGGGCGAGGACGGCTCGCTGCACGCCCGGCGGGGCGGCGGCGGGGTGGTCTCGGGACTGTCCTCCATCGGGTCCGGTCCGGGCTCGGTGTGGGTGTGCGCCGCGCTCGGCGACGGTGACCGGGCGGCCGTCCGGCGCGCGGACGGCGGGCTGCTGCCGGCCGAGGACACCGGCGGGCAGCGGGTGCGGATGCTCGACATCGACGCGACCGTGCACGCCGAGGCGTACAACGACATCGCCAACTCGGTGCTCTGGTTCGTCCACCACATGCTGTACCAGACCCCGCTGGAACCGGTCTTCGACGCCGGTTTCCGGCGGCAGTGGGCGTCGTACGAGTCCTACAACCGGGCGTTCGCCGAGGCGCTGGCCGAGGAGGCGGCCGAGGGCGCGGCCGTGCTGATCCAGGACTACCACCTGGCCCTCGCCCCCCGCATGCTCCGCCAGCTCCGGCCCGACCTGCGCATCGGCCACTTCTCGCACACCCCGTGGGCGCCGCCGGACTACTTCCGGCTCCTCCCCGACGACATCGCGGCCGAGCTGCTCAGCGGCATCCTGGGCGCGGACCGGGCGGCGTTCCTCACCCAGCGGTGGGCGGACGCGTTCACGGACTGCTGCCACGCGGTGCTCGGGCCCGGTATCCCCTCCGGCACCCGGATCGGGGTGCACGGGCTGGGCGCGGACGCGGACTTCCTGCGCAAGCGGGCGCACGAGCCGGACGTGGACGAGCGGATGGCGGCGCTGCGGACGGAGATCGGAGAAGGCCGCAAGACGATCGTCCGGGTGGACCGGACCGAGCTGTCCAAGAACATCGTGCGCGGGCTGCTGGCGTACGAGCAGCTGCTGGAGGACCACCCCGAGTGGCGGGAGAAGGTCGTCCACGTGGCCTTCGCCTACCCCTCCCGGCAGGACCTCGCCGTGTACCGCGAGTACACCGCGCAGGTCCGGCAGGTCGCGGACGAGATCAACGAGCGGTACGGCACGGCCGGCTGGACCCCGGTCGTGCTGCACGTGAAGGACGACTTCGCCCGCTCCCTGGCCGCGTACCGGCTGGCCGACGTGGCGCTGGTGAACCCCATCCGGGACGGCATGAACCTGGTCGCCAAGGAGGTCCCGGTCGTCTCCGACGAGGGCTGCGCGCTGGTGCTGTCGCGGGAGGCGGGGGCGTACGAGGAGCTGGGCGAGGACTCCTTCGTCGTGAACCCGTACGACATCGCGGGCACGGCGCGGGCCCTGCACGAGGCGCTGACCCTGCCGGCGGACGCGCGGGCGGAACGCTCCAAGCGCCTGGCCGCCGCCGCGACCGCGCTGCCGCCGGCCCGGTGGTTCCTCGATCAGCTGACGGCGCTGGACCCCCGGCCGAGCTGAGCGGCCAGCGCCCGGAGCAGGCCCACGACTCCCTGCGGGCCGTCGACCACCAGGTCGGCCCGGTCCGCGAGTTCCGCGACCTCCGTGCTGCCGCTGCACACCAGCAGGCCGGGGACGCCGTTGGTACGGAGCTTCTCGATCGCGGCGAAGGCGGGGAGGTCGCCCAGGTCGTCGCCGGCGTAGACGACACAGCCGGCGTGGACGGCACGGGCGTGGTCGAGGAGGGCCACGCCCTTGTCCATGCCCGGCGGGCGCAGTTCCAGGACCATGCGGCCGGGCTCGACGATCAGGCCGTGCCGGGTGGCGAGGTCGGCGAGGGGGGCGCGCAGGGCCTCGAACGCGGCCTGCGGGTCGGGGGCGCGGCGGGTGTGCACCGCCAGCGCCCGGCCCTTCTCCTCGATCCACGTGCCCTCCTGCGCTCCGGCGCGCTCCAGCAGGCCCGGCAGTTCGGCGCGGACGGCGGCCACGCCGGGGTGCGGGGGCGGTGCGGTGACCTCGCCGGTGGCCGCGTCCCAGCGCTCGGCGCCGTAGTGGCCGAGGACGGTGAGGTGCTCCAGGCCGGGGACGCCGGCGAAACCGCCGTAGCGGACCGCGACCTCGGGCGGACGGCCGGTGATCACGGCGACGGAGGCGATCTCGGGGGCGAGGGCGGCGAGGGCGGGTACGGCCCCGGGGTGGGCGCGGGCCTGCTCGGGGTCGGCGACGATCGGGGCCAGCGTGCCGTCGAAGTCCAGGCCGATCAGGGCGGTGCGGGGCTGTGCGAGCAGGGCGGCGAGGCCGTCCTGGCCGGCTCGGGTGCGCGGGGTCGGCAGAGCGTCCATACCGCGACACTATCCAGCTCCGGGTGCCTCACGCCTGGGGTTCGGCGCCTCACGCCCCGGACCCCGCCGGGGGCTCTGCCCGGGGACTCAGCGTTCCGCGCGTCTCGTCTCGCGGATGCGGCGCAGGCGGTTGACCGTCACCGGGTCGTGGGCCAGGGCCCGCTCGTCGTCCAGGAGGGCGTTGAGGAGCTGGTAGTACCGGACGGGGGACAGGTCCAGCTCCTCGCGTATCGCGCGTTCCTTCGCGCCGGGGCCGGGGAAGGCCCGGCGCTCCAGCGCGAGGATCGCCTTCTCGCGGGTGCCCAGTTCCATGCCTGCCACGGTAGCGGCGGGCACCGACAGCGCGCTCAGCTCGCGCTGCTGCTGTCGGCCGCCATGGCCGTCGACTGCAAGCGGGTCAGGACGCCGGCGGGGCTGCCGCCGGGGGCGACCGCCTGGCCGATGTTCTGCTTCACGGCCGCGCTGACCGCCGCCCAGGAGGTCTTGCCGACGGGGTACAGCTCCGAGGTCGGCAGCTGCTCCAGGAAGGGACGCAGGGCCTTGTCGGCGGCGGCGTCCGACGCCGCCATGGTGTTGGACGCGGAGCTGGTGACCGGCAGCAGCCCGTACTTCCGGGAGAAGTCGAGGACGTTCTTCTCGCTGTAGACGAAGTCGAGGAAGTCGCCGATCTGCTCGGCGTGCCCGTTCTGCTTGAAGCCCATCATCCAGTCGGCGACGCCCATGGAGGCCCTGGCCCTGCCGGTGCGGCCCGGCATCGGCACCGTGCCGAACTGCACGCCCTTCTTGGCCGCCTGCTGGATGAGCGTGGGGTGCCCGTTGACCATGCCGACCTGGCCGTCGGCGAACGCGGCGAACGCGGCGGCGCGGTTGAGCTTGCCGGGGGCGACCGGGCCGGTCAGGCCCTTGCCGACCAGCTCGTCCTTCAGCCAGGTGAAGGTCTCGACGTTCGTGGCGGAGTCGATGGTGTAGGTGCCGACGTCGTCGGTGTAGCCGCTGCCGCCGTTGCCGCCGCCGAGCAGCCACTGCATGGTCTCGGCCTGGGCCTCCTCGGGGCCGAGCGGCAGCGCGTACGGGTACTTCACGCCCTGCGCCTTGAGCGCCGTGGCGTCGGCGGCCAGCTCGTCCCAGGTGGTGGGCGCCGTGAGGTGGGCCTTGGCGAACAGGGTCTTGTTGTAGAAGAGCACGCGCGTGGAGGCGGCGAACGGGATGCCGTACTGCGTGTGCTTCCACTGGCCGGCGTCGGAGAGCGGGGAGAGGAAGTCCGCCTGGGTGCGTATGGAGAGCAGGTCGGAGACCGGGTAGAGCTTGCCGGCGGCGGCGTAGTCGGCGTAGGCGCCGATCTGGGCCATGTCCGGGGCGTGGCCGGCGTCGACCATCTCCTTGACCTTGCGGTCGACGTCGTTCCAGGAGTAGACGCTGACCTCGACCTTCACGTCCGAGTGCTGCTTCTCGTACTCCTTGGCCAGGGCGTCCCAGTACTTCTTGGAGCTGTTGGCGGCGGAGTCGCCGTAGTCCGCGGCGACGAGCCTGAGGGTCACGTCGGAGGAGCCCGTGCTCCCGCAGCCGCCGAGGACCGCCGTCATGCCCAGTGCGGACACCACCGCGATCGTTCCTGCCGTACGCCGACGCACGTTCAAAGCCCCAACCCTGCTGTCTGACGGTTCAATATGTGGACACATAAGGTCTACACCACGTGAGTGGACTAGACCTCTCCAGGGTGGGAGGGTCACACTAGCCCCGTGGTGAGACATGTCATCGCCCTCGACGTGGGCGGTACCGGGATGAAGGCCGCCCTGGTCGGCGACGACGGCGCGCTGCTCCACCGCGCCCGCCGCGCCACCGGCCGCGAGCGCGGCCCCGAGGCGGTGCTCGCGGGCATCCTCGACTTCGCCGCCGAGCTGCGCGCGTACGGCGTCGAGCACTACGGCGAGCCCGCCGGCGCGGCCGGCATCGCCGTCCCCGGCATCGTCGACGAGGCCACCGGCACCGCCGTCTACGCCGCGAACCTGGGCTGGCGGGACGTGCCCCTGCGGGCCCTGCTCGCCGACCGGCTCGGGGTGCCCGTCGCCCTCGGCCACGACGTCCGCACCGGCGGCCTCGCGGAGGGCCGGATCGGCGCGGGCCGGGGCGCGGACCGGTTCCTGTTCGTGCCGCTGGGAACCGGGATCGCCGGTGCCATCGGCATCGACGGCCGGGTGGAGGCCGGCGCGCACGGCTTCGCGGGCGAGATCGGCCACATCGTCGTACGCCCCGCGGGCGCGGTCTGCCCCTGCGGGCAGCGCGGCTGCCTGGAGCGGTACGCCTCCGCCTCCGCCGTCAGCGAGGCCTGGGCGGCGGCCTGCGGCGACCCCGGGGCGGACGCGGCGGACTGCGCCGAGGCCGTCGCGTCCGGCGACCCGAACGCCGTCCGGGTCTGGCAGGAGGCGGTGGACGCGCTCGCCGACGGGCTGGTCACCGCCCTCACCCTGCTGGACCCCCGCACGCTGATCATCGGTGGCGGCCTGGCCGAGGCGGGGGAAGTGTTGTTCCAGCCCCTGCGGGACGCCGTCCGGCACCGGGTCACCTTCCAGAAACTGCCGACGATCGTCCCGGCGGCGCTGGGCGACACGGCCGGCTGCCTCGGCGCGGGGCTGCTCGCGCAGGACCTGCTGACAGCCACTTCTACGACTCCGGAGGTAAGCACCTGATGGCAACCGAGCGGGAAACTCCGGACAGGTACGGCGCCCCGTCAGGGGCGCGGGACACCGCGCGCTCGACCCCCACCGGCCCGCAGGTGCTCACCGGCGCGAACGTGGTCCTGCCCACCGGAACGGTGCGGAACGGCGAAGTGGCCGTCGACGGCAAGCGCATCGCCGGGACCGCCCCGGCCGGCGCCCAGGTCATCGACGTCACCGGCCACTGGCTGGTCCCCGGCTTCGTGGACCTCCACAACCACGGCGGGGGCGGAGCCTCCTTCTCCGGCACCGCCGAGCAGATCCTCACCGCCGTCCACACGCACCGCGTCCACGGCACCACCACCCTCGTCGCCTCCACCGTCACCGACGAGATGGACCTGCTGGTGCGCCAGGCCGGCCTGCTGAGCGAGCTGGCCGAGCAGGGCGACATCGCCGGCATCCACTTCGAGGGGCCGTTCATCTCGCCGTGCCGCAAGGGCGCGCACTCCGAGAAGCTGCTGCGCGACCCCGACCCGGCCGAGGTCCGCAAGCTGATCGACGCGGCGCGCGGCAAGGCGAAGATGGTCACCCTCGCGACCGAGCTGCCGGGCGGCATCGACTCCGTACGGCTGCTCGTCGAGCACGGCGTGCTCGCGGCGATCGGGCACACCGACGCCGGCTACGAGCAGACGGTCGAGGCGATCGACGCGGGCGCCACCGTCGCCACCCACCTCTTCAACGCCATGCCCGCCCTCAACCACCGCGCGCCCGGCCCGATCGCCGCCCTGCTGGAGGACGAGCGGGTCACGGTCGAGCTGATCAACGACGGCGTCCACCTGCACCCCGCCGCGCTGGAGCTGGCGTTCCATCACGCGGGCGCGGACCGGGTGGCGTTCATCACCGACGCGATGGACGCGGCCGGCATCGGTGACGGGCGCTACATGCTCGGCCCGCTGGAGGTCGAGGTCAGCGAGGGCGTGGCCCGGCTGGTGGAGGGCGGTTCGATCGCGGGCTCCACGCTGACGCTGGACCGCGCGTTCCAGCGGGCGGTGACCGTCGACAAGCTGTCGGTGGAGGACGCCGTGACCGCCCTGTCGGCCAACCCGGCCCGGCTGCTCGGCCTCTTCGACCGGGTCGGGTCGCTGGAGCCCGGCAAGGACGCCGACCTGGTCCTGCTGGACGCGGACTTCGAGCTGAAGGGCGTGATGCGGCAGGGCGAATGGGTGGTAGCGCCCCAACTGCCCTGATCCGTACCGGCGTCGAGGAGACGGAGGCCGACCCGCGCTCTGGGCCGACCGCCGTCTCTTTGGCATGATCGGGACCCCGGAAAACCGAGACAGCCGCACGGACTTCGAGGGAGGTCGGCCCGGGTGATCCTCACGGTCACGCTGAACACCGCTCTCGACATCACCTATCGCGTACGGTCGCTGCGTCCGCACGCCTCGCACCGCGTCTCCGAGGTGGTCGAGCGGCCCGGCGGCAAGGGTGTGAACGTGGCCCGGGTCCTGGCCGCGCTCGGCCAGGAGGTGACGGTCACCGGCTTCGCGGGCGGCGCGACCGGCCGGGCGGTGCGCGACGGGCTGGCCGGCACGCCCGGCCTGACGGACGCGCTGGTGCCGGTCGCCGGGGCGACCCGGCGCACGATAGCCGTGGTCGACGAACGGTCGGGTGACACGACCCAGCTGAACGAGCCCGGCCCGCAGATCGAGCCGGCCGAGTGGGGCGCCTTCCTCGACCGCTACGAGGAACTGCTGGGCGGCGCCTCGGCGGTGGCCCTGTGCGGGAGCCTGCCCCCGGGGGTGCCGGTCGGCGCGTACGCGAACCTGGTCCGGCCGGCCCGTGCGCAGGGTGTCCCCGTCCTGCTGGACACCAGCGGTGAGCCCCTGCGCCGCGGGGTGGCGGCCCGCCCGGACATCATCAAGCCCAACGCCGACGAACTGGCCGAACTCACCGGCTCCCACGACCCGCTGCGCGCCACCCAGGACGCCCGACGCCGCGGCGCCCACGCGGTGGTCGCCTCCCTCGGCACGGACGGCCTCCTCGCCGTCACCCCGGAGGGCCGCTGGCGCGCCGCGCCGCCGGCCCGCATCCCGGGCAACCCGACCGGCGCGGGCGACTCGGCGGTGGCGGGCCTGCTGTCCGGCCTGGTGGAACACCTCTCCTGGCCGGACCGCCTCACCCGCGCGGTCGCCCTGTCGACGGCGACGGTACGGTCCCCCGTGGCGGGCGAGTTCGACCGGACGGCGTACGAGGAGCTGCGGGGGCAGGTGACGGTGACCGGGGTGGTCAGCGCGGCCTAGCTGTCCTTCTTGACCCGCCCCGGCTTCAGCTTGACGTTGCTGATCAGGACGTTGCACTTGTCGCCGGAGCCGCAGGAGATGGAGATCGTGTTGGAGCCCTGCTTCAGGATCGGCCACACGTAGGAGCGAGTCCAGCCGTTGGCGAAGTCGCCGTCCTTGGCGTGCCGCCAGTTGTCCAGGCCGAGCTTGCCGCCGAACGGGGTGCCGTTGACGGTGACCGACATCTCCTGGTCGTCACCGGTCGCGCTGTAGTACACGAACAGGGTGTACGGGCCGTCCGACGGGGCGTTGACGTTCCAGGTGACCGAGGCGCCGGGCTGGTTCAGCCCCGTCACATAGCTGCCGTCGGAGGAGGTCGCTCCCTTGACGTCCGAAGCCGTCGACGCGCCGCCGGCCGCCGTGAGCGCCGAGGCGTCGGACTGCATCGAGTCGCTCGCCGCCGAACCGCTCCCCGAAGGGCTCGGGCTGCTGGTCTGGGACTGGGTCGGGGTGGAGCCGGCCTCGTTGCCGGACTTGTCGTCGTCCGTGTTGCCGTTGATCATCGCGACGCCGATGCCGATGACGACCGCGGCGACCACCGCGATGGCGCCGATCAGCAGGCCCTTGGTGTTGGGGCCGCGGCGGCCGGGCGCGGGGGCCGCGGGGCGGTGGGAGGCCGGGGCGCCGCCGGGCAGCGTCTCCGGTGCCTGGTAGTGGGCGTTCGGCTGGCCGTAGGCGCCCTGCTGGGGAACGCCCTGGCCGTACGTGGCCTGCTGTGCGCCGTAGCTGCGCTCGCCGACCGTGCGCACCCTGCTGACCGAGTTCGGGTAGCCGTAACCGCCGGACGGCGGCTGGGCTCCCCGGGCCTGGCCGTCTGCGTACAGGTAGCCGAACGGGTCGTCGTCCTCGGGCGTGCTCGCGCCGTTGTCGCCGGGCGTCATCCCTTGGTACTCCTCAACAGGTGCGGGCGGATGCGGTACGGGTGTGGAATGGCGAGCCTACCCGCTCTGACTCGTCCAAACGGGTGACTCAGACCGCATCAACCCGCTGACCTGCGCATCATCCAGCACGCCGGTGCTGTTTGGGACGAGATCGTTTCTCTACGTACATCCGCTCGTCAGCGGACTTCAACACCTCGTCCGCCGTCATGCCGCAGTGTGCCCAGCCGATGCCGAAACTCGCGCCCACCCGGACGGCCCGCCCCTCGGCGCGGATGGGCTGGATGATCTCGTTGCGCAGCCGTACGGCGAGGTCCTGGGCGTCGGCCCGGCCGAGGCCGTCGGCGAGGATCACGAACTCGTCGCCGCCGAGCCGGGCGACGGTGTCGCCGTCCCGGACGCCGTTGCTCAGCCGCCGGGCGACCTCGATGAGCACGGCGTCGCCCGCGTTGTGCCCGAACCGGTCGTTGATCGACTTGAAGCCGTCGAGGTCGCAGAAGAGGACCGCGAGGCCCTTGGTGCCGTCGTCACGGCCGTCCTCGGGGGCGACGGTGTGCACATGGTGGTCGTAGGCGTCGAAGCCCTCCGCGCCCGGCGCGAAGTCGAAGCCGTGGCCCGCGGGGGTGTCGAAGGCGGGGTGGCCGTAGGCCGCGTCCAGGGACTCCAGCGCGTCGGCGTGGGCAGGCCGCTGGCAGAGCCGGGCGGACAGGCGCGAGCGCAGTTCGGCGGAGTTGGGCAGGCCGGTCAGCGAGTCGTGGGAGGCGCGGTGGGCGAGCTGGAGCTCGCGCCGCTTGCGCTCCTCTATGTCCTCGACGTGGGTGAGCAGGAAGCGGGGGCCGTCGGCGGCGTCGGCGACGACGCTGTTGCGCAGGGACACCCAGACGTAGGTGCCGTCGCGGCGGCCCAGGCGCAGTTCCGCCCGGCCGCCCTCCGCGGAGGTCCGCAGCAGGGTGCCGACGTCCTCGGGGTGGACGAGGTCGGCGAAGGAGTAGCGGCGCATCGCGGAGGCGGGCCGGCCGAGCAGCCGGCACAGGGCGTCGTTGGTGCGCAGGATGCGGCCGTGCTGGTCGCCGCCCATCTCGGCGATGGCCATGCCGGAGGGGGCGTACTCGAAGGCCTGCCGGAAGGATTCCTCGCTGGCGCGCAGGGCCTGCTGCTCGCGTTCCAGGCGGACCAGGGCACGCTGCATGTTGGCGCGCAGGCGCGCGTTGCTGATCGCGATGGCGGCCTGGAAGGCGTACATCTGGAGGGCCTCGCGGCCCCAGGCGCCGGGGCGGCGGCCGTTGCGCGGCCGGTCGACGGATATGACGCCGAGCAGTTCGCCGCAGGTGGCGCCCTGCACGCCGGGGGTGTACATGGGCGCGAAGAGCCGGTCGGAGGGGTGCCACTCGTCCTCGAAGCGCGGCTCGGGCCCGTCGGTGTACCACTGGGGGACGTCGTCGTCGTCGAGGACCCAGCCCTCGGTGTGCGGTATGAAGACGAGGTCGCCCCAGCGTTCGCCCATGGCCAGCCGCCGGTCCCAGGACTCGCGTGAGCCGGCCCGGCCGGTGATCAGGGCCTCGGCGGCGGAGTTCCCGGAGAAGGCGGCGACCACGAGATCGCCGTCCTGGCGGACCAGGTTGACGGCCGCCATCTCGTAGCCGAGGGCGGACACGGCGCCGTCCGCGACGGTCTGCAAGGTGTCCGCCAGGCTGCGTGCCGTGTTCATGTCGGCCATGACCTGGTGCAGCTGTCGCAGGGACGCAAGACGGACATACGGCTCCGACTCGGTCTCCATGCTCACCCTCCCCCCGAGACCTCGCAGCGAATCAAGGGTTGTGTCTGAACCTCTTCGTGGCTTCCCCGCCACTGAATCACAGCGCGAAGCCCACTCGGTACACAGGGTCAACAATTCCTGCCCCTTGTGACTCAAGTCACAGGAGAACGTGAACAATTGGGTGGAGTTTCTGCGTTTGCCCTGTGCGTTTCCTGAACGCACAGCGTGCGCCCGTGCTCACATGATGCACGTATTCGGCCGGTCGCCGCCTGTGTGCGCCGCTGGTCCTAGGACCCGGCTCGGGCGGAGGGCCGATGCGGGCCGCGCGGGGCGGGGACTAGCGTTTCCGGCGTGCTGAAGACTCCCTCCCCCACGACCCCCCTGCCTTCCGGGCATGCTGAGGGGGTGAGCAACGACGAGTTCCGGGCCGCCATGTCCCGGCTGGCCGCGGGCGTGGTCCTGGTGACCGCGCAGGAACCGCCGCTGGATCCGGACGACCCCGAGGCGCCGGGCGTGGAGGACGTCGGCATGACCGCCACCGCCTTCATGTCCGTCTCCCTCGACCCGCCCCTGGTCCTGGTCAGCCTGCGCACGGGCGCCCGCATGGACGACCTGCTCGACGAGCAGCCGCTGTGGGCGGTGTCGGTCCTCACCGAGAGCCAGCGGCACATCGCCGGCCGCTTCGCCATGAGGGGCCGCATCAGCGACCGGCTGCTCTTCGAGGACATCCCCTACGTCCGGGGCGAGGTCACCGGCGCCCCGCTGGTCGGCGGCGCGCTGGCCACCCTGGAGTGCCGGACCGAGCAGCGGGTGACCGCCGGCGACCACACCCTGGTCATCGGCCGTGTCCTCACCGCCCGGGTGCCGAGCGCCGAGGGGGGGCCGCTGCTGTACTTCCGGGGGCGGTACCGGCAGTTGGGCTGAGCCGGGCACCGTCTCGCGGCCCCGTCGGGCCGAGCGGCGAATTCCGTGGCGGGCGCAGGGACTCCCTGCCTACGGTGCGCGGATGACACCACGTCTGGAAGAAGTCACCCCGGGGAACTTCGACACCGCCGTCGCCCTCCGCGTCCGCCCCGACCAGGAACACGCCGTCGCACCGGTCGTACGGTCCCTCGCCGAGGCGTACGTCCACCCCCGCGATGTCGCCTGGCCCCGCCTGATCGTCGACGACGGCCGCGTCGTCGGCTTCCTGATGGCCTTCTTCGGCATCGACTGGCACGGCGACGGCAGCGTGCGCCGCTGCGGGCTGTGGCGGCTGAACATCGCCGCCGGCGAGCAGGGCAGGGGCTACGGCCGCTTCGCCGTCGACGCCGTGGCCGGCGAGATCCGCCGCCGGGGCGGCACGGAGCTGTACGTCAGCTGGCACCCCGGCCCGCACGGTCCCGAGGAGTTCTACCTCCGCCTGGGCTTCCGGAAGAACGGCGAGACGAGCGGGGACCAGACGGTGGGGGTGCTGGACCTGTCCTGAACCGGGCCCGTGCCGGGCGGGAGCTCCTCCACGGTGAGGTCCGCCAGCCGGGCGGGCCCGGTGATGATGTCGATCACCGCGATGCGGCCGGCGACGAAGGTGAAGGCCAGGACCCGCTCCGGGCGCCCGTCGGCGAACACGGCCAGTCCGGTCGCGCCGTCGACCAGCACCGGACGCGCGACGCGCGCCAGACGGGCGAAGCTCGCCGCGGCGGCGGCGACGCGGGCCGCACCGCTGTTCACCCCGCCCTCGGTACGGGCCTCCACCTCGGGGTCGAGCACCTCCAGCAGCCCGTCGAAGTCGCCGTTCCGCGCGGCGGCCAGGAAGGCGTCCACCACCTGCCGCTGCCGGGCCAGGTCGGCCTCCGGCGCCCGCACGCCCCGCACCCGGCGCCGGGCCCGGCTGGCGAGCTGCCGCGCCGCGGCCGGACTGCGGCCGAGGATGCCGCCGATCTCCTCGAAGGGCACCCCGAACAGGTCGTGCAGCACGAAGGCGAGCCGCTCGGCCGGGGAGAGCGTGTCCAGGACGACGAGGAGGGCCGGCCCGACCGAGTCGGCGAGCAGGGCGTCCTGCACCGGGTCCGGCTCGGCGGACGGCGCCGGCCGCCAGGTCTCCAGCGGCTGCTCGCCCCGGGAGCGGCGGGAGCGGAGCATGTCGAGGCAGACCCGGCCGACGACGGTCGTCAGCCAGCCGCCGAGGTTCTCCACCCCGCCGGTGTCGGACCGGCTCAGCCGGAACCACGCCTCCTCGACGGCGTCCTCGGCCTCGGCGGTGGAGCCGAGCATCCGGTGGGCGACGGCCCGCAGATGCCCCCGGTATGCCTCGAAGCGCTCGGCGAGGAATGCGTGGTCGGTCATGGGTGGCTGCGGCCCCTCCGTCGTCGCCCCCGGCGGTCGCGAGAGCTTCTGCACCACCCTGACGAGAGGGAGCCGGCGGATGTGACAGGGCGCGCGCCCGGCATGATCCAAACGAGAGGCCCTAACCCCAGTCCCGGCCCGAGCGGCCCCGCTTGGTCTCCGCGCGCTGCTTCTTCTCGCGCAGCCGGCGTTCGTTGATGCCGCGCGGGATGCGGGTCGGCTTGCGGGGCTTGGGCGGCGGCGCGGTGGCCTCCGCGAGGAGCGCGGCGAGGCGTACGGCGGCGGCCTCCCGGTTGCGCCACTGGGAGCGGTGCTCCGAGGCCCGTACGGACACCACCCCGTCGACGAGGCGGCCGGCCAGCCGCCGCAGCGCCCGCTCCTTCCACACCGGAGGGAGCGCCTCCGTGCGGGCGAGGTCGAAGCGCAGCTCGACCTGCGAGTCGCTGGTGTTGACGTGCTGTCCACCGGGCCCTGACGACCTGGAGAAACGCCACATCAGCTCGGCCTCGGGAAGCGAGACCGAGCCACGGATGAGGTAGGGCCCGGACATGCCTTTCATGTTCCCGGTCCGGCCCGCCTCACGTCACCTTGATTTCCGGTTCGGTAAAAAAGGTAAAGGGATCCGGAACCACGGGGACCCCCCTCGACGTTGTCCCCGGTGACGGTAGCTTCGTCGGCACAGAGTGCACCGATATGCACGGGATATCTAAGGAAGGGACTCCCAACATGGCTGTAAGCCTGTCCAAGGGTGGCAACGTCTCGCTCACCAAGGAGGCTCCGGGCCTGACCGCCGTCACCGTGGGCCTCGGCTGGGACGTCCGCACCACGACCGGCACCGACTTCGACCTGGACGCCTCCGCCATCGCGGTGAACCCGCAGGGCAGGGTCTACTCGGACGCCCACTTCGTCTTCTTCAACAACAAGCAGACCCCGGACAACTCGATCGTCCACACGGGCGACAACCGCACGGGCGAGGGCGCCGGCGACGACGAGGCGATCAACGTCAACCTGGCCGCGCTCCCGGCCGACATCGAGAAGGTCGTCTTCCCGGTCTCCATCTACGACGCCGAGAACCGCGGCCAGAACTTCGGCCAGGTCCGCAACGCCTACATCCGCATCGTCAACCAGGCGGGCGGCGCCGAGATCGCGCGCTACGACCTGTCCGAGGACGCGGCCACCGAGACGGCCATGATCTTCGGCGAGCTGTACCGCAACGGCGCGGAGTGGAAGTTCCGCGCGGTCGGCCAGGGCTACGCCTCGGGCCTGGTCGGCATCGCCCAGGACTTCGGTGTGAACGTCTGACGGACCCGGTCGTGCGAGAGGGCTCCCGGCTCGCAGCCGGGGCCCTCTTCACCCCACCCGGGGGAAGCGGGCCTGGAGGGTCCAGATCGCCGGGTTCTCCGCCAGGTCCTCGTGGAGGTCGACGAGGTCCGCGAGCAGGTCGTGCAGGAAGTCGCGGGCCTCGCGGCGCAGTTCGGCGTGGGAGAAGGTCAGCGGGGACTCCTCGGCCGGCATCCAGTCGGCGGCGATGTCGACCCAGCCGAAGCGGCGCTCGAAGAGCATGCGGTCGGTGGACTCGGTGAAGTCCAGTTCCGCCCGCTGCGGGCGGGCGGCGCGGGAGCCCATCGGGTCCTGGTCCAGCCGTTCCACGATGTCACACAGCGCCCACGCGAAGTCCAGCACCGGCACCCATCCCCAGGCTGTGGACAGCTCCCGGTCGGACTCGGTGTCCGCGAGGTAGACGTCCCCGCAGAACAGGTCGTACCGCAGCGCGTGGACGTCCGCGCGGCGGTAGTCGGTCTGCGGGGGGTCCGGGAACCGGTTGGAGAGGGCGTAGCCGATGTCGAGCACGCAGGAGATGGTGTCACGCCACCCCACCCGGCCTCTCCCACGGCCCACCGAACCCCGGCCTGCCCGGCCCCGCCTCCAGAGCGACGGCCCCCGCCGGCCCGGCCCCGCCGCGGTCCCACAGGGCCCGGCCGGCCCGACCCCGTCCCCAGACCAGCGGACCCTGCCGCCCCGGACCCGCCCCGGAGCAACGTCCCCTGCCGGCCCCGGCCCCGCCGCGGCCCACCAGGCCCTGACCGCCCAACCCCGCCTCCAGACCACCGTGCCCGCCCGGCCCCGGCCCCGCCTGCGGGCAACGGGCCCTGCCGGGCTGCCCCCGTCTTCCACGCGGCGGACCCTGCCCGTGACGGTCTCGCGTGCCTAAGATCGCTGGCATGTCCGGATCCGCGCGCCTTGTCCCGGCCCTCTGCGCGCTCCTCGCCCTCGCCCTCACCGGCACCGCGTGCGACGGCGGCGTGCGGGGTGTCCCGGGCGGCTCCGGGGTGCGCGACCCGTACTTCCCGAAGGCCGGCAACGGCGGCTACGACGTCGGCCACTACGCCCTCACCCTGGACTACACCCCGGCGACCCGCCGGCTCACCGGCACGGCCGTCATCACCGCCCGGGCCACCCGGGACCTGCCCGCCTTCGACCTCGACCTCGCCGGGCTGCACGTCGACTCGGTCACCGTCGAGGGCGAGGACGCCCGCTGGAACCGCGCCGGACAGGAACTCACCGTCCGCCCGCACGACGACCTCACCCGGGGCGAGACGTTCCGCACCACCGTCCGCTACTCGGGCACCCCCCGCACCCTCACCGACCCCGACGGCTCCGAGGAGGGCTGGCTGCCCACCGCCGACGGCGCCCTCGCCCTCGGTGAACCCGTCGGCTCCATGGCCTGGTTCCCCGGCAACCACCACCCCTCCGACAAGGCGGCGTACGACATCACGGTCACCGTCCCGAAGGGCCTCCAGGCGGTCTCCAACGGCGAGTTGGCGGAACAGAGCACGAAGGGCGGCCGTACCGCGTACCACTGGCACACCGGCCAGCCCATGGCGAGCCATGTCGCCACCGTCGCCATCGGCCACTACGCCATCACCCGCGGCACCGGCCCGCACGGCCTGCCCCTCCTCACCGCCGTCGACCCCACCCAGGCCGAGGCGAGCGCCAAGGTGCTCGCGAAGCTCCCGGAGATCCTGGACTGGGAGGAGTACAACTTCGGGCCGTACCCCTTCTCCTCGGCCGGTGCGATCGTCGACCGCCCGCACGACGCCGGCTACGCCCTGGAGACCCAGAACCGGCCCGTCTTCCCCGCCGACCAGCTCGACACCTCGATCCTCGTGCACGAACTCGCCCACCAGTGGTACGGCGACTCGGTCACCCCCCGGTCCTGGCGGGACATGTGGCTGGCCGAGGGCTTCACGACGTACGCGGAGTGGCTGTACCAGGAGGACCACGGCGGGCCCACCGCCCAGGAGACGTTCACCCGCCTGTACGAGGGCGACCGCGAGGACATCTGGGCCTTCCCGCCGGCGAAGCAGTCGGATGCCGCGCACATCTCCGGCAGCCCGGTCTACGAGCGCGGCGCGATGGTCCTGCACAAGATCCGCCAGAAGACCGGCGACGACACCTTCTACGCCATCCTCCAGGGCTGGGCCGCCGCCCACCGCCACGCCACCGCGAGCACCGCCGACTTCACCGCGTTCGTCGAGAAGAAGGCCCCGGACCAGGACTTCGGCGGGATCTGGAAGGACTGGCTGTACGGCGACGGCAAGCCGGACCACCCGTGAGCCGCGACGACGCCGGTCACATGACCCGGATGCCCAGCGAAGCCGCCAGCACCGGGGCCAGGTCCAGCAGTTGGCCCGTGCTGATCACCGCGCCGGAGAGCCGGTCCAGGCCCCGGGTGATCTCCAGCGGAGCGGCCCCGCGCAGGTCGACGTCCGTCAGGGCCGCCCCGCCGAAGTCGGCCCCCTTCAGGGCGCAGTCGGTGAACTCGACCCGCTCCAGGCGCGCGCCCGCGAAGTCCGGCTCGACCAGGACGCAGGACTCGAAGACGACGTCCTTGAGGCGGGCCTCGCGCAGGTTCAGGTAGTCGATCTTGCCGCCGCGGATCACGACCCTCTCCAGCACGGCGCCGTGCAACTGCGTACCGCCCAGACGGGCGTCGACCACCTCGACGTCCCTGAGCGTGGCCTCGGCCAACCGCGTCCCGACCCCGCGCAGTCCGGTCAGCACCGAGTCCAGCACCCGGGCCCGGCCCAGCGCCGTCCCGTCCACCGCGCAGCCCGTCAGCGCGCAGTCCATGAACCGGGCGCCCGCGCCGTCCTGCCCGGTCAGGTCGCGGTCCCGGAACTCCAGCCCGTCGTAGTCGCCGTCCGGCTCCAACTCGCCCTCGCGCCACGGCTCCAGGGGCGGCAGCCGCACCTCCGGCCGCCGCGCGCCCTTCACCCCTGCCGCACCCGCCGCTCGCCTCGCCATGCCCCCATGCTGCACCCCGCCACTGACAATCCGCCCTGAGCCGGGCGGACACGCGGGATGTCACACGCGGCGGGGCGCCGGCCGTCGTACTCCCGAGCAGGCGCACCGACCCCAGGGAGAACCATGCACAAGCCCGCGCACCGCATCACCGTCATCGGCGGCGGCTTCGCCGGACTCACCGCCGCGATCACGGCCGCCGAGGCCGGCGCCCAGGTCACCGTGTACGAGGCCCACGGCACCCTGGGCGGGCGGGCCCGGACGGCACAGGGGCCGTACCGGACCAACGAGGGCCCGCACGCGCTCTACGCCGGCGGCCCGCACTGGGCCTGGCTCAGGCAGCGGGACCTCATCGGCCCGCTCGCCGCGCTGCCGCCCCTGGAGGCCGCCCGGCTGCGGCTGCGCCACCGCGGCGTGCTGCGCCGCACCCCGCCCTTCGCCATGCTCAAGCTGCTGCGGCGCCGGGTCGGCCCGGCCCCCGTCGACGCCGACTTCCTCGGCTGGGCGACCGGGATCGCCGGGGAGGAGGGCGCCCGCGCGGCGGCGCACTACGCGGCGGTGGCGCTGTTCCACCACGACCCGGGCGGCCTGTCCGCCGCCTTCGTGCACGAGCGGCTGCGCCGGGCCGCCAAGCTGCCGCCGGAGGCGCGCTATCCGCGCGGCGGCTGGGGCGGGGTCGTCGACCGGATGGCCGCGCGGGCCTGGAACATGGGCGTGCGGATCGAGACCGGGGCCCGGGTGGACGAGCTGCCGCAGGACACCCCGGTGGTCGTCGCCACCGGCCTGCCCGCCGCCCGGCGGCTGCTCCGCGACGACGCGCTGGAGTGGCCGAGCGGCCGTACCGTCCTCCTCGACCTCGCCGTGCGCGCCCGGCGCGGGGACGCCTTCGCTGTCTCCGACCTGGACGCGCCCGGCTGGATCGAGCGCTTCACCGCGCAGGACCCGTCCCTCGCGCCGGCCGGGGAGCAGCTGATCCAGGGGCAGTTCCCGATCGGGCCCGGCCAGGCCCGGACCGACGGCGTGGCCCGCGCCGAGCGCCTGCTCGACCTGGGGTTCCGGGGGTGGCGGGAGCGGGTGACCTGGCGGCGGGAGGCCGTGGCGGACGGCCGTACGGGGGCCGTGGACCTGCCGGGCCGCAGCTGGCGGGACCGGCCCGCCGTGGACCGCGGCGACGGGATCTACCTCGTCGGCGACCAGGTGGCGGCCCCGGGGGTGCTCGCGGAGGTGTCCTTCAACAGCGCGGTGACGGCGGTGTCCCTGATCCTCGGCCGGCCCGCCCTTGACCTCAAGCGCGCTTGAGGTCCGAGGGTGGAGATCACATCGAGCCTCGTCTCCCTGGGGGTCCCATGCACGCCGTCCGCCTGTACGCCTTCGGTCCGGCCGAGAACCTGACCTACGAGGAGCTCCCGGACCCCGTCCCCGGCCCCGGCCAGGTGCGGATCGCGGTCGCCGCGGCCGGCGTGCACCTGCTCGACGCCGCCCTGCGGGAGGGCCACCAGGGCCCGCTGCCCGAACCGCCCCGCCTGCCGACCGTGCCCGGCCGGGAGGTCGCGGGGGTCGTGGACGCGCTCGGCGACGGCGTGGACGGCCTGTGGCTCGGCCGGCGGGTGGTGGCCCACCTGGGCTTCGCGCCCGGCGGGTACGCCGAACGCGCCGTCACCGAGGTCGAGCGCCTGCACGACGTCCCGGAGAACCTGGACTTCGCCGCCGCCGTCGCCATGATCGGCACGGGCCGTACGGCGCTGGGCATCGCCCAGTTCGCCGAGCCGGGCCCGGACGACGTGGTGGTCGTACCGGCCGCGGCCGGCGGCATCGGCACCCTGCTCGTGCAGCACGCCAAGAACGCCGGGGCGACCGTGATCGGGCTCGCGGGCGGCCCGGAGAAGACCGCCCGCGTCCGGGCCGCCGGCGCCGACCTCGCCGTCGACTACACCGCACCGGACTGGCCCGCCAAGGTCCGCGCCCACCTGGGCGGCCGGCCCGCCTCCCTCGTCTACGACGGCGTGGGCGGCCAGGCCGCCCGGGAGGCCGTCGCCCTGCTCGGCCCCGGCGGCCGGCACCTGGTGTTCGGCTGGTCGGCGGAGGGCATCGGGCAGGGGCGGGGGTACCACGTCGAGGGCGTCTCGGAGTCCGTGCTCGGCCCGGCGATGCTGGAGCGCGCCGGCGGCCTGCGCGCGCTGGAACTGCGCGCGCTCGCCGAGGCCGCCCAGGGCCGGCTGCGCCCGGCGGTCACCCGTTTCCCCCTCGCCCAGGCAGCCGCCGCGCACCGGGCACTGGAGGGACGGGACACGATCGGCAAGGTCGTGCTGGAACCCTGACGACCGCGGAGTGCGGCGCGGGGAACCGCGCGACCGGCCGCGGACGACCGGGAGCCGTCGGGCCACCGCCACGGCGACCCCCACCCCCGCGACCCCGACCACCTGGACCGCCACCGCCATGGCCGCCGCCGGGACCGCCGTCGGGGCCTGTGTCAGCCGGCCGAGCCCAGCGCGGTCAGGGACTCGTCGGTGAGCCGGTACACCGTCCACTCGTCCTGCGGCCGGGCGCCCAGCGCCTCGTAGAAGCCGATCGCCGGCCGGTTCCAGTCCAGCACGGACCACTCCAGCCGCTCGTACCCGCGCTCCACGCAGATCCGCGCCAACTCGGCCAGCAGCGCCCGCCCGTGGCCGCCGCCGCGCGCCTGCGGGCGGACGTACAGGTCCTCCAGGTAGATGCCGTGCACCCCGCGCCAGGTGGAGAAGTTGAGGAACCACAGCGCGAACCCGACCGGCTCCCCGCCCGCCTCGTCCACCGCCATGTGCGCGAACGCGGCCGGCCGCTCCCCGAACAGCGCCTCCCGCAACTGCGCCTCGCTCGCCCGGGCCTCCTCGGGCGCCTTCTCGTACTCGGCCAGCTCACGGACCATGGTGTGGATGACGGGGACGTCGTCGGGGGTCGCGGTACGAATCATGCCGCGAGGGTAACCGGCCCGCGGACCCGGCCTCAGTGCCGTCCCGCCACCCGGTCGGCCACCTTCGCCAGGCGCGAGGACTCCATGCCCGGACGGAGGCGTTCGCGCTGGTCGGCGGCGCGGTAGGTGGCGTACATGCCCTGGACGCCCAGCCAGCGCAAGGGTTCCGGCTCCCACTTGCGGACCTTGTGGTTCACCCAGGGCAGGTCCGTCAGCTCGGTCGGCCCGCCCTGTCCGGAGTCCCGCTGCACCAGGTCGCGCAGGGTGCGGGCGGCCAGGTTGGTGGTGGCGACGCCGGAGCCGACGTAGCCGCCCGCCCAGCCGAGGCCGGTGGTGCGGTCGAGCGTCACCGTGGCACACCAGTCGCGCGGCACCCCGAGCACGCCCGACCAGGCGTGCTCGACCCGCACCCCGGCCAGGGACGGGAAGAAGCGGGTCAGGATCTCCCGCAGCGCCTCGACCGTCGCCGCCTGCGTCCGGCCGTCGTTGTCGGTGCGCGAACCGAAGCGGTACGGCACCCCGCGCCCGCCGAGCGCGATCCGGCCGTCCGCCGTGCGCTGGGCGTACATGTAGGCGTGCGCCATGTCGCCGAGGGTCTCCCGGCCCGCCCAGCCGATCGCCGCCCACTGCTCCTCGGTCAGCGGCTCGGTCGCGATCATCGAGGAGTTCATCGGCAGCCAGGTCCGCCGCTGCCCCTTGAGGGAGGCGGTGAAGCCCTCGGTGCAGCGCAGGACGTAGGGCGCGCGGACGGTGCCGTAGGGGGTGACCGCGTGCTTGGGGCGGATCTCCGTCACCGGCGTCGACTCGTGGATGGTCACGCCGAGCGCCTCCACGGCCGCCGCGAGCCCCTTGACCAGCTTCACGGGGTGCAACCGGGCCCCGTGCGGGGTCCAGGTGGAGCCGACCGCGTCCGCGATCCGGATCCGCTGGGCGGTCTCCCGGGCGCCGTACAGCTCCCGGTCCTTCTCGCCGTACGACAGCTCGTGCTGGTGGAACGCCCTCAGCCGGGCCAGCTGCGCCGGGGTGGTGGCCACCTCCAGGACGCCGCCCCGGTGCACGTCGGCGTCGATGCCCTCCGCCTCGGCGACCGCGATCACCTCGGCCACGGTGTCGTTCATCGCCCGCTGGAGCCGTACGGCGGCCTCGTGGCCGTGCAGCTTCGCGTACCGGTCGCGGCCCGCGATCCCGTTGTACAGCCAGCCGCCGTTGCGGCCGGAGGCGCCGTACCCGCAGAACTTCTGCTCCAGGACGGTGATGCGCAGGAAGGGGGCGGCCTTCTTCAGGTAGTACGCGGTCCACAGGCCCGTGTAGCCGCCGCCCACGATCACGACGTCGGCGGACGCGTCCCCGGGCAGCGGCTCCCGCACCGCCGGAAGGCCGTCGTCCGCGTACCAGAAGGAGATGCCACCGTTCACGACACTGCTCGCCGAGCTGCTCATGGCCGGGACGTTAACCCCTGAGCCCGGCCAGTGTCTCCTTCGGATTCCATGCTTTTCCGCGGCCCCTGGCCAGCGGATAGCAGGCCAGGCCGATCAGTACGGCGACGAGGTGACCGAAGTCGGTGAAGGTCGGCCCGGCGGCCAGCGGCAGCCCGAACACGGCCAGCACCGCCGGCAGGTACGCGTACCGCCAGGGCGCCGCGATCCGGTAGACCAGCACCGCCATCGTCCCGGCCAGCGCGTAACTCACCCCGATGTCCAGGGTGTTGACCGCCGAGTGCGGGGCCATGCCCCGGCGGATCGCCTCCAGCAGCACCCCCTCGCTGATCAGCGAGGCCAGCACGTGCGCCAGCGCGCACACCGCCAGCCAGCGGACCGTGCCCAGCCAGCGCTCGGCCGGCGCGTGGAACACCGTGTACAGCAGGGCGTACGGCACCCAGTACCCGCTCTCGATCCACATCGCGCTGGCCACCAGCACCCGCACCGGATTGCGGGACAGCTCATGGATGTTCGTCGACCGCCGCCGCAGGAAGTGCTCCTCGAACTCCGGCGACATGTGGTGCAGCGCGACGGTCGTCACGAACAGGATGCCCAGCCACACGTACGTGCCGGGAGCACCGCGGACATACGCCCACACCCCGCAAAGGCCCCGGAAAATTCGCATGAGCCGATTCACGCACGCCGGTATCGTCCGCTTCGTGATCGACATCCCCGGCGAGTTGGCGCGGACGCAGGAGGCGTACAACGGCGCGGCGGGACGAGCGTTCATCGCCGCGCTGCCGGACCTCGCGGCCGACTTCCTGCACCGCTGGCGGCTCACGCTCGACGGGCCGTCGATGAACGGCGTCAGCGCCCTGGTCCTGCCGGTCGTCCGCGCCGACGGCCTCCGCGCGGTCCTCAAGCTCCAGTTGACGGACGAGGAGAGCGTGGGCGAACCGGTCGCCCTGCGCGTGTGGGACGGCGACGGGGCGGTACGGCTCCTGGACCACGACCCGGCCACCGGCGCCATGCTCCTGGAGCGCCTGGACGAGTCCCGGATGCTCGCGGGCCTCGGCGACACCCGCGAGGCGGTCCTGGTCATCGCCCGGCTGCTGGCCCACCTCACGTCCTTCCCGGCCCCGCCCGGCCTGCGCCGGCTGGGCGACATCGCCGAGGCCATGCTGGAACGGACCCCCTGGGCGCTGACCCGCATCCCGGACCCCGGGATGCGCCGGACCGTCGCCGACTGCGCCGCCGCCGTGCGCGAGGTCGTCCACGAGCCCGGCGACCGGCTGCTCCACTGGGACCTGCACGACGAGAACGTCCTCGCCGCCGACCGCGCCGACTGGCTCGCCATCGACCCCAAGCCGCTGGCCGGCGACCCCGGCTTCGAACTGTGGCCCGCCCTGCACAACCGGTTCGACGCGGCCGAGGTCCGCTGGCGCTTCGACGCGATGACCGACGTCCTCGGCCTGGACCGCGCCCGGGCCCGCGCCTGGACCCTCGGCCGCCTGCTCCAGAACGCCCTGTGGGACGTGAAGGACGGCCGTCCGATCGAGGCCCGCCAACTGGAGATCGCCCGCCTGCTGGCGTGAGGAACACCTGGACCGACGGCGCCACGGCCCCGCGAGGAGACGGGGGCCTCGGCTATCCGGGGAGCAACGCGTCGATGTCGACCAGGTCGCCGCCCGCCGTCCAGGGGCTGACCAGGTACGCGCCGTTCCAGTCGACCGTGCCGCTGGTGGTGCCGCGGGCCATGGCCATGGGCAGCAAGCGGTCGGCCACGAAACCTTGCCCGCCCTTCAGGTACCCAGGACCGGTTCGTGTCCGCGGCGACCGCCTCGCCCTGGGGCCTGCTTTCCCTCCGCGGTCCCGGGGCAGAAGCCCCAGGTCGGCGTGGTGGTGGAAGAGCCCCCTGTCGGATTCGAACCGACGACCTTCGCTTTACAAGAGCGGCGCTCTGACCAGCTGAGCTAAGGAGGCGTGCACCTGGGTGCCCGTGCAGTGTACCCAGGTCTCGGGGCCGTCCCGTCGAAAATTTCCGCGAAGTTCACACGGGTCGGGCTACTGACAGATCGAGTGAACGCCAGGTACCGTCCTGACCCAGTTCACTCGCGTGGACTACACCAACCACCTTCCTACAACGGATCGTCCGGCACGTTCCTGCCGGTAGAAGGGGGCCCATTCACCATGGCCACAGTCACGTTCGACAAGGCGACCCGCATCTACCCGGGTTCCACCAAGCCCGCCGTCGACGCACTCGACATCGCGATCGAGGACGGCGAGTTCCTCGTCCTGGTCGGCCCGTCCGGTTGCGGAAAGTCCACCTCCCTGCGGATGCTCGCGGGCCTGGAGGACGTCAACGGCGGCGCCATCCGCATCGGCGACCGCGACGTCACGCACCTGCCGCCCAAGGACCGGGACATCGCCATGGTGTTCCAGAACTACGCCCTCTACCCGCACATGACGGTCGCCGACAACATGGGCTTCGCGCTCAAGATCGCCGGCGTGAACAAGGCGGAGATCCGGCAGAAGGTCGAGGAGGCCGCGAAGATCCTCGACCTCACCGAGTACCTGGACCGCAAGCCGAAGGCGCTCTCCGGCGGTCAGCGCCAGCGTGTCGCCATGGGCCGCGCGATCGTCCGCGAGCCGCAGGTCTTCCTCATGGACGAGCCGCTGTCCAACCTGGACGCCAAGCTCCGCGTCTCCACCCGTACGCAGATCGCGTCCCTCCAGCGCCGCCTCGGCATCACCACCGTCTACGTCACCCACGACCAGGTCGAGGCCATGACGATGGGCGACCGCGTGGCCGTGCTCAAGGACGGCATCCTCCAGCAGGTCGACTCGCCGCGGAACATGTACGACAAGCCCGCGAACCTCTTCGTCGCCGGCTTCATCGGCTCCCCCGCGATGAACCTGATCGAGGTCCCGATCACCGACGGCGGCGTGAAGTTCGGCAACAGCGTCGTCCCGGTCAACCGGGACGCCCTGAAGGCCGCCGCCGACAAGGGCGACCGCACGGTGACCGTGGGCGTGCGCCCCGAGCACTTCGACGTGGTCGAGCACAACGGCTCCGTCGCCGCCTCCCTGTCCAAGGACGCCTCCGACGCCCCGGCCGGCCTCGCCGTCTCCGTGAACGTCGTCGAGGAGCTGGGCGCCGACGGCTACGTGTACGGCACCGCCGAGGTCGGCGGCGAGGTCAAGGACCTGGTCGTCCGCGTCAACGGCCGCCAGGTGCCCGACAAGGGCTCCACGCTGCACGTCGTGCCGCGGCCGGGCGAGACCCACGTGTTCTCCACGTCCACCGGCGAGCGGCTGTCCGACTGACGGCCGACGGCATCGGAAGGGCCCCGCGCGCTCGGCGTGCGGGGCCCTTCCCGTCGTCTCGTCACCGGGTCCCGCCACACCGCCCTGTCGTGGATCTTGCCGTGGGGCGCTCCGTCAACCCGTTACCCGGAAATCAGCGCCTTCTCATCCCCCATAAGAGTGACGCATTGTCTCCGCGTCATCACTGGGCGCTACCCTCACACGCGTGAAGCACTCCACCACCCCACAGACGCGACGCGGCCACCGGGGCGGCCCTGCCCGCCGGATCGGCCGCACTCTCGCCCTCGTCCTGCCCGTCGTCCTGGTGCTCTCCGGGACCCTCGCGGTCACCCGGGTCAACTGGACGGGGAGCCCCTCCAGCTCGGTGCTGGCCGCCTCCGACGTGACGTCGGCGGAGGTCTCCGCCAGGAAGGTCACCCGCGCCCCGCAGGACGTGCTCCGCGACCAGCTGATGACCGAGTTGCAGCACAAGAACCCGGGGGTGGTCCTCACCCACCTCCAGCAGGCCGTCAACGGCCGCCCCTCGCTGGCCCGGCACTGCTCCTCCATCGCCCGCGCCCTCGGCAGGGCCGCGGTGCACATCTACGGCGCCTCGCGCGCCCAGTCGTACGCCCGCCCGGTGTGCGACACGGCCTTCGCCTCGGGCGTCCTGGCCGCGCACAGCTGACCCCGCGACAGCGGGCCGCGGGTGTGAACCGGGTAACGGCTCCTCAAGGAGCGGGTCGGCCCCGGCGCACCGCGACGGGGGCGCCACGTACAGTGCGGTCATGACCCATCCGAACGCCGCGTCGCGCCCCACTCAAGCCGTGGTCCTGGCCGGTGGCCAGGGCTCCCGGCTGCGTCCGTACACCGACGACCGGCCCAAGCCGATGGTCGAGATCCCCGGTACGGGCACTCCGATCATCGGCCACCAGCTGACCTGGCTGGCCGAGGAAGGTGTGACGGACGTCGTGGTCTCCTGCGGCCACCTCGCCGACGTCCTGGAGAAGTGGCTGGACTCGGCCGACCTTCCCGTCTCCGTCACCACCGTCGTGGAGGGCGAGCCCCTCGGCCGCGGCGGCGGCCTGCGGTACGCGGCGGCCCGTCTGCCCCATCCCGACCGGCCCTGGTACGCCACGAACGGTGACATCTGGACGCGGTTCTCCCTGCGGGACATGGCCGACTTCCACGCCGAGCGGGACGCCGTGGCCACGCTGGCGCTCGCCCGGCCGCGGATCCCGTGGGGAGCCGTCAGGACCGACGGGTTCGGGCACATCACCGACTTCATCGAGGCACCGCCGTCGACGTTCGAGATCAACGCGGGTGTCTACGTGTTCTCGCCGGAGTTCGCCTCCCTGCTGCCCGAGCGGGGGGACCACGAGCGGACCACGTTCCCCCGGCTGGCCCGGGAGAAGAAGCTGGCCGGGTTCCCCATTCCGCAGGGCGCGTACTGGCGGGCCATCGACACGGCGAAGGACCTGACGGAGGCGGCCAAGGAACTGGCGGCGCTCGGCCGCTGACAGGTCCCCGGGCCCCTGGGCGGGTCCGCCGGCCGCGAGTCCCCGGGATCGAAGAGGGCCCCGTACCTTTCCGGTACGGGGCCCCGCGCTGTTCCGTGTGCTGTTCCGTCAGCCCAGCAGGCCGCCCACCAGGCCCGGCTGTCCCGTGGACGTGCTGCCGCCGCCCGTGGACGTGCCGCCGCCCGTCGTCGAGCCACCGGTGCTCGTGCCGCCGCCGCCCGTGCTCGTCGGGCCCGCCGTCGTGCTGGGCGCGCCGCCCGTCGTCGGGGACGTCTGGCGGGGCGGGACCTGGCCCGTGGTGCCCTGGGTCTGGGTCGGGGTCGTGGTGGTGCCGCCGGAGGTGGCCCGGCTCGTGCCCGGGGTCGTCGCCGCCCCCGAGGGGCTCGCGCCGGCCGTGGCGTCGCCGGTCGGGGAGCTGGACGCCGCCGGGGTCCTCTGGTGCCGCGTGCCGGGCTCCTGCGGGAGCGGGGAGCCGGGAAGCTGGTTGCGGGGCGCCTCGCCGGGGCCGGGGACGACCACGCGGCTGGAGTCGCGCACCGCGCCGCCCAGCAGGGAGCCGATGAACAGGGTCAGACCGACGGTGACGGCCGTGATCAGCGCGCCGCGGCGCAGGACGTAGCGGCGCAGCTCCCAGATGTCGGCGCGGGGGCCGAGGCGGCGCCAGGCGCCGCCCGCGAGCCGGCCGTCCACGGAGTAGACGGGGGCGCCGGCGATGATCAGCGGGGACCAGGCGGCGAGGTAGATGATGTCCGGGGCGTCGTAGACCGGGACGGTCTTCCAGCTGACGGTGACGATCAGGGCGGCGGAGAGCATCGCGCCGACGACCGCGGCGACGCGCTGCCAGCAGCCCAGGATCGTCAGGACGCCGACGACGACCTGGAGGAAGGCGATGACCAGGCCGGAGCCGACCGGGTGGTGCAGGGCGAACTGGCGCAGCGGCTCGGCGACGTCCCAGGGGTGCAGCGTGTTGAGCCAGGTGACCATGGAGCCGCGCTTGCCGCCGTCGAAGTAGACGGGGTCGCACAGCTTGCCCATGCCGGCGTAGATGGAGATGAAGCCGAGGAAGATGCGCAGCGGGAGGAGGACGACGCCGAGGTTGAGCCGGCGGCCGGGGTAGTAGGCGTGCCGGGCCGGGTCGTCGCCCTGGCGCTTGGCGCGGCGCGGGGCGTCGGCGCCCGCGGCGAGGCCGGTGCCGGGGCCGGTGTCGGCCGGGTAGCCGTCGTACGGCTCGTGGTCGTCGGGGTAGGCGGGGTAGACGGGGTCGTCGTAGGCGCCGGTGGCCGTGCGCATGTGCGGCAGGAGGCGGGTGCCGTCGGCGCCGGGGGCGGTGCGCTGGTGGCCGACGACGGGGGTCTCGACGGTCAGGTCGCGTTCGTCGTAGGTGTCGGCGTAGCCCGTCTGGACGCGCGGGATGACCTGGGTGGCGCCGGCCTCGGGCTCGTCGGCGTGGCGGACGCTGCTGCCCCGCACGGCCTGGAGGAGCCGGTGGGCGCCGGTGTCGTCGGGGGCGGACTTGCCGCTCCACACGACGGGGCGGCGGCGGCCGGTGGCGCCGGCCCGGCCCGCCGTGCCCACGACGGGCATCCGGGCGGTGTCCTGGGCGGCGCTCAGATGCCGGGCGATCCGCGGGGATTGGGTGCGCCTGGCCGCCGCGCCCAGCTGCACGCGGAAGCTGGCGTGATTGACGATGACCTGCGCCGGATCGCTCGGCACCTTCACCATGCTCAGCGCGGGAGCGTCGTCGAATCCCGACGAACGGTCCCCCGTGGGTGTGCGGGGTGTTCTGGTGTCCACACTCATCTAACCGAGTGATGTGGCGTTAGGACACTGCTTTGACCGCCCGGATGTGTCCGGACCCCGTCAAAGCGGCCCCGAGCGCCATATGTCCGCCCGAATTACCCCGCAAGGGTGAACTTCCGGACGGGCGTTCAGGCCCGCCCGGAGGTTGTTCAGCTCCGCCTGCGGGCGGCCTCGTACAGCACGATCCCGGCGGCCACACCCGCGTTGAGCGACTCGGCGCCGCCCGGCATCGGGATGCGGACGCGGAAGTCGCAGGTCTCGCCGACCAGGCGGGACAGGCCCTTGCCCTCGCTGCCGACCACGATGGCGACCGGGCCCCCCAGGGCCTCCAGGTCACCGAGTTCGACCTCGCCGTCCGCCGCCAGGCCGACCACCGTGAGGCCGGCCTTCTTGTAGGCCTCCAGGGTCCGGGTGAGGTTGGTGGCGCGGGCGACCGGCGTACGGGCGGCCGTACCGGCGGAGGTCTTCCAGGCGCCGGCGGTCATGCCGGCCGAGCGGCGCTCGGGCACGACCACGCCGTGGCCGCCGAAGGCGGAGACGGACCGGACGACGGCGCCGAGGTTGCGCGGGTCGGTGACCCCGTCCAGGGCCACGACCAGCGGGTCCTCGCCCTCGTCGGCCGCGGCGTCGAGCAGGTCCTCCGGGTGCGCGTACTCGTACGGCGGGACCTGGAGGACCAGGCCCTGGTGGTTGAGGCCGTTCGTCATGCGGTCCAGCTCGGGACGCGGGGCCTCCATGAGGTTGATGCCACCGCGCTCGGCGGCGAGCTGGAGGGCCTCGCGGACGCGCTCGTCGTTGTCGATGAACTGCTGGACGTAGAGGGTGGAGGCCGGGACGCCCTCGCGCAGCGCCTCGACGACCGGGTTGCGGCCCACCACCAGCTCGGAGGTGGACCTGCCGCCACCCCGGCGCTGCTGCGTGCGGCCCTGCGCGCGGCGGGCCTTGGCCGCGGCGGCGCGCTGCTTGGCGTGCCCCTTGCGCATCTCGGCGGGCGGGGTCGGGCCCTTGCCCTCCAGGCCCCGGCGCCGCTGGCCGCCACTGCCGACCTGCGCGCCCTTCTTGCCGGACATGCGACGGTTGTTCGCGGCCATGACCTACCTGTCTTCGTGAGCTTTCGTACGTACGTCTTATGCAGTGTGCCGCCCGGAGGGCCGGGCGGCACAATCGATCAAGCGGGGCGCTAGCGCGGGCCGAGGCTCCAGCGCGGGCCCTGCGGGCTGTCCTCGATGACCAGCCCGGCCTGGCCGAGCTGGTCGCGGATGGCGTCGGCGGTGGCCCAGTCCTTGCGGGCGCGGGCGGACTCGCGCTGGTCGAGGACGAGGCGTACGAGGCTGTCGACCACGCCGTTCAGGTCCTCGCCCCGGTCGCCGCCCTCACCCGCCCAGTGCGGGTCGAGCGGGTCGAGGCCGAGGACGCCGAGCATGGCCCGCACCTCGGCGAGCCGGGCGACGGCGGCCTCCTTGTCGTCGGCGGCCAGCGCGCTGTTGCCCTGCCGGACGGTGGTGTGCACGACGGCGAGGGCCTGCGGGACGCCCAGGTCGTCGTCCATCGCCTCGGCGAAGGCGGGCGGGACCTCGGCGGCCGGCTCGACCGTCTTGCCGGCCAGCTCGGTGACCCGCTGCACGAAGCCCTCGATCCGCGCGAACGCGGACTCGGCCTCGCGCAGGGACTCCTCGCTGTACTCGATCATCGAGCGGTAGTGCGGGGTGCCCAGGTAGTAGCGCAGCACGACGGGCCGCCACCGCTTGACCATCTCGCCGACCAGGACGCTGTTGCCGAGCGACTTGGACATCTTGTCGCCGGCCATGGTCACCCAGGCGTTGTGCACCCAGTACCGGGCGAAGTCGTCGCCGTAGGCCTTGGCCTGGGCGATCTCGTTCTCGTGGTGCGGGAAGATCAGGTCGAGGCCGCCGCCGTGGATGTCGAAGGCGCTGCCCAGGTACTTGTGCGCCATGGCGGAGCACTCCAGGTGCCAGCCGGGGCGGCCCGGTCCCCAGGGGGTCGGCCAGGTCGGCTCGCCCGGCTTCGCCGCCTTCCACATGGCGAAGTCACGCGGGTCCCGCTTGCCGGTCTCGCCCTCGCCGGACGGCTGGAGCAGGTTGTCCAGCTCCTGCCGGGACAGCTCCAGGTAGTGCGGGAAGGACCGCACGTCGAAGTAGACGTTGCCGTCGGCCTCGTAGGCGTGCCCGCGCTCGATGAGGCCCTGCATCATCTCGACCATCTCGGTGATGTGGCCGGTGGCGCGGGGCTCGTAGGTCGGCGGGAGGCAGCCGAGGGCGTCGTAGCCCTCGTTGAACGCGCGCTCGTTCTCGTACCCGATCGACCACCAGGGCCGGTTCTGCTCGTGGCTCTTGGCGATGATCTTGTCGTCGATGTCGGTGACGTTGCGGATGAACGTCACCTCGTAGCCGCGGTACGCGAACCAGCGGCGCATGATGTCGAAGTTGAGGCCCGAGCGGATGTGGCCGATGTGCGGTGCCGCCTGCACGGTGGCGCCACAGAGGTAGATCGAGACGCAGCCCGGCTTGAGCGGGGTGAAGTCACGGATCTGCCGGGCGCTGGTGTCGTACAGGCGAATAGTCACCACTCCAGAGTAGTGGGCCCCGGGCAGTGCCATGCGCCTTCCCACCAGGAAGCCGCCTCACCGCGGCGCCGGGCCCCGCCCTCACCTCTCTACAACCGCCCGACCACCTTGCGCGGGCGGATCCGCACCACCACCCGCTCGGCGTCCTGGGCCGACGCCGGGTTGAAGTCGGCGTAGTCCTTGCCGGTGTACTTGCGGCTGAGTTCGTCGATGAGTTCCTGGCCGCCCTCGGTCGTGGTCTCGGCGGTGCCGCGGATCTCGGCGTACTCGTAGGGCTCGTCGGGGTTGAGGACGACGACCGTCACCCGGGGCTCGCGCTCCAGGTTGTGGTACTTGCGGCGGTCGACCGTCGTGGAGATCAGGAGGTCGTCGCCGTCACGCTTCACCCAGACCGGGGACATCTGCGGGCTTCCGTCGGGCTGGACGGTGCCGAAGACGACGAACACCTTGCCGTCGAGCACGGACTTCAGGCGGTCGGACAGTACGGCGGACATGGGCACCCCTCCGGAGTACACGATCACTGGTGGTCGTGTGGGTACCCTGCCACGCCGTCAGCTCACGCGCACCACGAGTGCCGTGGCCACCGCCATCAGCCCCTCCTCGCGGCCCGGGAAGCCCAGCCCGTCCGTCGTGGCGCCGGAGACCGACACGGGCGCGCCGGCCGCCTCGGAGAGGATCTTCTGCGCCTCCTCGCGCCGCTTGCCGATCTTCGGGCGGGGCCCGATCACCTGGACGGCGACGTTGCCGACGGTGAAGCCCGCCGCGCGCACGATCCGGGCGGCCTCGGTGAGCAGGGTGACCCCGGACGCGCCGGACCACTCGGGGCGGCCGGTGCCGAAGTGCTGCCCCAGGTCACCGAGCCCGGCGGCGGAGAAGAGGGCGTTGCAGGCCGCGTGGGCGACGACGTCGGCGTCGGAGTGGCCGGCCAGGCCGGGCCCCTCGCCCTCCCACTTCAGGCCCGCGCACCACAGCTCGCGGCCCTCCTCGAAGGCGTGGATGTCGGTGCCGATGCCGACCTGGGGAAGCACGAAGCCGGCCTCAGAAGCCATCGGTCAGCCTCCTGCGGGCCAGGACCGCCTCGGCGAGGATCAGGTCGAGCGGGCGGGTGACCTTGAACGCCTCCTCGTGGCCGGGGACGGCCACGACGGGCAGCCCCAGCTGCTCCACCATGCTCGCGTCGTCGGTGACGTTCTCGGTGACGCTCTCGTGGGCGCGGACCAGGGTCGCCCGGTCGAAGCCCTGCGGGGTCTGGACGGCCCGCAGCCGCGCCCGGTCGGGGGTGGCGACGACCGGTTCCGGGTCGTCGGCCACGGCCGCGGGCTCGACCTCCTTGACCGTGTCGGCCAGCGGCAGCGCGGGCACCACGGCGGGGGCGCCGTCGCGTACGGCCTCGATGACCGCGTCCACCGTGTCGACCGGGACCAGCGGCCGGGCCGCGTCGTGGACGAGGACGATCCGGTAGTGCGGCGGCAGGGCGTCCAGGCCGATCCGGACCGACTCCTGGCGCGACTGGCCGCCGGGGACGACCTGGAAGTCCGTCCTCTCCGGCAGCGCGTGCGCGTCGAGCAGGGACTTGACCTCGGCGGCGCCGTCCGGCGGGGCCACGACGACCACCAGCGAGACATGGCGGGACGCGGCGAGGGCGCGGACCGCGTGGATGAGCATGGGTGTGCCGTTCAGCGCGCGGAGCGCCTTGGGGGCGCCCGGACCGAGCCGTACGCCCCGGCCGGCGGCCGGAATCACGGCGGCGACGGGGGTCTGCGCGGGCGTGGGGCGCGATTCGTCAGACATCGGTTCCTGTCAGGTTTGTGTGCTCGACCTAGGTGGGTATGGCCTGGAGGAGTGCGGGCGCGACGCCTTGACCGGACCCTTTCCGTGACCCTGGTCGAGCCATCCGCCCGGGCGGCGCATCGAGTACCGGCACTTGGGGTACCGGGGGATCGAGTATCGACCGGGGAATCGATGATCGGGGGATCACGTGTCGGGGGCTGGTCCACAGGCTTGCCGGGGAGCACCCGCTGCGGGGACGCAACATGCCGCAGCGCCCGGCGACAGGATCAGTGTCATCGGGCACCGCGGCATTTCAGTGTGCTGAGCGTGCCGGAAGCGAAGGTTCGCCGCCGTCGCGCGTCAGGAGGCGAGCACCTCGTCGAGCAGGGCCTCGGCCTTGTCCTCGTTCGTGTTCTCCGCGAGAGCCAGCTCGCTCACCAGGATCTGGCGGGCCTTGGCGAGCATGCGCTTCTCGCCGGCGGACAGTCCACGCTCGCGCTCGCGACGCCACAGGTCACGCACGACTTCCGCGACCTTGATGACATCGCCGGAGGCGAGCTTCTCCAGGTTTGCCTTGTAGCGACGGGACCAGTTCGTGGGCTCCTCGGCGTACGGCGCGCGCAGCACCTCGAAGACCCGGTCCAGCCCGTCCTGACCGACCACATCACGCACGCCGACGAACTCCGCATTGTCCGCTGGCACACGCACCGTCAGGTCACCCTGGGCGACCTTCAGCACCAAGTAGGTCTTGTCCACGCCTTTGATCTGGCGAGTTTCGATGGCCTCGATCAGCGCGGCCCCGTGATGGGGATAGACCACGGTGTCGCCAACCTTGAACGTCATGTGACAGGTACCCCTTCCGTGGCTATCCAGGGTAACACGGATACGGCGTCTTCTGAATGGCGTTTTCGCAGGTCAGGGCATATCTCAGGGCTTGACAACAGCAACCGGAACGTGCTGCGGGGAGCCTCCGGAACCGGGTATTCGCAGGTCGGAGGGGCTCTCCGGGCGGGGTGAAACACGTACGTCACACGCCTCGGGAGGCCGTTCCAAGTGGCGGAACATCCTGATTTGTCCGGTCTCAAGCGTGCGACTTCCGCTACTCCGTTCGGTGACCATGGCCGGATGCGGGACGATTCAGAAATTGATCAACGGCTGCCGGAGGGGTGCTCCGTGATCAATATCCGGGAGGCTCGCGCATTCCTTCACGGACATTTTGCGAGCGTCGTTGTGAGGGGCCGGGAGGGGGTCGCCGTCGCGTTATGTGAATGACAGACCAGCGGCTCCGCAATGTCACCGGGGAGCCGCGCGGGCCGCGCGGAGTACCCCCAGCCGGAGGGAAGCCCGGGGCCAGGGGGAGGGTCGGGTGCGACGGCGCCGGAACGGCTCGGTAGCCTGAAGCCGCTGACAGACACTTAGGGCGGCTTTACAAGGGGAGCCGCCCGCGCGTTCAAGGAGTTGCCGCCGCCGTGAGCAGCAGCCTTCGACGCGGCGCCCTCGCCGCCTCCGCCATCGTCTTCTCGATCGCCTCGCTCGCCGCCTGCGGCGCCGGAAACAACGCCCAGACCCTGGAGATCAAGCCGGACAACGCGGCGACCAGCGTGGGCGACATCAAGGTCCAGAATGCTCTGGTCATCACCCAGCCCGACCTCCAGTCGACGGGTCCCGCGGTGATCTCCGCGACCCTGTTCAACTCCGGGAGCACCGACCAGACCCTCCAGTCGGTCACCCTGGACGGCAGCGGGACGTCCGCCGAGTTGAAGCCCGCCAAGGGCCAGAGCCTGACCGTTCCCGCGCACGGCTCGCTGATCCTCGGCGGCAAGGACAACGCGTCCGCGACGCTGCCCAGCGGCCGTGAGGCCGTCCAGGACGGCAACGCCCAGAAGATCACCTTCACCTTCAGCAAGACCGGCAAGGTGAGCCTGCGCGCCTTCGTCGTCCCGGCCACCAGCTACTTCGACAAGTGGGGCCCGACCCAGGTCCCGTCCGCCCCGGCCGGCGCCGGCGGCGGCCCGGCCACCCCGTCCGGCAGCGCAAGCCCGTCCGGCAGCGGCAAGCCGGAGAGCGGCCACGGGACGAGCCCGTCGGCCACCGCGTCCGGTGCGCCCGCCACCCCGCACGACTCGGCGTCGGCGTCGGCCGCCGGCCACTGACCAGCCGTATGCCGAAGGGCGGTACCCCGTGCGGGTGCCGCCCTTCGGCATACGTACCAGCGCTCACACGTCTGGAGGCGCTTACGGCTTACGGCTCGAACTTGTAGCCCAGACCCCGCACCGTCACCAGGTACCGCGGCGCGCCCGGGTCCGGTTCGATCTTGGCGCGCAGACGCTTGACGTGGACGTCGAGGGTCTTGGTGTCGCCCACGTAGTCGGCGCCCCAGACGCGGTCGATGAGCTGCATGCGGGTGAGCACGCGGCCCGCGTTGCGCAGCAGCATCTCCAGGAGGTCGAACTCCTTGAGCGGGAGGTCGACCTTGGAGCCGCCGACCGTGACCACGTGCCGGTCGACGTCCATGCGGACCGGCCCCGCCTCCAGCGCGGCCGGGGTGACCTCCTCCGGCTCGCCGCGCCGGCGCAGCACCGCGCGGATGCGGGCGACCAGCTCACGGGAAGAGAACGGCTTGGTGACGTAGTCGTCGGCTCCTATTTCGAGCCCGACGACCTTGTCGATCTCGCTGTCCTTGGCGGTCACCATGATCACCGGGACGTTGGAACGGCCGCGCAGCTGGCGGCAGACCTCGGTGCCGGGCAGGCCCGGCAGCATCAGGTCGAGGAGGACCAGGTCGGCGCCGTTGCGCTCGAACTCGTCCAGGCCGTCAGGGCCGGTCGCCGCGACGGCGACCTCGAAGCCCTCCTTGCGGAGCATGTACGACAGGGCGTCGGAGAAGGACTCCTCGTCCTCGACGACGAGCACACGGGTCACGGAAGGACCTCCGGGGCGGGAAGCGATGCGTACGGGGGTGGATCGGTGGGGCCGGCCTCGTCGTCGAGGTCGGGGTGCTGCTGTGCGCGGTCGCGGGCCGCGCCCGCCTCCGGCAGCCTGAGGGTGAAGGTGGAGCCCTGGCCTTCGGCGCTCCAGACCGTGACCTCCCCGCCGTGCGAGGCGACCACGTGCTTGACGATGGCGAGACCCAGACCGGTGCCGCCGGTGGCCCGGGAGCGGGCCGGGTCGACCCGGTAGAAGCGCTCGAAGATGCGCTCCTTGTCCTTGTCCGAGATGCCGATGCCCTGGTCGGTGACCGCCAGCTCGATCATGTCGCCGCCGGGCGCGTTGACGCGGCGTGCGGCTATGCCGACGCGGGTGCGGGCCGGGGAGTAGTTGACCGCGTTCTCGACCAGGTTGCCCAGGGCGGCGGCCAGCTGGCCCCGGTTCCCCCACACGTGCAGGTCCGCGGTGCCGCCCGCCCGTCTCCCGCCATCACCCTGATCGGGCCCTTCGGGCGCCCAGACATTCGAGGCCATCGTGATCTGCTTCGTGCCCGCCTGGTGGCGGCAGCGGTCCATGGCCTCGGCGACCAGCTCGTCCACCCGGACGGGCTCGGCGTCCTCCAGCGGGTCGTCGTTCTGCACCCGGGAGAGGTCGATCAGCTCCTGCACCAGGTTGGTCAGGCGGGTCGCCTCGATCTGCATCCGGCCGGCGAAGCGCTGCACGGCCTCGGGGTCGTCGGAGGCGTCCATCACGGCCTCGGAGAGCAGGGACAGCGCGCCGACGGGCGTCTTCAGCTCATGGCTGACGTTCGCCACGAAGTCACGGCGCACCGCCTCGATCCGGCGGGCCTCCGTCAGGTCCTCGACCAGCAGCAGGACCAGGCGGGAGCCGAGCGGGGCCACGCGCGCGGAGACGGCGAGGGCCTCGCCGCGTCCGGTGCCGCGCCGGGGCAGGTCCAGCTCGACCTGTCTTATCTCGCCGTCCCGTCTGGTGTCCCGGGCCATCTGGAGCATGGGCTCGACGGAGAGCTTGCCGCCGCGGACCAGCCCGAGGGCGTAGGCGGCGGAGCTGGCCTTGACCACGGCGTCGGCCTCGTCGAGGACGACGGCGGAGGAGCGGAGCACGGACAGTACGGTGTCCACGCCGGGCGGGAGTACGGGATCAGTGTGCAAGGAAGTCCTGGTCGGTCGCTTCTGGTCGCGTTCGCTCCAGCGGAACGCCAGCATGGCGATGACACCGGTGAGCACCCCGGCGATCGCTGCCGCTGCGGCGACCGCCGCGTTCACGTCCATGCCTCCAGGTTAGGCACGGGGTACGACATGACCACAGCCGTCACCGTGCGACCTCGAACACTCGTCGCCCAGAGTTCACCTTGCAGCCAGTATTGGTTCATTTGGGGTGGCGGAAACGGACGGGTGCGGGGCAGAACGTGGGAGCGTGGGGACCAAGCACACCGATGAGAGGGAACCCTGATGCGGGACGCGTACCACGAGGAACTGGACTCGATCGGCGACGGACTGGTGGAGATGGCCCGGCTGGTCGGATCGGCGATCGGGCGCGCCACGACCGCCATCCTCGACTCCGACCTCAAGCTGGCCGAGAGCGTGATCGAGGCCGACAAGAAGGTCGACGAGCTCCAGCACGACCTGGAGGCCCGGGCGATAGCCCTGCTGGCCCGGCAGCAGCCGGTGGCGACGGACCTGCGGATCGTCGTCACGTCGCTGCGGATGTCCGCCGACCTGGAGCGCTCCGGCGACCTCGCCCAGCACGTGGCGAAGCTCGCGCGGCTGCGCTTCCCGAACCGGGCCGTTCCGCACGACCTGCACGCCACCATCCTGGAGATGGGCCAGCTCGCGCAGCGCCTGATGGCGAAGGCGGCCGAAGTGCTCGTGACCAAAGACGTCGACCTCGCCCTCCAACTGGAGCAGGACGACGACGAGATGGACCTGCTGCACCGCACGCTCTTCCAGCACCTGATCGACGACCGCTGGAAGCACGGCATCGAGACGGCCGTGGACGTCACCCTGCTGGGCCGCTACTACGAGCGGTACGCCGACCACGCCGTGGCCGTCGCCAAGCGCGTGGTCTACCTGGTGACCGGTGAGCACGCCGACGAGTTGCAGCCGGACATCCAGCCGGTGACGGGCGCCGAGGGGGCGTAAGCCCTCCAGCCGGGGTGGTCCGGGTCCGCGAACGCCTCCGTGCGCCGTTGATGCGCCCGGCGCGACGGGCATGAAATGGGCGAGGGCACCCTGCCCCAGGTCTAGGAGGGACCCATGGCCGAATCCCCCAGCACCACGCCCGACCCGACGCAGGAGCGCGAGACCGGGCAGCCCGCCGAGATCAGGACCCTTCCGCTGTTCGGCGCGTGCGGCTGCGGCTCCGGCTGCGGCTGCGGCTGCCAGTCGGGCAACCCCTGCCAGTGCGGCTGAACGGCGCGCCCGGGCCGGTGTGAGCGTCGGTTCACACCGGCCCCCGCCGTACCGGATGCCCCTCCCTCCCCCCGGGCGCAGCATGGAAGGTGCGGGTGGGAAGGACAACCGGCAGCAGGAGGTGTCGGGTCATGGCCAAGTTCATCGACGTGCACCGTGGCATGGAGGGCATCACGGCCGACCAGCTGATGGAGGCGCACCGGGCCGACCTCGCCATCGAGGCGGACGAGTCCGTGCACTTCCAGCACGCCTGGGCGGACCCGGAGTCCGGCATCGTCTACTGCCTCTCCGAAGCGCCCTCGGCGGAAGCCGTCCAGCGCGTCCACGAGCGCGCCGGCCACCGGGCGGACGAGGTGCATCGGGTGCCGCTGGAGGTGTGAGGGCCGCCGGGAGCGTGGGCCGCCGGAGGTGTGAGGGCCACGCCCCGCCCTCGTCGGCGGACGTCACGCCCCGCCCCTTCCGCGTCAGCGGACGTCACGCCCGTCCTCTCCGCGAGGACCCTGGGGGTCACCACCGTACGGACCGGCCGGGTCACCACCGTACGGACCGGCCGGGTCACCGCCGTCCGTCTCCGGCCGGAAGCTCAGCCGGCGGGTCAGGACCTCCCGGGCCACCTGGCTGACCGTGCGGCCGTCGGCGTACGCGCGGGCCCGCAGCCGGTCCAGGGCCTGCTCGGGGTCCACGTCCAGCTGCACCATCACCATGCCGACCGCCTGGTAGACCTCGGTGTGGCCGGCCTCGGAGGCCGCCACCCAGGACGCCACCTCGCCCTCGGTGTCCGCGTCGGTGCCCCCGCCGGGGGTGCCGTACCGGGCCGCCTGGAGGTTCATCAGCGCCAGGGTGACCGCGTCCCGCACCCACAGCGCGACCCGCAGATCGGGCTCGGCCAGCCCGCCCGCCTGCTCGCTGTACAGGTCGAGGGTGCCGACGGCGGCGCCGCTGACGCCGAGCGGCAGCGAGAACACCGCGCGGACGCCGAGACCCACCGCCTCGTGCGCGAAGATCGGCCAGCGGCGGAGGTCGGGGCCCTGGGTGAGGTCGCACGCGAGGACGGGGACGCCCCGGTCGAGCGCGGTCTGGCAGGGGCCGTCGCCCACCGTGTACTGCAACTCCGCCAGCCGGGCCGCGACCCGGTCGCTGGCGCACCACGTCATGCGGACGCCCTTGCCGCCGGAGATCGACACCGAGGAACCGGTGACCGGCAGCAGCCGCGCGCACGCCGCGCACAGCGCGCCGGGCACCGCCCGGGGCTCGTCGGCGCCCCGCGCGGCGGCGGCCAGTGCCTCATCGACCCGCAGCCGCACCTCGGCGTCGGGCGGCCCGCCGCCACCCGCGGACGGCCCGGACTTCTCGGGCGGCATGGTCATCACTCCCGCCACGGCACGGTCTGTGCCGGCCTGATCCACCGGCTCCGCCTGCCGAGTTCCCAGGAAGGGGGAAGTGAAGGGGGAAGTAGCTGCGCTGCGCGTTTCGTTTCCACCGACGGGTGCCTCCGCACGCCGGTCGCCCCCGCCTCCCGGGGCCGGTGCCGGTCCTGCGAGAGTGGGTCCGTGCTGCTGGATGCCGAGAAGACCCTGTTCGTCCGCGGGGCCACGCCCGTACTGCTGCTGGCCGGGGCGCCCTTCCACGACGCGCTGCCGGTGCCGGCCGCGTCCGACGGGGCGGTGCCGGTGTGCGAGGGGTGGAGCATCGTGCCCCGGCTCACCCTGTGTGTCGTGGACGGACCCGGCGACCACGGCCTCGTGGTGCCCGCCCTCGCCGCCCCGGTGATCGACGCGCAGGGAGCCCCCGGCGGCATGGGCGACTGGTGCGCGGACGCCGAGGGGGCGGGCGGAGCGGTCGTACTGTCCCTGGACCGGCTGCCCGAGACCCTCGACTGGTCCGCCTTGCTCTCCTCGGGCACGACCCGCGGCGGCTTCCTGCCGGCCTTGTGAGGGCGGCACGAGCAGCGGCCGGCTAGGCCGTGCGCACCTCGGTCCCGGCGTCCGCCCGCACCTTGGCCGGGGCCGGCCGCTCCGTGGGCAGGCGGCGCATCAGGACGCCGTAGCCGAGCCCGGCCGCCGTCCCCACCACCGCGCACATCCCCCACAGCCACCCGGCGCCGAGGCGGTCGATGACCACGCCCGACATCAGGGGCGCGATCAGGGCGGCGACGGACCAGGAGAGGGTGTACATGCCCTGGTAGCGCCCGCGGCCGTGGACCGGGGAGAGGCGGACGACGAGGCCCGTCTGGGTCGGGGCGTTGACGATCTCGGCCAGGGTCCACACGCACACGGTGACCATGAAGACGCCGACCGAGCCGGCGAACGCGGTGAGCCCGAAGCCGTATCCCGCGAGGAGCGAGGAGGCGACCAGGAGGGTGCGCGGGTCGCGGTGCTCGATGAACCGGGTGACGGGGATCTGGAGGGCGACGATCAGGATGCCGTTGACGGCGATGGCGAGGCCGTAGTCGGCCGGGGTGAAGCCGGCCCGCCCCATGGCCACCGGCAGGCCGACCGAGCCCTGCTGGAAGACCAGGGCGACGAGGAAGGACAGCCCGACGACGGCCATGTACCGCCCGTCCCGCAGCACCGTGCCCAGGCTGACGCTGTCCTCCGCCTGCCTGGCCGTGGCCGCCGGCCGCGACTCCGGCACCTTGGCGAAGACGACGACCGCGCAGGCCAGGGTCATCCCGGCCTCGATCAGGAACCCGGCCAGATAGCTGAACTCGGCGATGAACCCGGCGGCCATGGAGGAGACGGCGAAGCCCAGGTTGATCGCCCAGTAGTTGAGGGAGAAGGCCCGCACCCGGTCCTCGGGGTGGACGATGTCGGCCATCATCGCCTGCACGGCCGGCCGGGAGGCGTTGGCGGCCATGCCGACGAGGAAGGCGACGGCGGCGATGGCGACCGGGTCGGTCATGAAGCCGAGCAGGGCGACCGAGGCGGCGGTGGCGGTCTGCGCGATGAGCAGCGTGGGCCGCCGGCCGAGCCGGTCGGCCATCACCCCGCCGCCCAGCGAGGAGACGACCCCGCCGAGCCCGTGCAGGGAGGCGACGAGACCGGCGTACGAGGCGGAGTAGCCCCGGTCGAGCGTGAGGTAGAGCGCCATGAACGTGGCCACGAAGGCGCCCAGCCGGTTGACGAGGGTGCTCGTCCACAGCCACCAGAACTCTCTGGGGAGCCCGGAGACGGATTCGCGGACGGCACGTCTCATACGGGCTGGTGACATCGAGGATCCCCCACGTCTGTAAGCGGCTCAAGCGGCGGGCACACGTTACGAGCGGGGGCCTCGGAAACGCCAGTCGATTAGCGGGTCGCGTCATTCGGGCCCCGGCCGGGCCGCGCCCCGGCGACCGGCGTGCCGCTCCCTCCCCCATGCCCGACACGCCCCCATCCCCCTTAGGTAGGCTCAAGGCCATGGCCGACGCACCGTACAAGCTGATCCTCCTCCGCCACGGCGAGAGCGAGTGGAACGCGAAGAACCTGTTCACCGGCTGGGTGGACGTGAACCTGAACGAGAAGGGCGAGAAGGAGGCAGTCCGCGGTGGCGAGCTCCTGAAGGACGCCGATCTCCTGCCCGACGTGGTCCACACGTCCCTCCAGAAGCGCGCGATCCGCACGGCCCAGCTGGCGCTGGAGGCCGCGGACCGCCACTGGATCCCGGTCCACCGCTCCTGGCGCCTGAACGAGCGCCACTACGGCGCCCTCCAGGGCAAGGACAAGGCGGCGACGCTGGCCGAGTTCGGCGAGGAGCAGTTCATGCTCTGGCGCCGCTCGTACGACACCCCGCCCCCGCCGCTGTCGGACGACTCGGAGTTCTCCCAGGCCCACGACGCGCGCTACGCGACGATCCCGCCGGAGCTGCGCCCGCGCACGGAGTGCCTGAAGGACGTCGTCTTCCGGATGCTCCCCTACTGGTACGACGCGATCGTCCCCGACCTGCTGACCGGCCGCACGGTCCTGATCGCCGCCCACGGCAACAGCCTGCGCGCCCTGGTCAAGCACCTGGACGGCATCTCCGACGCGGACATCGCGGGCCTGAACATCCCGACGGGCATCCCGCTCTACTACGAGCTGGACGCCGACTTCAAGCCGGTCACCCCCGGCGGCAAGTACCTGGACCCGGAGGCGGCGGCGGCCGCGATCGAGGCGGTCAAGAACCAGGGCAAGAAGAAGTAGCCCTCATTGGTCGAGCCCCCTGCCTGCGGATTTCTCGCGGGCAGGGGGCTTGCCTCTGTCTCCGGCCTGTCGTGAGACCGCCCCTGGGCCGCTCGGCGGATCGGCCGGACGTGCCGGCACCGGCTCACGGCGGCTGGCGTGCTGCGACGATCTCCTCGACCGCATCGAGGACCAGGTGCCACGGGTACGCGTGCGGTTTGCCCTGCCCTGGCTGGTTCGGGACAAAGCCGCCCTCGCCGTACAGGACGCGCACACCCATCTCACGCAGTTCGGCGACACTCCGCTCGAACTGCCGGTGCTGCGCGTAAGCCGCGTTCACGCAGGGCATCGCGACCATGGGGATGTCCTTGCCGATGCCCTCGGCGACGACGCCGACCACGAAGTCACGAGTGATACCGAGCGCCCACGCGTTGACCGTGTTGAAGGTCGCGGGCGCCACCGCGATCACGTCCGCCTTCGGCCACACGTCCGGCTCACCCGGCAGCTTGTACACGCTGCGCACGGGGTGCCCGGTGATCCGCTCCAACTCGCCCCTCCGTGGCTCCAGCCAGCGCGCCGCGGTCGGAGTCAGCCCGAGACACACGTCGAACCCCCGCCCCTGCGCATCCACGACGACCTCCGCCACGTCGAACACCGGCGGGGCAGCGGAGCCGAACAGGTAGAGGACAGGGCGTGTTGTCGTCATGCGCTTATCCGATCACACACGACCACGCCCGGGCGGTGAGAACGGAAGCCACGTACCCGTGGAGCTACGCGGGTACCGTTCCATCGGGTGCATCGGGTGCTCAGAACGGAGGCTGCATGCCGTCTCGGGACGATGACCACACGGGCGCACGCATCAGGGAGCAACGCAGACTCGCCAGACTCACCCAACGGCAACTGGCCGAGCGGCTTCCCTACTCCTACAGCTACCTGAATCAGGTCGAGTGCGGTGCCCGCCCGGCCACCGCAGCCTTCGTCGCCGCCTGCGCCCGAGCCCTCACCATCGACGTGACGGTCCTGACCGGACAGCCGTACGTGACCGAGTTGCAGCGCGACCGCCTCGCGGAACTGGTCCGACCCATCCGTGAATCCCTGGACCTGTACGATCTCGGGCCCGACCCTGAGCTGACCCCCCGGCCGGCGCAACAACTCATCGCCGGGGCCGACCGCCTCTGCGCCGAGGTGCGGGCCACCCGCCTGCGCAGCGCGGCCCGCGACCTTCCAGGGCTCATCGCCGAGCTGACCCACGCGGCATGCTCGACCCCGTCCACCGAGCTGTGGCGGGCGCTGGCCTCCGCTTATCGCACAGCGCACGACATCAGCGTCAAGCTCGGCTACTACGACCTGTCCACAGTCGCTCTGGACCGCATGGACTGGGCGGCACACCGCGCATCCGACCCGTATCTGGCCGCCGTACGGCAGTACATGCGGGCCCTAGTCTACTTCCGCGAGGGCGAGTACCGAATCGGACAACGCCTCATCGCCGCCGGGCACGACATGATCGCGCAGAACGATCCTTCACGAGAAGCGCTCGCGGTCGTCGGACAGTTGCACCTCGGCGGTGCCGTCATCGCCGCCCGCGCCGAGCGGCAGTCGTCCGTGGGACAGCACATCGCCGAGGCCCACCGAATCGCAGAGCGCATCGGCGACGCCTCCGACGTGCACTGGCTCAGCTTCGGTCCGGCCAATGTCGCCCTGCACCAGATGTCCGCCGCCGTGGAGATGTGCCAGTACGACGAAGCAATGAAGCAGGCCCGGGGCATCGAACTGCCTCCCCCGCTGCCCACTTCCCGCCGCGCCCACTTCCTGATCGAACGGGCCCGCGCCGAGATGGAGACCGGGCATACCGATGCCGCCTTGAAGTCCCTCGTAGAGGCCCGCCGCCTGGCCCCCGAACAGACCCGCTACCACCCGGCCGCACGCGAAACGATCACCGGTCTGGTGCACCAGTCCCGCCGCACGCCGGAGACCCTCAACCACATGGCGGCCTGGGTCGGTCTCTAGAGCCGCTCGCAACGCTCGCAAAACTGTGAGCGTTCCTCCTTCAGCAGCTTGTCACCCTTTACTCACCCGTCGTCATGGCTATGCGAAGGCGACGATGCGAGATGCGCCCCGGCGGCCGCGCGAACGACCCCGGGGCCGGCCAACGCTGCGAAGGAGCGTCGACATGCCGAACGCTACATGCCCGCCTCAGGATGACCCGCCGACCGCCAAGATGACCATCAGGGTGTACCAGGTGAACCGCCAGGGCGCCGTCACACGGGAGTGCGGGACGGTGATCGTTCCACCCCTCGAAGGGCCGCCACCGTTCACAAGCGCCTTCCCGTCATGCGAGTGCCGGGACTGCCGGGCCGGCGGGGCGGCTGCCCGGTGACTCGGACCATGGAGAACGGCACCCCGGCGCTCTCTGACGGCATGGCGGCGGGGCACGGCTACTGGTGCGAGTGCTGGACAGAGGATCTGACCGGGCAGTGGGGGCCTGCGCTGCTGGCATCGTTCGACGCGTACTCGGCGCCCCAGGCGGACCGTTGGGTAGCGGTCGCGCTCCGCACGATCTCGCCGGCCCTGGACGCGGACGCCTCCGACGAGGCGTGGGCGTGGCTGTCCGAGGGCCGCATCGAGACGCGTCGAGCCTTGTTGCGGGCCGAGCCGTGCGCGGTGTCAGTGACTCACGCCAAGACCCGCATCACCTGGGCAATCCGACCCGTGCTCTTCCTGCCACTCGCCCACCGCCAGGGGCCTGAACTCCCGGCGTGCGCGTACGCTTTCACGCCCCGCCGGGGTGAGTGAGTTACAACTTTCTCTACGGGTTCAAGGCGGCTCGCTCCGCTCCCCGCGCGCGGCCCGGCCCCCGGCCGGGCCTGCGCTCCTGTCTCCGCCCCGCTCCAGCCCGGCCGGCGCCCGTGCCGCGCGTACGGCGATCAGCCGCCTGACGTCAGAGAAGGGGTACGTCGTGGCTGGGGCGGTCGGCTCCACGGCCAGCAACCTCGACATGTACAGCTCCCCGTAATCTCTGAAGCTCGGTACGATCCCGTAGACCGGCAGGACACGGGGAGGGCCGAAGCCACATGTCGATTCAAAAGATTTCGCTGGCCAAAAACCAGATACACAAAATTCTTCAGCTAGAAGAAGGCCACTTCTCGGATCTAAAGTCGATCGAAATCTCGCCGGCGAAACTCACCAAAGCAATTTCGGCGTTCGCTAACGCCGATGGCGGTGAACTCTACGTAGGGGTAGACGAAGGCCCCAACGGCAGCAACCACAGTTGGCGCGGCTTCACAAATATGGAAGCAGCCAACGGGCATCTGCAAGTATTCGAAGAGCTTTTCCCACTCGGTGGGGATTTTCTTTACGAATTCATGCAGTGCGACGATCAGCCCGGGCTGGTTCTGCATGTAATCATCCAGAAGACGAAGGAAATAAAATACGCGAGCGACGGTAAGGCATACGTACGCCGAGGAAGTCAAAGTCTGCCGGTAGGCCCAGAGGGCCTGGAGCGCCTACGGCGCAACAAAGGAATCACCTCGTTCGAGTCGGAGACCGTCCCAGTCCCGACTGAAATCATCACAAACTCGCTAACTGTGATTGATTTCATGCTCAGCAGCGTACCCACCGGTGAACCCGAGCCGTGGCTAAGGAAACAAATGATGATCGTGGGCGACAAACCTACGGTGGCCGGGGTGCTGCTCTACTCGGACGAGCCTCAAGCCGTGCTGCCGAAGCGATGCGCTATCAAGATCTATCGATACAAGACCACCGACCCAGAGGGCTCACGAGAAAACCTCGCATTCGATCCATTGACCGTCGAAGGATCTCTTTACGAGCAGATCAAGACGGCCGTCTCTACAACATCTGAACTCATCGAAGAAGTTAAGGTACTTGGCCCCGAGGGGCTGACGCCCATCAAGTACCCGTTTGAAACGCTACACGAAATCATCACGAATGCGGTAATTCACAGGGATTACGGAACTGCTGATGACGTACATGTCAGAATCTTTGATAACCGCGTCGAGGTAGAGAGCCCTGGGCGTCTGCCCGCCCACATCACCACTCGCAACATCCTAAAGGAGCGATTTTCACGGAACGGGGCTATTGTTCGCTTGATCAATAAGTTTCCCGACCCGCCGAACAAAGATGTGGGCGAGGGTTTGGCCACGGCGTTTGCCGCCATGAAGAAGTTGAAACTCAAGGATCCCGTAATCGAAGAAAGGGATAACTCGGTCCTCGTCAACATCCGCCATGAGCGGCTTGGCTCGCCAGAAGAAATCATCATGCAGTACCTGGAAAGCCACGAAGAAATCAACAATAGGACAGTTCGCGCACTCACCGGAATCGGATCAGAGAACAAGGTAAAGACTATCTTTCTGAGACTGATGGACGCGGGGCAAATTGAGCGCGTTCCAGGCAAGAGAGGCAGTGCGTCCGCCTACAGGAGAATCATCGATCCCGCGTAGACGCGACGCTCGGGAGGTTCCGCAGCCGAGCGCGCCACAACCGCACCAGAACGAGCGAGGCACCGCAGGGGCTCACGGCGAAGTAGCTTGCGCGAATGTTTCTGATCCGCACTTTCCGTGCGGATCAGGGGAATTTTCGGGATGACGCCCGTCTTTTCGTGGGGAGGCTTCCAGCGCTCTTCGTTCAGCGACGTACGCCACTGCGCTCGCGCGCGACGGCGTTGGGGAGCTTCCGCCCGCGGCATGCTTCCGGGCCGACTTGGACCTGGCGTGCCCAACTTGGACCTGGGGTGACCAACGGGTCGGCAAAGTACCTGCGACTATCCCGGCAACCCCCACGCGGGAGCGCCCCGCGGCGCGTGGCTGCGGGGCGCTCTGGTCTGTGGGGTTTAGTCGACCTTCTCGCCGTCGTGCGTGCCGCCCTTGCAGACGTTGTCCGTCAGGTCGGCCGTTCCGCCGCCCTGCCTGCACTCAGAGGGGGTGACGTAAGATTTGGCACCCTGTGCGTTGGCGGTGGCGGCGCTGGTGAGGCCGATTCCGGTGAGGGCTGCCGTGGCGATGACGGCGGCGAGGATTCGTCGAGTGCGCATGTGCTCCCCTTTCACGGATTGCCTTCGAGGGGCACTAGCCAGCTTCACCTTCGCCCATGTGGGTGGCACCTGGTGTTCCGCCATTCGGGTGACAGCGCGAGAACGGGCGAGGGGGCGGCGATGGCGGAGCGGGCGTGGGCCACGGCGGGCAGGAAGGGCAGTCCCGACCGGAAGCCGGTGAGCCGGGCGCGGCTCGCGGGCGTGGCGCTGGTCGTGCTGTCTCTGACGGGGGCAGTGCTGAGCTACCTGACGTTCACGGTGTGGGTGCCAGGCCGGCAGGAGCGCTACGAGCATTACCGGGCAGCCGAGCCGTGCCCCGCGCAGGCTGCCGCGCAGGAGGTGGCCGCGCAGGACTGTCTCGTCACCTGGCACTTCACCGTCACGAAGGCCGAGTCCACGTTCACCGGGAAGGTCACGGTCTACGAGGTGACCCTCAGGGACAAGGGCGGCGACTCGCGGCAGAGGACCGTGCGGTTCGGCGACTCCGGGCCGCTCTTCGACAAGCTGCGTCGGGGCGACGAGGTCACCGCGACCGGCTGGCGCGGCGCGATCGTCGTCCTCAGCAAGGACGGTGTCCGCCAGAACACCTCCGACGCGCCCCGCGACGAGCACCCGGGAAACGCCGCCCTGGGCGTCCTCCTCGCCCTCCTCGCGGCCCAGTCGCTGGTGTTCGGCGCGGTCCGCCTGGCCCGGCCGACCGCCTACGCGCCCCTCGTCTGGGAGCCGTACGGCAGGTGGCTGGTCTTCACCGACATCTGCGTCGGCGTGGGCGTGGGGGCCGCCTCGGTGTGGCTCCACATCCCGTGGTGGACCGTGCTCGTGACCGTGCCGGTCGCAGTGTGCGCGGTGATGGCACGGCTTGTGCGCCGGCAGCGGCGCGCGGCGGCGCCCTCGGCGAAGACCGGGCGGCAATAGGACTCACGAGTGAGTCCGCGATAGGTCAGGGCTTGCGGAAGTCCGGCTTCGGCTGTTCCCTCACCTCTGCCCGCGCTCCCGCCTCGCGGAGAGCCGTCACGGCTGCCTCCGCGTCTTCCTGCGGCACACCGTCGAGGATCACCGCGGATACCTGCATGGCCAGCGTCACCCTCCCCCCATCGACCCCTGAGCCCTGAGCCTACGAGCCTCGGCCGGCCGGGCGCAGACCGGTAGCGTGTGGTGATCAGCCGTGGCGCACCTGGAGGCTTCGTGGAAGCTACCGCTCTCGTCAATCCCGATCGGTTGTGGTCGGCGCAGGAGGTCTTGGTGCGTCCGAGCCCTGTTCCGGCGGCGGCAGGGGTGTACGGGTGGCACTTCGAGCAGTCGCCCCATCCGGACCTGGAGGCCGGACAGTTGCTCTACGTCGGGATCGCCCCGCGGTACATGGCGAACCGGACCAGCGCACAGAACCTGCGCAAGCGGCTGCGCAACCACTACCGGGGCAACGCGGCCGGCTCGACGCTGCGCCTCACCCTCGGTTGTCTGCTCGGACTTGAGCTGCGTCGCGTGGGCAGCGGTAAGAAGACGACCTTCGGGAAGGCCGGCGAAGCCGCGCTGAGTCACTGGATGGCCGAGAACGCGCGGGTGTGCTGGATCGAGGATGACGAACCCTGGGTCCTTGAGTCACAGCTCATCTCCCGGCTCGACCTGCCGCTCAACCTCGACCAGAACCGTCACAACGCGTTCCACGGCCACCTGAAGGAACTACGGGCGCAAGCACGCCGACGGGCGCGGGAGTTGCCCATCAGCGCGTGAGCCGGCGGATGGGCCGACGGGCCGTCCCCGGTCTGCGCCTGGGCCGTCCGGGGCCGCATCGGCAACCGAAGCAGGGCAGTTCACGCCTCCGCCTCCACCGCCCGCGTCACCGCTTCCCTCATCCCACGCCATCCCCGGGGCCGCTGCGGCGCCAGCCGTGCGACCACGCGGCCCAGCCACTCGGGATCGCCCAGGAGGTGTGCCTGCCCCGCGTCGATGACCTGCCTCGTCAGCAGGTCGAGGAAGACGAGGTGGGCGCCGGGATAGTGGCGGGGGTGCCGGTCGAAGCGGGCGATCCAGTTCTCGTAGGGGTGGCGCAGGGTCATGTGCAGATAGCCGCTGCCGCGCCCCCTCCAGGGACCGGGCAGGCCGCCGAGGAGTCCCCCGAAGCCGTTCGACCCCTTGGCCGGGTACTTGCTCCCCATGGTGAGGTGCATGCCCAGCATGATCCGGGACCACGGGACCAGCTGTCCTTCCGCGTGGGACTCGTGCTGGTACAGCCCGTCCCTTCGGAATTCCACCCAGTGGGGCTTGCCGGCGTCCCCCACCACCCAGCGCCCGTGGAGGAACTCCAACGGCCCCAGCGTTGCGCTCGTGTCCGTCATCCGACTAGACCGCGCCGAAGCCCTTGCGAAGCACGAGCTTCAGGTCTTCGCCCAGTTCGGCACCCGGATCATCGATCAGCCGTTGCCGCAGGCCGAGGAGCAGTCCGGCCTCGGCGGTGCGGCCGTTCCGGCTGTGTGCCCTGGCCAGTCGCAGCAGCGCCGAGCGCACGGTGGGCGCGTTGACGAACAGTCCTTCGCCCAGATCGATCGACGGAACGCCCTTGTACGCGACGGCCGGTCCGGGCCGTGATGCAGGGCGTCGACCGCGGCTCATGTGCTGGACCGCCGGCGCGACCGGCGGCTCTGCCAGGGCCTTGACCCCTACCCATGTGTTGCCGAAGCTGTGCGCAGTCATTTCCGCCCCCTGATCACCGCCCGCACTCCTCACAGTGTCGGCGATCAGGTCGTTCCCGGTCCACTCGCCGAGGCCGGTCAGGCCGGGAGCCAGTCGGGCCACCGCGGCGGGACGTTGCTCGCGGGGCAGCGGCCGGAGTCGCCGGGGTGGCCGTCCAGCGTTCTCCGGGTCGCGAAGAGCCACCAGGCCGGGGACACCGTCGTGACGACCACCAGCAGCGTCGGCAGTGCGGCGCGGATGGCCCTCGGCGTGGCGAGCGTCAGGCGGCGGCCGGTGGCTCGGGCCATGAGCGCCACCACCGCGCCCGCTCCCAGTACGCGGACACGCACCCGGCGCGACGGAACCGCGCCGGGTGCGTTGCCGGTCGTGTCCTGTGGTGAACACAGCCGAGCCGAGCTCCACCGCCTGCCTCCCTGGGCGGCCTCCGCCCTGTTCGGCGCCGTGACTCGAACCGGGTCCGGTCAGGACAGTTGCGGTACGCAGCCGAACCAGTTCACCGCGTGGTCGTCCTTCGTGTAGCCCATGCACCTCAGCGTCTTGTCGTGCAGGGTGCTGGTCCCGGCGATGTTCTCGTCCAGGTAGTCCGTCTTGTGGCGCGGCTGGACGAGGGTGTCGACGTCGATGACGTACCAGCGGTGTCTCTGCTTCGGGATGTCGCAGCCGTGGGCGGTGACGTTGCGGCTCGGCCCTTCACTCCATATCGGGCGTTCGGCGCGCTCACAGTGCGCCTTCTCGGATGCGGCGGCGGTGCCGGCTCCGGTGCCGAGCAGCGCCGCGGCGCTCATGGCCACCGCCGCGGCGGCGCCCAGCAGGCGGTGCGGTGTGCGGTTCATCAAGTGGTCTCCCTGGCAGTCGCCATGACGGACGGTGGGTGACCCGTCGTCTCCCTGTGATCGTCACACCCGTTCCGGCGGCCGTCCTGGCGGGGAGCACGCCCGTCCCACGTCCCGGTGACGGACGTGGTGCCAATGCAGCAGCGGGAGTGACGCGGTCACTCGGCGGCACGTCACATCCCGGGCTCCCCCTCCGTCAGAGAGGTGCAAGCAGCCGCGACCCACTCAGGAGCACACCATGGAAGCTCGGCTCGACCTCTTCGCCAACCCCGTCGCCGGCAAGGTGTTCAAGCACTTCAACGCGGCCGGCAAGGCGATCACGGAGTCCTCGCTGCCCGCCGCCACGCAGGAGCTGGTGAAGCTGCGTGCCAGCCAGATCAACGGGTGTGGGTTCTGCACCGACATGCACACCAAGGACGCCCTGGCGGCCGGGGAGACCCAGACCCGGCTGAACCTGGTCGCGGTCTGGCGCGAGGCCACCGTGTTCAGCGACGCCGAGCGGGCCGCGCTGGAGCTGGTGGAGCAGGGCACCCGGATCGCCGACGCGGCCGGCGGGGTCCCGGACGAGGTCTGGGCGAACGCCGCCGAGCACTACGACGAGGAGCAGCTCGCGGCCCTGGTGGCCCTCATCGCCGTGATCAACGCCTACAACCGCGTCAACGTCCTCGTCCAGCAGCCCGCCGGCGACTACGTTCCCGGCATGTTCGGGTAAAGCAGCGGAGAACGGCCTCACGGGTGCATGCGGGCGCCCTTGAGGACCTTGTCCACCCCGTTCTTCGGGCCGTACACCGCCAGGCCCACCAGGTCCAGCTCGGCGGTCGGGACGGCGCGGACGGCCGCGCGGTTGTCACGGTCGTTGCCCGTGGTGAACAGGTCCGCCGTGAACACCGCGCACGGCAGGACACGGGTCAGTGCCCTGCCGTGCGCCGCCTTCAGGGTCTCCTTGGCGCCCTCGAAGACCAGCACCGGCTGGCGGAACATCGGCAGGTACGACACGCCGTCCGCGTCCTCGTACGGGTCGCCGACCACCTCGGGGACCGTCGGGCCCAGGCCGCTGACCAGGAACGCGGTCACGTTCAGGCGCTGCCAGGGTTCCAGGTCCTCGCGCAGCAGCACGGCGATCTTCGTGTCGAAACGGATGGGTTCAGTGTTCATGGACTGAGACTCGCGGCCGGGTCCCGGCCGCGTCTTGTACGTTTTTTGCATGGCCGCCGGGCAGGAACTCGTCAGCGCGTGGCGTCCCCGGGTGCCGGGCGTCACCGAGGTCTTCCACGCCCGCTTCACCGAGTACGCGTATCCGATGCACGTCCACGACGCCTGGACGCTGCTCATCGTGGACGACGGGGCCGTACGGTACGACCTCGACCGGCATGAGCACGGCACCCCGCTCGACACCGTGTCGCTGCTGCCGCCGCACGTGCCGCACAACGGGTCGCCGGCCACGCCGGGGGGTTTCCGCAAGCGGGTCGTCTACCTGGACAGCAGCCGGCTCGGGGAGGAGTTCATCGGGCCTGCCGTGGACTCCCCCGATCTCAGGGACCCCGTGCTCCGGCTGCGCGTCGGGCAGTTGCACTCGGCCCTCGCGCGGCCCGGTGACGAATTGGAGGCGGAGAGCAGGCTGACGCTCGTCGCGGAGCACCTGCGCCACCGGCTGCGGCGGCGCGCGGCCGGGGGGCGGCACGAGAGTCCCGTACTCGCCCGCCGGTTGCGGGAGTTGCTGGACGCGCGGGTCGTCGAGGGGGTCTCGCTGGAGGAGGCCGGCCGGTTGCTGCACGCCCATCCGGCGCATCTCATCCGGGCGTTCAGCGGCGCGTACGGCATCGCCCCGCACCAGTACCTGATGTCGCGGCGGGTCGGCCGGGCGCGGCGGCTGCTGCTGGACGGGGTGCCGCCGGGCGAGGTGGCCCCGGTCGCTGGGTTCTACGACCAGGCCCATCTCACGCGGCACTTCAAGAAGCTGGTCGGGGTGACCCCGGGGCGTTACCGGAGCAGGGCGCGCTGAGCCTCGTACAGGTTGCGCGGGTGTACGGCGTCCGGGGTGCCGTACAGCTCCAGGCGGGAGTGCAGGTCGCCGGTGAAGTCGGGGACGTCGGTCTGGTCGAACTCGCGGACCTCGTCGATGCCGACGGTCGCCGAGTACGGGGCGAGTCCGTCGATCTTCACCAGGCCGGCCCGGCCGTTGGTGACCCGGATGTTCCAGTGGGTGAAGCGGGCGCCGAAGAGGGGGCCCGCGCTGGCGTCCCCGCCGTGGCGGCCGTTGTTGTTCACGGTGATGTCGGTGCGGACGTTGGCGAAGGGCAGTCCGCGGTGGCTGTCGAAGGTGCCCATCCGCATGTCGCCGCGCGACCAGACGTTGCAGGAGGAGAGCCCTTCGACGTTGATGCCGTGCAGTTGGGTGTTCGCGGGCGCGGGGACCGTGCGCTCCTCGATGGTGAAGTCCTCGATCAGGTTGTCGTGGGAGCCCTCGCGGCAGAAGTACGGGTGGTGCGAGCCCCGGCCGGCGACCCGGGTACGGCGCAGGGTGCAGGCGGAGGCGGCGACCAGGCCGAAGCCGTTGTCGACGTGGCGGACGGTGACGTCGTCCACCCAGCAGTCGTAGGCGCACTGGAGGACGACGCCGTTGTAGCCCTTGTCGAGGAGGTGCGGGGACTGCGGGGTCTGCACCGCTTCGAGGGTCAGCCCTTCGACGCCCGATCCGGTCAGTTCCGGCACGTGCGTGGTCAGGCGCGGGTCCCACTCCGGGCGGACGTCGAGGGGCAGGGGGCGTTCGAGGGTGACGCGCCGGCCGTGGACGCGCTGGACGCGGACGGGCCATTCGTAGGGGACGTACGACGTCAGTTTCGTCTTGTCGTCCCAGACGTACGCCGCCGGGCCGGGGCCGTCGCCCGCCATGTGCTGGAGCAGGGTGTGGGCGGCGTCGTCGGCGAGGCGGAGGAGGACGAGCCGGCCGGGACGGAGGGCGGAGGCGTCGGCGACCGTGACCGTCCACGAGCCGCGCTTCGCCGGGGCGACGGTGGTGAGGGTGGTCCACTCGTCCCGCCGGTTGCCGGTCCAGCCCTCGAAGGGCCAGGCCCGGTCCCTGATGGCGGCGGTCAGGGAGTCCCAACGGGCCCTCGGCGCCAGCCAGACGAGGCCGCCCGCCCAGGACCAGGAGGACTTGTCGCCGCCGTAGCGGGAGCCGTAGACGCCGATGAGTTCGGTGAGGTTCTTCGTCGCGTACAGGGTCGTCCGGCCGCTGCCGGCGCCGCGCAGGACGACGTTCGAGTCGCCGAGGCGGATGACGTCGTCGATGCGGTAGGTGCCGGGCGGGATGGTGACCGTGCCGCCGCCGGCCCGTCCGGCGGCGGCGATGGCACGGTTGATCGCGGGGGCGCAGTCCGTGGTGCCGTCGGCCACGGCGCCGTACGCGGTGACGTCGGCGACGACCCGGGGGCGGGGGAAGCGGCCCGCTCCGGCCCGGTAGCCCGCCCGGCCGATGTACGGGATCTGCGGGTGGGTGAGCGGGGTGCGGGTGAACTCCCGCCACAGCGCGGGGGGTTCGGCGGCCCGCGCGGTGCCGGTCGCGGCGCCCAGGGCCACCGCGGTGGCGCCGGCGAGCAGGGTCCGTCTGGTGAGGTGCGTGTTGCTCATGTCCACCCGCCCCTTCGTCTTCCCGGTATGCAGGGCCATTCACGCATGTGAATGACGTTCAGGAATGCATTGGCGGTGAGCATGCCACTGTGCCCGGCGGACGGGAAAGGGGTCGTACGGAAGAAACGCGGGTGTCAGTCCGCGGGGCGGTCGATCAGGTGCGTGAACGCCTCCAGGTTGCGCGTGGACTCACCGCGCGCCACCCGCCAGGCGTACTCCTTGCGGATCGAGGAGGCGAAGCCGAGCTCCAGCAGGGTGTTGAAGGCGCCGTCGGCCGCTTCCAGGACCTGGCCGAGGAGCTGGTCGACCCCGTCCGGGGTGACGGCGGCGAGGGGCAGCCGGGCGGTGACGTAGACGTCGCCGAGGTGGTCCACGGCGTAACTCACGCCGTACAGCTTGAGGTTGCGCTCCAGCAGCCAGCGGTGGACGCCCGCCTCGTTCTCGTCGGGGTGGCGGATGACGAAGGCGTTGAGGGAGAGGGAGTGGCGGCCGACGAGGAAGGACACCGTGGTGGACAGCTTGCGCGTCCCGGGGAGCTTGACCACGTAGTTCCCGGGCTCGGGGCTCTCCCACTCCAGTTCCGCGTCCTCGAGGACGCTCTCCAGGACCTGTCCGGCCTTCTCGACATCACCCATGGTGGGAGCGTACGCGACGGCGGTGGGACTGGGTCGCGGCCGTGTAGACGTCGGCGGTCGCGGCGGCGGCGGCGTCCCAGCCGAAGGACTGGGCGTGCCGGGCGGCGGCCCGGCCCATGCGCGCCGAGAGCGCGGGTTCGTCGGCGAACCGGCGCAGCACGCGCGCGTAGTCGGCCGGATCGTGGCCCTGGACCAGGAAGCCGGTCTCGCCGTCCCGCACGGCCACCGGCAGACCGCCGACCGAGGCCGCGAGCACCGGCGTCCCGGACGCCTGCGCCTCGATGGCGACCAGCCCGAAGGACTCGCTGTACGACGGCATGACCAGGAGGGACGCGGCCCGGAACCAGTCCGCGAGCTGCTCCTGGCCGACCGGCGGGCGGAACCGCACGACGTCCGCGATGCCCAGCCGGGCCGCGAGCTTCTGGAGCCCCTCCGGCTTGGCGAGCCCGCTGCCGCTGGGGCCGCCGACGACCGGGACGAGAATGCGGGAGCGCAGCTCCGGGCGCTCGTCCAGCAGGACGGCCACGGCGCGCAGCAGGATGTCCGGCGCCTTGAGGGGCTGTATGCGGCCCGCGAAGAGGGGGATCAGGGCGTCCCGCGGGAGACCGAGACGGGCGCGGGCGGCGGCGCGGGCTTCCTCCACGGTGGCGGGCGAGCCGTCCTTCAGGGTGCCGTCCGTCAGGGAGCCGTCCGTCAGGGAGCCGCCCGACAGGGTGCCGTCCGTCGCGAAGTCGCCCTTCCGGAAGGGGCGGAAGCGGTCCAGGTTCACGCCGGGGTGGACGACGGCGACCTTCGCGGGGTCGGCGGCGTAGTGCTGGACCAGCTCGCCGGCCTCCTCCGCCGTGTTGGCGATCAGCCGGTCGGCGGCGGCCACGATCTGGGTCTCGCCGATGACCCGGGCGGCGGGCTCGGGGGTGTCGCCGTCGGCCAGGTTGGCGTTCTTGACCTTGGCCATGGTGTGCATGGCGTGCACCAGGGGCACCCCCCAGCGCTGGGCGGCGAGCCAGCCGACGTGGCCGGAGAGCCAGTAGTGGGAGTGGACGAGGTCGTAGTAGCCGGGGCGGTGGCCGGCCCAGGCCTGCATCACGCCGTGCGTGAAGGCGCACAGCTGGGCCGGGAGGTCCTCCTTGGCCAGGCCCTCATAGGGACCCGCGTCGACGTGCCGGACGAGGACGCCGGGGGCCAGTTCGACGGTGGGGGGCAGGCCGCCGGTCGTGGCCCGGGTGAAGATCTCGACCTCGATGTTGATCGCGGCCAGCCGCTGGGCCAGCTCCACGATGTAGACGTTCATGCCGCCCGCGTCGCCGGTGCCGGGCTGGTGGAGCGGGGAGGTGTGCACGGAGAGCATGGCGACCCGGCGGGGCCTGCGGTACAGCCTCAGCCGCGTGCCGGCCGACGGGGAGCGTCGCCCGAGCCTGCTGACGTACTGGCTCACCTGGCGTTCCTCCTTGTTGCGGGCATGCCTGACGAGGGCCCACTCCGCCCTCCAAGCTGGTCCAACAGCGAGCGGGTGCCCGGCCATTTCCCCCTCGGGCGGCTTTGCCGAATCATTACCCGTGATCGATCAACGGTTCGAATGCCGTCGGCGTCGGCGGCAGGCCCCCGGCCCCGCACGCTTACCCTCGTACCCATGACAGCCCGCACAGCCACCCGGCCCGTAGGAGCGGTGACGCGCGGGACGACCAACCCCAACCGGCTGCGCCGCATGGACCGCTGGATCGCGGCCACGCACGGCGCCGAGCTGCGCCGCGCGAGCGACCCGGTGGCGATCGACCTGGGGTACGGCGCCGCTCCCTGGACCGCCGTGGAGCTGCTGGCCCGGCTCCGCGCGGCAGCGCCCCGCGCGCGTGTCGTCGGTGTCGAGATCGAACCGGCGCGGGTGGCGGCGGCCCGGCCGTACGAGCGGGAGGGGCTGGCCTTCCGGCACGGCGGCTTCGAGATCCCGGTCCCCGGGCGCCCGGTGCTGATCCGGGCCGCCAACGTGCTGCGCCAGTACGACGAGGACGAGGTCGCGGCGGTCTGGGAGCGGCTGCGCGCGCGGCTCGCCCCCGCGGCCGGCGGCTCGCGCGGCGGACTGCTGGTCGAGGGGACGTGCGACGAGATCGGGCGGCGGCACGTGTGGGTGGCGCTCGGCCCGGAGGGTCCGCGCACGGTCACCTTCGCCACCCGGCTGGGCTCCCTGGACCGCCCCTCCGACCTCGCCGAGCGCCTGCCGAAGGCGCTGATCCACCGCAACGTCCCGGGCGAGCCGGTGCACGCCTTCCTGCGCGACTTCGACCGCGCCTGGGCCGCCGCCGCGCCCTACGCCTCCTACGGCGCCCGGCAGCGCTGGCTGCGCGCGGTGCGGGACCTGGCCGCCGACTGGCCCGTCACCGACTCCCCGGCCCGCTGGCGGCAGGGTGAAGTGACGGTGGCCTGGGCGGCGTTGGCGCCCCGGACCTGACCCCGGCGCCCCGGGCCGGACAGTGCCGTCCCCGATCCGAATCCGCCGTGATATCACCCGTTCGAGGGAACGGAGACGGAACGATCCCCGCGCGTCGTTCGTCACACCGACGAGGTGATCGTCGTATTCGGCGGTGAGCGGGGGGAATTCCGGTTTCCGAGGCCCTCTGTCGCTTTGCGCGCGGCCGTGGCACGATCCCTCAGACGCCCGTAAGTTACTGACGGTAAATCAGTTTGGGGGGAGAGGTATGGGACCGGGCAAGCGCGGCCTGCTCACGGCCGCCCTGACCGTGATCTGCGCGGTGACCGTCCTGTCGGCGCCCGGCACGGCGTTCGCGATACCCGAGCCCTCCCGCACCCCGTCGGGGACCCCCACGCCCACGGCGCCCCCCGGACCGGCCTCGACTCCCGCGCCCGACAAGGACCTTGAAGAGGTCCGCGCGAAGCTCGACAAGCTCTACCACGACGCGGCCGTGGCCACCGACGCGTACAACGCGGCCGAGGAGAAGGCGGAGAAGCAGTCCGACGAGATCGTGGCGCTGGCGAAGAAGATCGTCGACGGCCGGCGGAAACTGGAGGAGCTGAAGGACCGGGCGGGCGCCGCCGCCCGTGACCAGTACCGCACCGGCGGCCTGTCCGACACCGCCCGGTTCCTGCTCAGCGACGACCCGGGCCGGTTCCTGGACGGCGCCGGCCGGGTGCTCCAGGGCCAGCAGGCGGCGAAGAAGCTGATGGCGGACAAGGCCCGCACCCAGCAGGAGTTGCAGAGTTACGCCGACGACGCCTCCGCCCGCTGGAAGGAACTGGAGGCGAACCGCAAGGCGAAGGACACCGCCAAGAAGGAGATCGAGAAGCAGATCGACGCGGCCGAGAAGCTCCAGTCCCGGCTGGAGAAGAAGGAGAAGGAGCGGCTCGCCGAGCTGGAGCGGCAGGCCGCGGCCAGGGCACAGACCGCCTGGCTGGACACCGGCGCCCTCAAGGGCGTCCCGGGAAAGGCCTCCACACAGGGCGAGAAGGCCGTGAAGTACGCCACCCGGCAGCTCGGCAAGCCGTATGTGTGGGGCGCCGAGGGCCCGGACTCCTTCGACTGCTCGGGCCTGACCTCCCAGGCCTGGGCGGCGGCCGGCCACCCCGTCCCGCGCACCTCGCAGGAGCAGTGGAAGCAGCTCAAGCACGTCGGGGTGAAGGACATGCGGCCCGGTGACCTCGTCATCTACTTCGACGACGCCAGCCACGTCGGCATGTACATCGGCGAAGGCGCGATCATCCACGCGCCGCGCCCCGGACGGACGGTGACGATCACGGGCGCCGGCTCGATGCCGATCCTGGGAGTCGTACGACCGGACGCGTGACCGGCCGCGCGCGGTGCGGCGCGGCCCATGTCCCCGGTGACGTACGTCATGTGACCCACCGCACGCCCGATCCCGCCCAAACTCCCCCAGGACGTGAGCTTCGTCATTCCGCCCGAGTCATCGGCGTGTCCAACTGCGGTACGGAAAGCGGCATATGACAGTGACGGGCACCGGAGCGACGCGGCTCACACCATTCCGCCGGGGCGGTCCCAGCCGCTATGGTCCCGGTCGGTGGGTCGAGACCCCTCGACGCCGCCGTGCCCTCGGGGGGAGGGAAGGAACCCAGGACAATGCCCGTACCCGTACCGCGGCAGAGAGCGATCCCGGCCGTGGAGAGTGGTCAGGCGCAGGCCGCCCGCGCAGCCGGCGGCCCCCTCAAGGAAGAGGCCCACCGCGACGCCACGGCCGTGAACGGCACCGGCGCCACTCTCACCCTGCTGCTGATCGAGGACGATCCGGCCGGCTCGCCGATCGTGCCCGACCTGCTGGACCCGTCCGGCAAGCCGATCCGCGTCCGCACCGCCCGCAACCTCACCGAGGCCGAGCGGCTGCTCACCGACGACGTCCACTGCATCCTGCTGGACCTGGCGCTCCCGGCGCCGGGCGGCAGCGACACCGACGACGAGCTGGCCGTGCTCAGGCACGTCCTCCAGCTCGCGCCCCGGCACGCCGTGCTCGCGCTGACCGCCTCCGGCGACGCCGAGCGCGGCGCCGAGGCCGTGCGCGTGGGCGCCCAGGACTATCTCTTCCGGGACGAGCTGGACGGCCGGCTGCTCAGCCGCGCCATCCGCTACGCGGTGGAGCGGAAGCGGTCCGACACGGCCGAGCGGCGGCTCGCCGAGGGCAAGCTGCGCGCGCAGGAGAACCGCCGGCTGGAGCGCGGCCTGCTGCCGACCCCGCTGCTGGAGGGCTCCTGCCTGCGGTTCGCCGCGCGCTACCGCCCCGGCCGCTCCCGGGCGCTGCTCGGCGGCGACTTCTACGACGCCGTCCGCACCCCCGACGGCACCGTGCACGCCATGATCGGCGACGTCTGCGGGCACGGCCCGGACGAGGCCGCGCTCGGCGTGGAGCTGCGCATCGCCTGGCGGGCGCTGACCCTGGCCGGGCTGTGCGGGGACGAGCTGCTGAACACGTTGCAGCAGGTGCTGGAGCACGAGCGCGCCGACGAGGAGATCTTCGCGACGCTGTGCACGGTGGACATCGCGCCCGACGGCCGCCGGGCCGGCCTGTGCCTGGCCGGCCATCCGGCCCCGCTGGTCGCCCGCCCCGGCCGGCCGGCGCGGCTGCTCCCCTACGAGAACAACGGCCCCGCCCTGGGGCTGCTGCCCGGCGCCCGCTGGCCGCGGATGCAGGTCGAGCTGGGTGCCGAGTGGAGCCTGATGCTCTACACCGACGGGCTGATCGAGGGCCGGGTCGGTGAGGGCGGCGAGCGGCTCGGTCAGGACGGCATGCTGGAGATGATCCGCCGGCAGCTCTCCGAGGGGCTGCGGGGCGAGGAACTGCTGCGGGCCGCGGTGAGCGAGGTGCGGGACCTCAACGGCGGTGAGCTGACCGACGACGTCGCGGTGGTGCTGCTGGACCGGACGCGGTAGGCGCAAGCCGCCGACCGGACGCGGTAGGCGGAGGCCGCACCACGCACGCACCCGGCGATCGGCGAGCGGTCCCGCGGCGGGATGCCGTCAGCGACCGCCGTTGTACGGGCCGTACGGGCCGTCGCTGCTGCTTCCGCCCCGGCGGCGGCCCCACCCGCGTCCGCCGCCCACCTGCTGGAGGGCGGGGCGGACGTCGACGAGGTAGACGATGCTCGCCACCGCGCCGGCGATGGGGAGGATGGACAGCAGCGAGAACAGGTAGCTGACCACGAGGGCGATGCCGAGGATGATCAGCCAGAAGACCTTGTTCTGCTTGTCGGCGGCACGGAAGGCGTCCTCGCGCCGGAACGCGGCGTCGGCCAGCCCGAACGCGGCCAGGGCCATCAGAACGATCTTCAAGATGCCCATGAAACCCGCGAAGCCCAACATCAGCATGCTGCCCACCGCCCGTTGATTCCCGATTCCCGCTACGCCGCCACCGTACCCATAGAACGGGCCGGACACCCCAAAGGTGCCCGGCCCGGAGCCGTCCCGTCGGCCATGGTCACTTGGCCGGCGGGGTCGTCTTCTTCGCCGTGGTGGAGGTGGTGGAGGTGGTGGTGGTCTTGCGGGGAGCCGGGGCCTTCTTCGCCGCGGGCTTCTTGTCCGCGGCCGGGTCGGCCTTCGCCTCGGCCGGCTTCGGCTGGTCGTCCTTGACCTCGACCGGCTCGGGCTTGCCCTCGACCGCGATCGCCAGGTCCTCGATCTCCTCGGCGGCCTCGCCGCGCCAGGTCTTCACGGCCTGCTCGCCGTGCTCGGCGACCCGCTCGTAGGTCTCGCGGGCCTTGACGGCGTACTCGGCGGCGACGCCGACGCTGCGCAGGGCGAGGTCCTGTGCGGTCTCGCCGAGCTTCTTGAGGTCGACGTCGATGGTCCCGATGAACTCGTTGACCTTGGCCTGAAGGGTCTCCTGCGCCTCCTTGGCGCGGGCGGTGGCCTTCTCCTGCACGGCCTTGGGGTCGGTGTTGCGCACGGCCTCGATGCGCGCCGGGGCCTCGGCGCGCAGCTGCTCGACCAGGGCCGGCACCTTCTTGGCCTGCTGGAGCGCCAGATCGGCGGTGCCGGCGGCGAAGTAGAGCGGGGTCGGGTCGCTGAGGGTCTTGCGCAGGTCGTCGGTGATGGCCATGGTGAGGGTCCTCCCGGATCGGATTCGCGTTCGGCTGGGTGGGTGTGGTCCGCGGCGGGCGTCCGGAGCCCTGGTCCGGCTCTATCCGGCCGTCCGCCGCGGGCCGGCGTCCGTGTCACTTCCGGCGGCATCGCCTGGGCCGGCCGTAGGGCCGCCGCCGGTCCCCTGGTCCACGGGTCCGTCCCCGGGCCCGTCCTCCTCGGCGCGCTCGCCGATCCCGAAGCCGTTCTCCTTGCGGAAGGACTCGTAGATCTGGAGCAGCACCTGCTTCTGCCGCTCGTTGAGCGTGGGGTCGGCGAGGATGACGGCGCGCGTCTCGACCTCGTCCCGGTCCCGTTCGGCGTCGAGGATGCCGGCGCGGACGTACAGCGTCTCGGCGGAGATGCGCAGGGCCTTGGCGACCTGCTGGAGCACCTCCGCGCTGGGCTTGCGCAGCCCGCGCTCGATCTGGCTCAGGTACGGATTGGACACCCCGGCGGCGTCGGCGAGCTGCCGCAGCGACAGCTGGGCGTTCCGCCGCTGTTCGCGCAGGTACTCACCGAGGTTGCCGACGTTCAGCGATGCCATGCCTCCACCTTGCCCCACCCTCGCTAACAATTGCAAGCACCCGCTTGCAAGAGTGTGTCGTGTCACGGGTCGAGGAAGACGTCAGGACGAGAAAGGCGTCAGGAATGGAGAAGCGCCCGCCGCCGGGGCGCCGCTACGGTGGCCGGCATGGACGACGCCACCGCACGGCACGCCGCCGACAGTCATGACCTGATCCGTGTGCACGGGGCACGCGAGAACAACCTCAAGGACGTGAGCGTCGAGATCCCCAAGCGCCGGCTCACGGTGTTCACCGGGGTCTCCGGCTCGGGCAAGAGCTCGCTGGTGTTCGACACCATCGCCGCCGAGTCGCAGCGCCTGATCAACGAGACGTACAGCGCGTTCGTCCAGGGCTTCATGCCCACGCTGGCGCGGCCCGAGGTCGACGTGCTCGACGGGCTGACCACCGCGATCATCGTCGACCAGCAGCGGATGGGCGCCGACCCGCGCTCCACGGTCGGCACCGCGACCGACGCCCACGCGATGCTGCGCATCCTGTTCAGCCGGCTGGGCACCCCGCACATCGGCTCGCCGAAGGCGTTCTCCTTCAACGTCGCCTCGATCAGCGGGGCGGGCGCGGTCACCGTGGAGCGCGGCGGGAAGACGGTGAAGGAGCGCCGCTCGTTCAGCATCACCGGCGGCATGTGCCCGCGCTGCGAGGGCCGGGGCACGGTGACGGACATCGACCTGTCCCAGCTCTACGACGAGGACAAGTCGCTCAGCGAGGGCGCGCTCACCATCCCCGGCTACAAGCCGGGCGGCTGGAACTACCGCCTCTACACCGAGTCGGGCCTCTTCGACCCGGACAAGCCGATCCGCACGTTCAGCCGGCGGCAGCTCGACGACTTCCTGTACCGCGAGCCGGTCCGGATGAAGATCGCCGGCATCAACATGACCTACGAGGGTCTCGTGCCGCGCATCCAGAAGTCGATGCTCGCCAAGGACCGGGAGGCGATGCAGCCGCACATCCGGGAGTTCGTGGACCGGGCGGTCACCTTCACCACCTGCCCCGACTGCGACGGCACCCGGCTCAGCGAGACGGCCCGGTCCTCGAAGATCAAGGGGATCAGCATCGCCGACGCCTGCGCGATGCAGATCAGCGACCTGGCCGCGTGGGTGCGCGGGCTGGCCGAGCCGTCCGTGGCGCCGCTGCTCACCGCGCTGGGCGAGACCCTGGACTCGTTCGTGGAGATCGGCCTCGGCTACCTCTCCCTCGACCGGCCCGCCGGCACGCTCTCGGGCGGCGAGGCCCAGCGGACGAAGATGATCCGCCACCTCGGCTCCTCGCTGACCGACGTCACGTACGTCTTCGACGAGCCGACCACCGGCCTGCACCCGCATGACATCCGGCGGATGAACGACCTGCTGCTGCGGCTGCGCGACAAGGGCAACACGGTGCTGGTGGTGGAGCACAAGCCGGAGGTGATCGCGATCGCCGACCACGTGGTGGACCTCGGCCCCGGCGCCGGTACGGCGGGCGGCACCGTCTGCTTCGAGGGCACCGTCGCCGGGCTGCGGGCGAGCGGCACGCTCACCGGGCGGCACCTGGACGACCGGGCGGCGCTGAAGAAGACGGTGCGCGAGCCGACCGGGGCCCTGGAGATCCGCGGCGCCACCACCCACAACCTGCGCAATGTGGACGTCGACATCCCGCTCGGCGTGCTCACGGTCATCACCGGGGTCGCCGGTTCCGGCAAGAGCTCGCTCGTGCACGGGTCGATCCCGGCCCGCGAGGGCGTGGTGTCGGTGGACCAGGCGCCGATCCGTGGCTCGCGGCGCAGCAACCCGGCGACGTACACCGGTCTGCTGGAGCCCATCCGCAAGGCGTTCGCCAAGGCCAACGGGGTGAAGCCGGCGCTGTTCAGCGCGAACTCCGAGGGCGCCTGCCCCTCCTGCAACGGCGCCGGGGTCGTCTACACCGACCTGGCGATGATGGCCGGGGTGGCCACCACCTGCGAGGAGTGCGAGGGCAAGCGGTTCGACGCCTCGGTGCTGGAGTACCACCTGGGCGGGCGGGACATCAGCGAGGTGCTGGCGATGCCGGTGACCGAGGCCGAGGAGTTCTTCGGCGGCGGCGAGGCCCGCACCCCGGCCGCGCACCGCATCCTGCGGAACATGGCCGACGTCGGTCTCGGCTACCTCACCCTCGGCCAGCCGCTCACCACCCTCTCCGGCGGCGAGCGGCAGCGGCTGAAGCTGGCCACGCACATGGCGGAGAAGGGCGGGGTCTACGTCCTGGACGAGCCGACCACCGGCCTGCACCTCGCCGACGTGGAGCAGTTGCTGGGCCTGCTCGACCGGCTGGTCGACGCCGGCAAGTCGGTGATCGTCATCGAGCACCACCAGGCGGTCATGGCGCACGCCGACTGGATCATCGACCTCGGCCCCGGCGCCGGCCACGACGGCGGCCGTGTCGTCTTCGAGGGCACCCCCGCGGACCTGGTCACGGCCCGCTCCACCGTCACCGGGGAGCACTTGGCGGAGTACGTGGGCGCGTGAGCACGCCCCTGCGGTGTGCTCGCAGCCACTCCTCCAGCACGGCGAAGTCGGCCTCCGTCAGGCCGTACCGGTGGTCGACGCGGTACGGGAGGGCCGGGGCCGGGTGATGGGCGGCGAGCCAGGCGCGGTCGGCCCCGGTGATCTCGTCGTCCACCCAGACGAAGGGCCGGTCCGCCGCCCAGCGGGCCAGCGGCCGGGTCTTCCAGTGCAGGGGGGCCGGCCGCTCGTCCTCGTCCGGCCACCGCACGACCGGCAGCGGCGGCAGGCCCAGCCACGGCGCGAGGCAGTCGTTGGCGTCGTCCCCCCACGTCGTGGCCCACACCAGCGCACAGCCCAGCGCCGTCAGCCGGGGTCCCAGCGCGGGGTCGACGCGGGGCAGCAGCGGGTGGCCGGCGGGCACCGGCGGGCCGTCGTACAGCGGGTGGGCGCGGTCCGCCGCGCCGAAGGGGACGAGCGGACCGTCCACGTCGAGGAAGAGCAGCATCACCCTCCAGGTTCGTCCCCCGGGCACCGGTCGTCCAGGGGCCCCGCCCCCGGTCAGAACGGCAGCGGCCGGCTGTGTACGACGTCCAGCCGGGAGACCGCCCGGGTGAGCACTACGTACAGCCGGTGGGCGCCGCGTTCCTCCGCCTCGGCCACGGCCGCCGGTTCCACGGCGACGACGTGGTCGTACTCCAGGCCCTTGACCACGCTCGCGGGGACGACGGTCAGCCGGGCGCCGGGCGTGTCGGGGCCGGCCGGGTCGAGGCCGGCCCGGTCGAGCGCCGTCCGCACCCGGTCGGTGTCCGCGTCGGCCGTGATCACGCCGACCGAGCCCTCCCGGGCGAGGGCGTCACGCACGGCGGTCACGGTGGTGCCGAGCAGGTCCTCGGTGGGCCGCAGGGTCAGCTCCCCGTCCGTGCGCAGGGAGTGGGCGGGGGGCACGGCGACGTCGAGGCGGGCGAGCAGCCGGTTGGCCGGCTCCAGCACGGCCGCCGGCACCCGGAACCCGGTGGTCAGCGGCACCACGGCCGCGTCCGGCCGGCCGAGGTGGCGCAGTGGGACGGACCAGTCGCGGGCGGCCCACGGGGTGGTGCCCTGGGCGAGGTCGCCGAGGACAGTCAGGGAGCCGAACGCGGCCCGGCGGGCGATGGCCCGGCACTCCATCGGCGACAGGTCCTGCGCCTCGTCCACGACGAGGTGGCCGTAGCCCTCGGGGTGTTCGACGAGCCCGGCGAGTTCGTCGAGCAGGACCAGGTCGGCGGCCGACCAGCGGGCCGACTTGTACGAGCGCGGCGGGCGTGACCACAGCAGTGCCGCCCGCTCGTCCGGGTCCAGCAGGCCGTCCGCCGCCCGGGCCAGCGCCTCGCCGTCGGCGAGGAGTCCGGCGAGGACCTCCTCGGGCCGGACCTTCGGCCACACGGCGTCGAGCTGTTCGGTCAGCGGCCGGCAGCGCTCGACGCGGCGCACCCAGGAGGCGGGCAGCACCCCGGAGCGCCGTTCGGCCCGGTCGCGCAGCCGCCGTACCACCCGGGTGCGCACCCGCTCCCGTCCGACGGCGTACGGCGGTTCCTCGGCGCGCACCTGAGCGACCAGGTCGGCGAGTTCGGCGGCGGGGACGCGCCAGCGGTAGGAGCCGTCGGGCACGACGAGGTCGCCGGCGCCGTCGGTGCTCACGCGCGCGTACAGCGCCCGGCGCAGCACCTCCGCCATGCGCGGGTCGTGCTTGACCGCCGCGGTCCTCAGCGGGTCGGTGCCGGTGACCGGGTGGCGGGCGATCTCGTCCAGCAGGGTCGACTGTCTGACGCCGGTCTCGCCGAGGGAGGGCAGCACCTCGGCGATGTAGGTGAGGAAGGTGGGGTTGGGGCCGAGGATCAGCAGGCCGGAGCGCTGAAGCCGCTTGGGGTGGGTGTAGAGCAGGTACGCGGCGCGGTGCAGGCCGACGGCGGTCTTGCCGGTGCCGGGGGCGCCCTGCACGCACACGGAGTCGGTGAGGGCGGCGCGGACGAGGTCGTCCTGCTCGGGCTGGATGGTCGCGGCGATGTCCCGCATGGGGCCGACGCGGGGCCGCTCGATCTCGCGGGCCGCGATGTCGCTGGTCCTGGACTCGCCCCGGCCCAGGTGCTCGTCCTCCAGGCCGGTGAGGTCGGCGGAGTCGCCGCGGCTGCCGGGCGCCCAGCCGAACCGGCGCCGGACCGCCACGCCCTGCGGTTCGCGGGCGCTCGCCTGGTAGAAGGCGCGGGAGACGGGGGCCCGCCAGTCGACCACGAGCGGCGGTGCGGCCGGGTCCTCGGTGACGCGGACCCGGCCGACGTGGTAGCTCTGCCCGCCGTGTCCCGGGTCGCCGTCGGCGAAGTCGAGCCGGCCGAAGAACAGCGGGCCCGGCGGGAGTTCGCGCAGGGCCTTGGCCTGGCTGCGCAGCCGGCGGCCGAGGACCTCGGCATCGGCCCCGGAGGCGGAGACGTCCTCGGAGGTGACGACCTGTTCGTCGGCGCCCTCGACCATCGCGGCGAGGGCCGTACGGCAGGTGTCGTGGTAGGCGCGCTCGGTGTGCAGGGTGTCCTTGAGGGCGGGGTCGGGTGACGTCATGGCGGCAGCGTACCGCCGAAACGTTACCCAGTTACATTTTTAACCGAGTCACATTCGCTGGCCCCGCAGCTCCGGGAGCCCCTGCGCCAGCCGCCGGAACGCCCGCTCGGCCGCCGCCACCGCGTCCGGCGCCACCTCCGCCACCGGCTCCCCCGCCGCGATCCGCCGCCAGTTCTCCAGGGCGAGGACACGCTGTACGGCGATGATCTGCGCGGCGGCCAGCCGGGCCGCCAGATCGCCCCCGAGCGCCTCGGCCAGCGCCGCCTCCGACCGCTCCTGGTGGGCGTACGCCCGCGCCACCAGGGACGGGGTGCCGTAGAGCAGCCGGTGGAAGGCGAGCACACCGGGGTGGTCGTTCAGCCCGGTGACCGGGTCGCGCCGCTCCAGGCCGGCCAGGAAGTGCCGGCGCAGCGCGTCCACCGGGTCGGCCTCCCCGGTGACCACCCGCGCGGCCTCCGTCTCGTGGTCCGCGATCCGGTGCAGCACCAGGTCCTCCTTGGCCGGGAAGTACCTGAAGAGGGTCGGCTTGGAGATCCCGGCCGCGGCGGCGACCTCCGCCACGGACACCGCGTCGAAGCCCCGCTCCAGGAACAGCCGTACGGCGATGTCCGACACGTCCTGGTACATCCGCTGCTTCTTGCGCTCGCGCAGGCCCATCTCACCCATGGGGCGAGCCTACGCAGGGCCGTCCGGACCGGTCCGCAGGCCCAGCGCGCGGGTCAGGTGGGGATTCGACCGGGGCGGGATGGTCAGACCCAGCGACGCGGTGGCCGCCGCCAGGGTCATCGCGTACGAGTCCAGCGCCCGGCGGACGTTGGGCGCCTCCCGGCTCGCTCCGGTGACCAGCCGGTCGAGGTCGACGTACGCCGAGCGGACGGTCTCGATCCACCGGTACACCCGCCAGTCCTGACGCCAGTTGCGGGTGCACTCCCGCGGCAGGCGGCGCTCCCAGCGGCGGAACATGCGGTCCCGGATCTCCGGCCGGGTGGGGGTGAGGTGCATGTGCCGGACCAGGTCGTAGAGCGGGTCCCCGACCAGCGCCATCTCCCAGTCGATCAGGGTCAGCGCCAGGTTGTCGTCCCGGCGCACCAGGTTCCAGGGGTTGAGGTCGCCGTGCAGCAGGGCCGGGGTGCGGCGGGTGAGCCGGTGCCGGCCGAGGATCTCGCGCAGCCGGGGCGCGCCGGGCAGCCCGAGGAAGCGGGCCAGTTGCCGCGACTCCGGGGGCAGACCGGCGACGAGCAGGACGAGCTGGTCGCTGAGCCAGTCGTAGAAGTCCAGGCCGACGGCGACCGGGTCGAGCTGGGCGTGGTCGACCTCGGTGAGCGCGGCGAGCTGGTCCACGAGGCCGTCCGCCTCCTGCGGAAGCAGCCCGTGCACCGGGTGGGCGGGCCGGCGGCCGGGGTCGCGCGGACCCTCGTAGGTGTGGATCGCGAAGCGGTCCCCGGAGTACGCCCGGTTGCCGGAGCGGCTCTCCCCGAGCGCCAGGATCCTGGGCGCGGCCACCGCCGCCCGGGACTGCTCGATCGCCCGCAGCACGGCGTGCTCGCTGAGGAAGCTGCTTTCGAGCCGGCGGGCGTCCGCCACCTCGCGCCGCACGACGACGGGGAAGGCGGTGCCGGGAACCCACACCACCGTGTTGAGGTGCGCCGTGCCCTTGAACATCCGCTCGGCCGGGGCCGCGCCCTCCAGGAGCAGGGCGTCCCCGACGGCCGGGTGGGGGAAGTCGGGGTGCTCCGAGACGCGCCCGTCCGGCTTCCAGTCGATGGCCCGGGTGACCCGGCCGCCGCGGCCGGCGCCGCCGCGCCACACCGCGTCGCTCGTCGCGGCCCGCCAGCGGTGGAGGATGCCCTCGATCTCCCGCTCCCCGGGCACCTGCCCCAGCCGCAGCGGCTCGGCGGCGAGCTCCAGGGCGCGGTGCACGCGGGCCGTCGCCTCGTCCAGGCTCTTCTGGTCGAAGGAGTCCTGCAAGGACCGCGCCGCCCTCATCACATCGGGGTACACCGACTGGGCCCGCTCGAAGGCGAGGTAATGGGGCAGGTCCCTGGCCACCCCGTTGACGGCGGCGGGGCGCACCGCCTGCACGGCGCACGCCCAGGCGTCCACGACCTCCATCTCCTGGTGGTCCGGGTAGCGCATCCGCACCAGGTGGGTGGCGAGGTCGTACAGCGGGTCGCCGTAGCTCGCCAGCTCCCAGTCGACACAGATCAGGGGCGGGTCGCCGCCGTACGACATGATCACGTTGTCGCGGTGCAGATCGGTGTGGAGCAGGCTGTACGGCCGGCGTGCCATGGCCGGGACGCGTTCGGCCAGCCGCACCAGCGCGTCCTCCGGGACGCCCAGGGCGGCGAACAGACCGCCGAACGCCGTCCAGTTGGGCCGCCGGATCTGGAGGTCGGCCATGCGGGCGAGGGCCTGGAGGAAACCCTGGCTGTCGGTGTAGTTGCGCGGCCACAGCGACGGCAGGGGCGGCAGCGCGGCGCTGCTGCGCACCTGGGCCGTCTCGGCGAGCAGGCCCGCCAGCGCTTTCGTCAACAGGCCGTCGACCGGCTTGCCGTCACCGCACACGCTGGACAGCGGTACGCCGTCCACATGGCTGTGGATGGCGAAGCCGTCGCCCTCGGCCAGGCACTCGGGCACGTTGGGCAGCAGGCGGTTGACGGCCCGCAGGATCGCCGACTCGTTCTGCCAGGTGCGGATCACCACCGGCAACGCGCCCGCCCGCCGCACCCGCACGGTCACGGGGACGCCCGGCTCCCGGCCGAGCAGCCGGGCCACCGGCTCGGTCAGCGGGACCACGTAGTTCTGGTGGTGGAACCCGCCGCTGGCCGTCCCCTCGGCGGCTGCGTACTCCAGGAACGCCTGGAGTACGGCCCGGCTCCGGGCTCCGTCGGCGCGGCCCCCGGTCGTGTCGAGGGGGACGGGAGGTGCGCCCACTGGCCGCTCCGGGGGTCGATCGCGCGAGAACACGAGATGGGGAAGGCTGGGGAAAGGTTAAGTCCGCGTGACAGCCGGCACGACCGGGCGCCCGGCCGAGTAGCCCAACGGTGGTCCGCCACTCGCCTGTGCGGGGTCGTCCGAGGCCGGCTCGTTCGCCATCCCTCGCGCAGGGATCCGAACGGTCGCTCAGCCTGCGTGCGCGGATGCTATCGCATGGGCACGGCGTCGGCGGGCGGCCGGGCTGGTGGCCCGGCTCGGACCACGGTCACCGGCGGCGCAGCGCCAGCAGCAGGGGCTCCAGCGACCCGACGACGCACTCGGCTCCGGCCTCCCGCAGCAGCTTCCCCTTCTGTTCGTTGCGCGCGTAGCCGAGGAACGGCACGCCGGCGTCGCGCGCGGCGGTCAGGTCGGAGGGGGAGTCACCGATCATCAGGGCGGCCGAGGGTGCGGCGCCCATCGCGCTCAGGGCCCGGTTGAGACAGTGCGGGTCGGGCTTGAGGAGGTGCAGGTCGGTGGTGCGGCCGTAGATGTGGGGGCTGAAGCAGGCGGTGAGGCCCCGGGTGTCGAGGTAGGAGCGGACCACCCGGGGGGAGTTGTTCGTGGTGATGGCCAGGCGGGTGCCGACCGCGGTCCAGGTGCGGATCAGCGGGTCGGCGTAGGCGGTGGGCAGCGCGGAGGCGGCGGCCCGCAGTTCCTCCTTGGTGAGGCGCTCCTCCAGTTCGGCGACGAGGTCGCTGCCGGGGTGGCGGCGGTCCACGGCGCGCAGCACCCCGTGCGGGTCCACCGCCTCGCGCTCGGTGTCGTCGAGCAGGCCGTGCAGCCCGCGCCCGGCCAGCCACTCCACCAGTCCGGCCGCCACCCGCTCCGCCTTGTGCCCGGCGAACAGGCGGCAGACGGGCCCGTCGAAGTCCCAGAGAACCACCCGGGCGCGGCGCAGCAGTTCTCGTAGCTGTGCCGCCGTTCCGGCCGCTGTACCGGTCGTCGTGTCAGTCGTTGTCTCTGTGGTCACTAGGAGAGTGTCAGGTCCGTGGTGATGGTTTCCCAGAGGGCGTCGAACCACTTCTGGGACTGTTCCACGAACGCGGCGTCCCGGCGCCCGGTCCGCTTCTCGAAGGAGAAGAGCAGGGATTCGGAGCCGAGGGTGTCGTACATCTCCAGCGTCCCGCTCTCGGTGGGCTCCGCGCGGCGGGTGACCATGTAGTACGCGTACAGCGCCTCCGCGCCGTTGAGCAGGTACAACTTCGCCGGCGGGGTGAACGGCAGCGCCCGGAAGGCGACGTGGACGTCGATGTCGTGGGTGCCCCGCAGCGCCTGGAGGTTGTACTGGAGCACCTGCCCCTGGGCGTTGCGCATCGCCAGCCACCGCTGGTGGACGGCGTCCTCGTCGCTGCCGGCGTCGACCGAGACCGGGAAGGCGAGGTTGATGTCCCGGGACGGCAGCAGGATGCGGACGTCGATCCGCTCCGGTCGCAGCCGGCCGTCGTGGATCAGGCGCAGCGGCTCGCCGAGCGCGGGGATCAGGCTCTGCGCGGTCAGGCAGACGGCGTCGATGCGCACGTGCGGCGCGGCGAAGGCATCGGTCAGCCGGGGCGCGAGGGCCACCATGGTCGGCTGCGGCTCCTCGCGCGCGGGGCCCGGTTCGGCGACCCGGGGCGGGCTGCCCTTGCTGACGTTGCTGAGCAGGCCGTCCTCGTGGAGCACGCGCAGGGCCTGGCGTACGGTGCCGCGCTCCACGCCGAACTCCTCGGCCAGATCGGCCTGGGTGGGCAGCCGCTCGCCGACGCGCAGGACGCCGGCCCGGATGCGTTCGCGCAGGGTGTCGGCGATCTGCTGGGGCGTGTGCCGTCCGCTGCCCTTCACTGCCACGTTCTCCTGGGTCACGACCAAACGCTACAACCCTGAACCGTCTACGGGGAGTTGTTGAAAAGTTGTTTGCGGATAGGGACCAAGTGGGGACAACTTAATCAAAGTTGGCTGCCAACTTGGTCGAGTTGGCAGACCGAAAGGGGGAACGTCCATGCCTGTCCTCGCGCTCCTCTCCGCCCTCTTCGTCGTCGGCTTCGAGCAGCTCGTCCAGTGGCGGTTCGGCGCCGCCGGCCTCGTCGGCCTGCTCCTGCTCACCGTCGGCGTCAAGGCCAAGAGCCCGGCCGTCAGCTCGGCCGGCGCGGTCCTGCTGGCGGTCCTGCTGGCCGGCCCCGCGCTGTGACGCCGACCGCACCGGCCCGGGGCGCCGGCACGCCGGGCCGGCCTACGGCGTCAGCACCAGGTCCGAACTGATCGTCTCCCACAGCGCCTCGAACCACAGGCGCGACTGCTCCACGAACGCCGCGTCCCGCTGCCCGGCCCACCGCTCGAAGGCGAACAGCATGGACCGGGTGCCGTCGGCGTCGTACAGCTCCACGTGCTCGTCCTCGATCTCCCGCTCCCGGCGCCCCAGCGTGTAGTACGCGAACAGCGCCTCGGAGTCGCCCAGCAGGTAGAGCTTCACCGGCGGGGTGAACGGCAGCGCCCGGAAGGAGACCCGCACGTCGACGCCGTGCGTGGTGCACAGCGCCAGCAGGTTCTGCCGCAGCACCAGGCCCTGGGCGTTGCGCTGGGCCAGCCAGCGCCGGTGCAGCAGACCGCCGTCGTCGGCGTCCACCGGTGTCGGGAAGGCCAGGTCGATGTCGCGGCTGGGCAGCAGCAGCCGCACGTCGATCTTGGCCGGTTTCAGCCGTCCCGCGTGGATCTGCCGCAGCGGCTCGCCGATCGCCAGGGTGAGCGAGACCGAGGTCAGACAGAGGGCGTCGATGCGCACGTGCGGGGCGGCGAAGGCGGCGGCGACGCGCGGGGCGAGGCCGACCATGGTGGGCTGCGGCGGCGCGGCGGGGCCCGCCGGAGGGCGCGCCGGCCCCGGGACCGCCGCCACGGTGGCCGGGCTGCCCTTGGAAACGCCGGTGAGCAGATGCTCCGACTGAAGGATGCGCAGGGCCTGCCGCACCGCGCCGCGTTCGACCCCGAACTCGTCGGCCAGCTTGGCCTGCGTGGGCATGCGCTCGCCCGGCCGCAGCACACCGGACCTGATCCGGCTGCGGAGTTCGTCGGCGATCTCGCGGTGGGACGAGCGGTGCCGCTGGGGCCGCGACCGCCCACTGGAGGAGGCGTGCTCCGGGTCCACGAACAAACACTACAACTTCCCGCCAACTTACGGCAGTTCCCCGGTAGCTGGTTATAAGACGCATTCCAGCGGACATAAGTACAGTGAAGTTGGCAACCAACTCGCTGGACCTGGTCGAACTACCCAGTGGTTGGCCGCTCGGGTTCCCTTCCGGAGGGGAGCCGGGAGCCCGGACAGGGGACGGCCACCGGAGCGCACAGCCACAACTGAACAGCGACATCTGAATACCGACATCGCACAGCCACAACTGAACAGCACGCTACGGACGACCAGTACGCGAAGGGAACCACAGCAGACAGGGCGCCGACCTCGCACGAGGCGGCGCCCTTTCGTCACATCAGCAGATCGTCCACCTGCGCCTCGCCCACCCGGTACCGGCGGGCGATCTCCCCGCTGCAATCGTCGGCCGTACGCTGCAACCGCTGGCGGCGCCGCGAGACCTCCTGCTCGTAGCGGACCAACCGCCCCAGGCCGGCGCTCAGTTCCAGGTCCGTACGCGCCGTCAGATCCGACAGCTCGACCTCGGCGAGCATCTCGGCGGCCAACTGCCCGTACTCCTCGTTGTGCGGGGTGCCGAGCGTGACGTGGCGGGCCGAGGAGCGCTGCCGGGCCGGGGCGTCCTTCAGGATCTCCGGGAGCCGGTCGACCACGGAGCCGTCCGCCGGCGCCGGCACGGACGCCCGGCCGCGCCGGCCCAACTCCGCGCGCAGGATGTCGATCCGCCCCTGGAGCAGCCGCCGCACATAGCTGAGGTCCGCCTCGTCGCGCTGGGCGTCGCGGCGCAGGGTGCGCAGCTCGGGCAGGCTCAGCCGCGCCAGGTCGGGCTCGGGAGGCTCGGCGGGCAGCGCCGGGCCCGTGCTGCCGTCGGCGCGCTGGGCGGGCGGCCGGTACGTCCCCTGCGTCCCCAGCCGCCCACTGGTACTCGGTGTGCTCATCTTGCGTGTGACCGTCCCCTCGACCGGCGTGTGGGAAGCATCGTGCCACCCCAACCAGCCGCAATGTGACCGAGTGCCCCCCAACATCCCCAGATGGGCGGTAAGAGATCCATAGTGGACCCCGTGCGGGCTAGTGCGGGACACCGGGCATGATGGTCCGCATGCGTGCGGTGGTGCAGAGGGTGGACGGCGCGAGCGTCGTCGTGGACGGCGAGACGGTGGGCGCGATCGAGAGCGAGGGGCTGTGCGTCCTCGTCGGGGTGACCCATGAGGACACCAAGGAGAAGGCGGCGCAGCTCGCCCGCAAGCTGTGGACGATCCGGATGCTGCACGACGAGAAGTCGTGCAGCGACATCGCCGCCCCGCTCCTGGTGATCAGCCAGTTCACCCTCTACGGCGACGCCCGCAAGGGCCGCCGCCCCACCTGGAACGCGGCGGCCCCCGGCGACGTCGCCGAGCCCCTGGTCGACGAGGTGGTGGCCCAGCTCCGCGCCCTGGGCGCGACGGTGGCGACGGGCCGCTTCGGCGCGCAGATGAGGGTGTCGCTGACGAACGACGGACCGTTCACGGTGCTGCTGGAGATCTGACGGGCGGGCCCCTCGCCCCGGACAGCGTTGAATGTGACCCGCTCAGCGGCCCGGACGCCGTTTGCGTGCGCCATGCTCGTGGACATCACTTGAACACGCAGTGTAGTTGCTGCATCGCGCTGCGCACACGTGTTCTCGGAAAGGAGCTGGCCTCGATGACACCGACGTCGCAGTCCCACGAGCCCGGACGTCTTCTCTACGACCCCGCCACCGACAAGGTCGGCGAGTACCGGGACAGAGCCGGCCCCTACGTGATGCTGCGCCCCGTCGGTGGTGGGGTGGAGTGGCGGGCCGATCCGGAGAGGGTGCGTCCGGCCACGGACCGGGAGCGGATCGGGGCGGGCGTACGGGCCGTCAATCAGCGCGCCCGGGGCGTTCCGTCGCTGCCGCCGCCCCTGGACGAGGCGAGCCGGCCCCCGCGTCCCATGCCCGGCTGTGCCGCCTGTCTGGAGCTGGCGGAGCGGCGGGAGGCGGCGCGGTCGGCGTACGACCGCAGCGCCGAGACCGACGCGAACGTCCTGCTGCGCCAGCACCAGCGGACGGAGCACCGCGCATGACGGCCCCGCGGGACCGGACCGTGACCCCGCCGGCGTACGCGCTGCCGCCGTTCCGTCCCGCGTTCCATTCCGGGCTGCGTGATGCGCCGGACGCCACCGGCCCGGCTCCCGCCGCGGGTTCCCCGCCCCGCCCCCGACGCCGCGTGCCCGACGGTGCGGCCGTCAGCGGCTTCCTCGCCGCGCTCGGCGTCGGCGCGCTGCTCGCGGCGATCGGGCGCGCGGCGGTCCGGCGCCGCTGACGCGGTCCCGTGCACAGCCGAAGGGCCGCACCCCCCTCTGGCGTCCAACCCAGGGGATGCGGCCCTCAGCCGTCACTGAACCCGCGCACGGGCGAAAGGTCGCTCAGACCGCGATGGCGACCTCGGCCAGTCCGCCCTTCTGGGCGACGACCGTGCGGTCGGCGGTCGCGCCCGGCACCAGCGCCCGCAGCGTCCACGTGCCCTCGGCCGCGTAGAAGCGGAACTGGCCGGTCGCGGAGGTGGGCACCTCCGCGGTGAACTCGCCGGTCGAGTCGAGCAGTCGGACGTATCCGACCACCGGCTCGCCGTCGCGGGTCACCTGGCCCTGGATCGTGGTCTCACCGGGCTTGACCGTCGAGGCGTCCGGGCCGCCGGCCTTCGCTCCACACATGTATTTCTCCAGAGGGGTCTCGGTCTGACCGGAAGGCCGGTCGGGGTTACTTGTTGGCGCCGAGCTCGATCGGCACGCCGACGAGGGAGCCGTACTCGGTCCAGGAGCCGTCGTAGTTCTTGACGTTCTCCACGCCGAGCAGCTCGTGCAGCACGAACCAGGTCAGGGCCGAGCGCTCACCGATGCGGCAGTAGGCGATCGTGTCCTTGGCGAGGTCCACGTCCTCGGCGGCGTAGAGCTCCTTGAGCTCCTCGTCCGACTTGAAGGTGCCGTCGTCGTTGGCGTTCTTCGACCACGGGATGTTCTTCGCGGTCGGCACGTGGCCCGGGCGCTGCGACTGCTCCTGCGGCAGGTGCGCCGGGGCGAGCAGCTTGCCGGAGAACTCGTCGGGCGAGCGGACGTCGACGAGGTTCTGCGCGCCGATCGCCTTCACGACGTCGTCGCGGAAGGCGCGGATCGAGGTGTCCTGCGCCTTGGCCGTGTAGTCGGTCTTCGGGCGCTCGGGGACCTCGTCGCCGGCGACCAGCTCGCGGGCGTCCAGCTCCCACTTCTTGCGGCCGCCGTCGAGGAGCTTGACGTTCTCGTGGCCGTACAGCTTGAAGTACCAGTAGGCGTACGACGCGAACCAGTTGTTGTTGCCGCCGTAGAGGACGACCGTGTGGTCGTTAGCGATGCCCTTCTCCGACAGGAGCTTCTCGAAGCCCTGCTGGTCGATGAAGTCACGGCGGACCGGGTCCTGGAGGTCCTTGGTCCAGTCGATGCGGATCGCGTTCTTGATGTGGTTCTTGTCGTAGGCGGACGTGTCCTCGTCCACCTCGACGATCGCGATGGTCGGGTCGTCCAGGTGCTCCTGGAGCCAGTCGGCGTCGACCAGGACGTCGCTGCGGCTCATGCTCTTTCTCCTCCGGGGCAGTCGCGGCGGGGCGTGCGAGTAGAGAGGGGGCGCGCTCGGTGCGGAGCGGCGCACGGATGCCCTGGCAGCAGGGCGGGTGAGACGCGGGAGCCGGGGCTTCCGCTCAGAAGGGGCGACAGAGCATGGCGGCAACGCGGCACAGGTCCACTGCCCGCCGCTTCGTGAGATCCGCCTGTCGCTTCATGGGTTCGATCGTAGGGACGTCCGGGCGGGCGTGTCACCGGTGTGTCACATGGCGAGATGGGATCGTCCGGATGGCGGAACAGGCAAGGCGCTCGGGAGCCGTCGGGCGCTCGTGCCGGTGCATCGCATCTGCGCTACGGACGGGACCGTCTCGCCAGTCGGACAGAACCCGTGTTCAGGCCCATCGGCGCGCGTTCTTGTCGGCGTCCGTCCCCTACCCCGCCAGCTTGACGTCCGAACCCTTCACGCTGACCTGCACGCCCTTCGGCGCGGCCTCCACCTTGTCCAGCTTGATGCCGCCGGGAAGCTGGTCGATGACCTGCTGGAAGTCGGTGATCCGGCGGATGCGGTCCTCGGCGACCGCGGCGGCGCCCAGCTGCGGCAGGGAGTCCGCGTGCACCTCGACCTTGTTGTTCACCACGGCCACCGAGCTCAGCACGGACACCGTCTGCTTGATCCCGAGGGACGAGACGGTCCCCTCCACCGCGACCTTGATCTTCCCGTTGCCGCCGTCGGAGAGGCCGACGACCCGGGCCATCACGCCCGGGGCCACCTCGGTCGGCTCGGACTTGGCCGTCTTCAGCAGCTCGGCGTAGGAGATGGACGCCGTGCCGGTCGCGGTGGACGCGGTGGCCGAGCTGTAGTCGCCGGAGAACTCGACGCCCTTCATGTCGGCCTTCAGGTCGTCGATCCGGATGGTCTGGCCGGGCTTGCCGGTGGCCGCCTCGTACTCCTTGATGCCGACCTCGACGTCGTCGAGCGAGCCGCCCGCGACCTGCGTGAGGAACGGGAAGCCCTTGATGTCCACGCTCGGGGTCGAGGACAGGTTCTCGGTCGCCTTCAGCTTGTCCGCGGCCTCGCCCTCGGCGAAGTGCACGGCGACCCGGTCCACGATCACGAAGAGCCCGCCCAGGATCACGACGATGATCAGGAGTATTCGCAGGGCGCGCATGTGGTGGTTCCCCCGGGTCGGCGACGGTGTTTCGTGAATCCGGTACGGACACGCCACGGTACCCCCGCCGGGCCCGGCCACCGCGAATTTGTGGATCAGTTGTGACAGGCCGCGCCGGACCTACAGTGGACGTATGTACGCCCGGCGTCGGCACATCTACTTCGCCATGATGGGGACCTGCATCGGCCTCTTCGTCCTGGCCTGGGGGGTCATTCGCATCTGGTCGGTGCCGGCGGCCGTCGGCATGTGCGTGGTGGCCATGGTCATCCCGCCGGTCGCCGCGATGATCGCCAACCGCCGGGGCCCGGAGGACCGCTGGTGGGACGACCCCTCCGGCGACCCGCAGTCCGACGAGTGGTGGGACGAGCTGGACGGCAAGAAGCGCCCGCGCCCGTAAAGACGCCGGCGCGGTCGCGGCCGGCCGCCGGTGGCGGGCTCAGTAGACGAGCGCCTGCGTCCCGTCCGCCAGTGCCTCCTGCACGAAGACCTGCGCGCCCGCGATCCGCACGCCCTCGATGACGTCCTTCTCCGTGATCTCCCGGCGGGCGGCGCACTGCGTGCACAGCGTGACGCGTCCGGCGGCGAGGACCGACTCCAGCAGATCGGGCAGCGGCGCGGCGTGCGGCAGCTCGAACTCGGCCGCCCGGCCCGGCAGCGCGAACCAGGACGACTCCCCGGTCAGCCACAGCGAGACCTCGACCCCGCTGGCCACGGCCACCGCGGCCACCGTGAACGCCTGCGAGCACCGCTCGGGAGCGTCCGCCCCGGCCGTCACCTTGATCACGAGCTTCTTCGCCATGCGGGAAGCGTAGCCCTCGGCGGCGCCGCCCCTCACAAGGAGCGCCCCGGCCCGGCCGCGTAAGCTGGGCTGCGGCTCTGTCGTCCGCCCACCCACGCTCAAGGAGCACCCGTGGAAGCATTCTTCGAAATCCTGCTGGTCCTGGTCTGCGTCGGCGTGCTCGCCTTCGCCGGTCTGACCGTGAAGAAGCTGTACCAGGGCCAGCGCTGATCCACACCCACGAAAGCCTCCGCTCATGATCGAGATCCCGTCCGACCTGCACAAGGACCTCGTCCCGCTCGCCTTCCTGCTCGGCAACTGGGCCGGCGCGGGCGTGCACGACTTCCCCGGCTCTGAGAAGTGCAACTTCGGGCAGGAGGTCAGCTTCACCCACGACGGCCGGGACTTCCTGGAGTACCACTCCCGCACCTGGGTGCTCGACCAGGACGGCAACAAGGTCCGCCCCCTGGAGACCGAGTCCGGCTTCTGGCGGATCCGCCCCGACCGCACGGTCGAGGTCACGATGACCCGCGACGACGGCGTGATCGAGGTCTGGTACGGCGAGATGGCCGACAAGAAGCCGCAGATCGACCTGGTGACGGACACCGTCGCCCGCACCGCCGACGCGCAGCCGTACAGCGGCGGCAAGCGGCTCTACGGCTACGTCAAGAGCGACCTGATGTGGGTCGGCGAGAAGCAGACCCCCGAGGTCCCGCTGCGCCCCTACATGTCGGCCCAGCTCAAGAAGGTCGTCACCCCCGAGGACGTCGAACGCTGGGCGAAGGCCCTCCCCGACGACCTCCCGGACGACGGCATCGCCTTCTTCAAGTAGGCCGCCGCCTCTTTCCGATCTTCCACAGGGCCCCGCGCACCGCGCCGGGGCCCTGTGCCGTTTCCGGTTGTTTCCGGCTCCTCGGATGCTCGCCGATCGGGGGGGTTAACAGTTTCGGTGCGCAGTGCACTGCGGTTGCGTGAGCGGCTCCGGCGAGGCTACCGTGGGCACAACGGCGGGGCGGCTCAACCGAGTTGGGATGCGTCTCGAAGCAGAAACCCCCGGCTGCCTGAAAGGCGGCCGGGGGCCTGAATGCCGTGCCCTGGGTGGCGTGCCGAGCAGAGGCGAGCCCAGGGCGTTCATCACCCAACGTATCACGGTGGGTCTGTTCCTGTACCGAAACGTGTTCCCGGGCCGCGGTGTGCCCGGAAAAGGGGGGTTCCGATGACCGACAACCTGCCGGAGTGGATGCTGCGCGCTTTCTCCCGGCTCCGACTGGGACGTTACGTCGGTGCGGCGCACGGCAACGCCCTCGTGGCGCGGCGGCTGTACTGGTGGAACGTCGAGGCCTCGGCCGCGCTCTACGGCTCGCTGCACTGCCTGGAACTGGCCCTGCGCAACGCGTTACACCAGCAGCTCACTCTCGGCTACCGGAGGGACGACTGGTGGACGGCAGCACCCCTCAACCCGAACGGGCAGCGGCTCGTGGCCAAGGCCCGGAGCAAGTGCGAACGCCGTGGCCTGGTGCCGGCCCCGCCCGACAGCATGGTCGCCGAGCTGTCGTTCGGCTTCTGGGCGTCCCTGGTGAGCGGGGGGTCCGGCTACGACCGACTGTTCTGGGTGCCCACCGTGCACAAGGCGTTCCCGCACTACTCCGGTCGCCGTGACACCTTGTACGACGGCCTGTGGTCGTTGGTGCTGCTGCGCAACCGGATCATGCACCATGAGCCGATCCATCACCGCGACCTCGCCGCCGACCATGCCAAGATCTACCGCATGCTCGGGTACCTCGACCCCCAGCTGGCCAAGGAAGCCCAGGCCATGGACCGGTTCCCGGCCGTGCTCGCGGGCAAGGCGGACGCGCTGCGCGGATCCAGGCCTTCCCGGTTCTGAGTGGTGGGAGAAACGGTGAGCGACTTCGAAGGGGTCCTCGTGACGCGGGCCGACATCGCCCGGTTCGCCGGCGTGAAGCGGCCCGCCGTCACGAACTGGGAGCGGCGGCACGCAGACTTTCCCCGGCCGCTGGAGAGGTCCGCCGATGCCCCCCCGGGCGTCGAGGTCTTCTCCGCCGCCGAGGTGCTGGCCTGGCTGGCGCAGCGCACCATTCCCGCGAATGCCCGGCAGCCCGGCGAGCCCGAGGGGACCACGTACGGCGACCGGTTCCGGGTCTCGCTCGGCGGAACGCGGTCCGGGGCGCTGTTCAAGGCCGTGGACCTGTTGAGCGGTCAGCAGGCGGAACGATTCCGTGGCGAGCTGTCCCACGCCGAGTACCTCACCGTGCTGCTGACCCTCGTCTACCTCCGGGGGTGCCGCCCCGAGGAGTGGCGGCGGATCGTGGCCGAGGCGAGCCGGTACCAGTTCCCGCACTCCGGCGAGCTTCTGGTGCGCTTCCTTGCGAGCGCGGTCCGTGAAGGCCTGGGCACCGTACACGAGCAGCTTGTCCTCGCTCTGTCACAGAACCTCGGAGGCGCCCGCGTGGCAGACATGGTCCGTCTGCTCGACGACACCGGCCCCGTGGACAGGGCCGAACACGCCGAGGGCTTCGAAAGGGTGCTGGCCCGCTACAGCGAGCTGCTGGGAAAGAGAGCGGGAGACTTCTTCACACCGCGTGCCGCCGTCCAGGTGATCGCAAGGCTCATCGCGGAGGGCGCCCGGCATGTGCACAGCGTGCACGATCCGTTCGTCCGCGCCGGTGAGCTGGTGTCGGCGGCCTGGGACGCCGTGGCCGCGGTGCAGCAAACGCCCGGACGAATCGAAGTCAGCGGCGCGGGCGCGGGCGAACACCCGCTGGCACTGGCGGGCATGAACCTCGCCCTGCACGGGATCCCGGACGCCGGGCTGTGGACCGGAGACATCGCCCCCTCAGCCGGAGGCGGTCCCCGGCACCTCGATGCCCGAACGTTCGACCGGGTCGTCACGAACCCTCCGTTCAACGCGAAGTTCGATCGTCCCGTCGACGAAAGGTGCTGGCGCTACGGCCCGCCGCCCCGGCACAACGCCAATTTCGCCTGGCTCCAGCACGTCGTGGCCAGCCTGAGGCCGGATGGCCGGGCGGCGGTCATCATGCCCGACATCGCGGCCTTCTCGGCCAACCCCTCGGAACGCAGGATCAGAGCCGGGATGGTGGAGGACGGAGCGGTGGAGGCGTTGATCGCCCTCCCCGCGCAACTCTTCGCGAGTACCGGCATCTCGGTCACCGTGTGGCTGCTACGGCATCCGACTGGCTCGTGCGACGAGATTCTGTTCGTGGACGCGAGCCGCTTCGGCTCTCTGACGACACGGGTCCGGCGGGAACTGTCCCCGGACGAGGTTCGACTCATCCACGAGGAACACCGGTCCTGGGCCGCGGCCAGGGCCGAGGGACGCGCGTTCACGGGAACCGACGGACTGAGCAGAGCCGTTTCCATCGAGAAGCTCAGAGAGATGGATTACACGCTCAGCCCCGCCTTCCACGTGCCGAGCGGCAAACGGTCCGACACCAGGCCTGCCGACCGGGCGGATCTGGCGACTCTGGCCGGGCACCTGGCCGAACTGCACGCGCGAACACGGGAAGCGGACGCCGCGGTGGAGGAGCTGCTGGGGAGGTACGGCCTGTGAGCGAGGAAATGATCGACGCTCTCCCACACGGCTGGCGGCGGGTGTCCCTCGGCGACATCTGCGAGATCCAGGGTGGCGGTCCAGCCGTGCGCAGGACCGAGCGGATCGAGGCGGGAGTGCCGCTGATCCGTCCGGCCGATCTGCGCAATCGAAGGATCGCGGACCGGTCCGGCATGGTGTGCGTCGACCCCCGGACGGCACGTGACCTGTCCAAGTACCGGGTGCTCGCCGACGACATCCTGGTGGCGCGCACCGGGGCGGTGGGCCGAGTCGCGCTCGTGACCGCTCAGGAAAGCGGGTGGCTGTACAACACCCACCTGTTCCGGGTGCGCGCACACGAACCCACGCAGGCCGCGTACCTGCTCGCCTACCTCTCGCGCCGGGGAGCGGGTGAGTGGCTGGAGCGGCGAGCCGCCGGCACCACCGGCATGCGGTCCATCACCGTGCGCACGCTCCATGACCTGCCGGTGCCGCTGCCCGCGCTCGACCAGCAGAGGGAGATCGGAGCCGCCCTCCACGCGATCGACGAGAAGATCAGAGCACACGAGGAGATCATCCGAGCGACCGCGGATCTGCGTGAGGTCCTCTCCGACCTTTTGATGTCGGGCGACCTGCCCACAGGCTCTTCGGCTCCTTGATGGTCGTCGGCCCTCCTACACTGGGCGTGTGGTGAGCACCGACTGGAAGAGCGACCTCAGGCAGCGCGGCTACCGGCTGACGCCGCAGCGGCAGCTTGTCCTGGAAGCCGTGGACACCCTTGAGCACGCGACCCCCGACGACATCCTCGCGGAAGTGAGGAAGACGGCGTCGGGGGTCAACATCTCCACCGTCTACCGCACGCTGGAGCTGCTGGAGGAACTGGGCCTGGTCAGCCACGCCCACCTCGGGCACGGTGCCCCGACCTACCACCTCGCCGACCGCCACCACCATCTGCACCTGGTGTGCCGGGACTGCGACAACGTCATCGAGGCGGACGTGGACGTGGCCGCGGAGTTCACGGACAAGCTGCGCCGGCAGTTCGGTTTCGACACCGACATGAAGCACTTCGCGATCTTCGGCCGGTGCCAGGACTGTTCCCTGAAGGGTTCAAGTACCACGTCGTAGGCTTGCGGTATGAAGAGCCCCCTGCTGTCCCTGCCCGGCGCCGTCCCCGCCGAGGGTGTGGACGAAGGTGTCGCCGCCCACTACGGCGACCTGTTCCGCGAACAGCGCGCCCTCGCCGACGGCACCGGTTTCGTCGATCTCTCGCACCGCGGTGTCGTCACCGTCAGCGGCGAGGACCGGCTGAGCTGGCTGCACCTGCTGCTCACCCAGCACGTCAGCGAACTGCCCGTGGGAGAGGCCACCGAGGCCCTGATCCTCTCCGCGCACGGGCACATCGAGCACGCCCTGTACCTGGTGGACGACGGCACGACCGTCTGGGCCCATGTGGAGCCCGGCACCCAGGACGCGCTGATCGCGTACCTGGAGTCGATGAAGTTCTTCTACCGGGTGGAGGTCGCCGACCGCACCGCCGACATCGCCGTGGTGCACCTGCCCGCCGGTTCGATCGCCGACGTCCCGGACGGGGCCGTCGTGCGCGAGACGCCGTACGGCCGTGACGTCTTCCTGCCCCGGGCCGGCCTGGAGGAGTTCGCCGCCTCCCACGGCCCCGCCGCCGGCCTTCTCGCCTACGAGGCGCTGCGCGTCGAGCAGCACCGGCCCCGGCTCGGCTTCGAGACCGACCACCGCACCATCCCGCACGAGCTGGGCTGGATCGGCACGGCCGTGCACCTCCAGAAGGGCTGCTACCGGGGTCAGGAGACCGTCGCCCGGGTGCAGAACCTGGGCAAGCCGCCGCGCCGGCTGGTCTTCCTGCACCTGGACGGCAGCGACGTCCACCTCCCGGTCCCCGGCACGGAGATCCGCATCGCGGACGAGGGCCCGGAGGGCCGCCGGGTCGGTGTCGTGACGACGTCGGTACGCCACCACGAGCTGGGGCCGGTCGCGCTGGCCGTGGTGAAGCGGAACGTCCCGGTCGACGCGCGCCTCCTGGCCGGGGAGACGGCGGCGGCCCAGGAGGTCGTGGTCGAGCCGTAGCCCCGCGCGGGGCTCAGGCGGTCAGCACGTCGGCCACCCGGTTGATCATGTCCTCACCCGGGTTCAGCGCGGTCGGCGTGTAGGACAGCACGAAGCGGGTCGACAGGTCGAGCGTGGCGAACACACGGGTGCGGTAGCCGTAGGTCTCGCCGGTCTTCCCCCAGAAGGTCGTGCCGTTCACCGTGGCCGCCTGGAGGCCCATGCCGTAGCGGGCCGGGGTGCCGTTCAGCATGGGCACCGTGGGCAGAGTGACCATCTTCCGCAGTGCCCGCCCCGGCAGGAGCGCCCCGCTGAACAGGGCCTCCTGGAACCGGAAGAGGTCGTCCGCGGTGGAGACCAGTTCGCCCTCGCCCCAGGCGGCGGACTGGTCGTAGACCGTCACATCGCGCAGGCCGCCGTCCGTCATGCGCAGGAAGCCGTGGACGGACGGGCCGCGCAGGCGGGGATCGCCGCCCGGTATCCGCGTGCCGGTCAGTCCCAGGGGCCGCAGGATCCGGGAGGCGATCACCTCGCCGTAGGGGCGCCCCGTCAGTTCCTCGATCAGGAGGGCGAGGAACACGTAGTTGACGCCCCGGTACTCCTGCGCGGAGCCGGGAGGGAACTTGAGGCGGTCCCGCGTCACCGTGGCGACCAGGGCCCGCGGTGTCCAGTGGTCGAAGCGGTGCCGCAGGACCGCCTCCGGTGTGCCGAGGTCCGGCAGGCCCCGGTGGTCGGGCAGCCCGCTGGTGTGCTGGAGCAGATGCGCCACCGTGACGCGGTGGAAGCGGGAGGGCAGGGCGAGGCCGGGAAGGCAGTGCGTGATCGGGGCGTCGAGATCCACCCGGCCTTCCGCCCAGAGTCGCAGCACGACCGTGGCCACGAACGCCTTGGTCACGCTGCCCGCGCGGAAGCGGTCGTCCGCCCGGACGGGCCGGCCGCTCGCCGGGTCGGCCGCGCCCGCCGTGCCGTACCAACGGCTGCCCCGCCGCTCCACCAGCAGCTGGGAGGCGGTCGCCTCCGGATGCGAGAGATCGCCGATCGCGGCGCGTAAGGCGGCGGGGTCGAGCGGGGCAGGGGGGTCCTGGGCGGCGGGGCCGTCCGCGAGCGGCGCGGCCGTCGCCGGGGCGGCCAGGCCCGCGGTGGCGAGCGTCAGGGCGGCGGTCGCGCCCATGCCCGTGAAGGCGCGTCGGGAGAGAGAAGTCATGTGATCGATCCTTCTCCCGCCCGCGCGCCGGGACATCGGGGATGCCCCCGAGGCGACCCTGGCCCGCCCCCGGCCTCAGCCCAGGGCTCGACCCAGGACCCACACCACCGGTGCCGCCGCCGACAGGGGCAGGGCCACGCCGGCCGTGAAGTGGACGAAGCGGGACGGGTAGTCGTAGCTGGCCACCCGGTGGCCGACCAGGGCGCACACCCCGGCCGCGGCGCCCAGCAGCGCCCCCTTCGCGCCGAAGCCGGTCATGCCGCCCACGGCGATCCCCGCGCCCGCCGCCGCCAGCAGGGCGACCACGACCGACACCGGGGTCGGCAGGGGCAGGGCACGGGCCAGGACCGCCACCGCGACCGCCGCGGCGCCGACCGAGACCGCGTGCGGGTCGACGGCCAGGTACCCGGTGGCCAGGACCGCGAGCGCCGCCGAGGCGACCGTCGCCATCAGGCCGTACATCCGCTCGTCCGGCGAGGCGTGCGAGCGCAGCTGGAGGACGAGGGAGAGCAGCACCCACAGGCCGAGCGGGCCGAGGATGGCCACCAGGGCGTGGTCGCGGCCCGCCGCGAGGACCGCCACGTCGGACGTCAGTGCGCCCGCGAAGGCCAGCGCGATGCCCTGCCGGGCGGGCCACATGCCGTTCAGCCGGAACCAGCCCGCGGCCGTCACCGCCTGGAGCACCACCAGCGGCACGGCCAGGGCGTACGAGGCGACGGGCGCCGCCGCGGCCAGGAGCAGGCCCAGCACGGCGGTGAGCAGCGCCGGCTGCATGCCGGGCTCAATGATCGGGGAGCGGCCCTCCAGGCGGGCCCGCTGGGCGTCGGTGATCCGCGCGTTGCCGGCGAGGGTGGCGGGGCCGTAGGCGGGCCCGGCCTCCGCGTCGGCCGGGGACGCGGACTCAGCCGCCGCGGGCTGTGGTGCGGGCGCGGGTGCCGGTGCGGGGTTCGGCGCGGGCGCGTACGTCCCCGCCCCCGCGGGCGTCCCGCCGTACGTCCCCGCGTACGGCTCGGCGTACGGCTCCGCGTAGTGCTGCTGGGGCTGGGGCTGCTGGTACTGCGGCTCCTGGTAAGCGGGCTGCTGGTACCCCGGCTGCGGATACCCCGCCTGCTGGTACCCGCCCTGCTGCTGCTCCTGCCGCGGCAGGTACGCCGTCTCCGCCGCCTGCACCGGCGCGTGCGTCTGCGTCTCCCAGGTCTGGCCCTGCCACTGCTGGGTGAGTTCCGGGTCGTGGCCGGGCTGCCCGTGGTGCGGCTCCTGTGCGGGCCACTGCTGCTGGTAGGGGTCGTAGCCCTCGTAGGGGCTGCCCTGGTACGGCTCCTGGTACGGCTGGTTGGTCATCGCTCACCCTCCTGCGAACGGCGGGAGCACCTCGACCGTGCCGCCCTCGGCCAGCCGTACCGTCTCATGCGCGCGGGTCCCGACGGGGTCGCCGTCGACGAGGAAGGAGCATCGCTGCAGTACGCGGGTGAGTTCGCCGGGGTGCCGCGTACGCACGGCGGCCAGCGCGTCGGCCAGCGTGTCCGCGTCGTACGGCTCCTCGGCGACCTGGGCCGCGGCCTTGGCGGCGGCCCAGTAGCGCACCGTGACCTTGGGCATCTGAATCCTCAATCGACGGCAGGGACAGGAACAAAAACAAGAGAACGATAAGGACAGTGTGGGTCAGGCTAGCCCGCCGCCGTCACCGACCAGTCCCCGATCCGGGCCATCAGGGCGTCGTCCGCCGCGTGCTCCGCGTGGCCCATGCCCGGTTCGACCCAGAGGTCGGCGTGCCCGCCGGCCGCCTCGGCGAGCATCCGGGGGTGGTCGAGCGGGAAGTAGCCGTCGCGGTCGCCGTGGACGACGAGGAGCGGCGTCGGGGCGATCTCCGGGACCGCCTGCACCGGGGAGAGCGGGACCGGGTCCCAGTCCCGGTGGTGGATGCGCGTGCGCAGGCCGTAGCGGCCCACCAGGCGGCCCTCGGGGCGGGTGACCAGCCAGTGCAGGCGGCGCATGGGGGCCGTGCCCCGGTAGTACCAGCGGGCCGGCGCGCTGACGGAGACGACGGCGTCCGTGCCGCCGTGCAGCGCCGCGTGCCGCAGGACCACCGAGCCGCCCATGGAGAAGCCGACGGTCACCACGCGCGCGTGCCCGAGACCGCGGGCCCACTCCACGGCGGCGGCGAGGTCCAGCACCTCCTTGTCGCCGACCGTGGACCGTCCGCCGGAGCGGCCGTGGCCGCGGAAGGAGAAGGTGACGACGGCGCCGTAGCCGCGCAGGACGCCCGCCACCCGGCGCACGTGCGGGCGGTCCACGTCGCCGGTGAAGCCGTGCGCGATGACGAACACCAGGTCACGGGAGGCCGTCCGGGGGGCGTCCGGAAGGGTGTCGTATACGACGGGGGGCGGATCGTATACGGAATCGATCGGAATTCCGTCGGCCGTGCGCAGAAACGTCCGGATAGGGCCCTGTCTGCCTGTCTCGTAGTTCGGACGAACGGGGGAACGTGCCCCATGACCTGCCGGACGGTTGCTCATGTGGGCTATTCTGCTGGGCAGAGGACTCGGGCAGCGTAGCCCCCGGGTCCTTTTGTGCTTTCGGAAGCGTTGTATACGAAGCGGGAAACCTCGGGTGACCGCCGGTGTACGGGGCCTTCGGGATCGCAGAGCAGTACCCGTCCGCACTGTCCTCGCAGGGACCGAGGAGGAACCAGACGTATGAGTTCTCTGCTGCTGCTGACCAACGCCCTCCAGCCGTCGACGGAGGTGCTTCCGGCCCTCGGCCTGCTCCTGCACAACGTGCGGGTCGCCCCGGCGGAGGGGCCCGCCCTGGTCGACACCCCGGGCGCCGACGTCATCCTCGTCGACGGCCGGCGCGATCTGCCCCAGGTGCGCAGCCTCTGCCAGCTGCTGCGGTCCACCGGCCCCGGCTGTCCGCTGCTCCTCGTCGTCACCGAGGGCGGCCTCGCCGCCGTCACCGCCGACTGGGGCATCGACGACGTCCTGCTGGACACCGCCGGTCCGGCGGAGGTCGAGGCGCGGCTGCGGCTCGCCATGGGGCGCCAGCAGATCGTCAACGACGACTCGCCGATGGAGATCCGCAACGGCGATCTCTCGGTGGACGAGGCGACCTACAGCGCCAAGCTCAAGGGGCGGGTCCTGGACCTGACCTTCAAGGAGTTCGAGCTGCTCAAGTACCTCGCCCAGCACCCGGGCCGCGTCTTCACCCGCGCCCAGCTCCTCCAGGAGGTCTGGGGCTACGACTACTTCGGCGGCACCCGCACGGTCGACGTGCACGTACGGCGGCTGCGCGCCAAGCTCGGCCCCGAGCACGAATCGCTGATCGGAACCGTCCGGAACGTCGGTTATCGATTCGTTACGCCGGAGAAGCCCGACCGCTCCGCCGAGGAGGCCAAGGCCAAGGCGGGCCGGGCAAAGCCGGAGGATGCGGACGCGCCCGCCGTCCTGGAAGGCACCGAGGTCCCCGCCGAGGCCTAGCCGGTTCGCAGCGGACGCATGAGCGGCGCTGGGCGGGGCATCGTCCCCGCACGGCCGCCCTGTGAATACGCCCTGCCCATGGCGGGTCAATCCGCGTAGACTCCGCGCGTGGCCAAGGTGACTCGGGATGACGTGGCACGGCTGGCGGGAACCTCCACAGCCGTCGTCAGTTATGTCATCAACAACGGACCCCGGCCGGTCGCCCCGGCAACGCGCGAGCGTGTCCTCGCCGCGATCAAGGAGCTGGGGTACCGCCCCGACCGGGTCGCCCAGGCGATGGCGTCCCGGCGCACGGACCTCATAGGCCTCATCATCCCCGACGCCCGCCAGCCCTTCTTCGGCGAGATGGCGCACGCGGTCGAGCAGGCCGCCTCGGAGCGCGGGAAGATGGTGCTCGTCGGCAACACCGACTACATCGGCGAGCGCGAGGTCCACTACCTGCGTGCCTTCCTCGGCATGCGCGTCTCGGGCCTGATCCTCGTCTCGCACGCCCTGAACGACCTGGCCGCCGCCGAGATCGACGCCTGGGACGCCCGGGTGGTGCTGCTGCACGAGCGTCCGGAGGCCATCGACGACGTCGCCGTGGTGACGGACGACCTGGGCGGCGCCCAGCTCGCCGTGCGCCACCTGCTGGAGCACGGCTACGACTACGTCGCCTGCATGGGCGGCACGGCGCAGACGCCGGCCGTCGGCGACCCGGTCTCCGACCACGTCGAGGGCTGGAAGCGGGCCATGGCCGAGGCGGGCCTGTCCACCGAGGGCCGGCTGTTCGAGGCGCCGTACAACCGCTACGACGCCTACCGGGTGGCCCTGGACGTCCTGTCCGGCCCCCACCGGCCGCCCGCGATCTTCTGCTCCACCGACGACCAGGCCATCGGCCTGCTGCGGGCCGCGCGCGAGCTGCGCATCGACGTGCCCGGGGAGCTGGCGGTGGCCGGCTTCGACGACATCAAGGAGGCCGCGCTCGCCGACCCGCCGCTGACCACGGTCGCCTCCGACCGCTCGGCGATGGCGCGGGCGGCGGTCGACCTGGTGCTGGACGACGGGCTGCGGGTCGCCGGGTCCCGGCGCGAGCGGCTGAAGACGTTCCCCTCACGACTGGTGCTGCGCACGAGCTGCGGCTGTAGCTGACCCGAGGGAGCTGCTCGCACGAGGGCCCCGTGCCCGTCTTTATGTCCGGCAAACGAGCTTCTGCCGGGCTTCTCAGGCGGCACTCAGGAAGCTCTCATGGTCACGGGGGAGGCTTCTGTCATGACCGAGAGCCAGGGCACTTACGAGCAGCCGCACTCCTACTCCTCTCCTGTGAACCCCGAGTGGCCGCCCCCGCCGCAGTACCAGCCGGCGGTCGCGGCTCCCGAGCCCGGGAGGAAGCGCGCCCGCGGCCCGATGGGCCTGCTCGCGGCGGTCGCGATCGTCGCGGCGGCGGTCGGCGGCGGTACGGCGTACGCCTTCCAGGAGCTGACCGGCAAGGACACGGTCGCCACCGCCGGCAGCACCACCACCGTGGTGCCGTCGAGCAAGAAGGGCGACGTCGCCGCCATCGCCGCGGCGGTCAGCCCGAGCGTGGTGGAGATCAACGCGACGCTCCAGAACGGCTCCTCCACCGGCTCCGGCGTGATCATCACGTCGAACGGCGAGATCGTCACCAACAACCACGTCGTCTCCGGCGCCACCTCGGTCAAGGTGCGCACCAGCGACGGCAGGAGCTACACCGCCGAGGTCGTCGGCACCGACAGCTCCAAGGACCTGGCGCTGATCAAGCTGAAGGGCGCCTCCGGTCTGAAGGCGGCGGCGCTCGGTGACTCGGGCGGCGTCCAGGTCGGTGACACGGTCGTCGCGATCGGCTCCCCCGAGGGCCTGACCGGCACGGTCACCAGCGGCATCGTCTCCGCCCTGAACCGGGACGTCACCGTCTCCACCGACGAGAACCAGGGCCAGGGCCAGGACGGCGAGGGGCAGTGGCCCTTCCAGTTCGGCGGCCGTGAGTTCAACGGCGACACCGGCTCGTCCACCACCACCTACAAGGCCATCCAGACCGACGCGTCCCTCAACCCCGGCAACTCCGGCGGGGCGCTGATCGACGCGAGCGGTCACGTCATAGGCATCAACTCCGCGATGTACTCCTCCGCCTCGCAGGCGTCCTCGTCCTCGGACGCGGGCAGCATCGGCCTCGGCTTCGCCATCCCCATCGACACGGTGAAGTCCGACCTGGCCAAGCTGCGGGCGGGCTCCGACAGCTAGCAACACCGAGTGCAAGGAGCAGGTCATGATCAAGCACGTCCCCCACCGGTTCAGTGAGCGTGGTCCGGCCGGCCTCACCCTGGCCCTGTCCATCGTGTCCGAGCTGCACGTGCCCGTCCCGGCGCCCCGGGCTCCCGAGGTGGCCGCGCCCGTGACGCCGTGCCCCCAGCTGATGGGCCTGCGCACCTCCGCCGCCCGTCCGCACCGCCGCAAGGTCCCGCTGCACCGTCTGAACACGGTCCGGGTCTGACCGGCGGGCGTGTCCCCGGCCCCCGGACATGGGACGCTGAGAGACACCGGCCACGGCCGGGAGGCCCCCACCCCCGGCCGGAAGGCACCGGCCGGCCCACCCACCGCACCCCGAGGAAACGCGAGCGATGAGTCCCGCCGAAGGCGACCGTGACCCCCAGCGCATCCTGATCGTCGACGACGAGCCGGCCGTGCGCGAGGCCCTCCAGCGCAGCCTCGCCTTCGAGGGGTACGGCACCGAGGTCGCCGTCGACGGCGCGGACGCCCTGGAGAAGGCCACGGCCTACCAGCCGGACCTGGTCGTGCTGGACATCCAGATGCCGCGCATGGACGGGCTGACCGCGGCCCGCCGCATCCGGGGTGCGGGGGACACCACCCCGATCCTGATGCTCACCGCCCGCGACACGGTCGGCGACCGGGTCACCGGTCTCGACGCGGGCGCCGACGACTACCTGGTGAAGCCGTTCGAGCTGGACGAGCTCTTCGCCCGCATCCGCGCCCTGCTGCGCCGCAGCTCCTACGCGGCGGCGGTGTCCGCCGAGGCCCAGGCGGACGAGGCGCTCACCTTCGGCGACCTGCGCATGGACCTCGCGACCCGGGAGGTCACGCGCGGCGGCCGGCCGGTCGAGCTGACCCGCACGGAGTTCACCCTGCTGGAGATGTTCATGGCGCATCCGCGTCAGGTGCTCACCCGTGAGCAGATCCTGAAGGCGGTGTGGGGCTTCGACTTCGAGCCCTCCTCCAACTCGCTCGACGTCTACGTCATGTACCTGCGCCGCAAGACCGAGGCCGGCGGCGAGCCGCGCCTGGTGCACACCGTGCGCGGGGTGGGCTACGTCCTGCGGCAGGGCGGCGCCGAGTGAGGCAGCTGGCGCGCCGGTACCGGGCGCTGCCGCTGCGGGCGCGACTGGCGATGCTGGTCGCGGCTGCGGTGGCGTTCGCGGTGGCGGCGGTGTCGGTGACCTGCTGGTTCCTCGTGGAGCGGAAGCTGTACGACCAGCTCGACGAGGATCTCCAGAAGTCCCTGCGGAACACGACGCAGACGGACCAGTTGCAGTTCACCCTCGACAACTGCACGGACACCCCGCAGGCCAACAGCTTCCTGCTGCGCGACCGGTACTCCCAGCTCGTCACGGAGGACGGCAAGATCTGCCTGTTCGGTGCCGCGTCGGGCCGGATCAGGACCACCCAGGCCGACAAGACCGAGATCAGGGACCTCGACCCCAGCATCCTGTACTTCCGCAACGGCAGCGACGACGAGGGCAACGAGCTGCGGGTGCTCACCAAGCCCGTCGGCGGCACCTCCACCCCGAGCGGCGGGCGCGGGCCCAACGTCGGCGTGCTCATCGCCGTACCGCTCAAGAGCACGCAGAAGACCCTCAACGACCTCGCCCTGGTCCTCCTGCTCGTCTCCGCCGTCGGGGTCGTCGGCGCCGGTGCCGCGGGCCTGGCCGTCGCGCGGGCCGGGCTGCGCCCCGTCGACAAGCTCACCGAGGCCGTGGAGCACGTGGCCCGCACGGAGGACCTGACCATCCGCATCCCCGTGGAGAACGTCAGCGAGGACGAGGTGGCCCGGCTGTCCCGCTCGTTCAACTCGATGACCGCGTCGCTGGCCAATTCCCGCGAACTCCAGCAGCAGCTGATCGCGGACGCCGGCCATGAGCTGCGTACGCCCCTGACGTCGCTCAGGACGAACATCGAACTGCTCACCCGCAGCGAGGAGACGGGCCGCCCGCTCCCGCCCGAGGACCGCAAGGCGCTGCTCGCCTCGGTGAAGGCGCAGGTGACCGAACTGGCCGCGCTGATCGGCGACCTCCAGGAGCTGTCCCGCTCGGAGGGGCAGCACGGCGAACGCGTCCAGGTGGTCGCCCTCCAGGACATCGTCGAGGCGGCGCTGCGCCGGGCCCGGCTGCGCGGCCCCGAGCTGTCGATCACCGCGGACCTGGAGCCCTGGTTCGTCCGGGCGGAGCCCTCCGCGCTGGAGCGGGCGATCGTCAACGTCCTGGACAACGCGGTGAAGTTCAGCCCCGAGGGCGGCACGGTCGAGGTGCGGCTCGGCGAGGGCGTGCTGACGGTCCGCGATCACGGTCCCGGCATCCCCGCGGACGAACTCCCGCACGTCTTCGACCGGTTCTGGCGCTCCCCCAGCGCCCGTGCCCTGCCGGGCTCGGGCCTCGGCCTGTCCATCGTCGCCCGTACGGTGAAGCAGGCGGGCGGCGAGGTCTCCCTGGCCCCCGCCGAGGGCGGCGGCACGGTGGCGACGGTACGGCTGCCGGGGGCGCCGACCCCGCCCCCGGAGACACCGGCCGGCTGACCCGGTCGCTCAGTCCGGCCGGGGCATGGCGCGCAGCCGCTTGACCTGGGTGTGGCCGAGGTCGTGGGCCCGGCGCAGGTGCCGGGTGATCGCCCGCAGTTCGTCCTCGCTGTGGTCGTCCAGGAGGGTCTGCCAGCTCTGGCCGAGGTCGTCCCACAGCGCGGTGACGCGGGCGAGGCGCTCCGGGACGGGGGTGACCAGCACCCGGCGGCGGTCCTGCCGGTCGGAGGTGCGGGTGACGTAGCCGCCGCGTTCCAGCCGGTCCACCAGACGGGTGGCCGAGCCGGTGGTGAGACCGGTGCGGTCGGCGATCTGCCGGACGGTGAGCGGTTCCGGCTCGGCGGTCAGCAGGCTCAGGCACTGCACGTCGGTCGGATGCAGGCCGAGGTGGTCGGCGACGGCCTGGTTGAACAGCACGTAGGCGGCCAGGTAGCGCCGGGACTCCAGGGCCAGCTCCTCGTACAGCCGGGCCCGGCCGGGGTCTGTCACGTCGGTCACGGGGGTCTCCTCGCCCGAAATCACTGCGCGGCGCAGTGACTTGTGCCCTAGTCTGCTGCGCGACGCAACCACTGCGCCACACAGCAATCGTATCGATCCAGGGGGACCACCATGCTCACCGTCGCCGTCACCGGCGCCACCGGCGCCCAGGGCGGGGCCACCGCCCGCGCCCTGCTGGCCGCCGGCCACCGGGTCCGCGCACTGACCCGCCGGCCCGGCTCACCCGCCGCCGAGGCGCTGCGCGGCCTGGGCGCCGAGGTCCGCCACGCCGACTTCGACGACCCCGGCTCGCTCAACGCCGCCCTCGCCGGCGCCGACGCCCTCTTCGCGGTGACCACTCCGTTCGGCACCGACACCCGGACGGAGATCCGGCAGGGCACGGCCCTCGTGGACGCGGCGGCCGGGGCCCGCCTCGGCCATGTGGTGCTCACCTCCGCCGCCCACGCCGACCGCGGCACCGGCGTCCCGCACTTCGCGAGCAAGTGGGCGGTCGAACAGCACCTGCGCGCCTCCGGCCTGCCCTGGACCGTGATCGCTCCGGCCGCGTTCATGGACAACTACGCGAGCGGCTGGACCCTCGACGGGCTGCGCACCGGCGTCTTCGCCTGGCCCATGCCCGCCGACCGGCCGCTCGCGCTGATCCCGGCCACCGACATCGGCGCGTTCGCCGCGCTGGCCCTCCAGCGCCGGGACGACTTCGCGGGCCGGCGCGTCGACATCGCCTCCGACGTGTGCACCCCCGCGCGGATCGCGGCCGTCCTCAGCACCGCCCTGGCCCGCCCGATCGCCCACGCTCAGCCGCCCCTCGCCCAGGTCCGCACCCACTCCCCCGACCTGGCGGCGATGTTCGCGTACTTCACCGACACGGGCCTCGACGTCGACGTCACCGGCCTGCGCCAGGCCCACCCCGAGATCGCCTGGCACACGTTCGCGGACTGGGCGGGCGAGCAGAACTGGACGGCGCTGCTGGACCGTTGACCGCAGGGGCCCGGACTGGGCCACCGCCACCGCGGACGGGTTCGCCCCGGTGAACGCACGCCGGGGCGCCGCCTCGGTGGCCGAGTGTCCGCCGCCGCTCGGGAAGGAACCCCACCCCCGAGCCGACGCCTACCGCACGACCGTGATCCGGTCCGCCTTCGGCGGTGCGATCGGGGACGCCGCCGACGAGTTGGCCGTCAGGTACTTCTCCAGGGCCGTCAGATCGTCCGCGCCGACCAGGTCACCCGTGCCCTGCGCCAGTGTCGGGAAGCCGTCGCCGCCGCCCGCGAGGAAGCTGTTGGTGGCGACGCGGTAGGTGGCCGACGGGTCGACCGGGGCGCCGTTCAGGCGGATGGAGCCGGTGACCACACGGTCCGCGCCGGACTTGGTGAGGTCCAGGGTGTAGGTGAGGCCGGCGGACGGCTGGAGGATCTTCGGGGCCGCCTCGTTGGCGCCGCTGACCTGCTCCTTGAGGACCTGGACCAGCTGGGCGCCGGTGAGGTCCTGGAGGTTCACGGTGTTGGCGAACGGCTGGACCGTGAAGCCCTCGGCATAGGTGACCACGCCGTCGCCCTCGGCGCCCTTGGCCGCGTAGGTGAGGCCGGCCCGGACCCCGCCCGGGTTCATCAGCGCGAGGCTGGTCCTCGGGTCCAGCTCACGGCCGTGGGCGAGCTGCGCGTCGGCGATCAGATCGCCCATCGGGGACTCGGTGCCGCTGTTGTTGATGTCGCCGGAGATCCAGCCGATGGGGCGGTTGCCGATCGGGGCGGCCAGGGTGTTCCAGCGCGAGATCAGGTCGGTCATGTCCGGCGCCCTGGGGACGTCCCGGGTCACCACGTGGTTCGCGGACCGCACGGCCGTACGCGCGATGTCGCCGGTGCGGCGGTCGTACGTCAGCGTGGTGTCGGTGTAGAGGCGGCCGAAGGAGGACGCCGAGGTGACCATGCGGGGGCGGCCGGAGGGGTCCGGGACCGTGCAGACGTACGCCTGGTGGGTGTGGCCGGTGACCAGGGCGTCCACCGCCGGGGTCACGTTCTTGGCGATGTCCACGATCGGGCCGGAGATGCCGTCGCCCGCGCCCGGGGAGTCGCAGTCGTAGTTGTAGGAGCCGGAGGCCGGGTAGCCGCCCTCGTGGATCAGGGCCACGATCGACTGCACACCCTGGCGCTGGAGCACCTTGGCGTACTTGTTGATGGTCTCGGCCTCGTCCTTGAAGGACAGGCCCTTGACGCCGTCGGCGGAGACGATGCCGGGGGTGCCCTCCAGCGTGACCCCGATGAAGCCGATCCTGACGTCCTTCTTCTTCCAGACCCAGTACGGCTTCAGGAGCGGCTTGCCGGTCTTGTCGTCCAGGACGTTCGCGGCCAGGTACGGGAAGTCGGCGCCCTGGAACTCCTGGTCCGTGTAGCAGCCGTCCGCGGGGTGGCAGCCGCCGTTCTGGAGGCGGGCCAGTTCCCTCGCGCCCTCGTCGAACTCGTGGTTGCCGACCGAGGTGACGTCCAGGTCCAGCTTGTTCAGCGCCTCGACGGTGGGCTCGTCGTGGAAGAGGCCCGACAGCAGCGGGGAGGCGCCGACCAGGTCGCCGCCGGCCGCGGTGACCGAGTACGGGTGGCCGGCGCGGGCCTGGCGGAGGTGGGTCGCGAGGTACTCGACACCGCCCGCGTCGATCGTCTTCGTCGTGCCGTCCGGCTGGAGTTCGGTGACCCGGCCGGAGGAGCCGGACGGGGGCTCCAGGTTGCCGTGCAGGTCGTTGAAGGAGAGCAGCTGGACGTCCTGGTAGCGGCCCGGAACGTGGTGGCTCTCGTGCGCGTCCGCCGGGAGCGCGGCGGTCAGCGCCGCGGCCGTGGCGAGAGAGGCCGCGCTCGCGAGAAGGGCGTACGTACGACGTCTGGTGCGCCGGGGCGCGGCTGGCATGGGACCCCCCTGTGGGTCGGCTGTGGTGGCTCGGCGCAGCCTAAAGTCAACGCGCGTAGCACGACAGGGGGTTCATGGTTACATCCTGGTTTCCCTTTGCCGTTGCCTTTACCGGTGCTCCCGCCGTGGCCGATGTGCCGGGAATTCGCCCCGGCCGCCCCGTACCCTCATACGCATGAGCAGCGACGACACCGTACAGGGCTTCCCCGCCCGCTCCATCGAGACCTACTCCGCGCTCACTCCGGACCGGGCCGAGGCCGTGACGCGCCTGCTCGGTGAGGCCGCCCGGGTCGACGGGCAGCAGCCGGTGTCCGAGCAGGGCCGGCTGCAACTGCGCGGCGGAGCCCGCGAGGGCGTCTCGCATCTGCTGCTGACCGTCGACGGCGAACTCGTCGGCTACGCCCAGCTGGAGGACACCGACCCGGTGGAGGCGCCGGCCGCCGAACTGGTCGTGCATCCCGCCCACCGCGGGCACGGTCACGGCCGGGCGCTCGGCGCGGCCCTGCTCGCCACCTCCGGCAAGCGGCTGCGGGTGTGGGCGCACGGCGGGCACCCCGCCGCCCGGCACCTCGCCCAGGTGCTCGGCCTGACCCTGTTCCGGGAACTGCGCCAGATGCGCCGGTCGTTGACCGATCTTGAGCTGCCCGAGCCGGTGCTGCCGGAGGGCGTGACCGTGCGCGCGTTCGTGCCCGGCAAGGACGACTCCGCCTGGCTCGCCGTGAACGCCGCCGCCTTCGCCCACCACCCGGAGCAGGGCTCGCTCACCCAGCGGGACCTGGACGACCGCAAGGCCGAGCCGTGGTTCGACCCGGCCGGGTTCTTCCTCGCCGAGCGGCGCGGCGAGCTGATCGGCTTCCACTGGACGAAGGTGCACGCCGAGGAGGGGCTGGGCGAGGTGTACGTCCTCGGGGTCCGGCCCGGTGAACAGGGCGGCGGCCTCGGCAAGGCCCTCACCACGATCGGGCTGCGCCACCTGGCCGCCCAGCAGCTGCCGGCCGCGATGCTCTACGTCGACGCCGACAACACGGCGGCGGTGTCGGTGTACGAGCGCCTGGGCTTCACGGTCCACGAGACGGACCTGATGTACCGCACGGAGACGTGAGCGGGGCCCTCGCCGGGGGGTGAGCGGTCGTGGGCCTGGGGGCCAGGCTCACGGATCGGTGGGGGCTGGTCGCGCGGTCCCCGTGCCCCTTCAGGTCCGCCGGTCAGCCGTCGGCCGGAAGCGGCCCAGCGGTTCGCCGAGGGCCAGGCACCCCACCGTCACCGCCCCCGCCGGCAGCCACGCCCAGTGCTCGTGGGCCGTCGCCCACCTGGGGTGCCGGGGGCCCACGAACAGGACCGAGCGGTCGCTGACGGCCAGGGGTGCGAGCAGGGCGGCGGTGAGGAGGGCGATGGCGGCCGGCGGGCCGGGCCGCGGGTCGTCCGTGCGGTGTACGGCGACCGTGGCCGCCGCCAGGGCGAGGACGCAGGCGGCCCCGGCCTCCAGGGTGGCGGCCCCGGCCGGCGGAAGGTGGGCGCCGGGGGCCAGGAGCAGTACGGCCGTCCACCACGGCGCGGCGACCGGTGCCACCAGCGCCACCCGCAGCGCGGTGCGGGCCGCCCGGCCGGTGGGGACCGGGGTCGTGGTGTGCCGGGCGGGGTCGTCCAGCAGGAAGGCGAGGCCCAGCGCGAAGGCGAGCGCGGCGGACCGGAGCAGGGCGAGGGCAGTCCAGGGGTCGGGGTGGGCGCCGGACAGGCGGGGCAGGCCGACCACCAGCAGACCCACCGCGCCGGCCGCGCCCAGGAGCCGCCACGGCAGCGTCCGCCAGACCGGGACCACCAGTGCCGGGATCACCCGTGCCGGGATCACTCCGCGCACCGGTCCGCCCCCATGCGGTTTCGCACCCGGGAACCCCTTCGGGCCGCCCCCCGCTATCCCGCACGTCATGTCGCCGTAACCATTGATTCAGCCGGGCTTGCGACGCTCGGGCAATGAAGCCCGCCGTGCCAGAGCCTTCGCCGCCCCCCGAGGGGCCCGCGGGGAACGGGGCCGTCACGCTCCGGCCCGCACGTTCCGACGCGCCTGTGTCACCCGTTGCGCGGAAGAATGGGTTCATGAGTCAGCAAGACACCCAGGCAGAGGTACAGCACCCCCAGCCCTCCGTGGGCTCCATCGCCGCGCACCGCCAGCACGCCGTGGCCGCCGTGGTCTCCGACCTGGAACCCGATCTCGACGCGGGTCTGGACACCTACGAGGAGGCGCCGACCGACGGCGCGCCCCTGCCCCAGGGCCGCTTCCTCGACCGGGAACGCAGCTGGCTCGCCTTCAACGAGCGCGTCCTGGAGCTGGCCGAGGACCCGAACACCCCGCTGCTGGAGCGCGCGAACTTCCTCGCGATCTTCGCCAGCAACCTGGACGAGTTCTTCATGGTCCGGGTAGCCGGTCTGAAGCGCCGTATCGCCACCGGCGTCGCCACCCGCTCCGCCTCCGGCCTCCAGCCCCGCGAGGTGCTGGAGATGATCTGGGCCCGCTCCCGCGAGCTGATGGCGCGGCACGCCGCCTGCTACCACGAGGACGTCGCCCCCGCACTCGCGGACGAGGGCATCCACCTGGTCCGCTGGTCCGAGCTGACCGACAAGGAGCAGGCCCGCCTCTTCACGCTCTTCCGGCACCAGATCTTCCCGGTCCTCACGCCCCTGGCCGTCGACCCCGCGCACCCCTTCCCGTACATCTCCGGCCTGTCCCTGAACCTGGCCGTCGTCGTACGGAACCCGGTCAGCGGCCACAAGCACTTCGCGCGCGTGAAGGTGCCACCGCTGCTGACCCGCTTCCTGGAGGCCTCCCCGGGCCGCTACGTCCCCATCGAGGACGTCATCGCGGCCCCCAACCACCTGGAAGAGCTGTTCCCGGGCATGGAGATCCTGGAGCACCACGCCTTCCGGATCACCCGCAACGAGGATCTGGAGGTCGAGGAGGACGACGCCGAGAACCTCCTCCAGGCCCTGGAGAAGGAACTCATGCGGCGCCGCTTCGGCCCGCCGGTGCGCCTGGAGGTCGAGGAGTCCATCGACCGCGAGGTGCTGGACCTGCTGGTGCGCGAGCTGAAGATCTCCGAGGCGGAGGTCTACCCGCTGCCCGGCCCGCTCGACCTCACCGGCCTCTTCCGCATCCACAGCCTCGACCGGCCGGAGCTGAAGTACCCCAAGTTCGTCGCCGGCACCCACCGCGACCTCGCCGAGGTCGAGTCGGCGTCCGCGCCCGACATCTTCGCGGCCCTGCGCGCCCGGGACGTGCTCCTGCACCACCCGTACGACAGCTTCTCCACCTCCGTGCAGGCGTTCCTGGAGCAGGCCGCGGCCGACCCGGACGTCCTCGCCATCAAGCAGACCCTGTACCGCACCTCCGGCGACTCCCCGATAGTCGACGCGCTCATCGACGCCGCCGAGTCCGGCAAGCAGGTCCTCGTCCTGGTCGAGATCAAGGCCCGCTTCGACGAGCACGCCAACATCAAGTGGGCCCGCAAGCTGGAGGAGGCCGGCTGCCACGTCGTCTACGGCCTGGTCGGCCTCAAGACGCACTGCAAGCTGTCGCTGGTGGTCCGCCAGGAGGGCGAGACCCTGCGCCGCTACAGCCACGTCGGCACCGGCAACTACCACCCGAAGACGGCCCGCCTGTACGAGGACCTCGGTCTGCTCACCGCCGACCCGCAGGTCGGCGCGGACCTCTCCGACCTGTTCAACCGGCTGTCCGGATACTCGCGCCGCGAGACCTACCGCCGTCTGCTGGTCGCCCCCAAGTCCCTGCGCGACGGCCTGGTCGCGCGGATCGACAAGGAGGTCCAGCACCACCGTGCGGGCCGTCCGGCCTTCGTCCGCATCAAGGTCAACTCGATGGTGGACGAGGCGGTCATCGACGCCCTCTACCGGGCGTCCCAGGCGGGCGTGCCGGTCGACATCTGGGTGCGGGGCATCTGCGCCGTCCGCCCGGGCGTCACGGGCCTGTCGGAGAACATACGGGTCCGCTCGATCCTCGGCCGCTTCCTGGAACACTCCCGGGTGTTCGCCTTCGGCAACGGCGGCGAGCCCGAGGTGTGGATCGGCAGCGCCGACATGATGCACCGCAACCTCGACCGCCGGATAGAGGCCCTGGTCCGGGTGGTCGACCCCGGCCACCGCGCGGCCCTCAACCGGCTGCTGGACACCGGCATGTCCGACAGCACCGCCTCCTGGCACCTCGGCCCGGACGGCGAGTGGACGCGGCACGCGACCGACGCGGACGGCCAACCCCTGCGCAACGTCCAGGAGATGCTCATAGACGCCCGGAGGCGCCGGCGTGGCACAGCAACACCTTGACCCGACGGACCCCACGGCCGGGGCGGTGACGGGAGACGCCCTCGCGGGCTACCTGCGCGCCCAGGCCACGGAGTTCCTCCGCGCCCTGCGCCTGCACCGGGAGACCGGGGGCCAGGCGGCCGGCGCGGCGGAGCCCGTCGACGCGGCCCGGGCCCTGCGCCGCTCGGCCCGCCGCATCAGCGCCAGCCTGCACACCTTCCGCCCCCTCCTGGACCCCGACTGGTCGGAGGAGATGCGCCCGGAACTGGCCTGGCTGTCCGGCACGCTGGGCCTGGAACACGCCTGCGAGGCCCGCCTGGAACGCCTGTTGCTGGCGTTGCACCGGTTGTCAGGCGCGACGGTGCTGCCCGCACAGGCGGTGGACGTCGCCGTGGCCGCGGGCAGTCGTGCCACCGGGGCGGCACGGGCGGCAACGGCCGCGGTGCCGAGCACCGGCGGCCCCGCCCACGCGACGGCGACAACGGAGCGGGGCACCCTCACGGTCGGCGCGGCGAAGGCGGGCGCCCTGCTCGAACGCCAGCTCACCCTGGCCCGGACGCGCGCCCACTCCACGGCCCTCCAGGCCCTCGGCTCCTCCCGCTTCCACGCCGTGGCCGACAAGGTCGCCGTACTCGCCAGCGAGGTCCCCCTCACCCCCGCCGCGTCCGCCACCGCCCTGCACCCCCTGGCCGCCGCGGCCGAGGAACGCCTCACGGACGCCGTCGCCGCGCTCCCCCTGGTCACCGCCGGCCACCCCTACAACGCGGAGGCCCTGGTCCACGGCCTGTCCCCGGACCCGGCCCCGCACCCCCAGGACAGCCCCTGGCACCAGGTGCGCCTGCTGCTGCGCCTGCACCGGTACGCCCGCGAGGTGCTGCACGGCGGCGACGCCCCGGTGGACGTACGACTGCTGACGGCGGGCCAGGCGCTGAACCGGCACCGGGACGCCTCGGAGGCGGCAGCGGCGGCGGCGCAGGCGGCCCGCACCCCCCGGATCACCCCGGCGACGGCGTACGCGCTCGGTGTCCTCCACGCCGACCAGCGGCACGAGGTGGAGGCGGCCCGGTTCGCGTTCCAGCAGGCGTGGCTGAAGCAGACCGTCCCCGCGCCCTGACCCCCCGAGGAGGCGGTGTGAACGACACCGTGGTGCAGGCGGCCGGCTGTGTGCTGTGGCGCCGCTCCCCGGTCTCCGGCGACCTGGAGATCTGCCTGGTCCACCGGCCGAAGTACGACGACTGGTCCCACCCCAAGGGCAAGCTGAAGCGGGGCGAAGACCCGCTCGCCGGCGCGCTGCGCGAGGTCGCGGAGGAGACCGGGTACACCGCCGCTCCGGGCGCGGAACTGCCGACCCTGTGCTATTCGGCCAACGGCCGCCCGAAACGGGTGCGGTACTGGGCCGCGGAGGCGGTTTCCGGCCACTTCACGCCGAACGCCGAGGTGGACCGCATCCTGTGGCTGACCCCGGCGGCGGCCCGGGACCGGCTGACCCAGCCGCGCGACGGGGACCTGGTGGACGCGCTCCTGCGGGCCCTGGAGCGCCGGTGACGGCTCAGGGGCCCGTCGCGTGCCCCTCCGCGTCCGCGCGGGCCTGACTGCGGGCCCGGCGGGCGGGGCCGCGCCAGCCGCAGCTGCATCTGGCCACGCAGAAGGGGCCCTGCTCGGCCGTCGTCGTGAGGTGCTCCTGCCCGGACCGGGCGCGCTCCGGCCCGTCCTCCGATACCGCGTTGACTGCCACGCCGTCAACGGTACCCAGCCCTGGTCGAAGAGTTGGTCCCGCTCGCGCCGGCACCGGTCCCGCCCCCCTCGCCCCCGACGTCGTCCCGGCGCCACCCCCGGCGGCGCGTGACGGCGCCCCCCACCCGTCGTTATCCGGACGACAGGGGGCCCGTGACGGACACACCGGCTGGGGGTAGGCAGGCCATGGATCGGCGGCAGCACAGGCGCGCGGGCGGGACGGTCGTCGCGGCGGGCGTCCTCCTCGCCCTCGGGACGGGCGTCACGGGCTGTTCCGGCAGCGGGGTCGCCGCCGAGGACGTCAAGGTCGCCGGCGACCCCGTCGCCACCCTGCACCGGGCCGCCGACGCGCTGCGGGCCGCGGGCAGTTCCAAGGCCGGCACCTCGATGGAGATGGCCACCGGCGGCACCCGGGTCACCATCCGCGGCAAGGGCGTCTACGACTACCGGCGCCGCCTCGGCCGGCTCACGGTGGTGCTGCCCGAGGACCCCACGGGCACCTCCGAACACCGGCCCATCACCGAACTCCTCGCCCCGGGCGCGCTGTTCATGAAGAACCGGGGCGCGGGCGTGCCCGCCGACAAGTGGGTGCGGGTGGAGACCGCGACGCTGTCCGACGGCAATCTGGTCACCGGCGGCGCGACCGACCCGTACGCGGCGGCCGAGGTGCTGCGCGGCACGCGGGAGGCGGTCTTCGTCGGGCGGACCGAGGTCGCCGGGACGGCGGTGCGGCACTACCGGGGCACCGCCGACCTGCGCCGCGCGGCCCGGTACGCCTCCGCCGCGAACAGGGCGGCCCTGGCCGCGGCGGCGAAAGGGTTCGCCGCGGCCGAGGTGCCGTTCGACGCGTACCTGGACGACCAGGGCCGCATCCGCAAGCTGCGGCAGCGCTTCAGCTTCGTCAACGGCCGCCAGAAGGCCACCGTGGCGGTCGCCTCGACCCTGCTGCTGTACGACTTCGGTGCCCCCGCCGACGTACGGCTGCCGGCCCCGGGGGACATCTACGCGGGCCGGATCGCCGAGGAGGGCGGGACCGGCGGCGGGGCCTGAATCCGGCCAGTCACTAGTCCGGGACGCCACCCCGTAAGTAGCCCGTCCGTGCCATGCGCGGTGTGCGGGGCGCTGCCTACCCTAGGGAGCGGTGACGTCCGAGAAGAGGTGAGGCGGGTGGCTGCGGTCGGCGGCACGGCGGTTCAGGACCACGTGGCCCTCGCCGAGATCGAGCTGTGCGGAGAGCTGATCATCGCGGCCTCCGCCGCCGAGGACCGGCTCAGCCTGGAGAGCATCGACGAGGTGCTGCGCGTGGCCGAGGAGCGGAACGCGGCCTGAGCGGCTCAGCTGCGCAGCAGCCGGCCGATCGCCTTCGTCGCCTCGTCCACCTTGGCGTCGATCTCGTCGCCGCCCTTGACGGCCGCGTCCGCGACGCAGTGCCGCAGGTGCTCCTCCAGCAGCTGGAGCGCGAAGGACTGGAGGGCCTTGGTGGAGGCGGAGACCTGCGTGAGTATGTCGATGCAGTACGTGTCCTCCTCCACCATCCGCTGGAGGCCGCGGATCTGGCCCTCGATCCGGCGCAGCCGCTTGAGGTGCTCGTCCTTCTGCTTGTGGTAGCCGTGCGTGGCGCCGGCCTCGGTCGTCGTCGTCATCGCGGGCCTCCGTCTCGGGACGAGCTGGGGACAAATGGGACACATACCCCTACTGGGTATATGGTAACGAACTTTCCGGGGTAGAGGGCCCTTCGTCCGCCCCCGTGCTGACCACTCTGCCCGATGGGCGACACTGGGATGCGGCCCGATAGCCGTGGCCGGATGATGCGCCTAGCATCAGCCTGACCGAAACCGAAGCACCCCGAGGACCCCACGTGCGCTTTCGTCTGACCCCCAGGGAGACGAGCTTCTACGACATGTTCGCCGCGTCCGCGGACAACATCGTCACCGGCTCGAAACTCCTGATGGAACTGCTCGGGGCGGACTCCTCCGCCCGGGCCGAGATCGCAGAGCGTATGCGGGCCGCGGAACACGCAGGTGACGACGCCACGCACGCGATCTTCCACCAGCTGAACTCCTCGTTCATCACGCCGTTCGACCGGGAGGACATCTACGCCCTCGCCGGCTCCCTGGACGACATCATGGACTTCATGGAGGAGGCCGTCGACCTGGTCGTCCTCTACAACGTCGAGGAACTGCCGAAGGGCGTCGAGCAGCAGATCGAGGTCCTGGCCAGGGCGGCCGAGCTGACCGCGGAGGCCATGCCGAACCTCCGCACCATGGACAACCTCACCGAGTACTGGATCGAGGTCAACCGGCTGGAGAACCAGGCCGACCAGATCCACCGCAAGCTGCTCGCCCACCTCTTCAACGGCAAGTACGACGCGATCGAGGTGCTGAAGCTCAAGCAGATCGTGGACGTCCTGGAAGAGGCGGCGGACGCGTTCGAACACGTGGCGAACACGGTGGAGACCATCGCCGTCAAGGAGTCCTGAGGCGTCGATGGACACCTTCGCCCTGGTCGTGACCATCGCGGTCGCGCTCTTCTTCACGTACACCAACGGTTTCCACGACTCGGCGAACGCGATCGCGACGTCGGTGTCGACGCGGGCGCTGACCCCGCGGGCGGCCCTCGCCATGGCCGCCGTGATGAACCTCGCCGGCGCCTTCCTGGGCTCCGGCGTCGCCAAGACGGTCAGCGAGGGTCTGATCGAGACGCCCCAGGGCTCGACCGGCATGGGGATCCTCTTCGCGGCCCTGCTCGGCGCGATCGTCTGGAACCTGGTCACCTGGTACTTCGGCCTGCCGTCCTCCTCCTCGCACGCCCTGTTCGGCGGCCTGGTGGGCGCGGCGCTGGCGGGCGGTACGACGGTGATCTGGCACGGGGTGGTCGACAAGGTCATCATCCCGATGTTCGTGTCCCCGGTCGTCGGCCTGATCGTCGGCTACCTGGTCATGACGGCGATCCTCTGGCTCTTCCGCCGGGCCAACCCGCACAAGGCCAAGCGCGGCTTCCGCATAGCCCAGACGGTCTCGGCGGCCGGCATGGCGCTGGGCCACGGCCTCCAGGACGCCCAGAAGACGATGGGTGTCGTCGTCATGGCACTGGTGATTTCCGGCCATGAGACGTACGGCGACCCGATCCCGGTCTGGGTGAAGATCGTCTGCGCGATCATGCTCTCCCTCGGCACCTACGCGGGCGGCTGGCGGATCATGCGCACGCTGGGCCGCAAGATCATCGAGCTCGACCCGCCGCAGGGCTTCGCCGCCGAGACGACCGGCGCGTCGATCATGTTCACCACGGCGTTCCTCTTCAAGGCGCCGATCTCCACGACCCACGTCATCACGTCGGCCATCATGGGCGTGGGCGCGACCAAGCGCGTCAACGCCGTCCGCTGGGGCGTGGCCAAGAACATCATCCTCGGCTGGTTCATCACGATGCCGGCAGCGGCCCTGGTGGCCGCCCTGGCCTTCGGGCTGGTCAAGCTGGTGGCCCTGTAGGCGAGCCGAACGCAGTGACAACGCAGTGGGCCCGCCCCCGGGAGCCAGGGGCGGGCCCTTTGCGTCCTCGCGGTGGCACCGCCATGCAGCACCGCGAGGGGATCGTGGGATCAGCCGAAGCGGCCGGAGATGTAGTCCTCCGTGGCCTGGACCGACGGGTTGGAGAAGATCCGCTCCGTGTCGTCGATCTCGATCAGCCGGCCGGGCTGCCCGACCGCCGCGAGGTTGAAGAACGCCGTACGGTCCGAGACACGCGCCGCCTGCTGCATGTTGTGCGTCACGATGACGATCGTGAACCGCTCCTTCAGCTCACCGATCAGGTCCTCGATGGCGAGGGTGGAGATCGGGTCCAGGGCGGAGCAGGGCTCGTCCATGAGGAGCACCTTCGGCTCGACCGCGATGGCGCGGGCGATGCACAGACGCTGCTGCTGACCGCCGGAGAGGCCGGAGCCCGGCTTGTTCAGGCGGTCCTTCACCTCGTTCCAGAGGTTCGCGCCCTTGAGGGACTTCTCGACGATGTCGTTCAGTTCCGACTTCTTGTAGTTGCCGTTCAGCCGCAGGCCCGCCGCCACGTTGTCGAAGATCGACATCGTGGGGAACGGGTTCGGGCGCTGGAAGACCATGCCCACCTCACGGCGGACGGACACCGGGTCGACCCCGGCGCCGTACAGGTCCTCGTCGTCCAGGAGCACCTTGCCCTCGACGCGACCGCCGGGGGTGACCTCGTGCATACGGTTCAGCGTGCGCAGGAACGTCGACTTGCCGCAGCCGGAGGGGCCGATGAACGCCGTCACCGACCGCGGCTCCACGGTCATCGAGATGTCCTCGATCGCCTTGTGGGAGCCGTAGAAGGCGGTGAGCCCGCTTACGTCGATTCGCTTGGCCATGTCTGCTTCACTTCCAGAAATTCAAGCTCGGTCGCTGTGTGGCCCCGCCCGGCGGAGCCGGAGATAGTCGCCTCAGCGACCGGTCTTGGGGGCCTTCCAGCGGGCGATGCCGCGGGCCACCAGGTTGAGGATCATCACGAAGGCGATCAGCGTGAGGGACGCCGCCCACGCGCGGTCGAACGCCGCACCGGAACCCGCGCTGTTGGCGAACTGCTGGTAGATGTACAGCGGCAGCGACGCCTGCGCGCCCTCGAAGGGGTTGTTGTTGATGAACGGGTTGCCGAACACCAGCAGCAGCACCGGCGCGGTCTCGCCGGCGATACGGGCGACCGCCAGCATGACGCCGGTGGTGATGCCTCCGATGGAGGTCGGCAGGACCACCTTCAGGATGGTCCGCCACTTGGGCACGCCGAGCGCCAGCGACGCCTCGCGCAGCTCGTTCGGGACGAGCTTGAGCATCTCCTCGGTGGAGCGGACGACGACCGGCATCATCAGGATCGCCAGGGCCAGCGAACCGGCGAAGCCGAACGGCTGCATCTCGAAGATGAGCATCAGGCTGAGGATGAACAGGCCCGCGACGATCGACGGGATGCCCGTCATGACGTCGACGAAGAACGTGACGGCCTTGGCGAGCCGGCCCCGGCCGTACTCGACCAGGTAGATCGCGGTGAGCACGCCGATCGGGGCGCCGATGAGGGTGGCGAGGCCGACCTGCTCCAGGCTGCCGATGATGGCGTGGTAGATGCCGCCGCCGGGCTCGGTGTCGGCGACGACCCCCATCGAGTGGGTCAGGAAGTAGACGTCGAAGACCTTCACACCGCGCACGACGGTCACCCAGATCAGGGAGACCAGCGGCACCACGGCGAGCAGGAAGGCCACCCAGACGAGGCTGGTGGCGACGCGGTCCTTGGCCTGGCGGCGGCCTTCGACGCGCGCGGCGATGCCGAACGTGCCGAGGACGAAGAGGACGGCGGCGATCAGACCCCACTGGATCTGGCTGTCCAGGCCGGCGGCCATGCTGATGCCGATGCCCAGGACGAGGGAGCCGGCGGCGATGGCCCACGGCGTCCACCGGGGCAGGCTCGCGGCGCGCAGCGTGCTGGGCCGCTTGTCGGTGACGGCTGCGGTGCTCATGCGTTGGCCCCCGAGTACTCCGCGCGACGGGCGATGATCAGCCGGGCGGCGCCGTTGACCAGCAGGGTGATGACGAACAGGACCAGACCGGAGGCGATGAGCGCGTCCCGGCCGAACTCGTTCGCCTCGCTGAACTTGCTGGCGATGTTCTGGGCGAAGGTGCCGCCGCCCGGGTTGAGCAGGCTGGCCTGGATGTCGAAGGACGGCGAGAGCACGGTGGCGACGGCCATCGTCTCGCCGAGCGCGCGGCCGAGGCCGAGCATGGAGGCGGAGATCACACCGGAGCGGCCGAACGGCAGCACGGACATGCGCACGACCTCCCAGCGCGTGGCGCCGAGGGCCAGGGCCGCTTCCTCGTGCATCTGCGGGACCTGGCGGAAGACCTCGCGGCTCACGTTGGTGATGATCGGCAGGATCATGATCGCGAGCAGGATGCCGACGGTGAGCATCGAGCGCGGCGCACCCTCGTCCCAGGCGAAGACGCCGGTCCAGCCGAAGAACTCGTTGAGCCAGCCGAACAGGCCGTTCATGTGCGGGACGAGTACGAGGGCGCCCCACAGGCCGTACACGATGGACGGCACGGCGGCGAGCAGGTCGATCACGTAGGCGACCGGGCCGGACATGCGGCGCGGGGCGTAGTGCGTGATGAACAGGGCGATGGCGACCGCGACCGGGACCGCGATGACCATGGCGATGACCGAGGAGACGATCGTGCCGAAGACCAGGACCGCGATGCCGAACTTCGGTTCGAGGACGTTGGTGTTCCACTCGAACGTGGTCAGGAAGTTCGCGTGGTCCTTGCTGATCGCGAGGACGGCGCGGTAGGTGAGGAAGACCGCGATGGCGGCCATGATCACCAGCAGCAGGATGCCGGAGCCCCGGGAGAGTCCGAGGAAGATCCGGTCACCGGGGCGGGTGGCGCCACGGGCCGCGCGCTTCTGCTCGGCGATCGTGGGCTGGGGGGCGGGGGGAGGTACGTCGGTTGTCGTCGATATGTCCATCGGGTTCTCCGGTCTGCGGAACCGTGACCCCGAGGGGGCCGCGGCTCATGGCGGCGGTGCACCGGACGGTGCGGCCCGGCCCTGTCGGGTACCGGGCCGCACTCTCGGATCAGGTCAGCTCAGGCCCTCGATGGTCGTGCGGACCTTGGAGATGATGTCGGCGGGCACGGGCGCGTAGCCGATGCTCGGGAGGATCTTCTGGCCGTCCTCGCCGGCGATGTAGCGCAGGAAGGACTTGGTGGCGGGCAGGGTGTCCGCCTTGTTGCCCTTGTCACACACGATCTCGTAGGTGACCAGGGTGATCGGGTAGGCGCCCTCGGCCTTGGTCTTGTAGTCCAGCTTCAGCGAGAGGTCCTTGCCGGTGCCGACGACCTGCGCGGCGGCGATGTCGGCGGTGGCGCTCTCGGAGCTGGGCGCGACCGGCTTGCTGGCGCCGGTGTTGATGGACACGGCCTTGAGGCCGTCCTTGACGTAGGACAGCTCGAAGTAGCCGATGGCGCCGGAGGTCTGCTTCACCTGCTGGGCCACACCCGCGGACTGCGGAGCGGACTGGCCGCCCTTGGCCTGCCATGCCTTGCCGCCGGAGTACTTCCAGTTGTCCGGGGTGGTGGCGATCAGGTACTTGGTGAAGTTGTCCGTGGTGCCGGACTCGTCCGAGCGGTGGAACGCCTGGATCTTCAGGTCGGGGAGCTTCACGCCCTTGTTCAGGGCGGCGATCGCCGGGTCGTTCCACTTGGTGATCTTGCTGTCGAAGATCTTGGCCAGGGTCGGGGCGTCCAGGACCAGGTTGTCGACACCCGGGACGTTGTAACCGATGGCGATCGGGCCGCCGACCATCGGCAGGTCGATGCCCTGGCCACCCTTGCAGATCTGCTTGGAGGCGGTGACCTCTTCGGGCTTCAGCGGCGAGTCGGAACCGGCGAAGGCGACCTGGCCCTGCGTGAACGCGGTGACACCTGCGCCGGAGCCGCCGCCCTTGTAGTTGATCTGCACGCCGCAGGCCTGGGAGAAGTTCTTCACCCAGGCGTCGATCGCGTTCTTCTGCGCGGAGGAGCCGTCTGCGAGGAGCTGACCCTTGGCGTTGTCGCACTTGATCGAGCCGGCGTTGGCGGACGTGGACGGGTTGCCCGACGCACTGCCACCACCGCCGTTGTCGTCGGAGCCGCACGCCGTCAGAGCCAGGGCGCCGGTGACGGCGACAGCACCGAGAGAAAGGGCGCGCAGCCGGTTCTTGCGCTGAAGCTTCACTTTCGGGAGTTCCTTCCAGGAGCCGCCGCTGTCGGCGGCGCGCGAGGTCATAGAGGTACGTGAGCGCGTTCATGGCCGCACTCGGCACCCGGTAAGGCCGAAATTAGGCAGATCAGGTGAAGCCGCCGATGGCCGGAAGTGAACGAGGGGTGAACCCCTGCCGTCGGCCTGGTGAGGTCACGGAATGCTCACGGGGAGGGCACGCGAAGGTTCCGACGACCGGGTTGCGCGGACATGCCTTCGATGTTCGTCACCCGGCCGGGGGAACCCCCGGGTGCGGCGCGTCGTCTCGTTCCACGACAGCCGAGGAAAGGCGACGGACATGGAACGGCGTACGTTCATCTCGGGCGGCGCAGCCGCCCTGGCGGCGACCGCACTCACCGCGTGCGGTGCGGGCGGGGGTTCGTCCGCCCCTGCGGCGGACCGCCCCGGCACGCCGTCGCGCCCCTCCTCGCTGACGGCCGTCAAGACCACCAGCGCGAGCGCCGCCGCCAACTGGGCGGCCCTCGCCCGTGACCTGGACGGCTCCCTGGTGCGGCCCGGCGACGCGAGCTGGCAGACCGCCCACCAGCTCTACAACACCCGCTTCGACGGGCTGAAGCCCGCCGCGGTGGCCTACGTCGCGCACACCGCCGACATCCGCACCGCCCTCGCCTACGCCCACGCGCACGGCGTGAAGGTGTCCATACGCAACGGCGGCCACTCCTACGCCGGCTACTCCTCCGGCGACAACCGGCTGATCGTCGACGTGTCCCGGCTCAACCGGGTCCGGGCGAGCGGCGGCCAGGCCGTCGTCGGCGCCGGCGCCAAGCTGATCGACGTCTACCGCGCGCTGGCCGCGAAGGGCGTGACCATACCGGCGGGCTCCTGCCCCACCGTCGGCGTCTCCGGCCTGGTGCTCGGCGGCGGCCACGGCGTGGCCTCCCGCGCCTACGGCCTGACCTGCGACAGCCTCACCCAGGCCACCCTGATCACCGCGGACGGCAAACAGCTCACGGCGAACGCGAGCACCAACAAGGACCTGTTCTGGGCGCTGCGCGGCGCCGGCAACGGCAACTTCGGCGTCGTCACCGAGCTCCAGTTCCGGACCCACGCCGCGCCGCAGGCCGTGACCGCCTACCTGACCTGGCCGTGGGCCAAGGCCGCCAAGGTGCTGAAGGCGTGGCAGGAGTGGGGCCCGAGCCAGCCCGACGAGATCTGGTCCTCCCTGCACCTGGAGTGCTCCCCGGGCCGCACCCCGACCATCTCGGTGGCCTGCTTCTCCCTCGGCACCTACGGCGAGCTCCAGAACGCCGTGGACCGCCTGGCCCACCTGGCGGGCGCCGACGCCTCCTCAGTCTCCCTGCGCCGCCGGGGCTACGAGCAGGCCATGGAGATCTACGCCGGCTGCTCCTCCTTCTCCGGCGACGCCCAGTGCCATCTGCCCGGCTCCACCCCGGGCCGCTCCCCGCAGGGCAGGCTCGGCCGCGAGACGTACGCGGCCCGCTCCGACTTCTTCGACCGCTCGCTGTCCGCGGCCGGCATCCAGGCCGTGCTGAAGCAGATCGCCGCGGTCCGGGGCGGCGCGGGCAGCATCGCGTTCACCGCGCTAGGCGGCGCGGTCAACCGGGTCTCCCCCACCGCGACGGCCTTCGTCCACCGCCGCTCGCGGATGCTGGCCCAGTACATCGCCTCCTGGGGCGCGGGGGCCTCCGGCTCCACCGCCCAGTCCTGGCTGACCTCGGCACACCAGGCGATGCAGCCGTACGCCTCGGGCGCCGCCTACCAGAACTACAGCGACCCGACGCTGAAGGACTGGAAGAAGGCGTACTACGGGGACGCGACGGCCCGACTGGCCAAGGTGAAGCAGCAGTACGACCCCCAGCGCTTCTTCTCCTACGCGCAGGGTCTGTAACGGGTCCTACGCGCGGGGTCGGCAAGCGGGGTCCCACCCGCAGGATGCGGAGCGGGCGGGTCTCCCCGCCCGCCGGGCGGCCGTCGGGGATCCGGGGCCGCGAGGTCCTAGGCCGCGAGGTCCCGTTCCTCGGTGTCCAGGGGCTTGCGGGCGCTGGGCAGGAGCGTGTTGCCCCGGTCGCCGGCCGCCGCGGACCGCCGCCGCACCAGCCACCCGGCGCGCGGCGAGCGCTCCACGGCCCGCATCAGCGGGGTGAGCAGGGCCGTGGCCGGCGGGGACAGCAGCAGGACGACCGCCGTACCGAGGGCGAAGCCGCCGACGACGTCCGTCGGGTAGTGCACGCCCATGTAGACCCGGCAGAAGCCCTCCAGGAGGGCCAGGCCGATGCCGATGAGGCCGAAGCGGCGGTGGGCGACGAAGAGGCCCACGCCGAGCGCCATGGTGATCGTCGCGTGGTCGCTGACGAAGGAGAAGTCGGTCTTGCCGGAGACGAGGACGTCCAGGCCCTGGTGGTCCACGAAGGGGCGGGGTCGCTCCACGAAACCCCGTATCGGCACGTTCACCAGCACCGCGAGGCCGGCCGCGAGCGGCGCCCACACCAGCGCGGCCACCGAGGGCGCGGCGTCCTCGCCGCCCCGGCGCCGCACGGACCACCAGCACCACAGGATCAGCAGCACCATGGCGAGCAGCAGGCCGTACTCACCGACGAACTCCATGACCCGGTCGAACCAGTGCGGCGCGTCCTTGGCCAGGCCGTTGATGTCGTAGAGCAGCTCGACGTCGGGGTTCGATCCGGATTCGGCGAGTACAGCCATCGTGCTGCGGCCCCTTCGTCGTCTTCCCGGACGCACCTCGTGTGCGTCGCACCTGCTCCCCGTGGTTCGTAGATCCGCTTCCGCTGCACTGCCGCACTGACGTCCGCTCGGCTACGTCAACAGGAACGCATGCCCACCGCCCATACGTTCCACTCTCCACTGAATGATCACGCAGACGTTATCGAAGAGAGACTCATCGCCCCAGCTCAGGGGATGGGTTCACGCTCGGTTCACACCGTCGTGGGAAGTGCTTTCGCGCCATCTTCGGTGACCCTGGTGGCCCCGAAGTAGTCGGGGGTGTCGATGGGGTCGAACCGGATCACGGCGCCCGTGCGCGGGGCGTCGATCATGTATCCGCCGCCGACGTAGATGCCGACGTGCCGGATGGCCCGGGAGTCGGTGAGGTCGTCGGAGAAGAACACCAGGTCGCCCGGGAGCAGTTGGTCCCGGGAGGGGTGCGGCCCGGCGTTGTACTGGTCGTTGGCCACGCGCGGCAGGGTGATCCCGACCTTCTCGTACGCGGCCTTGGTCAGCCCCGAGCAGTCGAAGCGCCCGCCCTGGTCGGCGGTGCCGTTGCCGCCCCACAGGTACGGCGTGCCGAGCTTGCTCTGCGCGAAGCCGATGGCGCCGGCGGCCTGCCGGGTGGGGTCGATCCGGGTGACCGGCGCGGCAAAGCTCTTCTCCAGGCTGCGGATCCGCTGGACGTAGTTCCGCGTCTCGCTGATGGCCGGAACCCCGCCCGCCCTGATGACGCGGTAGGCGCCCGCGTTGTAGGCGGCGAGCATGTTGTCGGAGACGTTCCCCGGCACGTCCTTCACGTACTTCGCCAGCTCGCAGTCGTACGAGGCGGCCGACGGAATGGCGTCGTCCGGATCCCAGATGTCCCGCTTGCCGTCCCCGTCGCCGTCGATCCCGTGGGTCGCCCAGGTGCTCGGGATGAACTGCGCGATCCCGCGGGCGTCGGCCGGGCTGACGACGGTCGGGTTCCAGCCACTCTCCTGGTAGAGCTGCGCGGCGAGCAGCGCCGGACTGAGCGCCGGGCACAGGTTGCCCCACTTCTGCACCAACGACTTGTAGGCGGCCGGAACGGCTCCCTTGGCCAGCCCCCGGCTCGCCGAGGTCACCCCGCCGAGCAGGTTCCCGGCCACCAGATACACCCCGACGACGAGCAGCATGACGAAGCCCATGCCGAGCCCGACGGCCGCCCCACCGATCACCCATACCTTCCGCACGGTTCAACTTTCCCCCATGCGGGCGCCGTTCAAGGCCATTTGTGCGCGAAGTGGCGTCATTTCATAGGTGAACGGGCGCAGGTGACGCGCCCTCAGCCCGCTCAGCGGCCGGCCGTGGCGTCCCGGTACAGCTCCGCCGCCTCGCCGCCCAGGGCCACGCTGTACGACGTGTCCGCCGTGGAGCCGCCCTCTTCATGGCCGCCGAGCACGCCGACGACCTGGCCGTCACCGTTGACCCAGGGGCTGCCGCTGGTGCCGCTGGTGAAGTCCGGGCAGTCGATGCGCTGTTGGGTACGGCTGTGCGGGACCGGCCTGTTGGTGCAGCTGATGGGCACCTCGCGGGAGTCGGGGTAGCCGGTGACGGTGACCGCGGTGGCGCCGGTGGCCACCCCGGTCGTGAACCGGTTGGCGCCGACCACGTCCTCCAGCCGGTCGCCGTCCCGCGCGGCGACGACGGCGAAGGCGACGTCGCTGTCCTCGTCCTTCCCCCTGGCCCACCCGTCCGGCAGGAACCGCCGCGTCACCTTCCACACCCCATACGGCGCCCGCCCGTCCCGGTAGCCCGGCACGAACACCAGATCGCCGTCGGCGCCGGCCACGCAGTGCGCCGCGGTGACGATCAGATCGCCCCGCGGGCTGTGCACCACGGAGGCGGTGCAGAAGTGGCCGCCGGCCGGCCTGCCCGCCCGGTCCGCGTCGAACAGCGCGCCCACCCGCGCGCTGTGCCGGGTCGCGACGGTGTCGGCGGTGACCCCGAGGGGCCCCCGCCCGTCGTCCGCGGCGGCCACGGAGGCCGACGTCACCGCCAACAGCACCACAGCTCCGAGCAACGCGGGCCGTGAGGTGACCGAGATGCGTGAGGTGCGCTTCATCAGGCCCCACTCTGTCCGACGAAGGTGAGAATCCCGTTCCGGCTTCGCTGAGATTTTCCTGTGAAACCTCCGCTTCCCCCCTCATGGCCGATCGGAACCTCACCACCACTCCCACCGCGCCGCTCCGCCCGGCGCGCTCAGCGGGCCCGGGCACCGGCGGGAGCGGCGCTCCCGGTCACCGCACCGCCGCCGGGAGCGGCCACTCCACGCCCGTCAGCTCCTCCGAGAGCGTCCACAGCCGCCGGGCCGCGGCCGGGTCACTCGCCGCGGCGCTGCGGCCGACCAGGGTCGGGGCACCGCGCAACTCGGCGGGACCGTCGGGGCCGACGTAGGACGCGCCGGGCAGGTTCTGGGTGGCCGCGTAGAGGGTGGGCAGGGCGCCGGCCTCGTCGTCCTGGGCGAGGAACCGGTTGCCGGCCCGCATGAACAGGCGGGTGAACGGGTTGGCGGTACCGCTCTGGAGGTTGGTCGCCGCCCAGCCGGGATGCGCCGCCAGGGCCCGTACGGCCGACCCGGCCTCCGTCAGGCGCCGCTGGAGCTCCAGGGTGAAGAGCAGGTTGGCCAGCTTGGACTGGGCGTAGGCGCGCGTGGGGCTGTAGTTCCCGCGCAGGTTCACGTTCTCGAAGTGGATCGTCCGGTCGCCCATGCGGTGCGCGCCGGACGCCACGGTCACCACCCGGTCGGTGATCCGGGGCAGCAGCAGGGTGGTCAGCGCGAAGTGCCCCAGGTGGTTGGTGCCGAACTGCAACTCGAAGCCCTGCTTGGTGCGCTGTTCCGGCACCATCATCACGCCCGCGTTGTTGATCAGCAGATCCAGCGGGCGGTCCCAGCCGGCGGCGAACTCGCGCACCGAGTCGAGGTCCGCCAGGTCCAGCCGGCGCACCTCGGTGCTGCCGGCCACCCGCGCCGCCGCGGCACCGCCCCGGGCGAGGTCCCGCACCGCGAGCACCACATGCGCCCCGGCGCCGGCCAGCGCCCGCGCGGCGGCCAGGCCGATGCCGCTGTTGGCACCGGTGACGACGGCCGTACGGCCGGTCAGGTCGGGCAGACGGGTCGCGTTCCACTTGCCGCGCTTGCCGCGCGCTTCGGTCGTATCAGCCATGACCTCAATGTAGGCATCGCCAACAATGCTGTCAATGACAACAAAGCTGACGATGGCAACATCGAGATACGATGACCCACATGTCCGCACCCCGCCCCTACCACCACGGAGACCTGCGCGCCGCCCTGCTCAAGAGCGCCGAGCGCACTCTGCGCGACAAGGGGGTGGGCGCGCTCTCGCTGCGCGAACTGGCCCGGGACGTGGGCGTAAGCCACGCCGCCCCCGGCCGGCACTTCAAGGACAAGCAGGCCCTGCTCGACGCCCTGGCACTGGACGGCTACGAGCGCATGAACCAGGCCCTGGCCGCCGCCGACCGCCCGGACCGGCCCTTCGAGGAGCGGATGACCGCCTTCGCCCGCGCCTACCTCGGCTTCGCCGTCGAGAACCCCGAGCTGCTGGAGCTGATGTTCGCGCGCAAGCACGACCCCGACAGCTCCGCCCAGCTCGCCGCGGCCGTCGACCGCTCCCTCAACACCTTCACCCGGCTGGTCGCGGACGCCCAGGAACAGGGCGAGATCGTCCAGGGCGACCCCGAGCGCCTCACCACGGTCGCCGCCGCGAGCCTGCACGGCCTGGCCGCCCTGATCGCCGGCTGCGCGCTCGACGCGGAGGAGACCCTGGCCGGCCTGGACACCCACGTCCACCTACTGCTGCACGGCCTACGCCCACGCTAGCCGCCCGAGCACCCGGGCCCACTTGTGCGCTGACGCGGCAGCAGTTCGGCAGCCGCGGCCACCGCCGCGCTCCTGTCCGCCGGGCTGGGCACCGCGCCGAACGAGACCGGCACCGAGTACCCGGCCGCCCCCAAGTACATGACCGCACGGCGTCTCCCCCCCCGACCGACACCCCGTCAAGCGGCAGCTGTCCGGCCGAGTTCCCGTACAGGCCGAGCACCCCTCGCGGACGGACGGACCACGGCGCCCAGCCGTGGCCCGTTTTCCCGTCCCCCCGTGAGAACATCGACGCGACGCGTCACCCGACCGGCTCCACTCCCACCTCGTTGCCCAGCGTGACCTGCCGTGATACACAGAGTGACCGCACGGGCTATTCGTACGAAACCCGCCAGTCAATGACGTCAAGTCGACATACGTTGGCGGCGTTGTCGGCGACAATGAGGTCTGACCTCTGCACACCGCAGGGGCACTCACGGAACTACCCACCAGGGGCGGTGACTTACATGCTCTTTGCGGCCGACAAGGGAGACATCAACACCATCATCGGCGGGATCGCTCCGGACTGGGGCCCCTTCGGCAGCCTGGGCAACGAGGCCAAGGTGATGATCGAGGTGGTCATGGCCGTGGCCATCCTCCTCTGCCTCGGCATCGCGGTATGGGGCGCGGCGAAGCAGCGCATCGGCGCCACGGCCCTCCGGGACACCTTCAGCGCCGAACAGGGCAAGGGCCTCATCATCGCCGGCCTCACCGGGGTGTTCATCATCGGATCCCTGGGCACCCTGTTCACGATCGTGTACGGCATGGCGGTCTGACCCCGTCCCCTCCACCCCACCCACCCGTCGTGCCCACCGGCTGAGGTTGCGTCTCCCTGATGTCGAGTCACCACACCGCGCCCCCGCGGGAACCAGCACGGCTACCGTCGTATGCCTACGAGGGTGAGGGAGCGCACACGGCATGAGTCCCGGAGACGAACAGGGTTACGACTACCCCGAGACGGGCCACACCCGCACCCGCCTCCCCGACCCCGACCCCTACGGCGGCGCCCCCCGCCGCCCCCACCGCTCCTCCTCCCGCAGCCTGATCACGGTGGTAGGCGTAGTAGTCCTCCTCATCGCCGCCATCGCCTTCGCGAACCGCGGGGGGGATTCGGGGGGTGACGAGGCGTCGGGGAAGGCCGCCAAGCCCGAAGCATCCTCGACTGCCCCCTCGGGCACCCGCCCGGTCGAAACAAGAACCGGCACCATCCCTTCGGGCTTCGCCCACACAGCCCAGGGAGCGGAGAGCGCGGCGGCGAACTACGCGGTGGTCCTGTGGTCCGACGGCATGGTCGACACGGCCAACAGGCACAGCATCGTCGAGGCAGTGGCCGACCCGAGCACCGTGAGCCGGCTCCAGTCGGTTTTCGACGCCAATTACTCGGCCGGCTTCCTCAAGAACATCGGTCTCAACGCCGATGGCAGCGTTCCCAAGGACATCACCTTCGTCGACCGCACACTGCCGGCCGGCACGAAAACGACGTCCTACAGCAGCGCGGCGGCGACCGTCGAAGTGTGGTGCAACACGCTCTTCGGCCTGGCTGGTGAAGGCTCGAACAACCCTGTGACCAGTGGCTGGTCGACCGTCACCTTCCAGCTGAAGTGGGACGGCAGCGACTGGAAGGTGCTGGAGACCAGCCAGAAGACAGGCCCCACCCCGATCGCCGGAGACAACCCCGTCTCCGGTGCCGATGAGATCGGCAAGGCGGTCAAGGAGTTCGGAGGGTTCACATATGCCCGGTAGCCCGCAGCGCGTCCTCAAGCTCGCAGGCCTGGTGGGCGCCGTCCAGGCCGCCACCGTGCTCCTGGCCGCGCGAGCCGTGGCGGCACCGTCCCCCACACCGACTCCGAGCAAGAGCGCCGACTGCTCCCTGCTCGCGCCTCCTGCCCGGAAGTTCTGCGAGTCCGGTGACCCCTCCGGCGGATCCTCCGGCGGCGCCCCCAGCAACCCCCTCACCGACACGCTCGACCCCCTCGCCTCCCTGGCCAAGGGCTGCGCCGACGCCGCCGCCTGGACCGTCGACAAGCTCAGCAAGGCCGTGAAGGAGACCGCCAACGTCGACTTCACCAATCAGGCGTTCCTGAAGCAGTACGCCGTCGTCTTCGCCGCCTCCACGATCCTCACGCTCCTCCTCTGGCTCCTGGCCGTCGCCAAGCGAGCCGTCCGCGGCGTGCCCCTCACCACCGCCATCTCGGAAGCCGTCGGCTTCCTCTGGCTCACCGTGCTGGCCTCCGCCTTCACCCCCCTGATCCTGTACACCGTCGTATCGGCGACGGACGGCGTCACGGACGTCCTCGCCAAAGCCACCGGCGACCAGGCCGACACCTTCTTCGGCACCTTCTCCGGCGCCCTGAAGAAGGGCAACGACATCGGCGGCGGCCCCATCATGCTGATCGTCGTGTCCCTGGTCAGCATCCTCGCCGCCGGCGTCCTCTGGCTGGAGCTCGTCATCCGCGCCGCCCTGCTCTACGTCGGCGCCCTCCTCGGCACCGTCGTGTACGCCGGCCTGGTCGACAAGAACCTGTGGGGCCACGTCCGCCGCTGGGCCGGCATCATGATCGCCGTCATCCTCGTCAAGCCGGTCATCGTGATCGTCCTCGGCCTGGCCGGCGCCCTCTCCGGCGACAGCGGCCCCGACGCCTTCTCCGCCGTCGTCTCCGGCCTCGCCATCATCCTGCTGGCCATCTTCGCCAGCGCGATGATCTACCGCTTCGTCCCCGGCTTCGGCGACGAACTCGCCGGCTCCCGCAGCAACCGCATCATGCAGGGCGCCGAGAGCAAGGCCGCCGCCGTCATCAGCTCCCCGGCCACCCTCGTCGCCCAGGGCATCAAGACCCACAGCACCCGCGCCGACACCTCCGGCGGACAGTCCGGCAGCGCCCCGCGCCCGGCCAACCCCGCCAGCGGAGGCGTCGCCGCCCACAGCAGCCGCACCCCCGCCGGCGGCGGAGCCGTCCCCTCCGCCACGCCCGCGCCCCGCGCGTCCAGCCCGGTCAACACACCGCACGCCAGCAACACCCGCAACAACCGCACGGGAGGTGAAGGGCGTTGACGACCGAGTCCCACCTGTCCCATCCGGTCACGCCCCGCCGTACGTATCTCATCGGCCGCGCCCGGCCGAACGCGATCGTCGGCCGTAACCGCGAGTCCGGCGAGATCGCCCTGATCATCGTCGGCGCGTTCCTCGGCATGATGTGCGGCCTGCTCGTCCCGGTCCTGCCCCTGCGGATCGTGCTGCTGACCGGCTTCCCGCTGCTCGCGCTCGCCGCGGTCTACGTGCCGTACAAGCGCCGCACGTTCTACAAGTGGTTCGAGATCAACCGCAGCTACAAGCGCACCGTCAAGCGGGGCGCCGTCTACCGCTCCACCGCCATGGAGGCCGGGACCCGGCTCGACGGGCGCGAGATCGAGATCGGCCCGCCGCCGGGCATCGGCCGCATCACCTGGCTCGCCGCACCCTTCGGGCCGGACGAGATCGCCGTACTGCTGCACGCCGACCGCAAGACCGTCACCGCCGCCATCGAGATCGAGGGCCCCGGCGTCGGCCTGCGCGACTCGGAGGACCAGGAGGCCCTGGTCGACCGCTTCGGCACCCTGCTCAAGCACGTCGCCAACGGAGACGGCTTCGTCACGCGCCTGCAAATGCTCGCCCGGACCCTGCCCGCCGACCCGGACGCGCACGCCAAGGACGTCGGCCAACGCGGTGACCCCCGCTCCCCCGGCTGGCTCCAGCAGTCCTACGACCAGCTCCAGTCCATGGTGTCCACCAGCAGCGAGCAGCACCGCGCCTACCTCGTCGCCTGCATGCACTACACCCGCGAACTGGCCGCCGAGGCACACGCCATGGCCCGCGCCGTCCGCGCCCGCGGCGGCAAGGTCGACCGGGACGCCGGGCTCGCCGTCGTCATGGCCCGCGAGCTCACCGACATCTGCTCGCGGCTCCAGGAGGCCGACATCCGGGTACGGCAGCCGCTCGGTCAGGGGCGGCTGGCCTCCCTCATCCACTCCATGTACGACCCCGACCACCCCATCGACCACATCCAGGCGATGACCCAGCGCAACGCCTGGCCGGCCGAGCTGGACGCCACGGAGCCCACCTACCTCCAGGCCAAGACCCGGGAGTCCAGCACCCGCGCGCCCTGGTGCCACGCCACCGCCTGGGTGAAGGAATGGCCGATGACCCCCGTCGGCGTGAACTTCCTCGCGCCGCTCCTCGTCCACACCCCGGACGTCATCCGCACGGTCGCCGTCACCATGGACCTCGAACCCACCGAGGTCGCCATCGAGCGCATGCTCACGGAGAAGACCAACGACGAGGCCGAGGCGTCCCGCGCCGCCAAGATGAACCGGACCGTCGACCCCCGCGACATCGCCGCGCACAACCGCCTCGACCAGCGCGGCGAGGACCTCGCCAGCGGCGCCGCCGGCGTCAACCTGGTCGGCTACATCACCGTCTCCTCCCGTTCCCCGGAGGCCCTCGCCCGCGACAAGCGGACGATAAGGGCCTCCGCCGGCAAGTCGTACCTCAAGCTGGAGTGGTGCGACCGAGAGCACCACCGCGCCTTCGTGAACACACTTCCGTTCGCCACCGGCATCCGAAGGTAGGGGCTGATTCGCCGATGCGGGACCCGCTGACCGTCCTCACCGAGGCCTTCACCTCCTTCCTCTTCGGGAAGGTCGAGACGACCCGGCTGCCGGTGCGCACCTCCACGGGCCAGGCCCAGGCCGTCTACCTGCCCACGGCCGCGCCCGGCCTCGGCGACTCCGGCGTCATCATCGGCCGCGAGGTGTACTCCGGGAAGGGCTACATCTACGACCCCTTCCAGCTCTACGGCCAGCAGTTGCCGGCCCCGCACTGGCTCGTCCTCGGCGAGTCCGGCAACGGCAAGTCGGCCCTGGAGAAGACCTACGTCCTGCGCCAGCTCCGCTTCAAGGACCGCCAGGTCGTCGTCCTGGACGCCCAGGGCGAGGACGGGGTCGGCGAGTGGAACCTCATCGCCCAGGAGCTGGGGATAACGCCGATCCGGCTGGACCCGACGGCCGCCCTGAACCATGGCATCCGCCTGAACCCGCTGGACCCGGCGATCACCACCACCGGCCAGCTGGCACTGCTCCGCACGATCATCGAAGTGGCGATGGGCCACGGCCTGGACGAGCGGTCCGGCTTCGCCCTGAAGGTCGCCCACTCGTACGTCAACGAGACCATCGTGGACCGCCAGCCGGTCCTGACCGACATCGTGGAGCAGCTACGGCACCCCGAACCGGAGTCGGCGGAGTCGATGAACGTCGCCATAGACGACGTACGGGCGTGGGGCCTCGATGTCGCCCTGGTCCTGGACCGGCTGGTCGACGGTGACCTGCGGGGCATGTTCGACGGGCCGACGACGGTCGGCATCGACCTGGACGCCCCTCTGATCGTCTTCGACCTCTCCCACATCGACCGCAACTCCATCGCCATGCCGATCCTCATGGCGATCGTCGGGGTGTGGCTGGAGCACACCTGGATCCGTCCCGACCGGAAGAAGCGCATCTTCCTGGTCGAGGAGGCCTGGCACATCATCAACAGCCCCTTCGTGGCCCAGCTCTTCCAGCGACTGCTGAAGTTCGGCCGCCGGCTCGGCCTCTCCTTCGTGGCGGTGGTCCACCACCTGTCCGACGTCGTCGACGGAGCGGCGGCGAAGGAGGCGGCGGCCATCCTGAAGATGGCCTCGACCAGGACGATCTACGCCCAGAAGGCCGACGAGGCGAGGGCCACGGGCCGGGTCCTCGGCCTCCCCCGCTGGGCGGTCGAGATCATCCCCACGCTCACGCCCGGCATCGCGGTCTGGGACGTCAACGGCAACGTCCAGGTGGTCAAGCACCTGATCACGGAGACGGAACGGCCGCTGGTCTTCACCGACCGCGCGATGACCGAGTCCTCCAGCGACCTCGCGGCCGACGACGCCCTGCGCGCGGCCGAACTGGAGGCCGAGCAACGGGCCGCGGCCTTCGTGGAACAGCACGTGGGCGACTCCGAGTCGACGGTGGCGTAAGGAGACGCGAGAGGGCGCGAGAGAGCGCAAGGGGATGTAAGGGGAACAGGGTGAGACCGGACGACCGCCGCGGGGACCGCCGGGACAGCCGCCGGGAGGGCCAGGGCGGCATCCCCGACGGCCTGCTGATCGGCATGCTCGCGTTCCTCCTCGGCATAACGGTGCTGGTGTGGACGGCCACGGGCCTGGCGGCCTGGTTCGCCCAGGGCGCCTGGCCCACCGGCGTCACGTTCACCCGCACACCCCTGGCCATGCGCCACCTCATCGGCCGCCCCCACGACATCACCGGCGCCTGGCCGGACACCCCACCGTCCCAGCTCTCCGGCTGGGGCCTGTTCTGGGGCCTGTTCATAGCCCAACTGATGATCCTCTTCGTCCTCACGATGTTCGCCCTGGGAACAGTCGCCCGGTGGAGAGCCGGAAGAGCCCGCAGGGCTGCCGCTGGGGGCGGGGGGACGACGGAGGCGGGACCGGCGGGGGCCGGCCCGGCGGAGGCCGGATCGGGGTGGGCTGGGCCGGGGTCTGGCGCGCCTGCCCCAGTCCCCGGCGTGCCGATGGAGAGCGACTCCGCGGCCGGCGGGCCTGCGGCTGGGGGAATCGGGGCTGCCGGGGCCGGGGTCGGCGGGTCCGGGGTGCCCGTGTTCCAGGGCGCCGCGCACGGATTCGCCCGGCAGCACGAGGTACCGGCACCTCACGCGGTACCGGCACCCCACGCGGGCGCTGAACCAGCGGGGTCGGACGCCTCGGCCGACGGTGAGCGGGTGGCCGGGTGGGAGAAACTCCACATCGCCCCCCGGGAAGGCCGCCACGCCACCGCGAGCCAGGCCATCCAGACCGCCCCCGGCCCCACCCTCGTCGTCACCTCCAACCCCACCCTCTGGTCGGACACGAAGGACGCGAAGGCAAAACTGGGGCCCACCCTCCTCTACGACCCCGCCCACCTCTGCGACACCCCGGCCCGCCTCCACTGGTCCCCCACCACCGGCTGCGAAGACAAACAAACGGCACTCCACAGGGCGACAGCACTGCTGGCCCCCGTACGCCCCACCGCCAAGATCGACCAAGCGGTGGCGGACACGGCGACCACCCTGCTCCGCAGCTACCTGCACGCCGCCGCCCTGGACAACCGCACCGTCCGCCACGTCCACCGCTGGTCGCAGGGCACCCAGGTCCAAGAGGCCGTCCGCACCCTCCGTACCCACCCCAAGGCCGCTCCGGGCGCCGCCGGCGAACTGGAGGCGGCCCTCACCGCCCATCCCGAACGCCGCGACGTCGCCCAGGAACTGACCGGCAGGGCCCTCGCGGCCCTCTCCACGGTCAACATCCGCGAAGCCTGCACTCCCAACCGAAATGATGCCCTCGCCTTGGATTCCTTCATCCAAGAAGGGGGCACGCTTTATGTGGTCGGTGAATCCATCGAGGACCCGCGGAGCAATCCGGGCGCGATGCCGCTCCTGACGGCCCTCGTCTCCAGCGTGGTCGAGCGCGGCCGGCGCATGGCCGAACGGTCATCCTCCGGTCGGCTCGACCCACCACTCACCCTGGTCCTGGACGACATCGCGGCCGTGGCTCCGCTCCCGGAGCTGCCGGCCCTGCTCGCCACCGGAGCCGACCGGGGCCTGCCGACGCTCGCCCTGCTCCGCTCCCGCGAACAGGCCCGCTCCCGCTGGCCCCACCAGGAGCTACCGGCCTAGACGGGCCGCTCCAGGACGAACTCCAACTCCTGCTCCGCCTCGTCCTTCGAGAAGGACACCACCAGGCCACTCGGCGCGAAGCCGATCTTCCGGTACGCCGCCTGCGCTCGCGCGTTGTCCTCGTGGACGAACAGCCGCACCCGCTCGGCCGCCCGCTCCCACGCCCAGGAGACACCGGCCTGGAACAGCGCCTCGATCAGCCCGTTCCCCCGGTGCTCGGGCCGCACGAACACCCCGACGACATGCCCCTGCCGCCGGTCGACCGGAAACCCGGCCCAGTCCTTGCTCCCGGCCTCTTCGAGGAGGACGGTGACCGAGCCGGCCCAAGTCCCGTCGGCCGTCTCTGCGATGAACTGCCGGGCGGTCGTGGAGCCCTCCCCTGAGGTGACGGCCCGGTCGTGCCAGAAGGAGTCGGGCTTGGCCGCAGCGTTCTCGTAGGTCTCCAGAAAGGCGAGGTGCGCGACCGGGTCCCGCAGCGAGTCCAGGCGCAGTTCCTTCACCCGCTCCCAGTCATCGGGCCGTATGGCGCGGACTACGTATTCATTCCTGGCGAAAGGGCTCATGGGACCACCCTAAACGCAGAAAACCCCCGCACCGAAGGTGCGGGGGTCTCTTCAAAAATTG
>NZ_KQ948359.1:251103-442329 GCF_001514055.1 Streptomyces corchorusii | reverse complement strand
CCTAGATCCCCGGCCGGTACCGCAGTGGATGGTCCGACGGGATCTCCACCAGGACGATCGGGGTGCCGTCCGGATCGGCGATCCACATCTCGACCAGGCCCCACGGCTCCCGCACCGGCGGCCGGACGATCTCGACGCCCCGCGCCCGCAGTTCCTCGCCCGCGGCCTTCACGTCCTCGACCTGCAACCACAGCCGGACCGCGGGCGAGGGCGGCCCCTCGGACCGGCCGGACACCTCCAGGAAGCCGCCGCCGAGGAAGTAGACCGTGCCGCGTTCGGGGCCGGTACCGAACTCGCGGTAGACGGACAGCCCCAGCTGCTCGCCGTAGAAGGCGCGGGAGCGCTCGGGGTCGGTGGGCCGGAGCAGGATCCGGCTGCTGAGTACATGCACCATGCGGGGGGAGCCTAGCGGCAGGGTTACCCTCGTCCGTGGCTCAGCCACGCCCGAGATCGGAGACCCGCACCATGGACACCCTCGCCACCGGACTCGCCTTCCGGGATGCCACCGACGCCGACGTCGACGCCCTCGTCGCACTGATCGAGTCGGCCTACCGGGGGGACAGCAGCCGGGCCGGGTGGACCACCGAGGCGGACCTGCTGGAAGGGCAGCGGACCGATCCGCAGGGCGTGCTGGAGGTGATCAAGGCCCCCGGGAGCCGGCTGCTGGCCGTCGAGCGGGACGGTCGTATCGTCGCCTGCTGCCAGCTGGAACACCGCGGCGCCCACGCCTACTTCGGCATGTTCGCGGTCAGCCCCGCCATGCAGGGCGCGGGCCTCGGCAAGACCGTCATGGCGGAGGCCGAGCGCCTGGCCCGGGAGACCTGGGGTGTCACCGAGATGCAGATGACGGTGATCTCCCAGCGGGAGGACCTGATCGCCTGGTACGAGCGCCGCGGCTACCGCCGTACGGGCCGGACGCAGCCGTTCCCGTACGGCGACGAGCGCTTCGGCGTGCCGCGCCGCGCCGACCTGCGGTTCGAGGTGCTGGTCAAGCCGCTGGTGTGACGTCGTGGCCGGCGTCCGGGCGCGGGCCCGGGCGCCTGGGTCACGCGGTGAAGCGGCCCGTGCGCTTGATCTCGGGATAGTCGGTCGTCGCCCCGTCCAGCTCCAGGGCGCGGACCAGCCGCAGATGGTCCTGTGTGTTGACCACCCAGCCGACGATCCGCAGTCCGGAAGCGCGCGCGTGCTCGACGATCTCCAGGGTGAGCCGGCGGATGTCGAGGCACACGGTGGCGGCGCCCACGGCGACGGCTCGGTCCACCACGTCGGTGCCGTACCGGCTCGCGACCAGCGCGGTGCGCACGCCCGGCACCAGCCGCGCGATCTCGGCGACCGCCTCGTCGTGGAACGAGGACACCTCGATCCGCGCGGTCAGGTCACGCGCACGCATCACCTCGGCCAGTGCCCGCGCCGCCGCGACATCCTTGATCTCGGCCTGCAACGGCGTGTCCACCGCCTCCAGGACCTCCTCGAAGACCGGCACCCGCTCGCCGCGGCCCGCGTCCAGGGCGCGCAGCTCCGCGAGGGTCTTCTCGGCGACCGGTCCCGAGCCGTCGGTCGTACGGTCCACCTCCGCGTCGTGCATGACGACCAGGGCGCCGTCCTTGCTGAGATGCAGATCGAGTTCGATCAGGTCCAGGCCGGCCTGCTGCGCGGCGACGAAGGAACGAAGGGTGTTCTCGGGCTCGACGCCCATGACACCGCGGTGACCGATGGTAAGGAAGTTCAAGGTTCAACTCGCTTCCGTCGACGGCGGCTCGGCGACGCGCGCACCGACGGCCCCCGTACCGGACGTCGTCGTCCACGCGGCAGGCTCGCAGCCTAATGGCCGGGCCGCGCGTTGAACCCGTGGCTGCACCGGGCATCCGGCACCCGGACGCCCGCCCGCCGGCCGGTATCCATCGGATCATGACCGCCCCCGGCTCGCATGTTGTCGCCGAAGTGAGCGTCGTCACGGTTTACGGCAGGAAAAACATCGGTGACCAAGGGGGTGGACAGAATAATTTCCCGATCCCGGTCTTGCTGAGAGAAACCGGGTATGCATACGGTGTCCATACGCGAGGTTCTCCTGTGGAGGATGGGACATGACGGAAATTCTTGTGCAGTCGGGTGCGGAGGACCAGGTTTCTCCGCTGACCAGGGTGGTGGAGCACCCGGCCTGGCCCGTGCTCAAGGATGCCGTGGAGCACATCCGGCCATGGCAGTCGAAGGACGGATCGATCGACTTCGACGCCGAGGGCGCCCCCGAGCGGGCCGAGGCCGTCGCGGCCGTCGAGCGTGTCGCCGGCGCGGTCGAGCAGCTCTCCCCGCTCCTTCCGCATGACGCCGCCTACCACCAGGCGCTGGTGAAGGACCTCCGCCGCTGGGCCGAGGGCGGCTTCCAGGTGCCGGACTTCCTGGACTCCCTGCTGGTCTTCAACCCGGCCGCGAACCGCGCCGACGGCCTCCAGCACCTGGTCGTCTTCCCGATGTACACGCAGAACGGCAACCCGGACCGCAACCTGGAGGCGGTCGTGCTGCGCATGGTCTGGCCGGACTGGCTGGCCGAGCTGGAGCGCACCCGGTACGACAACCCGCTCTTCTGCGGCATCACCTTCGAGGACTTCACCTCGGGCTACGACACCAACTCCGCCGTTCTCTTCCCGGAGACGATCGCCGTCCGCGAGGCGCCGGAACGTTTCTCCTGGGGCGGCATCTTCTGCGACCGCGAGGCCGCCCGCTTCCGCCGCGTGACCGAGGCCGCCGTCGGCCTCCTGGGCCTGGAGCTGCCCGAGGACATCGCCGCGATGGTCCACGACCAGAAGCGCTGCGAAGAGGCCTTCGTGCTCTGGGACATGGTCCACGACCGCACCCACAGCCACGGCGACCTGCCGTTCGATCCCTTCATGATCAAGCAGCGCCAGCCGTTCTGGATGTACGGCCTGGAGGAGCTGCGCTGTGACCTCACCGCCTTCAAGGAGGCCGTCAAGCTCCAGGCGGACGGCGTCCCGCAGGCCCGTGACGTGCAGTACGCGGTCCTCTTCGACCGCATGTTCCGCTTCCCGGTCACCGGCGACCGCAACCGCAACTACGACGGCCTCGGCGGCCAGCTGCTCTTCGCCTACCTGCACAGGCACGACGTCGTCCGCTGGACCGACAACAAGCTCTCCATCGACTGGGAGCGCGCCCCGCAGGTCACCAACCAGCTGTGCGCCGAGATTGAGAAGCTCTACCGGGACGGCATCGACCGCCCGAAGCTGGTGCACTGGTTCGCCGGCTACCAGCTGGTCTCCACCTACCTCGCCCCGCACCCCGGCTCCAAGTGGGCCAAGGGTCCGGACGCCCTGGACCTGACCCAGCCCCCGCGCAAGCTCGTGGACGACGTGCTTCCGGACGAGTTTCCGCTGAGCATGTTCTATGAGGCGCTGTCCAAGAAGCTGAAGAATGTGATCGCCTCGACGAAGGGCATCACGGCGGACACCGCCGAGCGGATCGCCGCGTGAGCGACCGCGTCCGGAACACTGCTCAAAAGGGGAAGAACATGGTGGGGAACGGGTCTCTCAGCGGTGCGGTGATCGCGGTGGCGGGCGCGGGCGGACCCGCCGGGCACGCGACGCTGGTCCGGCTCGCCGAGGCGGGTGCGGTCGTCGTCGGCGCGGACAACAACCCGGAGCGGCTGGCGGAGTCCGTGGACGCGGCCCGCTACGCCCGCGGCGGCGCCGTCGTCACCGGCGAGACGGTGGACCTGCTCGACCTGCGCTCGGTCCGCGACTGGGCCGCGCGCATCGAGAAGGAGCACGGCCGGATCGACGGTCTGGTCCACCTGGTGGGCGGCTGGCGCGGGAGCGCGACCTTCGCCGAGACCGACCTGGCCGACTGGGACCTGCTGGAGAAGCTGCTCATCCGCACCGTCCAGCACACCTCGCTCGCCTTCTTCGACGCCCTGCAACGCAGCGACCGCGGCCGGTACCTGCTCATCAGCGCGGCCGGGGCGTCCAAGCCGACGGCCGGCAACGCGGCGTACTCCGCGGCCAAGGCCGCCGCCGAGGCGTGGACCCTCGCCATGGCCGACGGCTTCCGCAAGGCGGGGGGCGAGCAGGGCCCGCACTCGGCGGCTGCCATCCTGGTGGTGAAGGCGCTGGTGCACGACGCGATGCGCGCCGAACGCCCCAACGCGAAGTTCGCGGGCTTCACGGACGTCAAGGACCTGGCCGAGGCAATCGAAGGCGTCTGGCACAAGCCCGCCGCGGAAGTGAACGGAAACCGTCTGTGGCTGACCGAGAAGCCGTGAACCCTCCGAAGACCGACGCGCGTCGCCACCACGACCCGCAGGTCCGCGGTTTCGCCAGTGACAACTACGCCGGCGCCCACCCGGAGGTGCTGGCCGCCCTGGCCCTGGCCAACGGCGGCCATCAGGTGGCGTACGGCGAGGACGACTACACCGAGAACCTCCAGCGGATCATCCGGAGCCACTTCGGGGCCACCGCGGAGGCCTTCCCGGTCTTCAACGGCACCGGCGCGAACGTCGTCGCGCTCCAGGCGGTCACCGACCGCTGGGGCGCGGTGATCTGCGCCGAGAGCGCGCACATCAACGTGGACGAGGGCGGCGCGCCCGAGCGCATGGGCGGGCTCAAACTGCTCACCGTGCCCACGCCGGACGGCAAGCTCACGCCCGAGCTGATCGACCGGCAGGCCTGGGGCTGGGAGGACGAGCACCGGGCGATGCCCCAGGTCGTGTCGATCACCCAGAGCACCGAGCTGGGCACCCTCTACACGCCCGAGGAGATCCGCGCGATCTGCGAGCACGCCCACGCGCACGGCATGAAGGTGCACCTGGACGGCTCCCGGATAGCCAACGCCGCCGCCTCCCTGGACGTGCCCATGCGGACGTTCACCAACGCGGTCGGCGTCGACATCCTCTCCCTGGGCGGGACGAAGAACGGCGCCGTGTTCGGCGAGGCGGTCGTCGTGCTCAACCAGGACGCGGTGCGGCAGATGAAGCACCTGCGGAAGATGTCGATGCAGCTTGCCTCCAAGATGCGCTTCGTCTCCGTGCAGCTGGAGGCGCTCCTCGCCAAGGACCTGTGGCTGCGCAACGCCCGGCACGCCAACGAGATGGCCCAGCGGCTCGCCGAGGGCGTCCGCGCGGTGCACGGCGTGGAGATCCTCTACCCGGTGCAGGCCAACGGCGTCTTCGCCAAGCTGCCGCACGACGTGAGCGAGCGGCTCCAGAAGCGGTTCCGCTTCTACTTCTGGGACGAGGGTGCCGGGGTGGTGCGCTGGATGTGCTCCTTCGACACCACGGAGGACGACGTCGACACGTTCGTGGCGGCGCTGAAGGAGGAGATGGCGCGCTAGCCGCCAACCCCCAGCTCTGCATAGGCATGCGATCACTCGAAAGTTCATTGATTCTCGGGTGATCGCGTTCCTATGCTCTGCGGGCATGGAGCTCACCCAGGACACCGCCGACCTGTCCGCATACCTGGCCGCTGATGAGGCCATCGACCACCATCATCCGGTGGTCCGCCAGACCGCCGCCCGCCTGGCGGCTGAAGTCGCCGACTCGTATGAATATGCGCGGGTCGCCTATGAATACGTCCGGGACGCCATCCCGCACTCCCAGGACTCCGGCGACCTCCGCGTCACCTGGCGCGCCTCCGACGTGCTGGCCCTCGGTACGGGCATCTGCTACGCCAAGTCCCACGCCCTGGTCGCCCTGCTGCGGGCCGAGGACATCCCGGCCGCCCTGTGCTACCAGCGGCTGGCGGACGGCGAGGGCGGGCACGTGGTCCACGGCCTGGCCGCCGTCCGCTTCCGCGGTGCCTGGCACCGGCAGGACCCCCGCGGCAACAAGCCGGGCGTCGACGCCCGGTTCTCGCTGGAGGGCGAGCGGCTGGCGTGGACCCCGGACCCCTCGTCCGGCGAGACGGACCATCCCGTTCTGTACGCCGCACCACACCCGGCCGTTCTCGCCGCCCTACGGGCCGCACCCGACCGGCCGTACCTGTGGAAGACGCTCCCCCGGGCCCTCTGAGACGGGCAGGACGGCCTTCGTGATCGAGGGTGCGGAATCGTCAACGGGCGCCGTCGTCAGGCGAGTTGGGCTCCGCGGGACGACGTCGCCCGCCACCCCGCAGCCCGCCTGTCCGGGCGTGCGCCGCACGAGGTCCGCACCTGTCCGCCCGGCGCGAGGTGCACACCGCCTTGCGCGCCCGATCCCCGGCAGCCTGCCCGTGTCCTTGATCAACCTCAGCCGGCGGGTGGGCCGGCGCGCTGCGCACCGATGGCCGGGCGGGGCTGGGCGTTCCGTTGGCTGAGCCCCGGCGGGGACCCCGTGCGCTCGGTCCGTGCCGCGCGCCTCAGTGCGCCTCGGCCGCGGCCGTGCGCAGTTCCTCGGCCGACGGCGCCGTGCCGCCCAGGTGGGTGGGGAGCCACCAGGTGTCCTCCGGGCCCTTGGGGCGGCCCGGGTACGCGCGCTGGGCGGCGTCCAGGAGTTCCTGGACGCGTTCGCGCAGGCGGCGGGTGATCGCGCCGGCGTACTGGTCGCGCGGTGCCTCCACCGGCTCGCCGACGCGGACGGTGACGGGCAGGTGGTTGCGCTTGAAGTTGCGGGGGTGGCCCTTCGTCCACAGCCGCTGCGTGCCCCACACCGCCATCGGGACCAGCGGGACGCCCGCCTCCTGGGCCAGGCGGGCCGCGCCCGACTTGAAGCCCTTCAGCGTGAAGGACTGCGAGATCGTCGCCTCCGGGAACACCCCGATGACCTCACCGGAGCGCAGCGAGTCCAGCGCGTGCGCGTACGCCGCCTCGCCCTGGTCGCGGTCCACCGGGATGTGCTTCATGCCCCGCATCAGCGGCCCGGAGACCTTGTGCCGGAAGACCGACTCCTTCGCCATGAACCGCACCAGACGCTTCTGCGGCAGCGCGGCCAGGCCGTTGAAGATGAAGTCCAGATAGCTGATGTGATTGCTCACCAGCACCGCGCCGCCCGCGCGCGGGATGTTCTGCGACCCCTGGCAGTCGATCCGCAGATCCCAGACCTTGAACATCGTCTTGGCGAAACCGATGACGGGACGGTAGACCAGCTCTGCCATGGGCGGGGTGGACCCTTTCTGCTCTGCTCGGGAAAGGGGCTCCCGGCGGGAAAGTTACGCAGCCGTAGGTTTACGGCGTCTCGCAGATCGTGCCCGAAGAACGGACGGGGGGCCAGTCTTGGTGCCCCGCGGCGGCGAGATCCTCGTCACGTCGGCCTACATCCCACCGTGGATCCTCATCTCCCCTTACTCCATGCGTGTCCTCGTTCCCCGAAGGGGAGGGGACATGCCCGACCGTGACGGCAGCCGCCGCGTCCGGCGCGGCCCGGGAATCTTTGCGGCCGCCGGAACGCTTCTGTGTGGATGACCGGTGGTGTGCCGGGCGGTGCTCGCGGCGGTGGGCGCCCAGGAAGAGCCGTACGAGCGGCGGAAGGGGAGAACGCGGGTGCGCGGGCACGAAGACGGCAGGCGGCTCGGTGGGGCCGAACTCGGCGGCGAACTGGGGGAGCGCGCCACGCTCGTGCAGTTCTCCAGCGCCTTCTGCGCACCCTGCCGGGCCACCCGGCGCGTCCTCGCCGAAGTCGCCGCGATGGTCCCGGGCGTGACCCACGTCGAGGTCGACGCCGAGGCCCACCTGGGCCTCGTACGCGAACTGGAGATCCTCAAGACGCCCACCGTCCTGGTCCTCGACGCCGGCGGACGGGTGGTGCGGCGCGCCGTCGGACAGCCGCGCAAGGCCGACGTCATCGCCGCCCTCGGGGAGGCCGTGTGAGCGGGTGTCAGGGCACGGTGGGGCACCTTCCGGATCCCGGAACCAGCTTGACTGTACGCGCCACCTATCGTCAGCCTGACCGTATGCCGACCGAACTCCTTCTCTACGGCCGGGTCCACGTCGACCTGGCCCGCACCGCGAGCGCGTACTGTCCGGGCCGTTGAGCTGCCACGGACCCACGCCCCGACTTTCGCAGAAGGACAGTTCCATGACGGCCACGCCCGACCTCGGCACCGCTCGGCTCGCCTCCCCCGACCTGCTCCGCTCCACCTTCCGCCGGCATGCCGCCGGTGTGGCGGTGATCACCGCGCGCGGCGCCTCCGGCCCGGTCGGCTTCACCGCCACCTCCCTGGCCTCCGTCTCCGCCGAACCGCCACTGGTCTCCTTCGGCATCGGCACCGGCGCCTCCAGCTGGCCCGCGGTGGCCGAGGCCGGCCATGTCGGCGTGCACATACTCGGCGAGCACCAGAGCGAGCTGGCGGCCACCTTCGCCCGCAGCGGCGCCGACCGCTTCGGCGCGCCCACCGTCTGGCGGGAGGGCCCGGAAGGCGTACCGGTGCTCGACGGCGTGCTCGCCTGGCTGGTGTGCCGGATCGTCGGGCGGGTCCCGGCCGGTGATCACCGGATCGTGCTCGCCGAGGTGGTCCTCGGCGACCCCTCGGGCGCCGGCCGCCCGCTCCTCTACCACCAGGGCCGCTTCAACGGCCTGCGGGATTGATCACGTCCCGATCGCGCCGCCCCCTCCTGCGAGGCCGTCGAGTTCCGGTTACGCTGCGTTGCGAAGGTCACAGTTCAAAGCGCTTGCTTAGCGGGCATGGACTAGGTGTACTGGCGAGTAATATTTCGTTCGGAGCGTGCGGACGCCCCGACCGGGATCGGCCGCTTGAGGCGCCTATGCTGCCTGCAAGAGGCAGCCCGAAATGACGATGCAGTAGGAGAGCCGGCGTGAGCTTGAGGATCGTTGTCACTGTGAAGTACGTGCCCGACGCCACTGGCGACCGGCACTTCGCCGATGACCTGACCGTCGACCGCGACGACGTGGACGGTCTGCTCTCCGAGCTGGACGAGTACGCGGTCGAGCAGGCCCTCCAGATCGCGGAGAACGCGGACGACGCCGAGGTCACCGTCCTGACGGTCGGCCCCGAGGACGCCAAGGACGCGCTCCGCAAGGCCCTCTCGATGGGTGCCGACAAGGCCATCCACGTCGAGGACGACGATCTGCACGGCACCGACGCCATCGGCACCTCCCTGGTCCTGGCCAAGGCCGTCGAGAAGGCCGGCTTCGACCTGGTCATCTCCGGCATGGCCTCCACCGACGGCACCATGGGTGTCGTCCCGGCGCTGGTCGCCGAGCGCCTCGGCGTCCCGCAGGTCACCCTGCTGTCCGAGGTCTCCGTCGAGGACGGCACGGTCAAGGGCCGCCGCGACGGTGACGCCGCCTCGGAGCAGCTTGAGGCGCAGCTCCCGGCCGTCGTCTCCGTCACCGACCAGTCGGGCGAGGCCCGCTACCCGTCCTTCAAGGGCATCATGGCGGCCAAGAAGAAGCCGGTGGAGTCCTGGGACCTGTCCGACCTCGACATCGAGGCCGAGGAGGTCGGCCTGGACGGCGCGTTCACCAAGGTCGAGGCCGCGACCGAGCGTCCGGCCCGCACGGCCGGCACCATCGTCAAGGACGAGGGCGAGGGCGGCAAGCAGCTCGCTGAGTTCCTCGCGGGCCAGAAGTTCATCTGAGGCCCGCCCCCGCTGACCGCCCCTCAACTTCGTTTCGCAGGAGAGCAATCCCATGGCTGAAGTCCTCGTCTACGTCGACCACGTGGACGGTGCCGTCCGCAAGCCCACCCTGGAGCTGCTGACCCTGGCCCGCCGCCTCGGCGAGCCCGTCGCCGTCGCGCTCGGCAACGGCGCCGCCGACACCGCCGCCACGCTCGCCGAGCACGGCGCGGTGAAGGTCCTCACCCACGACGCGTCCGAGTACGCCGAGTACCTGGTCGTGCCGAAGGTGGACGCCCTTCAGGCCGCCTACGAGGCCGTCTCCCCGGCCGCCGTGCTGGTGCCGTCCTCCGCCGAGGGCAAGGAGATCGCCGCCCGTCTGGCGCTGCGCATCGGCTCCGGCATCATCACCGACGCCGTCGACCTGGAGGCCGGCGACGAGGGCCCGGTGGCCACCCAGTCGGTGTTCGCCGCGTCCTTCACCACCAAGTCCCGCGTCATCAAGGGCACCCCGGTCATCACGGTCAAGCCGAACTCGGCCGCCGTCGAGGCCGCCCCGGCCGCGGGCGCGGTCGAGGCCCTGTCCGTGACCTTCTCGGAGAAGGCGACCGGCACGAAGATCACCGGCCGTACGCCGCGTGAGTCGACGGGCCGCCCGGAGCTGACCGAGGCCGCCATCGTGGTCTCCGGTGGCCGCGGTGTGAACGGCGCCGAGAACTTCTCGATCATCGAGGCCCTCGCCGACCAGCTCGGTGCGGCCGTCGGTGCCTCGCGTGCCGCCGTCGACGCCGGCTGGTACCCGCACACCAACCAGGTGGGCCAGACCGGTAAGTCGGTCTCGCCGCAGCTCTACATCGCCAACGGCATCTCCGGTGCGATCCAGCACCGCGCCGGTATGCAGACCTCGAAGACGATCGTGGCCGTCAACAAGGACGCCGAGGCCCCGATCTTCGAGCTGGTCGACTTCGGTGTGGTCGGCGACCTGTTCGACGTCGTCCCGCAGCTGACCGAGGAGATCAAGGCCCGCAAGGGCTGAGTCCGCCCAGGGCGCGCCCGAGGCCCCGGTGACCGACCCGGTCACCGGGGCCTCGGTGCATCCTGGTGCCGGGCAGGCGCGGGCGGCCACGGTCCGGACGGGGTGTTGACCAGTGAGAATCACCCGGATAACTTCATTCTACGGATTGTTGATTCCGTAGAGCGGAAACTTGGAGGGTGTGGGATGGGTCAGCAGGAGAAGGTGGCGACGAGCCTCGCGGGTGCCGTCAGCGAGGAGATCAGCGCCTCCCTCGCACCGGTCGACGCGGAGCTGGAACGCCGCTACCCCGGGGACCCCGGCACCCGGCAGCCCGTCCACACCGTGTACGTCCCCGGGGACGCCTTCGCCGCCGGCACCCTTCGCTCCTGGGGCGACCAGGCGCTCGCCCTGCTCGACGAACACGCCCCCGACGCCGCCTCCTTCGCGGCGGTCCTCGGCCTGTCCGACGAACTGGCCGAGCCGGTCCACTCCCGCGTCCGCGCCAAGCTGGAGCGCGAGCCCGTCGAGGACCTGCGCGTCGACTTCGAGGACGGCTACGGCCCCCGGCCCGACGCCGAGGAGGACGAGACGGCCGCCCGCGCGGCCCGTCTGATCGCCGAGGCGTACGCGAACGGCACGGCCGCGCCGTACATGGGCATCCGCATGAAGTGCATGGAGGCCGCCGTACGCGACCGGGGCATCCGCACCCTCGACGTCTTCCTCACCGGCCTCGTTCAGGCCGGCGGTCTGCCCGAGGGCCTGGTCCTCACCCTGCCCAAGGTCACCTACCCCGAGCAGGTCGGCGCCTTCGTCCGGCTCCTGGAGGCCTTCGAGAAGGCGCACGGCCTGGACGCCGGACGCCTGGGCTTCGAGATCCAGATCGAGACCAGCCAGGCCATCCTCGCCGCCGACGGCACCGCCACCGTCGCCCGCATGATCCAGGCCGCCGAGGGCCGCGCCACCGGGCTGCACTACGGCACCTTCGACTACAGCGCCTGCCTCGGCGTCTCCGCCGCCCACCAGGCCAGCGACCACCCGGCGGCCGACCACGCCAAGGCGGTCATGCAGGTCGCGGCGGCAGGCACCGGCGTCCGGTTGTCCGACGGCTCCACCAACGTCCTCCCCGTCGGCCCGACCGCCCAGGTCCACGACGCCTGGCGCCTGCACTACGGCCTCACCCGCCGCGCCCTCGCCCGCGCCTACTACCAGGGCTGGGACATGCACCCCGGTCACCTCCCCACCCGCTACGCGGCGGTCTTCGCCTTCTACCGCGAGGGGTTCGAGCAGGCGGCGGCCCGCCTCGCCCGGTACGCCAACCGGGCCGGCGGCGACGTCATGGACGAGCCCGCCACCGCCAAGGCCCTCAGCGGCTACCTGCTGCGCGGCCTGGACTGCGGCGCCCTCGACCTCCCCGAGGTCGCCCGCCTCACCGGCCTGACCCGCACCGACCTGGAGAGCTTCGCGTCCCCCCGCCGCGGCGACCTGACGGCGTCCGCGCAGTAGCGGGGGCCCGGGCGGTTCGCGAGGGGGAGGGCGTCCGGTGACCGGGCTCCTCCTCCCGGACCGCGGGGCTCGATCAGGGCATACGGCCGCGGGGCCCGCCGCCGGGACCCCCCCCTCAGACCGCCGGTGGCAGTTCGCCCGAGCCGCGGGTGATCAGGCGGGTCGGCAGTTCGATGCGTTCGGGGGCGAGGAGGGTGCCGTCGAGCTGGCGGAAGAGGCGCTCGGCGGCGGTGCGGCCGAGTGCCGCCGCGTCCTGGGCGACGACCGTGACGCCGGGCTGGAGCAGGTCGGCCAGCTCGATGTCGTCGAAGCCGACGAGCGCGACCGGGCGGGACTGCTCGGCGAGGACCCGGATCACGGTGACCGTCACCCGGTTGTTGCCGGCGAAGATCGCGGTCACCGGGTCGGCTCCGGACAGCATCTCCTGCGTCGCCCGGCGCACCCGCTCCGGGTTCGTCGCCCCGAGGGACATCCAGCGCTCCTCGACGGCTATGCCCGCGTCCTCCATGGCCGCCCGGTAGCCGCGCAGCCGCTCCGCCGCGGTGTGGATGCGGGGCATGTCGCCGATGAACCCGATCCGGCGGTGGCCGTGCGCGATGAGGTGGGCGACCCCGCCGCGGGCGCCGCCGTAGTTGTCGGACAGCACGACGTCCGCGTCGATCCGTCCGGCCGGGCGGTCCACGAACACGGTCGCCACACCCGCCCGGATCTCCGGCTCCAGGTAGCGGTGGTCGTCCCCGGCCGGGATCACCACCAGGCCGTCCACCCGGCGCGCGCACAGTGCCAGCGCCAGCTCCTGCTCCCGCTCGGGGTCCTCGGCGCTGGAGCCGTTGATCAGCAGGGCGCCGTGCGCGCGGGCCACCTCCTCGACGGCGCGGCTGAGCGGGCCGTAGAACGGGTCCGCGAGATCCTCCAGCACCAGGCCGATGCTCGCCGTCCGGCCCTTGCGCAGCACCCGGGCGCTGTCGTTGCGGCGGAAGCCGAGCGCCTCGATCGCCTCCTGCACCCGGCGCTCGGTGTCCGGGGTGACCCCGGGTTCACCGTTGACCACCCGGGAGACCGTCTTCAGCCCGACCCCGGCGCGCGCCGCCACGTCCTTCATCGTCGGACGGTTGCCGTACCGGTTTCCGGGGAGGCGGTCTGCGCGGCGGGTGGTCTCGGGCACGATGCGTCTGTCCTGTCTCTCGTCCGTCCACGGGGTGGTGCGCGAACCGTGGGCTTGTATGAGGATGTGGCGTCGAGCATAGAGCCTGGACAACGTTGTCAGACGCGCGAGAGACTGTCCACCGCTGTCTCCGGCCTGCGCCCCACCGCTTGACCGGCCTGCCTCTCTTTGGTTTTCAATCTTCAACGGGGAGAACTGACTCTGATGCACACCGACCTCGTGGCGGCCCTGGACATCGGCGGCACCAAGATCGCCGGCGCGCTGGTGGACGGCGGCGGCCGGATCCTGGCCCGGGCCCAGCGCGCCACGCCTGCCCAGCAGGACGGCGAAACGGTCATGCGGGCCGTGACGGAGGTGCTCGGCGACCTCGCCGGGTCGCCCCTGTGGGGACGCGCGGCCTCGGTCGGCATCGGCAGCGCCGGGCCGGTCGACGCCTCCGCGGGCACCGTGAGCCCGGTCAATGTGCCGGGCTGGCGCGACTTCCCACTGGTGGACCGGGTGCGTACGGTCACCGGGGGCCTGCCGGTGGAGCTGATCGGCGACGGTGTCGCGATCACCGCGGCCGAGCACTGGCAGGGCGCCGCGCGCGGCCACGACAACGCGCTGTGCATGGTGGTCTCCACGGGCGTCGGCGGTGGCCTGGTGCTGGGCGGACGCCTGCATCCCGGTCCGACCGGCAACGCCGGGCACATCGGCCACATCAGCGTCGACCTGGACGGCGATCCCTGCCCGTGCGGCTCGCGCGGCTGCGTGGAGCGGATCGCCAGCGGCCCGAACATCGCCCGCCGGGCCCTGGAACACGGCTGGCGCCCCGGGCCCGACGGTGACACCTCGGCCGCCGCGGTGGCCGCCGCCGCGCGCGCGGGCGACCCGGTGGCCGTGGCCTCCTTCGAACGGGCCGCGCAGGCGCTCGCCGCCGGTATCGCGGCCACCGCGACCCTGGTCGAGATCGACATCGCGGTGGTCGGCGGGGGCGTCGGCAAGGCGGGCGACGTCCTGTTCACGCCCCTGCGCAAGGCCCTCACCGACTACGCGACCCTGTCCTTCGTGCGGCACCTCACCGTCGTGCCCGCGCAGATGGGCACCGACGCGGGCCTGGTCGGCGCGGCCGCGGCGGCCCTGACCCGCGCCCCGGACGCGACGGCGGCGAGCCGCTAGGGTCTTTCGTTTGGATCAGGCCGGATCAGGGAGCGGTGCCAGGGCCCGCGAGCCCGGCATGATCCAAACGAGAGGCCCCAGGGTTCGCCGGTTCCGGCGGCGGGGCGGGCCGGGGGCCCGCTGGATCGGGCAGACGACCCGGCGGAGCCCCGGCTCTCGGTGAAGCCGCGGACCCGGCTCCGGGCGGGCCCGGAGCCGAGCCCCGGGGTTCAGCAGGTGAGGCGGGCGTCCGCCCAGTCCGCGTGGTCCGAGTCGACGCCGTCGCCGCCGTCGGTGACGACCAGCCGGACCACCTGGGCGCCGGTCACGTCGGCGGTGAGCGGCTGGGCGGGCATCGCGTTGGTGAGGACGCCGGTGGACGCGGCCTTCGTGCCGTCCGCCCAGATCTCGAAGGCGACGGTCCCCTTCGTGCCCTTCTCGTCGTCCACGCCGACCTCCGCGGTGACCTTCTCGCAGGCCCCGCCGGTGTAGAAGGAGATGTCGCTGAGCGCGTGGACGCCGAGCCCCTTGGCGTACACCGTCCCGCCGATGGTGAGCGGACTCCCGTCACCGGCGGCGCTCTCCCCGTTGCTGGTGTTCCGCTCCACCGGTCCCCAGCCGCTGGTCGCCGACAGCCACGGCAGGTCGCCGAGGTACGACGTCCCGGCGGGCGGCGGCACGACGACGGACGCGGTCAGCGGAAGCGTGCTGGTGACCGGTGTGCCGGACGGCGAGCGGTAGTTCGTCGTGAGCGTGAGGCCGTAGGAGCCGGTCGGGGTGCCGGACGGCGCGGTCACCCGCCAGCCGGTGCGCAGCGCCCCGCCGGGGGCGAGCGTGGCGGCCGAGGTCGCCGAGGTGGGCCGTACCGTCCAGCCGGCGGGGCCGGTCAGCGACACGGAGACCCGTCGCGCGGGCGTCCGGCCGAGGTCGGTGACGGTGCTGGTGAGCGTGGCCGGGTCGGCCGCCTCCAGCAACGTGCTGCCGTCCAGGCCGAGTGCGACGGCCGGCGGGTGGCTGGCCCAGCGCGGGTCGGCCGCGACGCGCAGCAGGACCGTGCCGTGCGCCGGGACGGTGGCGGCGATGGTGCCGGCGGTGTTGTACGTGCGGTGCTGCCACAGGTCGCGCAGGGTGTAGGCGTCGGCGTCCGGCAGGCCGACGGCACTCGCGCTGGTGGCGATCCGCTGGGCGGTGCCGGACTCGTTGAAGAGGGCCACCGCGCGGCTGCCGTCCTTCATCTCCTTGGCGACGACCCAGCGCCCGCCCCCGGAGGAGACGACGGTGCCCTGCTTGCCGAGCGGGTCCTGGTCGACGGCGATGACCTCCTTGTTGCCGAGGATGTCAAAGGTCGCGGGGGAGGCCTTGCGCAGGTCGGTGCCGATGAGCAGGGGCGCGGCCATGACCGACCAGAGCGAGAAGTGCGAGCGGTACTCGGTGTCCGTCATGCCGCCGTTGCCGACCTCCAGCATGTCGGGGTCGTTCCAGTGCCCGGGGCCGGCGTACGGCGCGAGCGGGAGGTTCTGCTTTAGGATCGACAGCATCGAGCTCCAGCTGTCGCTGATGTCACCGGTGGTCCGCCACAGGTGGCCGACGTCCGAGGCCCACTCCCAGGGCTTGTTCTGGCCCCACTCGCAGATGCTGTAGACGATGGGCCGCCCGGTCGCCTTCAGCGCGTCCCGCATGGTCCGGTAGCGCTGCTGGGCGTCCACGCCCTGGTTGTTGCAGTTGTCGTACTTGAGGTAGTCCACGCCCCAGTCGGCGAACTGGCGCGCGTCGCTGTACTCGTGGCCCAGGGCGCCCGGGAAGCCCGTGCTGTCGCAGGTCTTGGTCCCGGCGCTGGTGTAGATGCCGAGCTTGAGCCCTTTGGCGTGGACGTAGTCCGCGACCGCCTTGATCCCGTCCGGGAAGCGGGCGGGGTCGGGCACCAGCTTGCCGTTCGCGTCACGGTCCGGCAGGGCCCAGCAGTCGTCCAGGTTGACGTACTGGTAGCCCGCGTCCTTCAGGCCCTTCTCCACGAACAGGTCCGCGATGCCCTCGACCATGGACGCGTTGAACTCGGCGCGGCAGTGGGTGGAGTTCCAGTTGTTGAAGCCCATCGGCGGGGTGAGGGCGAGCCCGTCGGCGAGGGCGGGTGCGGCGGGGGTCTCGGCGGGGGCCGCCAGGGCGGGGGCGGCGAGGCCCGCCACGCACAGCAGGCCGGCGGTGAGCGCTCCGGCCACTCTTCGGCGTGTGGTGCGGGTCGTGCGGGTGTGAGGGTGACGCATCGTTGACGTTCCTCCGACTCGCTGAACCGGGATGACTGCATGTACGCGTCATCGGTGCGCGTTTACGGTAGGACCTGTCTGACTGTGTTGGAAGAGGGCTGTCAGATGTTTGGGTGTGTTCGCTTGAGAGGGGACTGCGGCCCGGGGTCCGCGAGCCGCAGCGTGACTCGCGGAGCCTCCGCGCAGTTGATCAGCGCATGAAGAAGCGCAGCATGCTCGCCATCGCCACCCTCGCCGCCGGATTCGTCGTGGCCGCCGTCACCCCCTCCCATGCGGCGGACGAGGCACCCCTCGGCGACCTCAACGTCTCGGACACCCTCGACTCGGCCGGCCACCTCGTCGCCCAGGACAGCCTGGACGTCGACCACGGCGCCCTCGGACACGAGTAACCCCCGGCCGCGTACGGCGTGCGTGCCGGTGCCCCCGCCGCGGGGGGCGCCGGCACTCCCGTGTGCGCGCGGACAGGCGCCCTCAACGGGAGGGGGTTTCCGTGGCAGGGTGGAGCGGGCAAGCCTCAGGGGGCCGACACAGGAGGGGGAGTCCGTGACCGTCGTCTGGATCAACGGCGCGTTCGGCGCGGGGAAGACCACCACGGCACGCGAACTGATCGAACTGATCCCGAACAGCGCGCTCTTCGACCCCGAGGTCCTCGGCGGGGCGCTCACGCACCTGCTGCCGCCCAAGCACCTCGCCGAGGTCGGCGACTTCCAGGACCTGCCGATCTGGCGCCGGCTGGTGGTCGACACCGCCGCCGCGATGCTCGCCGAGCTGGGCGGCACCCTCGTGGTGCCCATGACCCTGCTCCGCCAGGAGTACCGGGACGAGATCTTCGGCGGCCTCGCCGCCCGCCGGATCACCGTGCACCATCTGCTGCTCGCCCCGGCCGAAACGATCCTGCGCGAGCGGATAGCCGAGCGGGAGATCCCGCCCGACCTGCCCGACGGCGAGATACGCGTACGGCAGTGGTCCTACGACCACATCGAGCCCTACCGCACCGCCCTCGCCTCCTGGCTCACCGCCGACGCCCACCCGGTCGACACCAGCGACCTCACCCCGTACGAGACCGCCGTCCGCATCGCCGACGCCGTCGGCAGCGGGGCCGTACCCGCCTGCGACATCGTCCAGACCCCCGAGCCGACCGCCGAGACGCTCGCCGCCGGCGTGCTGCTCTTCGACGAGGACGACCGGGTGCTGCTGGTCGACCCCACCTACAAGCCCGGCTGGGAGTTCCCCGGTGGCGTGGTGGAGCGGGGCGAGGCCCCGGCCCGCGCCGGGATGCGCGAGGTCGCCGAGGAGACCGGGATACACCTGCGCGAGGTGCCCCGGCTGCTCGTCGTGGACTGGGAGCGGCCCGTGCCCCCCGGGTTCGGCGGGCTGCGGCTGCTGTTCGACGGGGGCCGGCTGGAGTCCGGGGAGGCGTCCCGGGTGCTGCTGCCCGGCCCGGAACTGCGCGCCTGGCGGTTCGCCACGGAGCAGGAGGCCGCCGCGATGCTGCCACCCGTCCGCTACGAGCGGCTGCGCTGGGCGCTGCGCGCCCGGGAGCGGGGCAGCGCGCTCTACCTGGAGGCGGGCGTGCCGGTCGGCTGACCCGGCGCCGCGACGATCGAGCGCAGTGCGGCGGTGGCCCCGCCCAGGACCGGATCGCCGTGGCCGAAGCAGGCCACCTCCGCCCCGAGGTCCGCCAGACGGCCGATCGAGGCGAGCAGCCGGGCCCGGTCCAGGTTGAACACCCCCGCCATCGGCGTTCCGCCGTCCGGCGCCGCCGCCACCGTGTCCCCGGTGAAGAGCACGCCGTGCGCGGGCAGGAAGAGCGCGATGCTGCCGTCCGTGTGCCCCGGGACGTGCACCACCCGCGCCCCGCCGCCGAAGCCGAGGACGTCTCCGTCCGTCACCTCGGTGAGGGCGGACGGGGGCACCGCCGGGCCCTCGGGCAGGTGCCGGGCCGCCTCCGCGTGGATCGGCAGTTCCCACTCCTCGAACCGTGGCGGCGGACCCGGCCGTTCACCCCGCACGAACGGCGCGTCCAGCGGGTGCGCCAGCACCTCCGCCCCGCTCAGCGCGGCGAACTCGCCCGCCCCGCCCACGTGGTCCTCGTGGAAGTGGGTCAGGACGATGCGTCGTACGTCCGTCGGGGCGCGGCCCAGGGCGGTGATCGCGTCGGCGACCGCCCGGCCGGAGCCGACCGGACCCGCGTCGACGAGGGTCAGTTCGTCGCCGTCGCGCCAGAGGTAGGCCTGGCCGACCGGGAAGCGCAACAGGTGCAGGCGGGGCAGCAGTTGGATGACGTCCACGCGCCGACCGTAGGCAGGGCCCCCGGCCGGGTCGAGGGCCCTCTGCCATGGGCAGAACGGTTCAGCTCGCCGCGTAGTTGCGCAGGAACAGCGCCTCCGCGACCGACAGCCGCTCCAGCTCCTCGGGGGACACGCTCTCGTTGACCGCGTGGATCTGCGCCTCCGGCTCGCTCAGCCCGATGAGCAGGATCTCCGCCTTCGGGTAGAGACCGGCGAGCGTGTTGCACAGCGGGATGGAGCCGCCCTGGCCCGCGTAACTCATGGTCTCGCCCGGGTAGGCCACCGCCATCGCGTCGGCCATCGCCTGGTAGGCGGGGCTGGAGGTGTCGGCGCGGAACGGCTGGCCCTGGCCGATCTGCTCGGTGCTGACCCGGGCGCCCCACGGGGTGTGCGCCTCGACGTGCGCCTGGAGCAGCCGGGTGGCTTCTGCCGCGTCCACGCCCGGCGGCACCCGCAGGCTGATCAGGGCGCGGGCACTCGACTGCACCGACGGGGTGGCGCCCACGACCGGCGGGCAGTCGATGCCGAGGACGGTGACCGCCGGGCGGGCCCAGAGGCGGTCGGCGACCGAACCGCCACCGATCAGCTCGACGCCGTCCAGCACCTTGGCGTCCGTGCGGAACTGCTCCTCGGCGTACTGCAGACCGTCCCACCGGGCCATGGCGTCCAGGCCGTCGACCGTGGTGGAGCCGTCCTCGGCGCGCAGCGAGTCCAGCACCCGGATCAGCGCGGCCAGCGCGTCCGGCGCGGCGCCGCCGAACTGGCCCGAGTGCAGGTTGCCGGCCAGGGTGTCGATCCGCACCCGGACCATGGTCATACCGCGCAGCGTGGTGGTCACCGTCGGCAGGCCGGCCCGGAAGTTGCCCGCGTCGCCGATGACGATGGTGTCCGCCTCCAGCAGCTCGGGGTGCTGCTCGGCGTACCGCTCCAGGCCGCCCGTGCCCTGCTCCTCCGAGCCCTCCACGATCACCTTCACGTGCACCGGGACGCCGCCGTTCGCCTTGAGGGCGCGCAGCGCGAGCAGGTGCATGATGAAGCCGCCCTTGCAGTCGGCGGTCCCGCGGCCGTACCAGCGGCCGTCGCGCTCGGTCAGCTCGAACGGCGGGGTGGCCCAGCCGGCCTCGTCCAGCGGGGGCTGCACGTCGTAGTGCGCGTACAGCAGAACCGTTTTCGCACCGTCCGGGCCCGGGAGGTGGCCGTACACGGACCGCGTGCCGTCCGGGGTGTCCAGCAGGGCCACGTCCGTGAAGCCCTCGGCGCGCAGTGCGTCGGCTACCCAGCCCGCGGCGGCGTCGCTCTCGCTCTTCGGGAACTGCGCGAAGTCCGCCACCGACTTGAAGGCGACCAGTTCGGCCAGCTCCGCCTTCGCCCGGGGCAGCAGCGAGGCGACGGTCTCGGCGACCGGATTCGACGGCATGGGCACGCTCCTCGTAGGTGCGACGTTGTACGGGATGGGACCGATCCTCCCACAGTGGCCTGCGCGGACGGCCGCCGTAGGATGCGACAGGACACTCGGCAACGGCTTGATCGGAGCGGTAGACCATCGTGAGCGGCGAGAACTCTTCGGCGGACGACGTGCAGCAGGTCTGGGACGTCGTCGTGGTGGGCGCGGGCCCCGCGGGCGCCTCGGCCGCCTACGCGGCGGCGGTCGCGGGACGGCGCGTGCTGTTGCTGGAGAAGGCCGAGTTGCCCCGCTACAAGACGTGCGGCGGCGGCATCATCGGCCCCTCGCGCGACGCGCTGCCACCCGGCTTCGAGCTGCCCTTCCGGGACCGGGTGCACGCGGTCACCTTCTCCAACAACGGCCGCTTCACCCGCACCCGCCGTTCCAAGCAGATGCTCTTCGGGCTGATCAACCGCCCCGAGTTCGACCAGCAACTGGTCGAGCACGCCCAGAAGGCGGGCGCCGAGCTGCGTACGGGCGTCACCGTGCAGCGGGTCGAGCAGCACGGCTCGGCGGTGCCGGACCGGCGCACGGTTGCCGTCGTCCTCCAGGGCGGGGAGACGGTGCTGGCCCGCGCGGTCGTCGGCGCGGACGGCAGCGCCAGCCGGATAGGAGCCCACGTCGGCGTGAAGCTCGACCAGGTCGACCTCGGCCTGGAGGCGGAGATCCCGGTGCCGGAGACGGTCGCCGAGGACTGGAAGGGCCGGGTCCTCATCGACTGGGGCCCGATGCCGGGCAGTTACGGCTGGGTCTTCCCGAAGGGCGACACGCTGACGGTCGGCGTGATCTCCGCGCGCGGTGAGGGCGCCGCCACCAAGCGGTACCTGGAGGACTTCATCGCCCGGCTGGGTCTCGCCGGCTTCGAGCCCGCCATCTCCTCCGGGCACCTGACCCGCTGCCGCGCCGACGACTCGCCGCTGTCCCGGGGCCGGGTGCTGGTCTGCGGGGACGCGGCCGGCCTGCTGGAGCCGTGGACCCGCGAGGGCATCTCCTTCGCGCTGCGCTCGGGCCGGCTGGCGGGGGAGTGGGCGGTCCGGATCGCCGAGGCGCACGACGCCGTCGACACCCGCCGCCAAGCCCTGAACTACGCGTTCGCGATCAAGGCGGGGCTCGGCGTCGAGATGAGCGTCGGCAAGCGGATGCTGGCGGTGTTCGAGAAGCGCCCCGGCCTCTTCCACGCGGCCCTCACCGGGTTCCGCCCGGCCTGGCGGGCGTTCCGGGACATCACCCAGGGCTCCACCTCGCTGGGCGAGCTCGTCCGCTCCCATCCGATCGCCCAGCGCGCCCTGACCGCGTTCGACCGGGGCCAGGCCGCCTCGGCGGAGGAGTCCGTCAGTTCGTGACGGTGATGCGGAAGACGGGGTGGTCGGGGGCGATCCGGCGCAGCTCCGCGTCCGGGGAGTCGGGGCCGACGCCGTTGAAGAAGACCCCGACCTCCGCCTTCCAGCGCTTGAGGTAGGCCCGCAGCAGCGGGACCTTGTCGTCGTCGGCGACCTCGGTCGCGGTGAAGACGTCCACGTTCTTGCCGAGCCGCAGTTCGCCGCCGCCGGCCGCGCGCATGTTCCGGGTCCACTGGACGTGGCCGCGCGGGGCCAGCAGGTACTGCTGCCCGTCCACGGTCAGCAGGTTGACCGGCGTGATGCGCCACTGCCCGCTCTTGCGCCCCCGCACCGCGAGGACGCGGGAGCCCCAGACGCTGATGCCGCGCCGGGTGAGCCAGGAGACGGCCCGGTTGAAGACGTTGACGGTGAACCAGCCCGGCTGGACGACGTGTGTCGACATGGTGACCCCCACGGTGTGAGAGAGCGGTGCTCTCGTTCGTCTCCAGTGTGAGGGAGAGAGGTGCTCCGAAGCAAGAGCACTGCTCTCTTATTTGTCTGCCGCTCTCGTCTGTGTGCACCGCTCTCCCGCATGGCACACTGCTGGCATGACCACCGCACAGGGTGCCCGCGCCCGGGCCAGGCAGGAAGTCACCGCGGCCATCAAGGAGGCGGCACGCAGACAGCTCGCGGCGGAGGGCGCGGCCAAGCTCTCCCTGCGGGCCGTGGCCCGCGAGCTGGGCATGGTCTCGTCGGCCCTGTACCGCTACTTCCCCAGCCGGGACGACCTGCTGACCGCCCTGATCATCGACGCCTACGACTCCGTCGGCGAGGCGGCCGAGCGGGCCCGGGACGCCGCGGCCGACGCCCCGCCGCCGGCCCGCTGGATCGCCGTGTGCGAGGCGGTACGCGACTGGGCGCTCGGCCATCCGCACGAGTACGCGCTGATCTACGGCTCGCCCGTGCCCGGCTACTCCGCCCCCGAGACCACCGTCCCGGCCGCGGCCCGCGTCGGCATGGTCTTCATCGGCATCGTGCGGGACGCCCACGAGGGTCCGGGCCTGTCCGAGCTCTCCCTCCCGGCCGACCTGCGCCCCGAGGGCGCGCGCATGGCCGCCGACTTCGCCGCCGACGTACCGCCGGAGGCCGCGGTGGCGCTGGTGGCGGCCTGGGCCCAGCTGTTCGGACTGATCGGCTTCGAACTGTTCGGCCAGTTCAACCGGGTGGTGGAGGACCGGGAGACGTTCTTCCGGCACGCGGCCGGCCGGCTGGCGGAGGGGGTGGGACTGGGGCGGGGATGAGTGGGGCGTTGCCCCCTTCAGGGTGGTTTGGCGGCGGATCTCCTACCGGGCCGGTCACGTCCGTGGCTTGACTGGGTGTCAGGGTGCTCTCTGAGCCGGTCACACAGGAGGTTCCATGCGTTCTCTGCTCGTCGCGGCAGCGGCATTCGCCCTGATCACGGCAAGCGCCGGTGCCGGCGCCGCCGGGACGGCCCACGAAAGCGCGGCCTGGGAGTGCGCGCGGGACGTGTGCCTCCGGGTGAGCAAGACCCCTGGGCACAGGGACGCGCACGGATGCAATCACAAGGTCTGCGTCAACGTGGTCGGCAACGCGTCCGGCTACACGACGAGCGGCTACTACAGCGGCTCGAACCGGTTCTACGGCCACATCAACGTGTGGGGCCCCGGCATGAGGGCGGAAGGCAAGGACAGCGCCTACCCCGGCGTCGCGGGGAAGGGCCGGGGAACCGGCCAGACCTGTGCCGAGGGCTGGGAGCTGGACAACGGCAGGTACACCTCCGTGGGGCTGCCCTGCAAGGACGTCACCTGACCGCCCCGGCGCTTTCCCCTGCCAGGGCGGAGTCGGGTCGCGCGCTGCCGCTGGCGGCCACGGGCCCGCGGCGGGGCGCCCGGTGCCGGACCACGCCCACCGCGGACCGTCCCGGCGCCGCCCGCCCGCCCGGCTCGCCCCGCCACTGCTTCCGCCGGTGGGTGGGATGCGGGGTCTCGCTTGGCGCTCGGGGCGGGGAGTGCGCCTTGCGTTCGGGGTGCGGAGTCCCGTCCGGTGTCCGGGGCGGGGGGCGCTGTCCGGCGTTCGGGGTGCGGGGTCTCGCCTTGCGTCCGGGGCGGGGAGTGCGCCTGGCGCGCGGGGTGCGGGGTCTCGCTTGGCGCTCGGGGCGGGGAGTGCCGTCCGGCGTCTGGGGCGCGGGGCCTCGCCTTGCGTCCGGGACGGGGGGTCTCGCTTGGCATCCGGGACGGGGAGTGCTGTCCGGCGTGCGGGATGTGGGTCTCGCTTGGCGCTCGGGGCGCGGGGTGTCGCCTTGCGTCCGGGGCGGGGAGTCCGCATGGCGGCCGGGGCGGGGAGTCCCGACCGGCGGCGCCCCGTGAGCCGCCTCACCCCGGTGTCCTGAGGCGCGTACTCCCCCGGGAGTACCCGTGATCACCTCGTCCGGCTGACGTCGGCCCGGTGCGGCGGCGTCTAGCGTGCCCGTATGGACGAGCAGCACGGCGGCGGCCCCTCGCACTGGTGGCGGTACGGGCCGCCGGGGTGGAACCGCCCGGACCACGCGGCGACGCACCGCGCCCGGACGCCGTGGCGTTCCACCGTGCTGCTCACCGCGTTCGTGCTGGTCGGCAGCGACTTCGCCGCGCACGGCCAGCCGGACCGGGTGCCGCTCGACGGCTACGCGCGCGTGCTGCTGCTTCTCGCCTCGGCGCTGTTGCTGTGGCGGCACCGCCACCCGGTGGCCGTGGCGTTCGGCACGGCCACCGCGACCCTCGCCTATCTGGCCCTCGGCCACCCGTACGGACCCGTCTTCCTCACCGTGGCGGTCGGCTGCTTCGGCGCGGTCGTCGCCGGGTGCCGGCGGGCGGCCTGGGCCGCCGTGACCCTGCTGTGGGCGGGACACGCCCTGGTCGCGCTCTGGCTGTACCGATGGCTCCCGCCCGCCGGGGACCGCGGCGCGGGCATCGGCCAGGAGATCGTCGTCGCCACCTGGGTGCTGGCGGTCGTCGCCCTCGCCGAGCTGGGCCGGGCGCGGAGCGAACAGTGGGCACGGGAGCGCGCGGACCGCGCGGAGGCGGCGCGACGGCGCGCGGACGAGGAGCGGCTGCGCATCGCCCGCGAACTGCACGACGTCCTCGCCCACAGCATCTCCGTCATCAACGTCCAGGCCGGCATGGGACTCGCGCTGCTGGACAGCGACCCCGAGCAGGCGCGGGCCGCGCTCACCACGATCAAGGCCGCCAGCAAGGAGGCCCTCGGCGAGGTGCGCCAGGTCCTCGGCACCCTGCGCGCGCCGGGCGCCGCGCCGCGCGCTCCCGCGCCCGGTCTGGACCGGCTGCCGGAACTGGTGGAGCAGGCCGCGGCGGCCGGCCTGACCGTCGGGACCGAGGGCGAGCCGCCCCGGCTGCCACCGGGCGCCGACCTGGCCGCCTTCCGCATCGTGCAGGAGGCCCTCACCAACGTCGTACGCCACTCCGGTTCACGGCACGCGCGCGTGCGCTTCGCGTACGCCGACGGCGTTCTGCGGCTGCGGATCGACGACGACGGACCGGCGACCGGCGCGGACGCCGGGGGCGGCGGCAACGGGCTGGCCGGCATGCGGGAGCGGGCCGCCGCGCTGGGTGGCACCATCGAGGCGGGCCCGCGCCCCGACGGCGGCTTCCGGGTGCTCGCCGTCCTGCCGTCGCACCTCGGGGAGGACCAGTGATCCGGGTACTGCTGGCCGACGACCAGTCGCTGGTGCGCGCCGGTTTCCGGGCGCTGCTCGACGCCCAGCCGGACATCGAGGTGGCCGGCGAGGCGGCCGACGGCGAGGAGGCGCTGCGCCGGGTGCGCGAACTGCGGCCGGACGTCGTGCTCATGGACATCCGCATGCCGCTGCTGGACGGTCTGGCCGCGACCCGGCGCATCACCTCCGACCCGGCCCTGGCGGACGTGAAGGTGGTCGTGCTCACCACCTTCGAAGTGGACGAGTACGTCTTCGAGGCCATCCGCGCGGGTGCCTCCGGCTTCCTGGTGAAGGACACGGAGCCGGACGAACTCCTGCGCGCCGTACGGGCGGTGGTCGAGGGGGACGCACTGCTGTCGCCGGGCGTCACGCGCCGGCTGATCGCCGAGTTCGCGGCGCGGTCCAAGCAACCCGCGGCTGCGGACGCGCTCGCCCGGCTCACCGAGCGGGAGCGGGAGGTGATGGCGCTGGTGGGCATCGGCCTGTCCAACGAGGAGATCGCCCGCCGGCTGGTGGTCAGCCCGCTCACGGCCAAGACGCACGTGAGCCGGACCATGGTGAAGCTGGGCGCTCGGGACCGCGCCCAACTCGTCGTCCTCGCCTACGAGTCGGGGTTGGTACGGCCCGGCTGGCTGGGCTGAGCCGTCCGCCGGAAGCGCACCAGCACGCTGACCACCCGGGCCACGAACACGACCGACGCGACCGCCATGCCGAGCCGCAGCAGGACCTTCGAGGGGAGGTCGGGCAGGTCGAAGAGGAGCGCGGGCCCGGCCACGGCCCCGAACAGCACCGCCGCCGCGAACGCGGCGCTGACGAGCGCGTAGCCGGCCTCGACCGTCGCCGCGTCCTGCTCCGCCTTGGTCCGGCGGCCCCCGTTTGCATACATTTCGTCAGTTTCGCAGGCGTGCGCCCGGCGGGACAAGCGATTCCCGCCGGGCGCACGCGCGCAGGCGCCCTCCTCTTTCCTGTTCTTCGCTAGTCACGGACCGGTACGCGGTCCGCGTCCGCCTCCTGCACGGTGGACCTGGCGACCACGACCGACCGTCCCCGGCGGGACCGGCGCAGCCCGGTGAGCGACAGCAGCAGCCCCACGACGGCCATGGCCGCGACCACGACCAGACCGGGCCGGTAGCTGTCCAGGACGGCCTGCGGGGTGGCCCGCGCGGGAGTGTGCGCGGTCACCACCGCCGTGACGACGGCCAGGAAGAGCGCGCCGCCCACCTGCACCGAGGTGTTGAGCAGACCGGAGACCATGCCCTGCTCGTGCTCGTCCACACCGTTGGTGGCCTGGACGTTGAGGGACGGGAAGGTCAGCGCGAAGCCCGAGCCGACCAGCAGCATGGTCGGCAGGATCACCGCCGCGTAGACCGGGTGCAGGTCGACGCGCAGGAACAGCGCGTACCCGACCGCCAGCAGGACGAAGCCGAGCACGATCAGCCGTGCGGTGCCGAACCGGTCGATGACGGCCCCGACCTTGGTCGCGGAGAGCGCCACCAGCGCGCCCGCCGGCAGGAACGCCAGCGCCGTGTGCAGGGCCGACCAGCCCAGCACCTGCTGCATGTAGAGCGTGACCAGGAACTGGAACCCCGTGTAGCTGCCGACGAACGTCAACGCGCCGAGCTGGGCCCGGACCTGCGGCCCGGAGCGCAGCACCCCGAGCCGGATCAGCGGGCTGGGGCTGCGCAGTTCGACGAGCACGAAGGCGACCAGCATGACGGCCACGGCGACGAAGGACAGGAGCGTCCGGGCCGAGGCCCAGCCGGTCCCGGGCGCCTCGACGACGGTGAACACCAGCAGCAGCATCGAGGCGGTGCCGAGGACGGCACCCGGGATGTCGTAGCCGCCGTGGTCGCGTTCGCGCTCGCTGCGCGGCAGCAGCCTCGTGCCCACGAGCAGCGCGAGCAGTGCGACCGGGGCGGGCAGCAGCATGGTGAACCGCCAGCTGGCCTCGGTGAGCAGCCCGGAGAAGACGAGGCCCATGGAGTAGCCGGCGGCGGCGCAGGTGGTGTAGATCGACAGGGCCCGGTTGCGCAGCGGGCCCTCCGGGAACGTGGTGGTGATGATCGACAGGCCCGCCGGTGCCGTGAAGGCCGCGCTCAGGCCCTTGATGAAGCGGCTGGCGATCAGCAGCGGGCCGGAGTCCACCAGTCCGCCGAGCAGCGAGGCGAGCGCGAAGACACCGAGCGCCACCAGGAACACCTGGCGCCGGCCGAGCAGGTCCGCGGTCCGGCCGCCGAGGAGGAGCAGGCCGCCGTAGCCCAGGATGTAGCCGCTGACGACCCATTGCAGGGTCGACGTGGACAGGCCGAGGTCGGAACCGATGGAGGGCAGCGCGACGCCGACCATCGACACGTCCAGCGCGTCCAGGAACATCGCGGCGCACAGCACCAGCAGGGTGCCCCACAGTCTGGGTGTCCAGCGGACCGCCGGGGACGGGGCCGCGGAGGTGGTGAGCGGAGAGGTCATGCCGGGCACACTTACATGCACATGCATGAGATGCAAGCGCATTTAATGACGGTGCAATAAATGCGTTTGTCTGCTACGGTGCGCTCATGGCGGCGAAGAAGCAGCCCGAACAGGCGCTCGTGGAGCAGTGGCGCGACATCCTGGCCCTGCATGCCCGCACCCAGTGCGAGGTGGACCGGGCACTGCACGGGCACGGACTGTGCGCGAGCGACTTCGAGGTTCTCGACCTGCTGGCCGAGGGCGCGGCCGCGGACGGCGGCTCCGCCTACCGGGTGCAGGAGATCTCCGACCGGGTCCACCTCAGCCAGAGCGCGCTGTCCCGGCTCATCGGCCGCCTGGAGAAGGACGGCCTGGTCGAGCGGGCCATGTGTCCGGAGGACCGGCGCGGGGTGCGGGTGGTCCTCACGGCGAAGGGACGCGCGCTGCACGGCGAGGTACGGCCGGTGCAGCGCGCGGTGCTGGCCAGGATGCTGACCGAGACGGACTGACGGGTCCCGGTGCCGGACTGACGGGTCTCGGCGCCGGTGAGGGCTGTCGCGGTCGTCAGATCCGGGACCGCTCCCGCCACAGGGCCGCGAGTGACGGGTCGCCGGTCACGTGCGGCACCGCCGTCCGGTTCCACAGCGCCAGGTACAACTGATCGGCCGGCCCCGAGAGTTCGGCCTCGGCCGGGCCCTGCTCCGCCCGTACGGTCACCGGCGGCCCGTCACCGAGCCGCACCGTCCACACCGCGTCCGGCCCCGCGTCCACCGCGCGCACCCGGAGCGTACGCGGCTCCTCGGTGCGCACCCGGCTGCGGGGGCGGGCGTGGAAGCCGCGCAGCAGTTCGTCGATGCCGTCCACCGCGAACTCCGGCGCGATCGGGGACGGCGTGCCGCCGCGCGCCGCCTCGGCGTCGTAGCGGTGCACGGTCGTCTCGTGCGCCTGCCGCCGGGTCCAGAACGCCAGCGACGAGGGGCTCGGCGCGGGATGGAAGGTCCAGCACTCCAGGTCGGCCGGCGCGGCGGCCAGCGTCTCCACCAGCAGACGGTGACCGTCCCGGTACCAGGCCACCAGCTCGGCCCCGTCCAGCGCCGGCGGCTCGCCCACGGGCCGGGGGGCGGTGTGCCCCTCGGCGACCAGGGCGGCGGCCCACCGGTGCACCGTGCCGGTGTGCCGTACCAGGTCCCGCACCTGCCACTCCGGGCACGTCGGCACCTTGGCTTCGGTCCCCGCAGCGGCGGCGGCTGCCGCGAGCAATCCACCCTCGCGGTCCAGGATCTGAAGGAACTCGGCAGTCTCCATGGGCTGAGTGTGCCGGATGGAGCGGGCTCCAGGGGGCATGCGTGCACGGCGCGAGCGGCCGGGGAGACGGGCCGGGGCGCCGCACGGCGACCGTCTGCCCCCGTCCGCGGATGCACGGGCAGACGTTCGCCGGCATACCCGGGAGCAGCGGCGAGTTGGCTGCCGCACAGGCCGGAACCCGCGCGCGGCCCGGGCCTGCGCGACGCCGGTGACGACCGTTCCGCCTGCCTCGGGTACCTCCTGGCGCCTCGGCCCGGACACGCCCGCGCCGCCCGGCGCCTCGGCTCGGTCCCCGCAGGGCGCGGCGGCGAGCCGCACTTCGCCGACCGCGACGACGACGGCGGTACGGCGGTCAGGCGATCCGCGAGTCGTTCGGGCCGGCCACCAGCACTGACGGGATCGACAGGCGGTCAGGCGGCGGCCCTCGCCGGCGCGCTCAGCCCGCGAGGGCGCCCATGGGGTCCCAGACGGGGAGGACGATCGGCGGCTGGTCGAGGGCGGCGGCCAGCTCCGGCGGCAGCGCAGAGCGGCGCACGGCGATCTCGAAGACATGCTCGCCGAACCACGAGTCGTTCATGGTCCAGAAGCCCTTGTCGGCCTTCTTCTCGCCCCAGCTGTTCTCCACCCGCCAGCGGCGCGGGCTCCCGTCCACCACGTCGACTCCGGTGAACAGCATCGCATGGGTCATCTGCGTGTCGTGGTGCAGCAGCCGGTCGGCCTTGTCCAGGGTGAACGGGGCGTCGTAGACGGCCGCGTAGTCGAAGAGCGCGGCGTCCCAGACGCCGGCGTCCGCGTGCATCATCTTGGCCACGTCGCAGCCGAACCACACCGGCTCGCCGCCGACGATCGCCTCCATGGCCAGCCGCTTCAGCAGCTCCATCGGCGCGTTGAGGTAGACGACCGGCGGGGCGTCCACGACATTGCCCAGGTACTCGACGGTGAACGTGCGGCCGACCGGGCTCGACTCCCGCGGATCGTGCACCAGGCAGACGTACTCGTCCAGCGGGAGCTCGACATAGGAGGTGGCGAACTCGGCCGGGGTGAGCCAGCCGTCGCGGTGGAACTCCTTGTCCTTGTCCTCCCACTGCCACAGGAACCGCTGCGGAGGCGTGCCGAGATGGATGCCGAGCACCCGGTGGACGGCGGCCAGCACCTCCCGCTTGTGCTCCCGCTGTGCTGCGACCCCCTCGGCCGCCAGCGCGCGCAGATCCCGGGCGCCCTGGCGGAGCAGGGTGCTCAGGGCCCGGTTCATCGCCCGGGTCGAGGAGGAGCTGTTGGTCTCCGGCATGGCTGACTTGGGGACCAGGCCGTGCTTGGAGACGAGGGCGACGAACATGTTCCACTGGCCGCCGTCACCGATCGGGTCCGCCAGCAGGTGGGCCACCGTGCGGTCGTCCACGTCCCGGTCCGAGGTCTCGACGACGGCCTCAAGGAAGTGGTTCGCCCGCTCGAACTTGTCCCACCAGAGCAGGTAGTTCTGGGAGAACTCGAAGTCCTTCACGCCCAGCTTCCGTGCGGCGCCGACCCGGAGCAGGTTGAGCCCGGCGAACATCCAGCAACGCCCGCTCTGCTTCTGGTCGGTGGCCTTCCAGTCGTCCAGGTGGTGGGAGACCGAGTGATCGATACCGGTGAGTATCCGCCGGTCGAGGGCGACATCGTCGACGGGCGTCCGGGTGACCGCGTTCTGCATCAGCCGGTTCACCGGACGCGCGGTGAACTCCTTCTCGAACAGCTCCAGCTGGTCCGGCGTCAGACTGCGCTCCATGGGCCGGCGGGAGTCATCGTTTCCGAAGGTCACAGCGTCTGCCTCCAGTTCCCAGGGCTTCGTGAGGGGAGCGCGCCCTCACCGTCGCACGGCGGTTCGGCCGGAGTCAACGGAGTGTCGAGGCGCAGCTGCCCGCCCTGTGGGGCGCCGGTCTGTTCGAGGGGTGGATTCCTGTGCGGATTCGTGAACGCAGCACGGATACAGGTCGGTTAATGCTTGCTCACGAGCTGGTTGCGGACGGGTGAGCGGGCCATGATGGGCCCATGACGTTGGCCTCGCGCGCGCTCGCGCAACTGGCGACCTGGCCGGACCTGAGACAGGCCGTCCCGAGCTGCGGTCTGGGACGGGCCGTGCGGTCGGCCCAGGGGGAGATCGCGCACTTCCACTCCGAGCGTGACGTCGACCTGCGGCTCACCGACCGGGCCGTCCGCCGGTTCGCCAAGGACCTCAGGGGCTCGGACGCCATCAGGGTCGTGCCCGGCTCGCAGTGGGTCACCCTGCGCCTGGACGCCACGAGCGACGTCGACCTGCTGTTGACGCTGGTCAGCGTGGCGCTCCAGGCCCAGCAGACGTGGCCCGATCCGGCGGACCGGGCGGTCGCGGGCTGCAACGACCAGCGCGGCGCGGGGTTCGTGAAGGCCGACCTCGGCGGGCTCTGAGGCGGCGCCGGGAGCCGGGAGGCCGGCCGGGCCGGGGCCGTCTCACACCGTCAGCACCCGGACGCCCGCCTCCTCGAACCGCCGTACCGTCTCCCGCTCCGCCGCCGTGTCCGTCACCAGCGTGTCCACCAGCTCCGTCCCGCAGATCCGGGCGAACGCCCGGCGGCCCAGCTTGCTGGAGTCGGCCGCGACCACCACCCGCTCGGCGCGCTCGCACAGCAGCCGGTTGATCGCGGCCTCCGCCTCGTCGTGCGCCGCCGCCCCGTGCGCCACGTCGAAGCCGACGACACCGAGCACCGCCACGTCGAGCGTGATCTGGCCCAACACCCCGTCCGCGAGCGGGCCGACGAGCTCGTACGACTGCGCACGCGCCACCCCGCCCGTCACCACGATCTTGAACTGGGGGCGTACGGCGAGCTCGTTGGCGATGTTGAGCGCGTTGGTGACCACGGTGAGCGCCGGTGAGCCGGTGGCGAGGTCACCGCGCACGGCCAGCGCCCGGGCCACCTCCGTGGTGGTCGTACCCCCGGTCAGACCCACCGCCTCGCCCGGAGCGAGGAGTTCGGCCACCGCCTTGGCGACGCGCTGCTTCTCCGAGGCGCGCCGGGCCGTCTTGTAGCGCAGCGGGAGCTCGTAGGACACCCCGTGCACCACGGCCCCGCCCCGGGTGCGGACCAGCATCTGCTGTTCCGCGAGCTGGTCGAAGTCCCGGCGGATCGTCGCCGCCGACACCGCCAGCTCGGCCGCCGCCTCCTCGACCTCCAGCCGGCCGCGCTCGACGAGCAGTTCCAGCAGCGCCTGCCAGCGGGCGTCCCGGGACATCCGCCGCCTCCCTTCCGTTCGATCTCCGGCGACCCTAGCGCACCCGACCTGGCGTCCGAATGCTTGATTGTGCTCGAAAGCTCGCTATACCTTGCAAGAACAATCAGCCAGGGGAGGGTCTGGGCATGACACATGTCGAGGACGAGCTGAACAGCCAGCCCGAGTGCTGGATACGGGCGGCCGAGCAGGCGGAGCACCACCGCGGCGCACTGCCGCAGCCCGGCGAGCGGGTCGCCGTCGTCGGGTGCGGGACCTCGTACTTCATGGCCCAGGCCGTGGCCGCCCTGCGCGAGGGCGCCGGACAGGGCGAGACCGACGCCTTCCCCGCCTCCGAGTTCCCGCACGGGCGGTCGTACGACCGGGTCCTCGCCCTCACCCGGTCCGGCACCACCACCGAAGTGCTGGAACTGCTCGCGGGGCCGGCGAGGCGGACCCGCACCACCGCCGTGACCGCCGACCCGGACACCCCGGTCGTGTCGGCCGCCGACGACCTCGTCGTGCTGGACTTCGCCGACGAACGCTCCGTCGTCCAGACCCGGTTCGCGACCACCGCGCTCACCCTCCTCCGCGCCCACCTCGGCCTGCACACCGACGCCGTCGTCGCCGACGCGCGCACCGCCCTCGCCGCTCCCTTGCCCCAAGGGCTCGTGGAGTGCGCGCAGTTCGCCTTCCTCGGGCGCGGCTGGACCGTCGGACTCGCCCACGAGGCCGGGCTGAAGATGCGCGAGGCCTCCCTCTCCTGGACCGAGTCCTACCCGGCGATGGAGTACCGGCACGGCCCGATCAGCGTCACCACCGAGGGGACGGCCACCTGGATGCTCGGCGAGGCGCCCGACGGACTCGCCGAACAGGTCCGCGCCACCGGCGGCCTGTGGATCGAGGGCGGGCTCGACCCGCTCGCCGAACTCGTCCGGGTTCAGCGCCTCGCCGTCGCCGTCGCCGCCGCCCGGGGCCTCGACCCCGACCGGCCGCGGCACCTGACCCGCTCGGTGATCCTCGCCCCCTGAACCCGCCGGCCCTCCCGGAAGGACACCCCACGTGCCCCTCGCGTCCACCGGCGAGCTGATCACCCGGGCCGCCGCCGCCCGCTCCGCCGTCGCCGCGTTCAACGTCATCACCCTGGAACACATCGAGGCCGTCGTCGCCGGCGCCGAGTCGGCCGGCGCACCCGTGGTCCTCCAGGTCAGCGAGAACGCCGTCAGGTTCCGCTACGGACGGCTGCTGCCGCTGGCCCGCGCCGCCGTCGCCGCCGCCGAACGGGCCGCCGTCCCCGTCGCTCTGCACCTGGACCACGTGCAGAGCGACGACCTGCTGCGCCAGGCGCCCGGCGCCGGGTTCAGCTCGGTCATGTACGACGCGGCCCGCCTGCCGTACACCGGCAACCTGGCCGCGACCCGGGCCGCCGTCGACTGGGCACACGCCCAAGGTCTCTGGATCGAAGCCGAGTTGGGGCAGATCGGGGGCAAGGACGGCCGGCCCCCGCTGGACGCGCACGCGCCCGGCGCCCGTACCGATCCCGGCCGGGCGCGGGACTTCGTCGCCGGCACCGGCGTCGACGCCCTGGCCGTCGCCATCGGCAGCACGCACGCCATGACCACCCGCACCGCCGTCCTCGACCTCGGCCTGCTGGGGCGGCTGTCCGCCGCGCTGACCGTGCCGCTCGTCCTGCACGGCTCCTCCGGGGTGCCGGACGACGGCCTGGTCGCGGCGGTCGGCCGCGGCATCGCCAAGGTCAACGTCGGGACCGCGCTCAACGCGGCCATGACCGGGGCGATCAGGGAGTTCCTCGCCGCTCGCCCCGAGGCTGTCGACGCGCGCACCTACCTCAGCGTGGGGCGGGAGGCGATGGCCCGCGAGGTACGGCGGATCATCGGGGTCCTCTCCGGGGCCGGGGGCTGACCGGCTCGGCTCCCGGCGGAGCGCCTAACCCCTCCTGACCGCCCTCAGCACCACGAACTTCGGGTCCGACGCCACCAGTTCACTGTTGCCGAACAACCGCCTCAGCTTCACGTGGTACCCCAGGTGCCGGTTTCCGATCACCCACAGCTCGCCCCCCGGCCGCAGCGACCGCAGCGCCCCGGTGAACATCCGCCACGCCACCGCGTCCGTCGTCGCCTGGTGGGAGTGGAACGGCGGGTTGTTCAGGACCAGGTCCACACTGCCGGGCGCCACCCCGGCCAGCCCGTCCCCGACCCGGAACTCGGCGTGCCCCGGCACCCCGTTCGCCTTGTACGTCGCCTCCGCCGAGGCCACCGCCTGGTACGACTCGTCCACGAACAGCACCTCGGCCGCCGGATCGGCCAGCGCCACCGCCGTACCGACCACACCGTTGCCGCAGCCGAGGTCCACCACGCGCCCGGCGCCGGGGCCGGGCAGGTGCCGCAGGAAGAAGCGGGTGCCGACGTCCAGCCGCTCGGCGCAGAACACGCCCGCGTGGTTGACCACCGTGCGCCCCGACACCGCGCCGACGCCGTCCGGCAGGGCGTAGCTGTACGGCCACGGGTTCGCGGGCCGCTCCAGCGCCGGGTCCGGGGTGCAGAAGATCAGCCGGGCCTTCTGCCGGGCCAGGGAGGTCCGGGTCGGGCCGAGGATCCGCTCGAACAACCGGAGCGTCGAGGTGTGGATCTCCTTCACCATGCCGGTGCCGACCACGACCGTGTCCGCGTGCACCGCGGGCGCCAGCCGCAGCAACTGGTCCTCCAGCAGCGCCAGGCTCTTCGGCACCCGCACCAGCAGCACGTCCACCCGCTCCGGCGGCGGGTCCTGCGTGGTGAGCAGCCGTACGGCACCGGGCTCCACACCCGCCCGCGCCAGGTTAGCCCGGGTCGCCTCCTGGCCGAGGAAGGAGTCGGTGATCTGCGTCGGCCGGTGCTCCGCCAGCGCGGTCACCAGCGCGCCCCAGCGGTCCCCGACCACCACGACCGTGCCCGTGAGCGGTACCTTCTCCTCCGCGAGATGGCGCAGCAGGTACGCGTCGGACGCGTCCCAGGCGCGCAGCCGGTCGCGGGAGTCCTCGGGGAAGCGGGTCAGCTCGACCTCGCCCCACGGTGTCGTCATACGGTCGCTCATCGTGCGTCCAGGCTAGCGGAGCCGCAGATCAGAGGGCGTGGGGCAGGATGGGGGCATGGAGGACGAGCTGTTCGGCCGGGAGCGTGCGGAGGTCGCGCCGGGCGCCGTGCACGTCGTGGACTGGCTGGACGCCGAGCGGCAGCGCGCCCTGCTCGCCGCCTGCCGCGACTGGGCCCGGCCTCCCGCCGGGCTGCGCACGGTCCGCACGCCGGGCGGCGGCACGATGACCGCGCGCCAGGTCTGCCTGGGCTGGCACTGGTACCCCTACGCCTACGCCCGCACCGTCGTCGACGGCGACGGCAGCCCCGTGAAGCCGTTCCCGGACTGGCTCGGCGCGCTGGGCCGCCGCGCGGTGGCCGACGCGCTCGGCCCGGACGCCGTACCGGCCGTGCCGTACGACATCGCACTGATCAACTTCTACGACGGTGACGCCCGCATGGGCATGCACCGCGACGGCGACGAGAAGACCGACGCGCCGGTGGTCTCGCTGAGCCTCGGGGACACCTGCGTGTTCCGCTTCGGCAACACCGGCACGCGCGCGAAGCCCTACACCGACGTGGAACTGCGCAGCGGAGACCTGTTCGTCTTCGGCGGCCCGTCCCGGTTCGCCTACCACGGAGTGCCGCGCGTCCGCCCGGGCACGGCCCCGGCCTGGCTGGGTCTCGCCGGACGGCTGAACATCACCCTGCGGGTGAGCGGCCTGTAGCCGCCGGCGCAGGCCACCCGGACAGCGGATCATGGGAGACTCGCCCTCATGAGCGGCAACGCGGATCCCCGGGCGACGGGGGAGAGGACCACGTCGAGGGCGCGGCTGGACCGCGGGCGCGGGGCGCTCGGGCCGGCGCTGGGGCTGGTGCACACCGGACGGGCGCCGACCCGCGCCGTGCTCACCGCCGAACTCGGTGTCACCCGGGCGACGGCCGGCGCGGTCGCCGCCGAGCTGGAGGCGCTGGGCCTGATCCGCGTGGACGCCCGGCCCGGCTCGGCGGCCGGCTCCCAGGGGCGCCCCTCGCACCGGCTGGAGGTCGCCGAGGACGGTCCCGTCGCGCTCGCGGCCCAGGTCCACGCCGACGGCTTCCGGGCCGCGCTGGTCGGCCTCGGCGGACGGATCGTGGCGACCGCCCCCGGCTGCGAGACCGTCGACGCCGACCCGGCGAAGGTGCTCGGCTCCGTGGTCGAGGCGGGCGCGGAGCTGCTGCGCCGCACCGGCCGGCGCTGTGTCGGCGCCGGACTCGCCGTGCCGTCCGCCGTCGCCGAACCCGCCGGCCTGGCCCTCAACCCGCTGCACCTGGCCTGGCCCGTGGGCGCCCCCGTCCGGGAGATCTTCGCGGAGCGCGTGCGTGCCGCCGGCATCGACGGACCCGCGTTCGCGGGCAACGACGTCAACCTCGCCGCGCTCGCCGAACACCGGCACGGCGCCGGCCGGGGCGCGCGGGACCTGCTGTGCGTGGCCACCGGGCACCGGGGCGTCGGCGGCGCGCTCGTCCTGGACGGCCGTCTGCACACGGGCAGCTCGGGGCTCGCGCTGGAGGTCGGCCACCTCACGGTCAACCCCGAGGGCCGCCCCTGCCACTGCGGCAGCCGGGGCTGCCTGGACGTCGAGACGGACCCGCTGGCCCTGCTCGTGGAGGCGGGCCGGGAGCCCGGCCCCGAGGTGTCCCTGGTCCAGCAGGCAGTCGACCTGCTGCGCACCCAGTACGACGACCCGGCCGTCCGCAGGGCCGCCGAGGTCCTCATCGACCGCCTCGGCCTCGGCCTGGCCGGCCTGGTCAACATCCTCAACCCGGACCGCATCATCCTCGGCGGTCTGCACCGCACCCTGCTCGACGCGGACCCCGGCCGGCTGCGCGCGGTGGTCGCCGACCGCAGTCTGTGGGGCCAGAGCGGGAGCGTCCCCATCCTGCCGTGCACCCTGGACCACAACAGCCTGGTCGGCGCGGCGGAACTGGCCTGGCAGCCGGTGCTGGACGATCCACTGGAGGCGCTGGCCGGGAGCGACCAGGCGTGAGGACCGCAGGACACCGGGCCGTCGGCAGCCACCGTGCTCCGGCGCCGGGTCGTCAGTACGTCACCGTGATCCGGCGCGCCGGGCCGTCCACGCGGACCTCTCCGCCGTAGGGGATCACCACCTGCGGATCGGTGTGGCCGAAGTCCACGTCGAAGACGGCCATGGTGTGCGGGGCATATACCTTCAGCGCACGGAGCACCGCCTCACGCTGCTCGGTGGCGTAACGGCGCTTGGCGTCCGCGTCGTTCGGCCGCTGGAAGGACCAGGCCTTGGCGCGGGCCATCAGCAGGGCCGGGAAGCGCTCCAGCAGGCCGCGTTCCCCCATGTTCCGCAGGATCCGGAAGACCTCGGTGGCGCTCGGCAACTCCTCCGAGGTCTCCAGGAACAGCACGCCTCCGTCGTAGGCCGCCGGATCGCGTTCGATCTCGCGGTCGGCCATCAGCAGCCACGAGAGGATCTCCAGGTTGCCGCCCCACGCGCGCCCCGCGACGACCCGGTCGGGCCGGTGCCAGATCCAGCCGCCGCCCGGCTGGGAGTCGGGTTCGGCGTCGAACGTGGCGGGATCGGCCCAGTCGCGGTCGGTGTCGCGGTAACGCTCGGCCGGGCGCAGTTCGTACGGGCCCCAGGTGAACAGGGCCGCGCGCACCGAGTCGGCGGTCATCGGGTGCAGCGCGTACGGGCGCCCCAGCTCGGTCATCAGGCAGGCGCCGTGGTAGCCGACGATGCCCAGATTGTGCAGGAACAGCAGCAGATTGGTGTTGTCGCTGGAGCCGAAGAACGGCTTCGGGTGGGCGCGGATCAGCTCCCGGTCCAGGTGAGGCAGCACGGTGATCTGGTCGTCGCCGCCGATGCTGGCCATCACGGCCTTGATCGTCGGATCGGCGAACGCCGCGTGGATGTCGGCGGCGCGCTCCCGGGGGGTGGAGCCCATGGTGCGGGTGGTGGGGTATTCCACCGGTTCCAGGCCGAAGTCCTCCCGCAGCCGCCTGAGCCCCAGCTCGTGGGGGAGCGGCAGGATCCCCGGCAGACCGGATCCGGGGGAGAGGATCGCCATTCGGTCGCCGGGCACGGGCTTCGGCGGATACGCGGGTGCGGTCATACCGGTCAGGTTAGGGAACCGACCGGCTCCTGATCACCCGCATTTCCCGCCGCGAGGCGCTCACTTCCAGGCGGCCCCGAACGCCCGCCCCGGGTGCTCCGTGAGGACGCGGTCCACCAGGTCCGCGCCCACCGCCTGGACCAGCCGCTGCCGTACCCGGCGCAGCAGGTACGGCATCCCCGGCCCGCCGTCGACCGAGCGGGCCCCGGCGGTCACCGTGTCGCCGCCGAGCAGCAGCCGGTCCCCGAACCCGGCCTCCGCCAGGGCCCGTACGGCCTCCGGCATCCGCCAGTCGGTGGCGTGGTGGGCGCGGGACGGGCCGTCGAAGGCCAGCCAGCAGCCCGACGCGGCGGCCTGCCGGTGCGTCACCGGGTCGGGGGAGCGGTTCAGGTGCCCCAGGATCACCCGCTCACCCGGCACGCCCAACTCACCGCACAGCAGGTCCAGTACGTCCAGGGCGCCGGTGCCCAGCTCCAGGTGTACGGCGATCGGGGCGCCGGTGGCGTGGTGTGCATCGGCCGCCGCCGCCATGGTCCGGCGGGCGTGTGCGTCGAGCCCGTGGAAACCGCCCGCCACCTTGATGAAACCGGCCCGCACACCGGTCGTGCCGATGCCCTCGGTGAGTTCGGAGACGAACAGGTCGGCGAGCCGGCCGCCGCGCAGCCGGGCGAGCGACTCGGGGTCGTAGTGCGCCGCTTGGTGCAGTCCGGTGGCGCAGACGATCCGTACCCCGGTCGCGCGGGACAGCCCCGGCAGGTCCGCCGCGCGCCGTCCCATGCCGTATGGCGTCCACTGCGCGACGGCCGCTCCGCCCGCCGCGCGGAAGGCCGCCAGCTCGGACCGCGCGGCGCGCAGGTCGTCCAGCTCCTGACCCGGCAGCCGCGGGCTGCGCAGGAAGAGGTGGTCGTGCGCGTCGCACACGCCCAGCTCCCCGGCCGGGACGTCGCCGAGGACCGTACGGACGCGGGTCACCACTGCCGTCCGCGCGGGAGCCGGTCCCGGCCGGGTGCGGACAGGTGCAGCACCTCGAAGAGGTCCCCGTCGGCCTTCGGCGCCTCGTGCTCCCAGAGGGAGAAGTGCACCAGCTCCCAGGCGTGGGTGTCCACGGCCGCCGCGGCGAGCACCGCGCCGTCCTGCGCCGCCAGCTCCTCGGTGTCGGCCGCCGCGTCCGCCATGAAGGACGCCAACCGCACGCCGTCCGGCACCGGTCGGCGCCGGCGCACGGCGAACGCGGGGGCGGATTCGGCGGCGGTGCCCTCCTCGAAGGCCAGGCCGGTCCACTGCCGGACCGCGGGCCGTCCGAAGTCGTCGACGGGTCCCTGGAAGGCTCCGCCCCACAGGAAGCCGTTCATGCCCTCCAGGGTGTTCCAGAGGTAGAACGGGCCGTACTGGTTCACCGGCGAGCGGTTCACACCGCGTTCGCGCATCAGGTACGTCTTGATGCCGAGGCCGTCCCAGTCGTCCAGCAGGTGGCCGACGCGGGCGACACGGGAGCGGACGACCCCCATGTCGTAGTCGGCGGGCAGGGTGAACTCGTACTGCATGGCGTGCACTTCGCAATTCCCTTCTCGGGCGGGGGAGTCGGCCACTGCTCAGGCGGGACAGTCGGTCACGTGCGCGTGCCACTCGGTCGTCGTGCCGTCCGCGGCGGCCTCCACCGCCGCTAGGCGGGTGGCCCGGCGCCGTGCGCGCCGGTGACGTTCTCCTCGGGACCCCGCCGGGTGTCGGGACGCCGTCCGGTGATGTGCACGTGGCTCAGTTCCCCTGCCGGGGAGCCGGCGGTGCCAGCAGGGAGAGCAGACCGCGTACGCCCGCGTCGAAGGCGGCCGGCGATCCGGACGCGCGGGCGAGGACATAGCCGCCCTGCACGGTCGCGAGGACGGCCGCGGCGATCTCCTCGCCGTCCAGGCCGGGTGCGAACTGCCCCTGCCGCTTGCCCTCTTCGACGATCCCGGCGATCCGCTCGCGGATGGCGGCGATCGTCTCGTCGACCGGCGCGCGCAGTTCCTCGCTCGCGATCACGTCCGGGTCCATGGTCAGCCGGCCGACCGGACAGCCCCGCAGCACATCACGCTCGCGCAGCAGATACGCCTCGATGCGCTCGTACGGCGTGCCCGGTCCGCCGAGCACGGCCTCGGCGGTGGCCCGCAGTTCGTCTGCGGTGCGCCGGATGGCCGCCAGGGCGAGGTCCGGCTTGCCCTTGAAGTGGTGGTACATGCTGCCCTGGCCGGCCCCGGCGCGCTCCAGGATCGCCTTGGGGCTGGTGCCCACGTACCCGCGCTCCCACAGCAGCTCGCGGGTGGACTCGATGAGTCGTTCCGAGGTGCTCATGCACTCACTGTACATACTAGTAGTTACAGTCCGCCACCCGCTCCCGGAGCAGCCCGGCGTCAGGGCCGTACTCCCCGTGGGGTACGCGCACTGCCGCCGCCCGCACGACGACCCGGACCCCCTGGCGGAGGGAGCCTCGGGACATCACCCGAAGACCCGAACCGACGAGGGGGAGACCCGAGATGCAGACCCTGGCGCACTGGGACGGCGGCGGACCCGGCCCGTGGATCCTGTTCGTCCCGCTGATCTGGGCGGCCGTCGTGACCGGCGCCGTCACCGTGCTGCGCCGCACCGCCCGGCGCGGGCGCGGCCCCTGGCGGCCGGTGGACGCGGGACGCCCGGCGGGTGACTCGCCGCTCGCGGTCCTCGGCCGCCGCTTCGCCTCCGGCGAGATCGACGAGGACGAGTACTGGCGTCGTCTGTCCGTCCTGGAGGAGCTGTTCGGCCGCACCGGAAAGGGCGGCGCGGCCTGACAGCGACGACGCCGCCTTCCCCGCCGGACGCTTCACGGCGACCCTGGCCCGGTCTGGCTCGGGCAGGTTCGCCGGGGCTTGGCGGGGGCGGCCACCTGACGCGGGGCCGGTCACCTGGAGGGGCTGCGTTCCTCGGCGGGGCTTGGTTCCCCAGTGGGATGAACGGGGGCACCGAGGCGGGCGCCCCCTGGGGGTCGGCCCGCGCTGCTGCGGTGTTCCGGAGCGGAGGCTCGGCGGACTCGTGACGGGTCCGCTGCTCCCGGCAGGCCACAGTGTGGCCGGCCGGGAGGCTTCGCGGGGTCAGGAGGGGACGGCTGACCGGGCGGGTGCGGCTGCCCCGGTCGGGGCGGGGGCGGAACCCGCGGCGGGGGCGGGCGCCCCGACCGGCGCCGTAGCCGTGGTGGCGGGCGCCGCGCTCGCGGCGGGTGCGGCGGTACGTCGGAGGGGTGGGGGTGCGGGACGTGTGAGGGGCGCGGCACTCGCCGGTACCGGGGCTGCCGGGGTCACGCACGGCCCCGAACCGGTCGGCCCCGCCGGGAGAACCGCCCCGGCCGGGACGGCCGCCTCCGCCGGAGCAGCCGCCCTCGTGGGGACGGCCGCCCTCGTCGCAGCCGGTGCCGGCGTGCTGCGTACCGCCCCCCGCAGCGAGCCCGACGGCTGGCTGCGGGCGGTTGCCGGGGCCGGGAGGGTGAACCAGACGACCTTGCCGTTCTCGCCGTCCGGGCGCGCGCCCCAGCTCTCGCTGACCGCGGCCACCATGGCCAGGCCCCGCCCACAGGTGGCCAGCGGAGTGGCGGCCGTCGTCTCCTTGGCGTCGGCCGGCACCGGAAGGCGCGGATCGTGGTCGCGCACCGAGACCGTGAGCCGGTCCGGCAGCAGTTCCAGCTCGACGGTGCATGACTTGTCGGGCCGGGCGTGCCGGTGGACGTTGCTCAGCAACTCCGTCACACCGAGCGCCGCCCGGTCTATCAACGGGTCCATATGCCAGTAGCGCAACTGCGCAGATACGATTCTGCGGACCTGGCCGATCCGCGACGGCAGGGCTTGGAGCTCCACCGTGCAGTGCCTGCTTGGGTGACTGATCACGGCTGCGACTCCCCGATGTGAGGTCCGGAGGAACCGGAAGAACACGGAGAACAACGGATCCAGCAGGGTGCTTGCGTCCAAACGTCCGCCTGCTGTCGTGGCCGGCGGGCTGGTTCGCAGCGTTATCGCCGGTAAACCCAGAGTGACGTGAGACCAGCGTGGCGCAGCGGCTGCGCTCCCGCAACTCGCCGCGACCGACCGCTGCCCGGCGTGTACGACCGACCGCTGCCCAGCGTGTGACTGCCCGGCCTGTGCGACCGACCGCCCTCCCGTGTGGGCGACCGATCGGCGCTCGGCGCGTGCGGCCGACCGCCCTGGCCGTGTGGGGCCGCGCGCTCCTCAGCCGCCGCGCCCCGCCGCCCGGCGGACCGCCTCGACGAACCGCCGTGCCGCGGGCGGCCCCGGCCGGCCCGGCGCGGGATCGTGCGCGCCCATCGTCAGCAGATACCGCGTGCCGTTGACGTCGGCGAGCGCTCGATCGTCCGGTACGAACCACGGCTTGGACGCGCGCACCGCCTGCACCGGCGCGCTGTCTATCTCGCTGCCGTAGCTGGTGAGCAGTTGCAGCCTGCCGTCGCTGATCCGGACCTGTCCGGCCCGGGTGAGCGAACGCAGGCGTTTGCCGATGCGCACGCCTGTGGCCGTGAACTCCGGTTCCGCCATGTCTGGCCGCCCCCTCGCGGTGTTCCCGTGGTTCCCTGGTGCGCCCCCGTTCGGGACGGTCGTCCCGTCGCGTGCAGTCTGCCCCGGCTCGGCCTGGAGCACCAGTACGCGCGGGGCGCGCGAGACAGCCGCCCGGAGCACTCGCGCCCGTGCGCCCCCCATTGGCTCGTACATCCGTGCCCCAGTGCGTCTTTGGGTGGCTCAAAGATGCGTTTATGCAGGTGGGAAGCGGTGTGAAAGGTGCCTATGCTCAATTTGCCGGCCCGCGTGAGGCGCCGTCGGCGAGCAGCGTAAGGAGCCCCGCCGTGAGCACCACCCCCCAGATCAGCGCCGGCGCCACCCTCGACGTCGACCGCAGTGACCCCGCCTACCGTGACTGGCTGAAAGAGGCCGTCCGCAAGGTTCAGGCCGACGCGAACCGATCGGCGGACACGCACCTGCTGCGCTTCCCGCTGCCCGAGCGGTGGGGTATCGACCTCTACCTCAAGGACGAATCCACCCATCCCACCGGCAGCCTCAAGCACCGGCTCGCCCGTTCCCTGTTCCTCTACGGCCTCTGCAACGGCTGGATCCGCCCGGACCGTCCGGTGATCGAGGCGTCCAGCGGCTCGACGGCGGTCTCCGAGGCCTACTTCGCGAAGCTGATCGGCGTGCCCTTCATCGCGGTCATGCCGCGCACGACGAGCGCGGAGAAGATCCGCCTGATCGAGTTCCACGGCGGACGGTGCCACTTCGTGGACGACTCCCGGAAGATGTACGAGGAGTCCGCCCGCCTCGCGGTGGAGACCCGTGGCCACTACATGGACCAGTTCACCTACGCCGAACGCGCGACGGACTGGCGCGGCAACAACAACATCGCCGAGTCGATCTTCCGGCAGTTGCGACTGGAGCGCTTCCCGGAGCCGGCCTGGATCGTCGCCACGGCGGGCACCGGCGGCACCTCGGCCACCCTCGCGCGCTACGTCCACTACATGCAGTACGACACCCGTATCTGCGTCGCCGACCCGGACAACTCCTGCTTCTTCGAGGGCTGGACGGCCGCCGACCCGGACGTCACCTGCGACTGCGGTTCCCGGATCGAGGGCATCGGACGGCCGCGCATGGAGCCGAGCTTCGTGCCCGGCGCGATCGACCGGATGATGAAGGTCCCGGACGCGGCCAGCGTCGCCGCCGTACGGGCCCTGGAGGCGGCCATCGGCCGGAAGGCGGGCGGCTCCACGGGCACCGGCCTGTGGAGCGCGCTGAAGATCGTCGCCGAGATGGTGGCCGAGGGGCGTACGGGCAGCGTCGTCACGCTGCTGTGCGACCCTGGTGACCGGTACCTGGACAAGTACTACTCGGACGCGTGGCTCGCGGAACAGGGTCTGGACATCGCGCCGTACGCCGCCGCGGTCGCCGCGTTCCTGGCCACGGGCGTGTGGCCGGACTGAGTCGCCCCTCTCCTCGGGCAGGTCGCGCGCGGCAGGCGGGTTGCGGAGTTGTGTGGGTTTGGTGACGTCTCAATTGAGGCCCTCGGCAAGCCGGTTGCGCCTAAGCGGCTGATAAGATCATCCCACTTTTCAGCGGACTGACGGCGTGTCATCAACGCGTCTGGGGGACAGTCTCGAAGGCACCGTCGCGCTGTTCACGTTCCCGGCGCGATGCGACTTGAAGAGAGTCTCATGACGTCATTGACTCAGGATCCACTGCTGTGGATCTTGCTGGTGGTGCTCATCGCTGCGGTCGTCGCAGTGATGCGGGCCCGGAGAACCAATATGGCGCTCCGAAGAACGAAGAAGGATCTGGAGGCAGGACTCGGTGAGGCCCGCGGCGATGTCGGAGAGCTCCACGCGCACATCGCCACGTTGACCGCCCAGCACCAGCGCGACCTCGCGGACGTCCGGGCGGACGCGGAGGCGGGGACCAAGGCGGTGCTCAAGTCCGCGATGGGAACGCTCCAGTCGCTCGCCGAGGAGCAGCAGGTGCTCCTCGACAGCCTGTTGAAGAAGTACGGCGACACCACCGAGATCCTGGCCGACCTGATGACGGTCGACCACACCGGCAGCCAGTTCGGCCGCCGTGCCAAGGGCATCTCCGTGCTGTGCGGCGGCTGGCTGGGCCGGCGGGAGAGCGTCGCCACGGTCTACGACGTCGCGCGCAGCGCCCAGGGCCGGATCAGGGACTTCAGCCGGGTCAGCGTCCACTCCCAGGTGAACGTCTCCCTCGTCGGCAAGGCGGTCGAGCCGGTGGCCGTGGTGCTGGCCGAGCTGCTGGACAACGCGACGAACTACAGCGCGCCCGGAACCCCGGTCGAGGTCAACATCCAGGCCGTGCCGACCGGTGTGTGCTTCATCGTCGACGACGCCGGACTCGGCATGGACCAGGAGACCAAGGACCGGGCGGCGGCCCTGCTGTCGGTCGACGGCCCGGTCGACATCACCGGTCTCGGCGATCCGCCGCGGTTCGGCTTCGCCGTGTGCGGCATGCTCGCCGCCCGCTACGGCTTCGCCGTCTCCGTCGGTTCCGTGTCCCCCTACGGCGGAGTGCGTGCAGTGATCCGTGTGCCCGAAAATCTCCTCGCGGCCGACGTGCCCGCCCCCGCGGTCGACACCCAGGACACCGCGGCCCCGGAGGCGGCCCCCCAGCGGCTGGCGCCGGTCCCGGTGGTGGGCCCCACCCACGTGGTGGGGACGACCTCGGGAGGTCTGCCCAAACGCCGGCGGCGCAGCGGCCCCGTCACGGTGGTCCCGGCGCTCGACGAAACCGCCGGTCAGGAGGGCACACCCGAGCCCGCCAGCGAGGTGACGGCGTCACGGCTCGGGGCGTTCGCGCGCGGTACACAGCTTGGGCGCACCACGAACACCACGGAAGGACCTGACACCAAGTGAACATCGACCTGTCCTGGGTGCTCAACGACGTGCTTGAGGTACGCGGAGCCCGGCACGCGATCCTCGTCTCGGGCGACGGTCTGCTGTTGCAGCGCTCGGACGACATCGGGCGGGACGACGCCGAGACGAACGCCGCCGCGATGAGCTCCATGCAGTCGCTGAGCCGGGCCGTCGCGGGGTTCGTGGGAGCGGGACACGGGATCTGGAAGCAGACGCTGCTGGAGTACGACGGCGGCTGGATCTTCCTGATCGCCGCCGGCCAGGGCTCCTACCTCGCCGTCTCCGCCGCGCTGGACGTCGACATGGAGGCCATGTCCTTCCGCATGCAGAAGACGGTCACGGGCCTGAGCAAGGCGATGAGTGTGGCCCCCCGCTCCGACAACGGTGCCGGCGCATGACGAATCCCGGCGAGGAAGCCCCCGTCACCAGCGACTTCGTCCGTTCCTACGTCATCACCGGCGGCCGGACGCTGCCGGACTCGGACGACCTGGCGCTGCACACCCTGGTCATCCTGGCTCCCGACCGGACACCCCCGCTGGGAGCCGGCCCCGAGGTGATGGCGATCTGGAAGCTGTGCGCGGGCGGTTACCTGTCGGTCGCCGAGGTGGCCGGACACCTGGGACTGCCGGTGGGAGTGGCCCGGTTGCTGCTGACCGATTTATTCGAGCAGGGACACCTCCTGCGTCGAGCCGAGCCGCCCCGGGCTCAGAACGTTGACAGAGCGACCCTGGAAAAGGTTCTGAATGGACTCCAATCTCTCATCGGCTGAGACGGCCCCCGGCTCCATCTATGTCTCCAGCGCGGTGACCAACGCTGCCAAGATCCTGGTCGTCGGGCATTTCGCCGTGGGCAAGACGACCTTCATCGGCTCCCTGTCGGAGATCACCCCGCTGCGCACCGAGGAGAAGATGACGCAGGCGTCGCTCCACGTGGACGACCTCAGGGGCGTGACCGACAAGACCACCACCACCGTGGCACTGGACTTCGGCCGGCTCACGCTCAGCGACGACCTCGTGCTGTACCTGTTCGGCACCCCCGGACAGCAGCGCTTCATGCAGCTGTGGGAGGACATGGCCCGCGGCGCGCTGGGGGCGCTGCTCCTGGTCGACCCCGCCCGGCTGGAGGAGACGTTCCCCGTCATCGACCTCGTCGAGCGGTACGGCCTGGAATACGCCATCGCGGTCAACAACTTCAAGGCGGGCACGGTGTACGAGGAGGCGGAGGTGCGCGAGGCACTCGACCTGCTCCCGGACACGCCCGTCGTCTACTGCGACGCCCGCGACCGGCAGTCCTCGGCGCACGCGCTGATCGCGCTCGTGCGTCACCTGCTCGCCCGAGCCGCCTGACCCGCCCGTCCGCAGTCGTCTGATCCGCCCATCCCCCCGACCCCCGGCCCGGACCTCCGCCCGGGCCCCGGGCCCGGACCCTCTGCCGGGACCCCGGCCCGGCACCATCCCCCGGCGCCCGGCCCGGGTCGCCCCCCGGCCCCGGCCCCGGCCCGGAACCATCCGCCCGGAGCCTCGGCCCGGAGCCAGCAGAAGGAACTTCATGGACCGCCAGTCAGCCCCCGCCCCCACCGGCGCAAGATGCCCCATGCACGACGCCGCGTTCGCCGCCGACCCGCACCAGGTCTACGACCGGCTGCGCGCCCACGGTCCGGCCGGACCGGTCGAACTCGCCCCCGGCGTCGACGCGACCCTGGTCGTCGGCCACGAGATGGCGCTGCGCGTGTTGCAGAACTCCACGCTCTTCGCCCGGGACGCCCGCCGGTGGAAGGCCCTCAACGAAGGGGCCATCGGGCTGGACAGCCCGGTGCTGCCGATGATGGCGTACCGGCCCAACTGCCTGTTCACCGACGGCGCCGTGCACCTGCGGCTGCGCAAGGCCGTCACGGACAGCCTGGCCCGGCTCAACGTCACCCGCATCCGCCGTGACGTCGAGCCCATCGCCGACTACCTCATCGACCAGTTCAGCGAGCGAGGCCGGGCCGACCTCCTCAACGACTACGCCAAGCTGCTGCCGCTGCTGCTGTTCAACAAGCTATTCGGCTGCCCGGCGGACATCGGTGACACCCTCACCAGCGCCATGTCGGCGATCTTCGACGGCAAGGACGCCCTGCGTGCCAACGAGGAACTCACCGCCTGCCTCATGGAGCTGATCGCCCTCAAGCGCCGCCGGCCCGGCGACGACGTCACCTCCTGGCTCATCCAGCACCCCGCCGGGCTCACCGACGAGGAACTCAAGGACCAGCTCGTCATGCTGATGGGCGCCGGTGTGGAACCCGAGCGCAACCTCATCGGCAACGCGCTCCTCCTGCTGCTGTCGCCCGACACCAGCGGGCGCGACTCCGGGCTGCTGGTCGAGGAGGCGATCGACGACGTCCTGTGGAACGAGACGCCCATCGCCAACTACGCCACCCACTTCCCGGTGCAGGACGTGGACCTCGGGGGAGTGGTGGCCGAGGCCAACACCCCGGTCGTCATCAGCTTCGCCGCGGCCAACAGCGATCCTGCGCTGGCCGAGGCCCGCCGGAAGCACAGCAAGGGCGCCCACCTGGCCTGGGGAGCCGGTCCGCACGCGTGCCCGGCCAAGGACCCGGCGCAGGTCATCGCCGTCACCGCGATCGAGAAGATCCTCAACGCCCTGCCCGACCTCACGCTGGCCGTTCCCGAGAAGGAGCTGGCATGGCGCCCGGGGCCGTTCCACCGGGCCCTGGTCGCGCTGCCCGTGGTCTTCAGCCCGACCCCGGCCACCCGCATGGTCTCCGCCCTCCAGAACCGCACCGGCTCGGCCGCGGCGGAGCAGCCGCTGCCCTCGGTTCCGGCCTCCGCCGCCTCCGCCGGCCGGCAGGAGCCGGCCAGGAAGAAGGGATTCTGGAGCAGTTTCCTGGACATATTCCGCGTGTGATGTACGGCATGTGACAGGAGCAACACTGTCAGGCGCATGACGAAGGAGAGGGGAAGGGTAGGTTCCGGCGGTAACGGTAGCGCCCAGCACAGAGGAGCTTTGCGTGACCGCCGTTGGCGTCATACGCGGTACCACCCCCGACCGCCGAGTCGTCATCCCCCTCCTTCGCCGCCTGAGGTCCGGCGAGGGATTGGCCGACCCCCTCCCCGTCTGGGAGGAACTGCGCGCCCTGGGCGACGTGGTGCCCGCGCCCTGGGGCGGGTACTTCGTCACCGGATTCGAGGCGTGCAGCCAGGTCCTGCGCGGCAGGAACTGGCTCGTCCCCGACTTCGACTGGCAGGAGCGCCGGCCCGACCCTTCGCGCTGGCGGGAGCCGGCGACGCGGGAGATGACACGGACCCTCTCCCGCCTCAACCCGCCCGTGCACACCTTCCAGCGGCGCGCTCTGGGCAACCTCTTCGACCGCGGCACCCTGGAGGCCATGCGGCCCCGGATCGCCGGCCACGTCACCCGGCTCCTGGACCGCCTCGCCGCACAGCTGCGCACCCACGGCGAGGCCGACTTCGTCGACACGGTCGGCGACCGGCTCCCGATCCACACGGTCGGCCAGTGGCTCGCCATCCCGGCCGAGGACTACCCGCGGATCCTGGACTTCACCCACCGCCAGGTCCACGCCCAGGAACTCCTGCCCACCAAGAGCGAACTGGCCGTCTCCGCCCAGGCCACCCTGGAGATGAGGGACTTCTTCACCCGCCTGATCGCCCACCGGCGCCGCCACCTTGGCAACGATGTCCTCTCCGGCTGGATCCGCTACTGGGACGCCCAGTACCCCGAGGACCGCGCGGCGGCGGACCAGACGCTCTACGACCTGACGATGTTCATCACCATCGCGTCCCTGGAGACCACCGCCACGCTGCTGACCAACGCCGTGTGGTTCCTCACCCGGGATCCGGCCCGGGCCGACTGGCTGCGCCGGCACCCCGAACACATCGACGACGCGATCGACGAGGTGCTGCGCTACGACCCGCCCATCCACCTCAACACCCGGTACGCCGCCGACGACACCGTCCTCGTCGGCGTCCCCGTCGCCAAGGACACCGCCGTCCACGTCCTCTACGGCGCCGCCAACCACGACCCGCGCCGCAACGAGAACCCGCACGTGTTCGACATCCGCCGCAAGGGCGCCCACCTCACCTTCGGCGGCGGGGCCCACTACTGCCTCGGCATGGCCCTGGCCCGGCTGGAGGCCCGCGTCCTGCTCGGCGAGCTGCTGGAACGATTCCCCACCCTGCGGCCGACCGCGGACCCGGCATACGCGAGCCGGATGGTCTTCCGGCGCGTCACCTCCCTGACGGTGACGGCGTGACCTCCTGGAGGCAGCCCTTGGGCACCTGACGAGACGACCTGCCGACATCGACGACACGACTCCCCCGAAAGCGACGACATGACCGCCCTCTCCCTCACGGCCCTCCCGCCCGGCTCCGTACGGCAGACCCTGCGGACCCACCGGGAGGGCCCGGTCCTCACCATCGAGCTGAACACCCCCGAGCACGGCAACACCGTCACCGACGCCCTGCTGGACGACCTCCTGGCCGTTCTCCAGGACCAGGACCCGGCGGTCCGCGTGCTCGTCCTCACCGGGAGCGGCGGCGACTTCAGCCTCGGCGGGGACCGCGGCGAGTTCGCCCGGCACCTCGCCGCCGACCCCACCGGCAGCGGCATCCGCGTGTCGGGGACCAAGGCGCGCCGCGTCTGCGACGCCCTCACCGGGAACCCGGCCGTCACCATCGCCCGCGTCCACGGCAAGGCCATCGGGGCGGGCATGGCCCTGGCGCTCGCCTGCGACCTGCGCGTCGGCTCCGAGGACGCGACCTTCCGGCTGCCCGAACTCGCCCTCGGACTCCCCACCGCCTGGGGCGGCCTGCTGCCCCGCCTCGTCAACGAGGTCGGCGCCGCCCGCGTCCGCGAACTCGTGCTCACGGGCCGGGCGTTCACCGCGGCGGAGGCCCACTCCCTGTCCATCCTGCAAAAGGTCGTGCCGGCGCACGAACTGGACGCGGCCGTCGACGCCTGGGCCAGGCCCATCGTCCGCCGCCCCCCGGCGGCACTGCGCGTCACCAAGACCCTGCTCAACTCGCTGTCCGCCGCCTCCCGCCTGGCCGACGTCTCCGCGCTGGACGCGGAACTGATGGCAGCGGTCGTGTCCGAGGCGCACCACGTCCACGGCGACTGATCACCGCCGGGACACGTACCCGTCCAGGGAGGTCACCGCGTCGCGGAAGGCGCGCCCCAGGCCCGCCCGGGCCAGCGTGAGGAAGAACCGGAACGGTGCCGTCCCGTCGGCGGCCAGGGTCCACCGCACACGCGTGCCGGTGCCCCGAGGTGTCAGGCGCCACTCCTCGGCCAGAGCACGGGCCCCGGGCGCGTTGGTGCTGTCGATGCGGTAGGCGTACACCTCGGGCGCCTTCGCGACGAGCACCGTCTCCACGAACCGCGTCCCGCCCCGGAGCCGGATCTCCCGCCCGGAGCCGCCGCCGGTGGCCCGGGCGAGCGTCACCGCCGCGAACCACTCGGTCCAGCCGGGCACGTCCTCGGCGAGCGCGCGGAAGACCTGCTCGGGCGAGGCGGAGATGTTCCGTGCGAAGACCAGGCGCACGGGGGCGGCCACGATGAAGCCGGGATCAACCGCGCGCAGACGACGAGCCATGGACGAGACCCCCTCGTGAACACTCCCGCGGGCGGTTGAGCAGACATCGTCAACCGGGCATCGCCACCTTAGCTGACGGCCTCTCAGATGTCTGTGCCGTCCTCGTCCCCGGGCTCGCCCGCCACCAGCACCCGCAGGTGCTCGGAGATCTCCGCACGCGCCTCGGCGGGCAGGCCGGCGTCGGTCACCAGCGTGTCCACCTGCTCCAGCGCGGCGAACGAACTCAGGCCGACCACACCCCACTTGGTGTGGTCGGCGACCACCACGACCCGGCGCGCGGAATGCACCAGCCGCCGGTTGGTCTCGGCCTCCGCGAGGTTCGGCGTGGACAGGCCGGCCTCCAGCGATATGCCGTGCACCCCGAGGAAGAGCAGATCGAAGTGGAGCGCGGCGATCGCCTGGTCGGCCACCGGCCCCACCAGCGAGTCCGACGGAGTGCGCACCCCGCCGGTCAGCACCACCGTCGCCGCCCCCTGCCGCTGCCCCGAGGTGCGCTGCGCCGAGTGGAAGACGTCCGCGACCCGCACCGAGTTCGTCACCACGGTCAGGTCGGGCACCTCCAGCAGCTGCTGCGCGAGCGCATACGTCGTCGTGCCGCCGGACAGCGCGATCGCCGCCCCTGGGCTGACCAGCCGGGCCGCGGCGCGCGCAATGTCCTCCTTGGCGGTCAGCTCCAGCCCCGACTTCGCCTCGAACCCCGGCTCGTGCGTGCTCGCCTCGACCACCGGCACCGCGCCGCCGTGCACCTTCTCCAGCACACCCTGGCGGGCGAGCGCGTCCAGATCGCGGCGCACGGTCATGTCCGAGACACCGAGCTTGCGGGTCAGTTCGTTGACCCGTACCCCGCCCCGGCGCCGGACCTCGTCCACGATCAAGGCGCGGCGTTGCTCCGCGAGGAGGTTCTGATTCTCGCTCACGTACGCTCCGGTCCTTTCGCCGCCAACCGTCCGAAACGCCCGGCGCACCGGCTCCGACCAGGAAGTTCCCTCTGTCCGGCAGTGCGCGGGCGTCCCATCCTTTCACGGGTCGGCACCGGTTGCGCCACCGCGTCGTGACCCGTCCGCCGCCACACGGTTCGGGGAGATTCCGTGACGAGAGGTGTACGCGACCGCCGGACCGGAGATCCTGGAGCGCGCACGACACAGGCGTCAGGCGGCACGGGGGAAGTGCGAGAACAGTGGAACGCGCGCGGGAACGCTCGGCGGGGCAGCGGGAGCAGCGTCCCGCCGGGTCGTACGCAGACCTCTCCGGGGAGTCACCGGAGACCGAGCTGGAACTGCTGGTGCACGGGGTCGGCGGGACCACGCCGGAGAAGATGCTCGGCGATCCGCGCACGGTACGGGTCACCGGCGACGACACGGCCGCCGTCTTCCGGCGCGCCGAGGACGCCGAGGGCGCCCCGGACGGGAGCGGGACCGGGGGAGAGGCGGGGGCGGAGCGCGGGCGGGAGCGCCGGAGCGGACCGGTCCGGGAGGCGTACGTCTGGTGCAACCTGACCTCCGGCGACGGCAGCCGGGCCCTGTGGCTGTTGCTGCTGCCGTTCATGGTGGTGAACCTCGCGCACTGGATGCGTCCCGCCGCACCCGGCCGACCGCGCGTGGTGCGGCTCTACGGCCTCCTGGTGCGTCTGTGCGCCCTCACCCTGACCGTGCTGCTGGTGGCCGCCGCCTGCGAGGTGGCGCTCGACCTGGTCGCCTGGCAGTGCGCGGGCGTCCAGGCCTGCGTCCGCCGCCACTCCTGGCTGGACTTCCTGTCACCCGCGGCCGGCGGCTGGTGGAGCGCCCCCGGCCGCCGACTGGCCCTCGCGGCGACACTGCCGGTCACGCTGACCGGCCTGCTGTGGTACCTCTCCCACCGCACCTGGCGCGCCTACGAGTCCCACCGCCCCCTGTCCTCCACCCCGGTGGCGACGGATGACGAGCGGGGGTCGGCCGACGAGGAGCGGGGGCCGGCCGGCGGTGGAGCGGTGCCGAGGAGCGGTGGGCCGGAGCCGGGCGGTGATGACGCCGGGCCCGTCGGCCACGGCAGTGCGCTGGCCCGGCCCGGGTTCTGGTACGGGCGCCGCCTGGTCGCCCGGCTGCGCGCGGCGCACACCGCGGTCGGCCTGCTCACGGTGGCCGCCGCCGTCACCACCCCGGCGGCCCGCTTCGACCACCGGCCCGGCGGCCCCGCGGTCCTGGACGTCCTCGGCCTGGGGCTGGCGGCGGCCCTGCTCCTCTGCGGGGCGGCGGTGGTCGTGGTGGTCTGCCGCCGGGGCCGCAGCGAGTGGCGGCTCGACCAGCGGCTCGACCGGCACCTCGTACGCCGCCTGCCGCTCGCCGCGCTCGCCCTGCTGCTGCTCGGGCTGGTGTACGCCGGCTGGTCCCGGCCCGGCTGGCAGTCCACCGGCCGGCTGCCCGGCGACCCCTCCTTCGGCGCCCTCATGCTGGCTCAGGGCCTGCTCGTCGTCGCCCTCGCCACCGTGGCCGGGTACCTGCACCGGCGTCGCCCCGACCCACGTGCCGGGATGCGCGGCCTCGGCGGTCCCGCCGTCGCCCTGCTCGCCTGCGCGCTGGGCGGCGTGATCTCCGGCGGGGTCGCCCAGCGCGTCGCCGACTGGCTGGACGGCACCCGTGCCCTGCTCACCGGCCCGCCCGTGCTGCTGACCTGGCAGGCGTCCGTCATCCCGCCGCTCCTCGCGGTCCTGCTGCTCCTGGTCGCCGGGCTCGCCCTGCACACCGCCCGGCTCGCCCGCACCGAACGCGACCGGGTCCGCCACGAGCACCCCGGCGAGCCCGAGGACCCGGCCCGTACCCGTGCCATCGCCCATGCGCGGGCCATGGCCACCCTCACCGACCGGGCACCGCTCGTCGTCGCCGTACTCACCGCCACCACCCTGGTCCTGGGCTCCGTGGCGCTGGCCGGGGCGCTGGCCACGAGGAAGACGCCCGACGGGGCGGCCCACCGCACCCACCACCTCGTGCAGGCCGTGGCCGAGACCTCGCAGGCGCTGGGCTCCTGGCTGGTCGGCGTCGGCTTCCTGCTGTTCGTGACCTGGGGCAGGCGGGCCTACAAGGACGCCTCGGCCCGGCGCACCATCGGCATCCTCTGGGACGTCGGCACCTTCTGGCCGCGCGCCGCCCACCCCTTCGCACCGCCCTGCTACGCCGAGCGCGCGGTGCCGGACCTGACCTGGCGGATGGCCACCTGGACCCGGCGCACCGGAGGCCGGCTGGTGCTGTCCGGCCACTCCCAGGGCAGCGTCCTCGCCGCCGCGGCGGCCTGGCAGTTACCGCCGTCCGTACGCGGGCGGGTCGCCCTGCTCACCTACGGCTCCCCGCTGGAGCGCCTGTACGGTCGCTGGTTCCCGGCCCATTTCGGCCCGCCGGCCCTGGCCGCCCTGCACCACGACATCGACTGCTGGCGCAACCTCTACCGGCGCACCGACCCCATCGGCGGCCCCGTCCGCGTCCCCGACGACACCTCCCCCGAGGTGGACCACGAGCCCCTGCGGGACCCCCTCGCCTACGGCCGCACCCCGGACCACCCGCTGCCGGCCCCGATCCTCGGCCACTCCGACTACCAGACGGACCCCGCCTTCACCCGCGAACGGGCCCGCCTGCTGACCCGCCTGCACCCGGAGCTGCCGGGACAGCGCCCGGAGCTGCCCGAGTGACGGCTCAGGGCAGGTCCGGCAGGTCCTCCGCGAAGAGCAGGGTCAGGTCGTCGGTGGTCGGGTCGGGCACCTGGGCGACGCGGCTCGCGTGGCGCTCCACCATCGCCTCGAAGGTCTGCCGGGCGGTGCGGCCGTTGCCGAACGCCGGGCCCTTCGGGAGCGCCGTGAAGTACTTCAGCAACGCCTCGGACGCGCCCGGCGCCAGCCGGTACTCGTGCTCGTCGGCCTGCTGCTCCACGATCCGCAGCAGCTCCTCGGGACCGTAGTCGCCGAAGGTGATGGTGCGGGAGAAGCGGGAGGCCACGCCCGGGTTGACGGACAGGAAGCGCTCCATCTCCGCGGTGTACCCGGCGACGATCACCACCACCGCGTCCCGGTGGTCCTCCATCAGCTTGACCAGCGTGTCGATGGCCTCCTTGCCGAAGTCCCGCCCGGCGTCCTCCGGGGACAGCGCGTACGCCTCGTCGATGAACAGCACCCCACCGCGCGCCCGCTCGAAGGCCTCCTGGGTGCGGATCGCCGTGGAACCGATGTGCTCGCCGACCAGGTCGACCCGGGACACCTCCACCAGATGGCCCTTCTCCAGCACGTCCAGCGAGGCGAGGATCTCGCCGTAGAGCCGGGCGACCGTGGTCTTGCCGGTGCCGGGGGAGCCGGTGAAGACCAGGTGCCGCTTGACGGAGGCCGCCTTCAGCCCCGCCCGCTGCCGGCGCCGGCCCACCTCGATCATGTCGATCAGCGCCCGCACCTCGCGCTTGACGCTCTCCAGGCCGACCAGCGCGTCGAGTTCCCCGAGCACGTCCTTGGAAGTGCGCTGCGGCTTCACCGGCTCCGTCGCGAAGACGGGCGGAGCCTGCTCCGCCGCCCGCTGCCCGGGGAGCGCGCCGAGCAGGCCGGCGGGCTGCGTCGCCGTCTCCACGGCCGTCTCCCGGACCTCGGGCGCCCGGACACTCCCGCTCTCGTCGCTGGTGCAGTCCTCCACGACCGGTCCGGTCCCGGGCCCGGCGTCCGGGCCGCCGTCGGCGAACTCGTACCCGCCGCGCGCGCACCGCTCCGTACGGCACCTGCGCAGCGTCGTACGGCAGCCGTCGATCACATGGAAGCCGTAGCCGCCGCTGCCGGTGACCCGGCAGTTCAGGAAGCTGCCCCGGCCGCCCGCGGAGACGTAGAAGCCGGCCTCCGAGGGGGAGTCGACCGTGCACCGCTCGATGGTCGGGTCGGCGCCCTTGGTGACGATCACACCGGTCTGGGTGCCGTCCACGCTGCAGTTGTTGAGGGTGCCGCCGCTGCCGTGGTCGCGGAACCAGGCACCGGTGGCCGCCTCCCTGATCCGGCAGTCGTCCAGCTGCGCGGTCGCCCCGTCGCTCACCGACACGGCCGTGTTGCGCACCTGCGACAGATCGCTGTCGACGACGTCCGCGCGGGAGCCGCGGTCCAGTACGAACAGCGCGTCCGGCACGTCGTGCACCCGGCAGGATTCCAGTACGGCGGTGGCCCCGTCGCTCACCCACACCGCCGGGTAGTCGCCGGTGCTGTCGAAGATCTCGCACTGGTTGGCGTCCACCCGGGTCCCCGGGTCCCACACCGACAGGCCGTTGCGCCCGAACCGGCGGACCGTCGTCCGGGTCAGCGTGAGCACCGAGCGGGAGCGCAGGTCGACCGCGTTCTCCGGGATGTCGTGGAGGTGGCAGTCGGCGAGCGTGAGCACCGCGTCGGTGTCCAGGGTGATGCCGTCGGCGGTGGTGCGGTGCACCTCGCAGTCCGTCAGGTGCGCGGTGGCCCGCTGGGTGACCTGCACCCCGGAGCCGCGCACCTCGTAGATCTCGCATCCCACCGCCTCCAGCGAGGAGTTCTCGCCGGTCGCGGTCAGCCCGGTACCGGAGGCGTGGTGCACCCGGCAGCGCTCCAGCCGGGGATGGGCCCCGCCGCGCACCGCCACGCCCGCCTGCCCGGCCGCGACGACCTCGCACTCCTCGAACACCCCGCCCCCGCCGTCGAGTACGGCGATGCCGATGCCGGCCGGGTTGTCGACGGTGCACCGGCGCACGGTCGGGCGGGCGCCGCCGCGCACCTCGATGCCGGCGGCGGACCGCGTGACGATCCGCACGTCCATCAGCTCGGGCGTGCCCTCCTCGACCAGCAGCGCGGGCGCCGCCGCGTCCTGCCCCTCGACGTGCAGGTCCTGCACGACGGCCGAGGCCCGCACGGTGAGCGGAACGCCGTCCACCGGCGCGATCCGCACCGAGCCGGACGAGCCCTCGGGCCCACGGAGTGTCACCGCCCGCTCGACGACGAGGTTCTCCCGGTAGGTGCCGGGGGCGATGGTGAGGACGTCGCCGTCGGCGGCGGCCTCCAGGGCGGCGGCGAGCGAAGCGTACTCACCCGTGCGGCGCCGCCACCGCGAAGTACCGGTGTGCGTCACCTGGACCGTGCCCTGTGCCATGGCGTTGCTGTGCCCCCACCTCGTCGTACTGATGGCTCGCTGCCCGCCGGGGCGCTGCCGCCGGTGCCCGGACCGCGACCGTGCTCGGCTCCCGGGGCGTCAGCGCGTCCGCGCCCCTGGAGACCTGTGCGCCCCGGGGGTTCACGCACCCGCGGGTTGTCGCCGAATGCGCTTCGGCCGGTCCACCGTAGCGCGTGCGCGCATGCCGGGTTGACCAGAGCCGGAAGGCCGTCAGCTCCCGGTGCCCGCCTTGCCCCAGTCCGGGCCCGCCCGGTCCCATGCCTGGTCCCAGCGCGCGTACCGCCGGCGGACCAGGCGCCAGACGGTCAGGCGTCGGCCGCCCTCGACCAGGGCCGCGGCCAGCAGGGCCGCGCCGGATCCCGCGAGCACGGCGTGCGTCGTCGCCGTGGCGGAGTCCAGCGGGCGGGTCGTTATTCGGCCGTGCGGATCGGTCCACAGCCGGAAGTGGTCCCCCTGGTGCGGGGACTTGAGGTCCGCCAGGACCGGGCCGTGCCGCGGGGTGCCGTCCGGCGCGGTCCAGTCCGCGAGAACACGGCTGCCGGTCTCGCGCGCGGAAGTGGCGTCGGGGTCGGTCTCCGGCAGGACCCCGCCCATGCGCCGCACCACGGTGGCCTCGACCAGATGGCGCGTGTGCTGCTGCTGTCGTACGGACCGCTGGAGCGAGTCCTGGGCGGCGGCACCGACCAGGCAGCCGGTCACGGGTGCGGCCACGGCGATGAGCAGCAGCGCCACCAGGGCCACCCACGCCTCGGCCAGATCGGTCGCGCGGCACAGCGGATTGCGCCGCCAGCGCCACAGCCCACTGAGTGCTCGCATGTCCCCACCCCCTCCCGGTCCGCCATGGTCCCCGGCATCCGCGCTCGCCCCCGGACCGGACCGGGTGAGAGCGCCTCACGTCCGCCGCGGTACCTGACGCAGGCGGACCTTCACGAATTTCTCACGCCTGCTCAACGACCGGCACCCGCCCGCTGGTTCCCGGTCCGGCCGATCTTCACCGACCGCTGCGCGCGGGCCGGTCCCTACTCCAGCACCCGCACCGGGTCGCCGACCCGGATCGTGCCGGGGGAGAGGGGCACCAGGTTCTGACCGAACAGCAGCTTGCCGTCGATCCTGCGGTGGCGCGCCAGGGTGCGCAGCGGTTCCCGGCCGCGTGCGGCCGTGGCCTGGTCGGTGGTGGTCACCACACACCGTCCGCATGGCTTCGTGGCCCGGAAGACGACCTCGCCGACGGCGATCCGCGACCAGTGGTCCTCCGCCCACGGCTCGGTGCCCGCGACGACGACGTTCGGCCGGAAGCGGTTCATGGGCAGCGGGCCCTCGTGGGCGTTCGGCCCCTGCGCGATCAGGGAGTTCAGGGCGTCCAGCGAGGCCACCGTGGTGACCAGCAGGGGGTAACCGTCGGCGAAGCTCACCATCTCGCCGGGCAGGGCGTACTCGGGGTCGACCGGGCGGCGGGTGGCCGGGTCGTCCATGTGGACCAGGCGGACCTCGAACCCCAGATAGGCGCTGCACCAGGCGTGCGCCGCCGGGTCGGCCGGGACCCCCTCCACCTTCGTGCCGAACACGTTCATCGGCACGGTCGCCGCCGGCTCCGGCACCTCGACCGTCAGCGGCGGCCGACCGGGCGCGGACAGCCGAAGGCCGCCGCCGGCCAGAGGCTCGGCGGCGGCCAGGGCGAGACGCGGCTGCTCGCGCTGCGTGACGACCTTTCCCCCGTGGTCGATCAGCGCCCAGCGCCGGTCACCGGCCAGGCCCCAGGGCTCCACGACGGCCTCCCAGGGCGAGAGGCTCCGGAACGCCTTGACCGGGTGGACGTGGATCGACTCCACTGCGGCGTGTCCCATGCCGTCCATCCTGCCAGGCGGCACGGACAGCCGGGGCGTGAGCGGTCAGTAACCGCGGTACTGCTGGTTGTTGTACGGGTCCTGGTAGGGAGCCGGCGCGGGCCGCGGCGCGGCCGGGCGCATGGCCTCGTACCCGTTGCCCGGCGCCATCGGCCGCTGCGGCTGCTGCGGGGCCTGCGGACCGGGGTAGCCGCGCGGGGCGCTCGCCTGCTGCGGGATGTACGCCGTGGGCGCCTGCTGGAGCGGTGCGGGCTGCTGCGGCTGCGGGTAGCCGTAGGCGGGGGGCTGCTGCTGGGCCGGTGCCGCCGGGAGGGCGGGGAGGGCCGACGGCAGGGCGGGCAGGCTGCTGCCCGTGTCGTAGGCGGCGGGGACCCGGATCGGAGCGATCTGCGGGGTACCCCGCTCGGCGACGAGAGAGTCGTAGATCGGGGTCTCCGGGAAGGAGGCGGAGTAGTAGCCGCCACCATAAGTGGAGCGGGGGGAGGTCATGGCACATAAGTTAAGCCCACGATGTGCTGGTTGGGGAGACCGATAAGACGGTTGTTTTCCGTGTCGGTAGGAGTCTGAGAGCCCCAATACGAGCGAACTTGGCAAAAAGGGACAGCGGTCCACGTTTGGATCACGTAAAGGCCGAGTTCGTCCCGGGTTACCGGCGGTTGACCGGCGATCTTCCTGTGCCGTTCGTGGGCGTGCGGGGCGCCCGGGAATAGGTTGTGCGGGTAGGGATGACACGGACGCGGGGCGAGACCCGGAAGCCGACACGTGATGGGGGCGGACATGTCAATGCCGAAAGGATCCAACACACCGGTGCCCGCCACGGGGCTGCGCGTCGACGTGGGCTGGCGCTCCGGCCCCGGGGTCCCGGACGCCGACGCGTCGGCGCTGCTGCTCGTCGCCGGAAAGGTGCGCTCCGACGGGGACTTCGTCTTCTACAACCAGCCCGCCCACGCCTCCGGCGCGGTACGCCACGAGGGCAAGCGGACGGCCGGCGGACGGGTCACCGACACGCTGTGGGCCGACCTCGCGCGCGTGGAGGGCGCCGTCGAACGGATCGTCCTCGCCGCCTCCGCCGACGGCGGGACCTTCGGGCAGGTCCCGGACCTCTACGTCGAGGTGACCGACGCCGCCTCGGGCCAGGTGGTCGCCCGCTTCGACAGTCCCGGCGCGACCGTCGAGACGGCCTTCGTGCTCGGCGAGTTCTACCGCCGCCAGGGCGGCTGGAAGTTCCGTGCAGTCGGCCAGGGCTACAGCAGCGGACTCGAAGGCCTGGCAACGGACTTCGGCATCACCGTGGACGAACCGCAGCACAGCGCGCCGCCCACCGCGCCGCCCGCGGCCCCCGCCCCGCCGCCCCCGGCCCAGCCCGTCCGCCTCTCCAAGGTCACCCTCACCAAGGCGGCCCCCTCCGTCTCGCTGGCCAAGCAGGGCGGCACCTCCGGGCAGATGCGGGTGAACCTCAACTGGCAGACGCGCACCCGGTCCACGGGCTGGGGCCGCCGGGGCGGCGGTGGCGACATCGACCTCGACCTGTGCGCGCTGTACGAACTCACCGACGGACGCAAGGGAGTCGTACAGGCCCTCGGGAACGCCTTCGGCTCGCTCCACCGGCCGCCGTACATCCACCTCGACGGCGACGACCGCACCGGAGCCGTGGCGGCCGGCGAGAACCTCACCATCAACCTCGACCACAAGCAGGACTTCCGGCGCGTCCTCGTCTTCGTCACCATCTACGAGGGCGCCCGTTCCTTCGCCGACCTGCACGCCACCGTCACCCTCCAGCCGCAGCACGGCGCACCCATCGACTTCTCGCTGGACGAGTGCACCGTCGACTCCCCGGTGTGCGCGCTCGCGCTGATCACCAACACCGGCGGCGACCTCCTCGTCCAGCGCGAGGCGCGGTACCTGGTGCCGGAACGCGGATCGAGCCCGCAGCGGACCATAGACCGCGCCTACGGCTGGGGCATGAACTGGACGCCCGGCCGCAAGTGACCGGGCTCAGCCCTCGTCGGCCACGGCGTCCGGGCGGGCGTAGGTGCGGCCCTTCCACGCGGCCCCGCGCCCGCGGTAGTGCTGCACGGCCGAGTCGACCGTCATCAGCAGGTAGAGGAACGCGGTGAACGGCAGCAGCGGGGCGAGCCACGGCGGCTGCCGGTAGTAGCGCAGCATCGGCACGTACGTCCCCGCCATCACCGCCCACGCCGCGGCCCCGACGAGCGCGACCGCCCCGGTGCCGCCGGCCGCGCCCACGGCCACGGCGGCCGGCGGGACCAGGTACACCAGCGCCAGCCCGGCGACCGTACCGAGGAGCAGCGCGGGGCTGTGCCGCAACTGCGCGTAGGCGCTGCGCGAGACCATCCGCCACAGGTCGCGCAGCCGGGGGTAGGGGCGCACGCTGTCCACCCGGTCGGCCAGCCCCAGCCAGACGCGACCGCCCGAGCGCTTCACCGCGCGCGCGAGCGCGACGTCGTCGATGACGGCGTGCCGGATGGCCTCCGGGATGCGCGCCTTCTCAGCCATGTCCGCGCGCAGCAGGACGCAGCCGCCCGCCGCCGCGGCGGTGCGCGAGCCCGGCCGGCCGATCCACCGGAAGGGATACAGCTGCGCGAAGAAGTACACGAACGCCGGGACCACGAGCCGCTCCCACAGGCTCGCCACCCGCAGCCGCGCCATCTGTGACACGACGTCGAAGCCGCCGGTGTCGGCCGCCGCCACCAGCTCACGCAGGCTGTCCGGCGCGTGCGCGATGTCGGCGTCCGTCAGCAGCAGGTACTCGGGGTCACGCGCGCGTGCCAGCCCGATGCCGTACCGCACCGCCCACAGCTTGCCCGTCCAGCCCGCCGGCGGCTCCCCCGGCGATCCCACCGTGAGCGGCAGCCCGCCGTGCCGCCGGGACAGCTCGCGGGCCAGGTCGCCGGTGCCGTCCGTACTGCCGTCGTCCACCAGGAAGACCTCCGCCCGCCCCGGATAGTCCTGCGTCAGCAGCGACGGCAGGCCGACGGGCAGCACGGCGGCCTCGTCACGGGCCGGTACGACCACACAGACCGACGGCCACGCGTCCAGGTCCCGGCGCCCCGGCAGCCGGACGTCCGTGCGCCAGAAGAAGCCCTGGCCCAGCAGCAGCCAGCACCAGGCGGCCAGTGATACGACGGTGATCCACAGGAAGGCGCTCACGGCCGCAGTCTGCCCCACCCGACCGGCTCACGAGGACGCATCGTCTATCGTGGCCGGGTGAAGATCGCGCTCATGGACTCCGGAATCGGCCTGCTGCCCGCCGCCGCCGCGGTACGTCGACTGCGACCCGACGCGGATCTCGTACTGTCGTGGGACCCGGACGGCATGCCCTGGGGGCCGCGCACCCCGGAGGACATCACCGAGCGGGCCGTCGCCGTCGCCTCGGCCGCCGCCGCACACGACCCCGACGTCCTGATCGTCGCCTGCAACACGGCGTCGGTGCACTCCCTGCCGGCGATGCGGGCCCGTTTCGAGCCGGACCTGCCGATCATCGGTACCGTACCGGCGATCAAGCCGGCCGCAGCGGGCGGCGGGCCCGTCGCGATCTGGGCGACCCCGGCCACCACGGGAAGCGCCTACCAGCGCGGCCTGATCGAGGAGTTCGCCGCCGGCGTGGCCGTGACCGAGGTGGCCTGCCCCGGCCTCGCGGACGCCGTGCACCACGCGGACGACGCGGCCATCGACGCCGCCATCGCCTCGGCCGCCGCCCGTACCCCGGACGACGTCACCACGCTCGTCCTCGGCTGCACCAACTACGAGCTGGTCGCCGAGCGCATCCGGGCGGCCGTCCAGCGGCCCGACCGCCCGCCGCTCATCCTGCACGGCACCGCCGGCGCGGTGGCCGCCCAGGCCCTGCGCCGGATCGGAGCGGAGTCGGTCCCGGCCGCCGTCGCCGACACCACGCTCACGGTGCTGCTCAGCGGACGCGAGGCGACCCTCCCGGACACGGCGCTGTCCTACGAGGAGGGCCGCTTCCTCCAGGCCGTCAGCCCCGTGCGCTGACCGGCGCGGAACATCCCCGGCCGTGCGGTCCGCCGTGCACCCCGGCCGGGCCAGTCACCCCGTGCCACGCCCTACCCGCGGTGCGAAACCTGAGTAACCTCGTAGACATGAGGGACCACCCCGACGCCGACGACACCCCGCGCCCGGACGTCTGGACGGGACGCGCCACCAACCGGGTCCAGTGGCTGCTCGCGCTGGTCGGTGCCGCCTGTATGGCGCTCGGCATCGAGCTGGCCGTCGACTCGGCCTGGAGTTCCGGCATCGCACCGCTGGTGATGTCCGTGGTGGGCTGCATCGCGGCCGGCCTGCTGGTCCTCTTCGGCACGCTCGCCTTCGTGCACGTCGACCTCAAGCTCGACAAGGAGTGCGTCGAAGTGCGCTGCGGGCACATGGGTCTGCCGCGCCGCCGCATCCCGCTCTCCCACGTGGCCGGCGCCGACTTCACCGCTCTTGTCACCCCCCGGCACTGGGGCGGCTGGGGCTACCGCTGGCGCCCCGAGAAGGGGACCGCGGTCGTCGTACGCCGTGGCGAGGGCATCGTGCTGCGCCTGTGGGACGGCCACACGTTCACGATCACCGTGGACAACGCGGAAACGGCGGTACGGGTCATCAGGGACCGCCTGCGGACGATCAAGCCGGGGACGGCGGCCTGACCCGTCGCGCCGTGACGCCCGCGCCGGCCGTCGGCACCCATGGGGCCCACCGGCCTTCGCTCAGAGTTCCGGCGTCGCCGTCCCGCCCGTCCACGGGCGGGCTGTGGCCCAGCCGGCCAGGAGGGCCGCGCCCGACGTCACCGCCGTGAAGCTGAGGGCGTTGCTCACCGAGGCGAGTGCGGCCAGCGCCGTCAGGGCCGCGCCCGCGGTGACGGCGACGGGGGTGGGGCACGGGCTGCGCCACAGCGCGTAGAGGACCCAGCAGAACACGGCGACCAGCAGCAACACCCCGACCAGGCCCTGCTCGACCGCCTGTTGCAGGAGAGCCGAGTGGGGTGTGCCGTCGGACGGCAGGGCCCGCGGTGCCCCAGGGCTCAGGTCACCGAACCGGCCGGGTCCGATCCCGAGACCGCTGTGGCGGCCCGCGAGCCCCAGGGCTTCCCGCCACAACCGGACCCGGTGCGCGCTGAACCGCCCTTCGAGCGTCCCGGCGAGGTGGCCGGGCAGCGCTTCCCCGGCGACCGCCCAGACCGTCGCCGCCACCAGGCCCGCCGCCACGGCCGTCCCCGCCAGCCACGCGCCCCGGCTGCGCGCCGAGCCGGCGGCGAGTGAGCACAGCAGGACCGCCGCGCCGGTCACCCAGCCCGCCGTCGACCCCAGCACCGCCCCGGCCGCCACGACGGCGCAGGCCAGCGCCCGCAGTACCAGCCGGAGGGCCGGTACGGCCGTCGCCCAGGCGGCACAGCACGCGGCGCCGGTGGCCAGCGTCAGCAGGGCGGCCGTGGCACCGGCGTGCCCGAGCGGGGCGGCGTACCAGGGAGCGGTGGAGAGCTCGGGCAGCGTCACGGTGAGGGCGAGTCCCGCCGCGGCACCGGCGCAGGGCGCCGCCACCGGCAGCAGCGCACCGGAGACCCGGCCCGCGGCATACCCGGCGGCCACGGCGAGCACCGCGAGCAGCATGCCCTCGGGCCGCCCGTCGTGGGCCGCCGCGGTGATCAGCGACCACCCGGCGCAGGCCCCCAACAGGATCATGCCCGTCCCGTCGGAAACGCTTCTTCGCGTGCTGTGGGCATCCGCACCGTACGCACCGGTCGCGGACCCCGTCCCCGTCGACCCCACCCGCCGCCCCCCGTACCCGGTCCCCCGACCTGTGGCAGGCCCCGGCCGCGCGCCGGGTCCGGCCGCGCCGCCGAAGCTGGGCACACCGTAACGGCTCATGACCGGTTCGGGGACGTGCGCGGAGCAACACCGCGGTCCCGCGGCCTCGCGAGAACCACCCCCACCGCGGGCGGGAACAGGCGCCGACCAGGGGCGAACCCCGGTCCGCGGGGCCCCGACCGCGCTGTCGGCGGTGACATCGCCCGCCGTACACTCACCCGGGTGACCGTCACCGCAACTTCCGTGGACCAGTCGGACCAGCTCCAGCCGCGCCGCACCTCCGGCGCGCGCGGCGGCCGGCTGCTGCGCCTGGTCCCGGCCGCCGCCTCCGCGCTCTGCGGAGTGCTGCTCTACGTCAGCTTCCCGCCACGTCCCCTGTGGTGGCTGGCCCTGCCCGCCTTCGCCGGATTCGGCTGGGTGCTGCGCGGCCGGAGCTGGAAGGCCGCCCTGGGCCTCGGCTACCTCTTCGGGCTGGGCTTCCTGCTGCCGCTGCTGGTGTGGACGAGCGTGGAGGTCGGCCCCCTGCCCTGGCTGGCGCTCGTCGCCATCGAGGCGATTTTCGTCGCGCTCGTCGGTGTGGGCGTCGCCGCCGTCTCCCGGCTGCCCGCCTGGCCGGTGTGGGCCGCGGCCGTGTGGACGGCGGGCGAGGCGGCACGCGCGCGCGTGCCCTTCCAGGGCTTCCCGTGGGGCAAGGTCGCGTTCGGTCAGGCGGACGGCGTCTTCCTGCCGCTCGCCGCGGTGGGCGGCACCCCCGTGCTCGGCTTCGCGGTCGTCCTGTGCGGCTTCGGCCTGTACGAGGCCGGCCGGCTGATCGCCGAGCGGCGCCGGAACCGGGTCGTGCGCCGCGCCGCCGCGACCGCCGCGCTGCTCAGCGTGGCGGTACCGGTGGTGGGCGCGGTCGCGGCCCGCGCGCTGGTGAGCGACTCCGCGGAGGACGGCACCGCGACCGTGGCGCTCATCCAGGGCAACGTGCCGCGTGCCGGGCTGGAGTTCAACGCGCAGCGGCGGGCCGTGCTCGACTACCACGCGCGCGAGACGCACAAGCTCGCCGCCGACGTCAGGGCGGGCAAGGTCGCCAAGCCGGACTACGTCCTGTGGCCGGAGAACTCCTCCGACATCGACCCCTTCGAGTACGCGGACGCCGCCGCCGTCATCGAGGAGGCGGCCAAGGACATCGGCGTGCCCATCTCCGTCGGCAGCGTGGTCGAGCGGGACGGGAAGCTGCTGAACGAACAGATCCTGTGGGACCCGGTCAAGGGAGCGACGCAGACCTACGACAAGCGGCAGATCCAGCCCTTCGGCGAGTACCTTCCGCTGCGCTCCCTGGTCGGCGCGATCAACAAGAGCTGGACCGAGATGGCCCGCCAGGACTTCAGCCGGGGCACCGAGCCGGGCGTGTTCGACATCGACGGCGCCAAGGTGGGCCTGGCCACCTGCTACGAGGCCGCCTTCGACTGGGCCGTGCGGGACACGGTGACGCACGGCGCGGAGATGATCTCCGTGCCGAGCAACAACGCCACCTTCGACCGCAGCGAGATGACCTACCAGCAGCTCGCCATGTCCCGCATCCGCGCCGTCGAGCACAGCCGCACCGTGACCGTGCCGGTGACCAGCGGGGTCAGCGCGGTCATCCTGCCGGACGGGCGGATCACCCAGAAGACCGGCATGTTCGTGCCCGCCTATCTCGTCCAGAAGGTGCCGCTGCGCACGTCCACGACGCCCGCCACCGAGCTGGGCATCCTCCCGGAGATCGCCCTGGTGCTGGTCGCCGCGGGCGGGATCGGCTGGGCGATCGGGTCCGGACTGCGCGCCCGGCGCGCCGGTGACGCGTAGCCGTACCTGTGTCGTACGCGTGCCGTACGACCGCCGTATGACCGTCATACGACCTCGGAACCGGCCCTGACGCGGCATACCGGCCCGCTAGGCTCGGGATCATGGCTATTCCCGATTTCATCCGTACGCTCAGGGCAACCGCCGGTCAACAGCTGCTGTGGCTCCCCGGGGTCACCGCGATCGTCTTCGACGACGAGGGCAGGGTGCTGCTCGGCCGGCGGTCCGACACACGCAAGTGGTCGGTGATCGGCGGCATCCCGGAGCCGGGCGAGCAGCCCGCGGCCTGCGCGGTGCGGGAGGTCTTCGAGGAGACGGCGGTGCACTGCGTCGCCGAGCGGGTCGTCCTGGTCCAGGCGCTGGAGCCGACGACCTATCCCAACGGCGACATGTGCCAGTACATGGACATCACCATCCGCTGCCGGGCCGTGGGCGGCGAGGCCCGGGTCAACGACGACGAGTCGCTGGAGGTCGGCTGGTTCACGGTCGACGCGCTGCCTGAACTGCATGAGTTCGGGCTCTTCCGGATCAAGCAAGCCATGTCGGATGCACCCACATGGTTTGACCCTATGGCTGCCAGCTGAAGTATGGGTGGTCACCACATGTGGTGACCGTGGGGCTCCGCTTAGGGTCGGCACATGACCTCGCCCACCCCCCTTCCGGGGCCCGGCCCCCGATCCCAGCCCCTCAGCCTCGACCTCGGCGGCCGCACCGCCCTCGTCACCGGTGCCGCCAGCGGCATCGGCCGCGCCTGCGCGCTGCGGCTCGCCGCTGCCGGGGCCGAGGTGCGCGCCGTCGACCGGGACGCGGCCGGCCTGGCCGAGCTGGCCCAGCAGGCGGAGCGGACCGACGACCTCGCGGGCACCGTCGTCCCCGTGGCCGTGGACCTCACCGACCTGGACGCCGCCGAACGCGCCGCCGCCGGCACCGATGTGCTGGTCAACAACGCCGGCCTGCAACTCGTGCGGCCCATCGAGGAGTTTCCGCCCGAGGTGTTCCACACGGTGCTCACCGTGATGCTGGAGGCACCCTTCCGCCTGATCCGCGGCGCCCTCCCGCACATGTACGCACAGGGCTGGGGCCGGATCGTCAATGTGTCCTCCGTCCATGGTCTGCGTGCCTCGGCCTTCAAGTCCGCCTATGTGGCCGCCAAACATGGCCTCGAAGGGCTGTCCAAGACGGCCGCCCTGGAAGGCGCCGCCCATGGAGTGACCTCGAACTGTGTGAACCCGGCCTATGTGCGCACCCCACTGGTCGAGAAGCAGATCGCTGACCAGGCGCAGGCGCACGGCATCCCCGAGGACCGCGTGCTCTCCGAGATCCTGCTGAAGGACAGCGCCGTGCGGCGGCTCATCGAACCCGAGGAGGTCGCCGAGGCCGTGGCCTACCTGTGCAGCCCGCAGGCGTCCTTCGTCACCGGCACCTCGCTCGTCCTGGACGGCGGGTGGACCGCCCACTGACCGGCCCGGCGGCACCGGCTCCGGGAGTTTTCCACAGGGCTGCCGGGCCGGGTGGCCCATACGGAATCCTGTGACCATGTCCCGCGATCACTTGCAGTCGGCACCCAGCGGCAGCGCCGAGGCCCCGTACCTCGGCCTGCTGGCCCGCGACGCCTCCGTCGAGGCCTACGAGCAGCCCGTGCTGCGCGCCCGAGCCGAGGGAGAGCCCGCCGACCGCATCGCCGCGCTGGAAGAGGCCAGACTGCTCGCCCTGCGCGTACGCGCGGAACTGGAGGGCCGCCGACGGCGCGAGGCGGAGCTGTCGGCGCTCTTCGAGACCGCCCACGACCTGGCCGGGCTCCGCGACCTGGACGCCGTCCTCCAGGCGATCGTGCAGCGCGCCCGTTCCCTGCTCGGCACGGACGTCGCCTACCTCAGCCTCAACGACCCGGCCCGCGGCGACACCTACATGCGGGTCACGGAGGGCTCCGTCTCCGCCCGCTTCCAGCAACTGCGCCTCGGCATGGGGGAGGGGCTCGGCGGCCTCGTCGCCCAGACCGCGCGGCCGTACGTCACCGACGACTACTTCCAGGACGGCCGCTTCCAGCACACCCTCACCATCGACGCCGGCGTCCGCGACGAGGGGCTGGTCGCCATCCTCGGCGTCCCCCTGATGCTCGGCCCGCACGTGATCGGCGTCCTCTTCGCGGCGGACCGGCGGGCGAGGGTCTTCGAACGCGGGCAGATCGCCCTGCTCGGTTCCTTCGCGGCGCTCGCCGCGGCGGCCATCGACACCGCCAACCTGCTCACCGAGACCCGCGCCGCCCTGGCCGGCCTGGAGCACGCCAACGAGATCATCCGCGACCGCAGCGCCGTCATCGAGCGCGCGTCCGACGTCCACGACCGGCTCGCCGAACTCGTCCTGCGCGGCGGGGGAGTCCACGACGTGGCCGCCGCCGTCTCCCAGGTCCTCGCCGGAACCGTCGAGTTCACCGAGGCCACGGCGGCACCGGCCGAGGCGCTGGAGGCCTCCCGCGCCGAGGGGCACGCGGTACGGCACGGCAGCGACTGGATCGCCGCGGTGGCCGCCGGCGGCGAACTCCTCGGCGCGCTGGTCCTGCGCGGCCACCCCGGCCTCGACCCCGTCGACCAGCGCACCTTTGAGCGCGCGGCGATGGTCACCTCCCTGCTGCTGCTCGCCCGCCGCTCCGCCGCCGAGGCCGAACAGCGCGTGCGCGGCGAACTGCTGGACGATCTGCTGGACGCCCGCGACCGGGACCCACGACTGCTGCGCGAGCGCGCCAGCCGGCTCCAGGCGGACCTGGACGCCACCCATGTCGTCCTCGCCGCCCGCCTCGACGGCCCGGCGGCCGACGCCGACGAGGAGGCCGCCGCCCGCCGCCGGCTCTGGTCCGCCGCCTCCCACCTCGCGGCCACCCGGCACGGCCTGGCCGCGGCCCGCGACGGCGGCACGGTCCTGCTGCTGCCGCTCGGCGCCGGCGACACCGCCACGGACGTGGCCCGCCGCACCGCCCGCCATCTGGGCACGGCCGTCCACCAACCGGTCACGGTCGGCGCCTCCGCACCCGTCACCGACCTCGCCGGGCACCCCGAGACCGTGACCGCCGCCTACGCCGAGGGCCGCCGCTGCCTGGACGCGCTGCACCTGCTGGGCCGGGCCGGGGACGGCGCGGCGGCCGAGGACTTCGGCTTCCTCGGCCTGCTCCTCGCGGGCGAACGGGACATCGCCGGGTTCGTCGAGCGGACCATCGGCCCGGTGGTGTCGTACGACGAGCGGCGCGGCACGGAACTGCTGCGGACCCTGGACGCCTACTTCGAGGGCGGGATGAGCCCGGCGCGCACCAAGGACGCGCTGCACGTCCATGTGAACACGGTGGCGCAGCGGCTGGAGCGCGTGGGCCGCCTGCTGGGCGAGGACTGGCAGACGCCCGCGCGGGCCCTGGAGATCCAACTGGCCCTGCGACTGCACCGGCTGGCGACCCCGGGACGGCACTGACCGGCCCCCCGCGGGGGCCGGTCAGAACGTCGGTACGGTGCCGGCGAAGGCCGGTCGGCACGGACCCGGGAAGGCGGCGGCGCCGCTCAGACGGTGCGCGCCTCGGCGGCCGGGCTCGCCTCGGAGGTCTCCCCGTCCGCACCGTCGACCTGGGCCAGATCGCGGTGGCGCGTCTCCCGCCCGAGCCCCACCGCGATCAGGGTCAGCACGGCGGCCGCGATCACGTACAGCGCGATCGGGGTGGAGTCGCCGTAGTCCTTCAGCAGCGCGGTGGCGATGAGCGGGGCGGGCGCGCCGGCCGCCACGGAGGCGAACTGCGCGCCGATGGACGCGCCCGAGTACCGCATCCGCGTCGCGAACATCTCGGCGAAGAAGGCGGCCTGGGGCGCGTACATGGCGCCGTGCAGCACGAGTCCCACGGTGACGGCGAGGATCAGGTACCCGAACGAGCCGGTGTCCACGAGCGAGAAGAAGGGGAACATCCACAGCCCGACACCGGCCGCGCCCAGCAGATACACGGGACGCCGGCCGACCCGGTCGGACAGCGCGCCCCAGGCCGGGATGACGGCGAAGTGCACGGCCGAGCCGATGAGCACGGCGTTGAGCGCGGTCTGCTTGGAGACGCCGGCCGAGGTGGTGGCGTAGACGAGGATGAAGGCGGTGATGACGTAGTAGCTGATGTTCTCCGCCATGCGGGCGCCCATCGCCACGAGTACGTCCCGCCAGTGGTGCCGCAGCACGGAGACGAGCGGCAGCTTCTCCCGCGTGCCGTCCCGCCGCGCCTCGGCCCGCTCCAGCGCCTCCTTGAAGACGGGCGATTCATCGACGGACAGACGAATCCACAAACCGACGATCACGAGCACCCCGGAGAGCAGGAACGGGACACGCCAGCCCCACGTGCCGAAGGCGTCGTCGGACAGTACGGCGGTGAGCAGCGAGAGCACACCGGTCGCGAGCAGCTGCCCGGCCGGCGCGCCGGTCTGCGGCCACGAGGCCCAGAAGCCGCGCCGCCGCGCGTCCCCGTGTTCCGACACCAGCAGGACGGCACCGCCCCACTCGCCGCCGAGCGCGAAGCCCTGCACCAGCCGCAGCACGGTGAGCAGCACGGGCGCGGCGGTGCCGACGGTGGCGTGCGTGGGCAGCAGGCCGATGGCGAACGTGGCCCCGCCCATCAGCAGCAGGCTGAGCACCAGCAGCTTCTTCCGCCCCAGCCGGTCACCGTAGTGCCCGAAGACGAGCGCTCCCAGCGGGCGGGCCGCGAAGCCCACGGCGTACGTGAGGAACGACAGCAGCGTGCCGACGAGCGGGTCGGAGTCCGGGAAGAACAGCTTGTTGAACACCAGCGCGGCGGCGGAGCCGTAGAGGAAGAAGTCGTACCACTCGATCGTGGTCCCGATGAGGCTGGCGGCGACGATCCTGGGGAGACTGGCGGGGGGTGGGGGAGCGGTGGTTCCGGAGGCCATGTGCGCCACTTCCTCGTGTGCGGTGGGGACGGGTACGTGTCGGCACACGGTAGAAACATGCAGGTGAGCCGCACATGTGGCGGGGCAACATAGTTATGGGGTCGGCTATGCGTGCAGCCACCATGACGGGTCAGGGAGGGCCGCTTCAGGGGCGCGGAGGAGGTCGTGCTGGCGTGGAGAGCGGTCGGCGTACCAATCCCGATCGTGCGGGTGCCGGGCCGGGCTTCGGCCGGTAGTCCGAGGACGGGTTCGATGACCAAGCTCGTTCCGCGGCCCGCCGCAGCGGTCAGCCGTCGCCCACGACACACCGGGCCAGACGCAGCCTCCTGGTCGGGGTCAGTGAAGCTGCCGCGCCAGTAGGTCTGCGGCCAGGTCGGCGAGGATGTCGGGTGCCGGCGTCGCGTCGAGCTCGGCTCCCGGCTCGTCCGGTTCGAGGGGTTCGAGCGTGGCGAGTTGCGAGTCGAGGAGCGAGCTCGGCATGAAGTGGCCGGTGCGTCCGCCGAGCCGGTCCGCCAGCACTGCGCGGCCGGCGGTCAGGTGCAGGAAGAAGGCGCCAGGGCAGGCCGCTCGCAGGATGTCGCGGTAGCGCCGCCTGAGTGCGGAGCAGGCGACCACCGCACCTGTGCCCGCCACGTCCCGCTGGTGCAGCCAGCGGCCGACGGACTCCAGCCAGGGGCGACGGTCGGTGTCGTCGAGCGGCGTGCCGGCCGACATCTTGGTGATGTCGGCCGGGGAGTGGAAGTCGTCGCCGTCCGCGAAGGGCACGCCCAGCCGCTGCGCCAGCAGGCGGGCCACCGTGGTCTTGCCGATCCCTGCGGCGCCCGTGACGACGACGCACGGGGACCGGCGCTCAGTGCGGTCCATCGTCCGGTAGCGCTTCGGGATGCAGCAGGTCGCTGCGCCGCCGTGGGGCGCCCTCGTGCGGCCGGGGAGGCGGACCGTCGGAGCCGGCCGGATACTCCTCCAGCGGGACCCGGTTGCTCTGCCATGCGCTCAGGACGGGGGCCAGGACCCGCCATGCCTCCTCGGCCTCGTCGCCCCGGATGGACAGGGCGGGATCACCCTTCATGACGTCCAGCAGGAGCCGGCCGTAGGCGGGCAGGTCGGGCGGTTCCATCCGCGCGGTCAACGAGAGCTGGGCGAGGGCCTGGGCGCGTGCGCCGATGCCCGTCATGTCGAGGGTCATCCCTTCCGGCTCCAGCCCGAAGCGCAGCACGTTGGGCTGGGCCTGTCCTTCGTGCCCGAAGGGCAGGTGGGGCACGGACCGGAAGCGCACCGCGACCTCCTTGCGGTCCTGTCCGAGCGCCTTGCCGCTGCGCAGCCGGAACGTCGTCCCCGACCAGCGCCAGCTGTCCAGTTCCAGTTCGACCTCGGCGAAGGTCTCCGTGCGCCGCCCGGGATCCACACCCGCCTCGTCGACGTACGCGGGGACGGCGTGGTCACCGATCCGGCCCGACAGATAGCGCGCGCGGCGCGTGCGGTGCACGACGTCGTAGTCGGTCAGGAGCCGCACGGACCGCAGCACGTCGACCTTCCGGTCGCGCAGGTCGCGCTCGCCGAGGGTGATCGGGGGCTCCATGGCCACCAGGCACAGCAGTTGCAGCAGGTGGTTCTGCACCATGTCCTTCAGCGCGCCGACGCCGTCGTAGTAGCCGGCCCGGCCTTCCAGGGCTAGGGTCTCGTCCCAGACGATCTCGATCTCCGCGATGTGGGTGCTGTTCCAGATGGGCTCCAGCATCCGGTTGGCGAGCCGGCTTCCGAGCACGTTCTGGACGGTCGTCATGGCGAGGAAGTGGTCGACCCGGAACACCGCCTGCTCGGGTACGAGACCGGCGAGCAGCCGGTTGAGCCGGCGCGCGCTCGCCAGGTCCTCGCCGAACGGCTTCTCCAGCACGATCCGGCTGCCCGGCGGCAGGCCCCCCTCGTGCAGGGCCGTGACCATGTGCGGGAACAGCGCCGGGGGAAGGGCGAGGTACACGGCGACCGGGTCGTCGCCGGCGACGACCGCGGCGACGTCAGCGGGGTCGGTGACGTCGGCCCGCCGGTAGCGGGCCGAGGCTGCGACGGCCTTCCTGGCATCGGCGGGGTGGGAGCCGCCATGGCGGTCGAGCTGGTCGGCGCACCATCCACGGAAGTGGTCGGTGTCCCAGTCCTCCCGGCTCGCGCCGGTCAGATGGAAGCCGTCGTCGATGTGTCCCGCGGCCCGCAGGGCGGCCAGGGCCGGCAGGAGGTAGCGGGCGGTGAGGTCGCCTGTCGCGCCGAAGACGGCGAGCCGGTTGATCATGTCCGTACGCCTGCCTTCGCCCGGGCGAGGTTCACGCCGCTGGCGATGATCCCGATGTGGCTGAACGCCTGGGGGAAGTTGCCCATGAACTCTCCAGTGGTGGGGTCGATCTGTTCCGGGAGCAGCCCGAGCGGGCTGGCACGGGCGCACAGCGAGGCGTACACCTTCTCGGCCTCTTCGATCCGGCCCTGGGCGGTCAGGTTGTCGGCCAGCCAGAAGCCGCAGAGCACGAAGGCGCCCTCGTCGCCGGGCAGGCCGTCGGGCGACTCCTCGTGGAGGTAGCGGTAGAGCAGGCCGTCGCCGGCCGACAGGCGTTCGGCGACGGCGGTGGTGGTCGCCGCCATCCGCGGGTGGTCGGCCGGCACCACGTGGCGCAGCGGGAGGGCGAGCAGGCTCGCGTCCAGCGCGCCGCCGCCGTCCAGGTGTGCGCTGAGCGTCTGGGCGTCCTCGTCCCAGGACTCCTCCAGGATGCGCCGACGCAGCCGGTCTGCCGAGGCACGCCAGGCCGAGGTCGGTCCGGGCAGGCCGAGTCGCTCGCCGATGGCCGCGGCCCGGTCCAGGGCCACCTGGCACATGCCGGCCGAGTACGTGAAAACCCGGCCGTCGCTGCGCACTTCCCAGATCCCCTGGTCCGGCTGGCGCCACGCCTGCTCCGCGGTGTCGGCCAGCCCCGCCAGGCCCGCCCACAGCGCGGGCTGCACCTCGCGGCCCGAGCGCAGCCACTGGTCGGTGCGCAGCCACTGGTCGGCGCAGTCCAGGATCTCGCCGTAGACGTCGTGCTGGCGCTGGTCGGCCGCGCCGTTGCCCCACCGCACCGGACCGGAGCGGCGATACCCCTCCAGCTCGGTGTCCTCGATCTCGTCGGGTACGGGGCCGCCGTCGAGGTTGTACATGATCCGGGGGCTCCGGCTCTGCTCCACGGCGTCGAGGACCCAGCCGAGGAAGGCGTCCGCCTCGCCGGTGAAGCCGATGCGCCGCAGGGCGAACACGGCGTAGGCGGCGTCCCGGATCCAGGCGTAACGGTAGTCCCAGTTGCGGACTCCGCCGATCGGCGCGGGCAGGGAGGAGGTGGGCGCCGCGACGAGGGCGCCGTTGGCCCAGTCGTCGCACAGCTTCAGGGTGATGGCGGCACGCCGGACCAGTGCCTCCTGGGGACCGGAGTAGCCGAAGTGCTTCATCCAGCGCCGCCAGGCGTCAGCGGTGTCCGCGAGCATCGTGTCGACCTGGAACCGGTGGTGGCGGTGGAAGCGGCCCCAGGACAGTACGAGGTCGAGGTGTTCCCCCTGTCTCAGGTCGTGGGTGCTGTGCAGGCCGGGCAGCGCGCGGTTGGAACGCAGGTGCAGGCGCAGGTCCGGTCTCCGCGAGGGCCTGAGTTCCAGGCCGCTGAACAGCGCCTGCGCCGTGCCGCCGCCGCGAGGCTCCAGGTCCACCCGCAGCCGGACGTCTCCGGAGAGGACCACGGCCGACCGGACCAGCTCGCACCGTCCGGCCGGGGCGTCGTCGGTGAGGTCGGCGCCGGTGCGCACGGTCAGCGCGTCGGTGACCCGTACCAGGCCGGTGGTACTGCGCATCTCGGTGGTGAGTACGCCGGTGTCGGGCTCGTAGCGCTGGCGGGCCTCGACCAGGTCCTGCGGAGCGAGGGTGAAGTGGCCGCCTCGTGTGTGGTCCAGCAGGCCGCAGAACAGGGGGTCGGAGTCGAACCGGGGCAGGCACATCCACGGGATCGAGCCGTCCAGGCCGACCAGCGCGGCCGTCGTACCGTCCCCGATGAGGCCGAGGTCCTCCAGTGGCAGGTAGCCCTCGCGCCTGCGGACCGGGCGGAACGGGGGGTCGGGGTCGAGCATGGCTCCTCGCTTCCGCGGCGCCGCAACGTACCGCCCGGCGCGCTGCGCAGGTCCGGGAAGGACAGCACCTAGAAGGTGATCAGCACCTTCACGACGTCTTCGAGCTTCTTGTCCGCGACCTCGAAGGCCCGCTCCATGTCGTCGAAGGCAAACGTGTGGGTGGTCAGGTGCGTGGGGTCGACGCGCTTCGCCTCCAGCACGCGCAGCAGCCGTTCCATGCGGAGCCTGCCTCCGGGGCAGAGCCCGGTCGCGATCGTCTGGTCCGCCATGCCGACGCCCCACTCGACGCGGGGGATGCGGACGAACTCGCCCTCGCCGAAGTAGCCGATGTTGGAGACGGTGCCGCCGGGTTTGGTGATCTTCACAGCGGTCTGGAAGGTGATGTCCGCGCCCAGTGCCTCGATGGCGGTGTCGACCCCTTCTCCTCCGGTCAGCTCGTGGACGCGCTCGACGACATCCTCGCTGGTGAAGTCCACGATCTCATCGGCGCCGTACTCGCGCGCCAGCTTCTGCCGGCTGGGGACCGACTCGACCCCGATGACCCGGCCTGCGCCGCGGAGCCTGGCCCCCACCGTGGCCATCAGGCCCACCGGTCCTTGCGCGAGGACGGCCACGGTCCCGCCGATCGGGATGTTGCCCTTCTCCGCTCCCACGAATCCCGTCGACAGCATGTCGGCGCAGTAGACCGCCATCTCGTCACCGATGGAGTCGGGAATCCTGGCGAGATTGGCGTCGGCGTCGTTGACGTGGAAGCAGTCGGCGAAGACCCCGTCCTTGCGGTTGGCGAACTTGAATCCGCCGAGCGGTCCGCCCGACTGCGAAGGGAACCCGTTCTGGGACGCCAGGTCGCCCCAGTCGGGGGTGATGGCACCGACCAGCACCCGGTCGCCGGGCCGGAAGTCCTTCACCTCGCTGCCCACTGCGTGCACGATGCCCACCGCTTCGTGGCCCAGCGTCAGGTCCTTCCTCGGGCCGATGCCGCCGTGGACGGTGTGGGAATCGGAGGTGCAGATCAGGGCACTGGTCGTCCGGACCACCGCGTCGCTCGGACCCGGCTTTGGAACAGGCTTGTCCATGAAGCCCACCCGTCCGATTTCCTTCATCACGAACGCCTTCATCCGCCTGTCCCTCCTCTTCCGACTCACTGGTTGACCGGACAACCGTGAGCCGGTCGAATCGACTCCGGCGCGCGACAGCAGCCCGTCACTCCTGCCACTGTCGCAAGGTCCGAGCCCGCTCGCGACTCGACCGGACGAGGGCCCCGGTCAGCGGATCGCGGGCGTGCGGGGGAGGTTCAGCAGGACGGCCCGGTTGAGGTCTGCCCCGGGTGACACGCTGTCCCGGCACTGGCCTCGGCGGCGAAGGCGCCCCTGTTAGCGTGGGGCCACGCGCAAGGGCGGAGGACGCTGTGGGTGATGGCAAGCGCACCGATCGAGCCTTCATCGGATCGTTCACGTCGTCGGGCGGCCGCGGCATCGTGGTGGCCGCCGTGGACCCGGCAACGGGGGCGCTGACCGAGATCGGCGTCATCGACAGCCTGCCGGACCCGTCCTACCTGACTGTCGATCACACTGGGCCGGGACCGGTCCTGTACGCCGTCTCCGAGACGGCACACGGCTCGGTCGCCGCCTACGACATCGCCGGTCCCGAGCCCAGACCGCTCGGCGCCCCCGTGGCCGTACGAGGGGATTCGCCCACCCATCTCTCGGTGGTGCGCGGACACGTGCTGACCGCCAACTACGCCTCCGGCAGCGTGACCGTGCTCCCCCTCGCCGCCGGCGGCGGCCCGCGGACCGCAGGCGACGTGCGGCACTACACGGGCAGCGGACCGGACCCCGCACGCCAGTCCGGCCCGCACGCGCACCAGGTGCTGCCCGATCCCTCAGGACGGTGGGTGCTCGGCGTCGACCTCGGCGCTGACAAGGTGTGGATCTTCTCCCTGGACGCGCAGGAGGGAAGGCTGGTGCCGAACGGCGAGACGTCCTTGCCGCCCGGCACGGGTCCGCGTCACCTCGTCTTCCACCCGTCCGGAAGCCACGCGTACGTTCTCGGGGAACTCGATCCGACCGTCACCGTGTGCCGCTGGGACGCCGTCGCCGGCGTGCTCGAACCGGTGTGGACGGCACCCCTGTTCCCGGACGGCACCGACGAGGCCGTCTCCCCCTCGGCGCCGGTCGTCTCGCCCGACGGGCGCCATCTGTGGGCGGCGGTCCGCGGCAGCGACACCATCACCGTCCTGGCGCTCGACGCGACCGGCGAGCACGCGGAGCCGGTCGCCTCTGTGCCTTGCGGAGGCCGATGGCCGCGCGATCTGGTCCTGCACCCGTCCGGCACGCGGCTGTACGCGGCCAACGAACGCTCGGGCGACGTCACATGGCTGGACCTGGACCCCGCAACCGGCGTCCCGCGACGCGCGGGTTCCCTGCCGGTACCGGCGGCGTCCAGCGTCGTCTTCGTCTGAGGCACGTGCACACGCCCCCGGTCACACCCTGCCGCGGACGACGGCGACCGGGCAGTGCGCGTGGTGCAACAACGCCTGGCTGACCGAACCCAGGAGCATCCCGGAGAACCCGCCGCGCCCCCTGGCGCCGGCAACCATCAACTGGGCGTTCCTGCTCGCCTGGACCAGGACCTCACGGGTCTCGCCACTCAGCACCTCCTGTCGGACCGTCACGTCCGGATATCTCTCCGCGCGTCCGGCGACCGCCTGGGCCAGCAGGCGCTCCGGGCTCTCCACGCCCGTACCGGCCGGTTCGTGATCCGGCAGCCACGCGTGCACGGCGACGAGCTCGGCTCCCCGCGACGCCGCCTCCGCAAAAGCGAATTCGACCGCCTTGTCGCCCTCGGGGGACCCGTCGACGGCCAACACGACGGGCCCGGCGCCGTCCGGTTCCTCGCGGACCACCAGCACCGGACAGTGGCTGTGGGCGGCCACGGACACCGCCGTCGAGCCCAGCAACATGCCGACGAAACCCCCGATGCCCCGGCGGCCGACGACCACGAGGTCCGCGGCGCGCGACTCGGCCACCAGTACCGACACCGCACCGCCGATCATCACGGCGTCGCCGACCTCCACCCTGGGCGCCACACGCCGGGCGTCCTGTGCGGCGTCGCGCGCCAGCGTGTTGAGCGGGGACGGATCCAGCGGCGCGTACATGGGCCCGACCGGCCAGCTGAAGGCGTGCACCACACGCAGCTCCGCACCGCGCCGCTCAGCCTCCAAGGCGGCCTGAACCACCGCGGCATGACTCGACGACGAGCCGTCCACCCCTACGACGACCATGCTGCCCACAACGTCTCCTCACACGTCAGTACCGCTGGCCCTGGGCGAGAGGGGCCGTCAGTGGGTCGGATACGGCGATGCCGGCCCGGGCGGCCTCGGCGTCTGACGGATGGCTCGAACTCCGTTGCTCGGTGTGGGGTGGGGTGACGAACCGGTGTTCCGACCGCCACGCGGCAGTCAACGGGACGGCTCGGTGACCGAAGCGACCGGAGCGGCCGGGAAACCTTGGGGACATGTGCCATCCTTTGCGCCTTACGCGTGCGCCTTACGCGGCCAAGCACACCCATCTTCCGCGCCGCGATCGCGTCCGGCGAGTCGACCGTGGCCATTCGGCGACGCGGAGCTTTCGACGCCTTCCGGAGCTTTCGCCGCCTTCGGTGAGGGCCGTTCCGCATGCACAAGATCGCAGTCGCGCTACGGAACGTATGCGGCGATCCTGGCAGGGAGGCACGGCTGGCTTCGCATACTCCATTGTGCGTCGCCGACCGCGCCGACAGGGAGGTGATGACCCATGACAGCGGTACCCACCAAGACACAACGCGGGCGCGACAGCGCAACGCTCGACGGCGCCTCCTTGGCCGCTGGGGGCATGCTGACGTTCAGCGGGTCGCTCAGCATCCTCATGGGCGTATCCGGTATCGCACAAGACAGCCTGTTCGCCACCTCGTCCCGCTACACCTACTGGTTCGACCTGACCACCTGGGGCGTACTCCACCTCGTCGTCGGTGTGCTGCTCGTCATCACCGGTCTGGCGGTCCTGGTACACAAGAGCTGGGGGCGTGGGGCCGGCGCAGCGGTGGCAGCAATCAGCCTGATCACCCAGTTCATGTTCGTCCCACACTATCCGGCATGGGCCATTCCCATGATGACGCTCGATCTCCTGATCCTGTTCGCACTCACGAGGTTCCATATCGAAACCAGCGGCAGCCGGTAGACCGAGTACGGAAATGTCATCAGAGAAGCGTCTGCGACTCGGCTGCGCGCTCTCAGTGCGGGCGGACCAGGATCTTGACGTTCTCCTCCTTGTTGTCCACCAGTTCGTCGAAGCCGCTCGTGACGATGTCGTCGAGACCGATCCGGCCGGTGATGAACTGGTACGGGTCGACCCGGCCGCTCGCGACCAGGGAAATGGTCGCCGGGTGGTCGTTCGCATATGCGAGGCTGCCGAGCACCTTGACCTCGCGGAACACCAGATCGTTCAGTGCGACCCTGGCCTCGTGTCCCCAGATGGCGACGTTCACGCAGGTGCCGCCCGCGCGTGTGGAAAGGATCGCGGACTTGAGCACCGCGTCGATGCCGGCGCATTCGAAGGTCACGTCGGCGTTGCGGCCCTTGGTCAGTTCCGACACCGCCGTAGCGATGTCCGTAGTGGTCGGATCGATTATGTGGTCGGCGCCGGCCACGACTGCTTTGGCCTTGCGTACGTCCGCGGGCTCCACGACGATGATCGACTCGGTGCCGACCGCACGCAGAACAGCCGTGGTCACCAGGCCGATCGGTCCCGCACCGAACACGATGGCGGTGTCGGCGGACCGGGCGCCGGACAGCCGTACGGCGTGGTAGGCGACCGCGAGTGGCTCGATGAGCGCCCCCACGTCCGTGCCGAGTTCGCCGAGCGGGTGGATCCAGCGGCGTTCGGCTACGACGAATTGTGAGAATCCGCCTCCTCCGCCGGAGAGGCCGACGAATCCCAGCGACTGGCAGACGTTGTACATGCCGCGCAGACAGGGGTCGCACCGGCCGCACACGACGTAGGGTTCGACAACGACCCGGTCGCCCACGCGCAGGTCACCGACACCGTCACCGAGTTCCCGGACCACTCCCGCGAACTCGTGACCCAAAGTGATGGGCACGGTCTCGCCCGTCAGGGGGTGCGGCCTGCCTTTGGCCGGCGCGAAAATGGGCCCTTCCAGATACTCGTGGAGGTCGGTGCCGCAGATGCCGCACCATTCGACCTCGACCTTGACGGTGCCCGGCCGTGTCGCTGGTTCCTGTACATCGTCGATCCGGATGTCGCCCGGACCGTAGAAGCGTGCTGCCTTCATTCTCAGCTCCCTTGCTGGCGGGTGGATTTTGCAGCGGCATGGCGAGGGGTGGCCTTTGGCTCGGAATCCCTTTTATCGGTCGGTTTCGGCGGACCGTAGGAGCAGAATGAGAGTCCTTGCGCCCGCCTGGCTGTAGATCCCAACTTCTTGTAGTGGGCACTGGAATCCTCTGCGAACGCCCTCGCAGAGACGGGGATCACCGGGTCGTCGCGCTGATTACACGGGCTCGCCGGCCGGGCTCGACAGGGTTGCACGGAATTGCATGGAGTTGTTGCACGGCAGTAGCGCTCGGTTGATACTGCGGATACGCTCCCCGGCTGGCGCGACAATGCGGGAGGTGCAGTCGTGAGCGTGCACAGTGCGGTCCCTGCGGGCAGGAGCTTGCCCGATTACGCTCGGGACCTGGTCCGGATGCATGAAGCTGTCATCGGCGGGAGCCGCCCACCGCTGGCGCCACGTCCCCTCGTCTCCCGGTCGTGGACGCGGATGCTGCGGATGGGCCTGGCGGTGGGGGGCGGGAACCCGCGCGTTTCCGTGACGGAGGAAGAGATCGCACGCCGGCGGTACGAATCGCCCATGCGGAGCGCTGTCCAGGAGTTCATACAGATATTCGAAGCGAATCCGGGCGCCTCTCACATGCTGCTCGTGGTCGCGGACGCGGATGGTGTCATCCTCTGGCGAGCAGGTGCGTCACCGGTGCGGCGCCGTGCCGACGCGCTCGGTTTCACCGAAGGCGCGGTCTGGACTGAGACACAGGTGGGTACCAATGCGATCGGCACCGCGCTCGCCGAGGCCGCGCCGGTGGAGCTGCTCTCCGGTGAACACTTCGAGCAGGACCAGCATGCCTGGTACTGCACCGCCTGCCCGGTCCACGATCCTCGCACCGGGGATCTGCTGGGCATAGTCGATATCAGCGGTCCCGCCCTCACACTGCACCCGGCGATCGGCGCGTTGACCGAGACCGGGCGCCGTCTCGTGGAGGCCCAGATCTGGAGGCGTCACCAGGAGCGTCTTGAGCGGCTCCGGCAGTCGGCCGCACCGCTCCTGGCCGCCACGTCGGGTCCGGCGCTCGTGGTCGACGATCACGGGTGGGTCGCGCACAGCTCTGGCGTCGCCGTGGGCGCACGGATTGCCGCACCAGCCGCCAGGCAGACCCTTGCTGTGCCCGGTTTCGGCGCATGCATGCCCGAGCGCCTACCGAACGGCTGGCTCGTCCGGCCATTCGCCCGCGGGCGAGAGGTGCTGCTCCGACTCGACCTGTCCAACTCCCCGATGCTCCAGGTGCAGGCGGGTGACACGGGATGGCGTCGGCTCATCACCAAACGGCATGCCGAAATACTTGCGCTCCTGCACCGTGCGGGTCCCGCCGGCATGTCCGCGGAGGCACTCAGTCAGGCGTTGTTCGGCGATGCGGGTCACCTTGTATCGGTGCGTGCCGAGGTGTCGCGTCTTCGCCGCCAGCTTGGAGGGATCGTGGCGACCCGGCCCTACCGCCTCGCCGACGGTGTCCGACTGACCATCACCAAGGACGCCGGCGCCTGGTGACGCGGCGAACAGCGGGCTTCCCGCGCACCTCGTTGCCTCGCAGGCGGCCGGGCTGTTGGGCCTGTATCGCCGGTGGGTGATGCCACCGACGATGGCGCTACGGCAGGTGTGACGCCTCGGAGCCTCGCGTGTCACGCTGACCAGGCTGCCCCCTGCGTAACAGGGCGTCGCGCAACGGATCCGCTCACCGCCTTGGAGGCCGACGACACGATCACCGTCGTGTGTCCAGGCCGGGGCCTGCGGCTGCCCGAGGCGTGCTCGCCCGAGAGCGTGCGCCGGCGAGAGCACCTGGGGCCGGGCGTGGCGCCCGGCCCCTCTCTCGCCGTCAGCCGTGGACCACCGGTCAGCCGTGTGTGTGCAACGGCTTTCCGGCAAGTGCGAGGTGCGCTTCGCCCAGCGCCTCGGACTGGGTCGGGTGCGCGTGGATGAGCGGCGCGATCTGTTCGGGCAGGAGTTCCAGGTTGTAGATCAACTGGGCCTCGCCGATCAGTTCCCCGACACGATCGCCGACCATATGGAGGCCGACCACGCGTCCGTCGGGTGCTTTGACCAGCTTGATCGCCCCTGTTGTCTTGAGGATCTGGCTTTTGCCGTTGCCCGCGAGGTCGTACGTGAGGGTCGTGACGCCGGTTGCGTACTTCTCGCCGGCGGCTGCCTCCGTCAGCCCCACCGAGGCGACCTCCGGACGGGAGAAGGTCACCCGGGGGATGCCGGCCTCGTCAATGGGAGGTGGGTTCAGCCCAGCGATCGCTTCGGCCACGAACACGCCCTGCGCGAAGCCGCGGTGTGCCAGTTGCGGGCCCTCCACGATGTCACCCACGGCGTACACGCCAGGCAGGTTGGTTCGCAGCCGTTCGTCGGTGGCGACGAATCCGCGCTCCAGTTCCAACCCGGACGCCTCGTAGCCATGGCCGGCGGTGTTCGGCCCACGGCCCACGGCCACCAGCAGAATGTCACATGCGAGCGTGTCACCGGATTCCAGTGCGACGCGCACGCCGTGCTCGTCCTGTCGGGCGCCGGTGAACTTCACCCCGGTTTTGACGCGAACCCCGCGGCGCCGCAACGCGCGTTCCAGTTGTCTGGAGGAGAACTCGTCCTCGGCGGGCAGGAGGCGCGGCAGTGCCTCGACGATGGTCACTTCGGCACCGAAGGACGCCCAGACGCTGGCGAATTCGACGCCGATGACGCCGCCGCCGAGCACGACGACCTTCTCAGGGAGGTAGTCCAGCCGCAGTGCCTCCTCGCTGGTGATGATCCTTTCGCCCAGCTCAAGGCCGGGCAGCGACTTGGAGTGGGAGCCGGTGGCGAGGACGAGGTCGCGGCCGGTGCAGCGCATGCCCCCGACGTCGACGGTGGTGCCACCGACGAAGGTGCCACGCCCCTCGATCACGGTGACATCGTGGGCCTCGGCCAAGCTCTGCAAGCCCCTGTGGAGGCGGGAGACGACCGAATCCTTGTACGCGTGGACTCTCGTGAGATCGACACCTTCGAAGGCGGCCCGCACACCGAACTGCCCTCCATTGCGCGCGGTGTCGGCGACCTCCGCCGCATGCAGGAGAGCCTTGGTGGGGATGCAGCCGCGGTGGAGGCAGGTCCCACCGAGCTTCTCCTTCTCGATGAGGATCACGGACCGGCCCAGCGCGGCCGCCCGGAAGGCCGCGGCGTAACCGCCGGATCCGCCACCGAGGATCACCAGGTCGGCAGTGGTCACTTCGCTTCTCCTTGCCCGGCTTCCGGCAGTGGTCACTTCGCTTCTCCTCGTCCGGCTTGCTGCGTCTGCCGGTAGAGCCGTCCGGCCCGGTAGGAGGAGCGCACCAGCGGGCCGGCCATCACTCCCGCGAACCCGATCTCACGTGCGCGGTCGCGGAGTCGGTCGAACTCCTCCGGCGGTACCCACCGTTGGACCGGGTGGTGCCGCACCGACGGTCGCAGGTACTGGGTGATGGTCAGCAGCCGGCATCCCGCCGCGTGAAGATCGTGCAGCGTCCGCACCACCTCTTCGCCGGTTTCGCCCAGTCCCAGGATCAGGTTCGACTTGGTCACCAGCCCGGCCTCCCGCGCCCGGGCCAGCACGCCGAGCGAGCGAAGGTAGTCGAAACCCGGACGGATTCGCCGGAAGATCCTGGGCACCGTCTCCACGTTGTGCGCCAGCACCTCTGGACATGCGCCGAATACCTCGCCAAGGAGATCCGGTGTGCCGTTGAAGTCCGGGATCAGCACCTCGACCGCGGTACCCGGGTTGCGCCGGTGGATCTGCCGCACGGTCTCCGCGTACAACCACACGCCGCCATCAGGCAGATCATCCCGCGCCACGCCGGTGACCGTGGCGTACCGGAGCTTCATCGCGCCTACCGACTCGGCGACGCGCAGCGGCTCCGCGGCATCCAGCTCCGCCGGTTTCCCCGTATCGATCTGGCAGAAATCGCACCGGCGGGTGCACCGGTCCCCGCCGATCAGGAAGGTGGCCTCCCGGTCTTCCCAGCACTCGAAGATGTTCGGACAGGCCGCCTCTTCGCACACGGTATGGAGTCCCTCGCGGCGCACGAGCTCCTGGAGCTCGGCGAATCCCGGCCCTGTCCGTATGCGGGTCCTGATCCAGGAAGGTTTCCGTTCGATCGGGACGGCGCTGTTGCGGACTTCCAACCGCAGGAGCCGCCGTCCGTCCGGTTGCACACTGGTCATCGGCCCACGGTCCGATCACCGCGCCGCGCTCACAAGGTGTTGCAGCCGATTGCATCCGCCGCCGCGTGCAATTTCCTGCAACCCTGTGCCGCCGGGCCGCTTGCGCAGTCCCATGACCCTCGTGGCCGGAGGACGCCGGTCACATCGGATCGTGGAAGGGCCCTGCGGCATGACTGCGGTGGGCATTGTGGCCAACCCTGCCTCCGGCCGGGACATCCGGCGGCTGGTATCCGGCGCATCGGCTTTCCCGACAGCCGAGAAGGCCAATATCGTGCAGCGCTTGCTCACGGCGCTGGGCACGGTCGGCGTCGAGACGGTGCTGGTGTCCGTCGATCTCGGAGGGATCTCCGCGGCCGTGTTGAGGGCCGTGCGGAACCGGCCGGCGAGGAGCACGCCATGGCCGCACGTCCGCTTCGTCGATGACGATGCCATCACCGACAGCGCCCAGGACACGGCCAACGCGGTCCGCCGCATGGTCGAGGCCGGCGCCAACGTGATCATCTGCCTGGGTGGCGACGGAACCGCACGCGTGGCCACGGCGGCGTTGCTGGCCGGCCCCGGGTACGACGTGCCGTTGTTGTCACTGTCCACCGGCACCAACAACGCCTTCCCGCAGATGCGTGAGGCCACCGTCGCCGGCCTGGCGGCCGGACTGGTGGCCACCGGCGCCGTCGACCGAGGCGTCGCCGCCGGCCGGGCTCGCGCGATCGAGGTACGCACCGGCGAGCGGACCGAGCTCGCACTGGTCGACGTCGCGGTGTCCACAGCGCCCTATGTCGGCTCCCGTGCGCTATGGCATCCCGACGCCCTCACCGAGTTGTACTGCGCCTTCGCCGAGCCGGACGCGACCGGCCTGTCCTCCATAGCGGGCCTGCTCTGTCCCAGCCCGCGGGACGAGCCCGAGGGCATCGCGGTGCGTCTGTGCCCGGCGGAGCGAGCACCCGTCGTGGTCAACGCGCCGATCGCCCCGGGCCTGGTGCTTCCCGTCGGGGTGGCTGCCTGGCGGCCCCTGCGCACTGGCGAGCAGGTGGAGATCAGCACCCCCCGCGGCGTGGTGGCCTTCGACGGCGAGCGCGAACTGGAACTGGCCGGCACGACGGGTGCCACGGTGCGGCTCAGGGAGGACGGGCCGCTCTGCGTCGACGTCACCGCCGTGATGAGCCAGGCGGCACGTGCCGGCCTGTTCCGCAGCGACCGCACCACGGTCTGAGGACGACCAGACCGACAAGAGCCCTAGAAGAAAGGACCGTCAACGATGACACCCACTCAACCGGCCCAGGCCACGTCGGGGCTCGACGAGAAGGCGCTGCTGGAGGCGTATCGCACCATGCGCACCATCCGCGAGTTCGAGGAGCGGCTGCACCTTGAGTTCGCCACTGGCGAGATTCCGGGGTTCGTGCACCTGTACGCGGGCGAGGAAGCCTCGGCCACCGCGGTGTGTGCCCACCTCGACGAGCGCGACTCGATCGCCAGCACGCACCGCGGCCACGGGCACTGCATCGCCAAGGGCGTGGACGTCAAGGAGATGATGGCCGAGATCTACGGTCGCGTCACGGGGTCCTGCCGGGGCAAGGGCGGCTCGATGCACATCGCGGACCTGTCCAAGGGCATGCTCGGCGCGAACGGCATCGTCGGCGGCGGTCCGCCCCTGATCTGCGGCACCGCTCTGGCAGCCAAGCAGCAGGGGACCGGTGGCGTCGGCGTGGCGTTCTTCGGTGACGGGGCGAGCAATCAGGGGACCACCCTGGAAGCGCTCAACCTCGCCTCGGTGTGGAACCTGCCCGCCATCTTCGTGGCGGAGAACAACGGCTACGCGGAGGCCACGGCGGCCACCTGGTCGGTGGCCTGCGACAACATCGCCGACCGCGCCGCCGGATTCGGCATGCCGGGCGTGATCGTGGACGGCTTCGACTTCTTCGCGGTGTACGAGGCCGCGGGCGAGGCGATCGAGCGGGCCCGTGAAGGCGGAGGTCCCACCCTGATCGAGGTCAAGTTCACCCGGTACTACGGCCACTTCGAGGGCGACCAGCAGACTTACCGCGCCGACGAGGTGGCACGGGCTCGCGCGTCACTGGACTGCCTCCAGCAGTTCCGTGAGCGTGTCACTGCTTCCGGCCAGCTCGACGCGGCCGCACTGGACGGTGTCGACGGGGAAGTGGCCGGTCTCATCGAGGCCGCGGTGACGGAGGCCAAGCAGGCCCCGACACCGACCGCGGACGACCTCACCACCGACGTCTACGTCACCTACTGACCCCGAACACTTCCAGGAGCACGATCATGGCACGCACGATCAGCTATCGCGAGGCGGTCAACGAGGCGCTCAGGCAGGAGATGGAGCGCGACCCGTCCGTCATCGTCATGGGCGAGGACAACGCGGGCGGCGCGGGCAGTCCCGGTGAGGACGACGCATGGGGCGGTGTCCTCGGCGTGACCAAGGGGCTGTACGAGCGGTTCCCGGGAAGAGTGCTGGACACACCGATCTCGGAATCGGCTTTCGTCGGCGCCGCGGTCGGCGCCGCGACACGTGGCCTGCGCCCGGTGGCCGAGCTGATGTTCATCGACTTCATGGGCGTCTGCTTCGACCAGATCTTCAACCAGGCCGCCAAGTTCCGCTACATGTTCGGCGGCAAGGCCGTCACACCCGTGGTGGTGCGGACCATGTACGGAGCCGGTCTCAACGCCGCCGCACAGCACTCCCAGTGCCTGTACCCGGTCTTCACCCACATCCCGGGCCTCAAGGTCGTCCTGCCCTCCAGCCCGTACGAGGCCAAGGGCCTGCTCATCCAGGCCATCCGCGACAACGACCCGGTCATCTTCTGTGAACACAAGGCGCTCTACGACATGACCGGCGAGGTACCCGAAGACAGCTACACCATCCCGTTCGGCGAGGCCAACGTGGTCCGTGACGGCGATGACGTCACCATCGTCGCCCTCGGCCGCATGGTCTCGGTGGCCGAGGAGGCGGCGGCCGAGCTGGCCCGGCAGGGCGTCCAGGCGGAGATCATCGATCCGCGCACGACCAGTCCCCTCGACAGCGACACGATCCTGGAGAGCGTCGAGAACACCGGCCGGCTCGTCGTGGTCGACGAGGCCACCCCGCGTTGCAGCATGGCCACCGACATCTCGGCGCTGGTGGCGCAGGAGGCGTTCGGCGCCTTGCGGGCGCCGATCGAGATGGTCACCGCCCCGCACACGCCGGTGCCCTTCGCGCAGCCTCTGGAGCAGCTCTACATCCCGGACGCGCAGAAGGTGGCCAACGCCGTCAAGAAGACCCTGGACTGGAAGAAGTGACGGGCCCTGTGAGCACCGAAGACGCCATCGCGAAGGTCACCATGCCCAAGTGGGGCCTGTCGATGAAGAGTGGCAAGATCACCGGCTGGCTCGTGGCCGAGGGCGACGAGGTGGCCGAAGGCGACGAACTGGCCGACATCGACACCGACAAGATCACCGGGGTGCTCGAATCGTCGGAGTCGGGTGTCGTGCGGCGGATCATCGCCGAGACGAACGAGGACGTCCCCGTCGGCGGCACGATCGCGCTGATCGCTCCGGCGCACGTGCCGGAGGAACTGGTCGACGAGGCGGCCCGCGCCGCGCGCGAGGAACTGGACTCCGGCGCGGTCGAGGAGGTCGCCGGACCAGCCCTCGGAACAGTGCAGGTGGACGGCCGTACCCTCTCCTACGCGACCCTCGGCACCGCGGAGGAGACCGTGCTGCTCGTACACGGTTACGGCGGCGACAAGAACTCCTGGCTCTTCGTCCAGGAACCACTGTCGACCCGTGCGACCGTCCACGCGATCGACTTGCCCGGCCACGGCGACTCCACCAAGGACGTCGGCGACGGTTCCCTCGACACCCTGGCCGGCGCGCTGCTCGGCTTCCTCCGACAGCAGGGCATCGAACGCGTCCACTTGGTCGGGCACTCACTCGGCGGCGCCGTGGTCACCGCCGCCGCCGCCCGCGAACCCGGTAAGATCGCGTCGCTGACCCTCGTCGCACCTGCCGGCTACGGCGACGCCATCAACGCCGGCTACCTGCGTGGATTCGCCACCGCCTCCTCACGGCGGGAACTCAAGCCCCACCTGGTCCACCTGTTCGCCGACCCGGGGCAGGTCACCCGCCAACTCGCCGACGACCTGATGAAGTTCAAGCGGCTCGACGGCGTACAACAGGCGCTCGACAGCCTGCTCGGCACGCTTCTCGACGGCGACCGCCCGGGCATCGACGCCGCCGGCCTGCTCCAGAAATTCGCAGGCCCGGTACGAGTGGTATGGGGTCGCGCGGACCAGGTCCTGCCGGCCGCCAACGCAGCTGCCCTGGAAGGCCGCGCCCAGGTCACCTATGTCGACGATGCGGGGCACATGGTCCACATGGAACAGCCCTCTGCCGTGGTCGACGCCGTGACCGGAGTCCTGGACGGCTGAGGACGCGAGTCATCGTCTGCCGGAGGACGGAAAGCAGGCCTCCGGCAGACCGATGAATCACTCTCGGTCCTCCGCGGCAGCGAGCCGCGGGTCCTCCGCCGGAGACGATCCGCACCACCGCGGTAACGTCCGACGAGCTTGGGGCAGTGTTCCGGGTCAACGTCTTCGGCGTCATCCACTGCCTGCGGGTCAGTCGCGGCCGTACCTCCGGGACCGCGTCGCCGGCCTCGCTCGACGGGCAGTCTTTTGCCCAGCCGTCCCCGCGCAGCCAGGTTCCCTCACTCCGTGGCGGTCGCGGTGAGTGCCACGTCGACCCGTCGGCCGAGTGGACCTTGGCGTACCCGGACCTCCAGGGCCAGGAGCTCGACGATGGTCAGCCCCCGGCCGTGTTCGTCGGGGTCGGCGTCCCGGGGACGCCGTGGCCGCCCCGGGGCGCCGGAGTCCGTCACCGAGATCCACAGGACTCCCTCGTGCAGGGACAGGCGGACGGTCATGTCGTGACGGCCGTGCTCGGCGGCGTTCGCGGCGAGTTCCCCGACGATGAGCTCGGCGGACTCCCGATCGGCGGACGGGAACCGCCACCGGGTCAGGACGGCGACGACGCAGCGGCGCGCCACCGGAACCCACCGGGCCTCCGCCGGCAGGGCCAGGACGGCCTCGTGCGCGGGGGCGGTCCTGGCCTCGGGGCGGGCGGCGGGCGGCGTCCTCCGGTCACGGGAGACGATGGGCTGAGCGGCGGGCCGTCGTTCCTCAAGGGATCCGGCGGGCGGCTTTCTCGTCTCTCCGAGGGTTGTGGTGCACATGGTCGGCCCTGAGTCTGGCGGAAGAAGGGGACGTCGTGGTCGCGGGCTTCCTGGCGGTCCGACAGCTCTGGAATCACCCCGGCCCTGTGATGAGAGCCGAAGGCCGGCGGCCCCTTCGGGTGGAACCCTGATCACCAGGCCGTTTCAGACGCTACGCGGTTGCCCGGCGCTCCGTAGCTGGGCGACGGGGCGCCTCCGCCCTCTCCGGAAGGAGGGGCGTCCCGGCCCGGGTGGGACGTCGCGGGGCCGGACGGGTGGGTGTCCGGCCCCGCTGCCGCCGCCGCACGCGCCGGCGCGGTGGTCGTCCGGTGTCCCCGTACCGGGGCGTAGACGGGTCAGCCGTCGGTGTCCGCCCCGGTCGGCAGGGGTGGTTCCGCGGCGAGGCGTTCCCACTCCTCGTCGGTGAGGACCCGGGAGCGGAGCAGGAAGCGCACGCCCTCGGGGGCTTCGAGGGAGAAGCCGCTGCCCCGGCCCGGGACCACGTCGACGGTGAGGTGGGTGTGCCGCCAGTACGCGTACTGGTCGGCGCTCATCCAGAAGGGGGTGTCTCCAGCGACGTGGCCGAGCAGGACGTCCGAGGCCCCGACCCGGAACTCACCGCGGGGGTAGCACATGGGCGCGCTGCCGTCGCAGCAGCCACCGGACTGGTGGAACATCAGCGGACCGTGTGTCCCGGCGAGCCGCCGCACCAGGTCCTCGGCGGCCGGTGTCAGCTCCACGCGCCCGGTGCGGGCGGCCATCAGAAGAACCCGAGCTTCTGTCCGGAGTAGCTGACCAGCAGGTTCTTGGTCTGCTGGTAGTGGTCGAGCATCATCTTGTGGGTCTCGCGGCCGATGCCGGACTTCTTGTAGCCGCCGAAGGCGGCGTGCGCCGGGTAGGCGTGGTAGCAGTTCGTCCACACGCGGCCGGCCTTGATCTCCCGGCCGAGGCGGTAGGCGGTGTTGCCGTCCCGCGTCCAGACACCGGCCCCGAGGCCGTACAGCGTGTCGTTCGCGATCTTCAGGGCCTCGTCGACCGAGTCGTAGGTGGTGACCGAGACGACGGGCCCGAAGATCTCCTCCTGGAAGATGCGCATGTCGTTGGTGCCGCGGAAGATGGTCGGCTCGATGTAGTAGCCGCCCTCCAGACCGGCGACGGCGCGGGGGTTGCCGCCGGTGAGGAGTTCGGCGCCCTCCTTCTTGCCGATGTCGATGTAGGAAAGGATCTTCTCGTACTGGTCGTTGCTGGCCTGGGCGCCGATCATGGTGGCCGGGTCCAGCGGGTCGCCGCTGACGATGGCCTTGGTGCGCTCGACGCAGCGGGCCATGAACTCGTCGTAGATCGACGAGTGGACCAGGGCGCGCGAGGGGCAGGTGCACACCTCGCCCTGGTTCAGCGCGAACATCACGAAACCTTCGACGGCCTTGTCCAGGAAGTCGTCGTCGGCGGCCATCACGTCCGGCAGGAAGATGTTCGGGCTCTTGCCGCCCAGCTCCAGCGTGACGGGAATGATGTTCTCGCTCGCGTACTGCATGATCAGGCGGCCCGTGGTGGTCTCACCGGTGAACGCCACCTTGGCCACCCGCGAGCTGGACGCGAGCGGCTTGCCCGCCTCGACGCCGAAGCCGTTGACGACGTTGAGCACGCCCGGCGGGAGCAGGTCGGCGATGAGTTCGACCACCAGCAGCAGGCTGACCGGGGTCTGTTCGGCGGGCTTGATGACCACGCAGTTGCCGGCGGCCAGCGCGGGCGCCAGCTTCCAGGCGGCCATCAGGATCGGGAAGTTCCACGGAATGATCTGGCCGACCACGCCCAGCGGCTCGTGGAAGTGGTAGGCGACCGTATCGGCGTCGATCTCGGCGATGCTGCCCTCCTGGGCGCGGACCACGCCCGCGAAGTAGCGGAAGTGGTCGATGGCCAGGGGGATGTCGGCGGCCAGCGTTTCCCGCACCGGCTTGCCGTTCTCCCAGGTCTCCGCGACCGCGAGCCTCTCCAGGTTCGCCTCCAGCCGATCGGCGATCTTGTTGAGGATGTTCGCCCGATCCGTCGTGGAGGTGCGGCCCCACCCGGGTGCGGCGGCGTGGGCGGCGTCCAGGGCGAGGTCGATGTCGGCGGCGGAGGAGCGGGCCACCTCGCAGAACGTCTTTCCGGTGACCGGCGTGGTGTTCTCGAAGTACCGGCCCTCCGCGGGGGCGGCCCAGTCACCGCCGATGAAGTTGTCGTATCGCCGGGCGAAGTTGACGATGCTGCCGTCTGTTCCTGGCTGCGCGTACACCATGGCGGCTCTCCTCGGGGGACGTTGGTGCATTACGACGGCCCGCGCCGTCGTGATGCGGTGCACTCTGAACCCCCGAGGTTGGCGGGAGGTTGGCGCGCTGAGGGCGAGGCGTCAGTCGCGCAGGGCCGCGCCGAGGCGGCCGGCCGCGATGGCGCGACGGGCGTCCCGCGGGCCGAGCAGGCTCAGAGCGTGCTCGTGTACCTCCGCGTCGTACGGGGCCCGTTCGCCGTACCGCAGCGCGTGCTCCGGACGGGCGCTGGCGAGCACCGCCTCGCGCATCGCCACCTCAAGATGGGTGCGCCACTCGGCGATGCCCGGCGCCTCGGACCAGGAGAGCAGCGGGCCCCGGTACAACCGCACGGCGGTGTCCGCGTCCCCCTTCTCCAGCGCCCGCAGCACATCGACGGCGTCGCAGGACACCGGTGTGGTCAGCGTGTAACGACGGGTGGCGACACCGCCGTCGAGGGCGCGCCGCAGATGGGAGATCTCCGCCTTGAACGTGGACGCCGTCACCGGCCGGTCGCCGTACACGGCCTCGCGGAGGCGTTCGGGGGAGTAGCCGTCGGGTTCCAGGGCGAGCAGTGTCAGGATCTCCAGCTGCCGGGGCCGCAGGGGGAGGGGAACGCCCTTGCGTACGGCATGTCCGGCACCGAGGCAGGTGAGGTTCACGGGGTCGTTGTTACCGCTGGGGCGCAAGGAGGGTTCTGTGCGGAGCCGGGCCTCGACCGTGGCGACCAGCGAGCGCACCGTGGACATCGCGAGAGGGTTGGAGCGGTCCCAGGTGGTGGACATGTCGAGAACGCCGAGGACGCGTCCGTCCGGGCCGTGCACGGGAGCGCAGTAGCAGACCCAGTCGTGCAGGGCCGTCACCAGGTGCTCGGCCGAGAAGACGGAGCTGGGGCGGCCCGTGCGCAGCGCGAGGGACAACGCGTTGGTGCCCATGGCCTGCTCGTCCCACCGACCGCCCGGCGCGAAGTTGACACGCTCGGCCCGTCGGCGCATGGTCCGCCCGCCGCACGTCCACAGAATCGTGCCGGACTCGTCGGTGAGCGCGGTGACGAAACCGGCGTCCTCCGCGATGCTGCGCAACTCGTCGGCGAGGCCGTCGACCGGCCGGCGCAGCGGTGAGCCGCTCCAGCGGTGCTGCACGGCGCCCTCGTCCGTGACCGGGGCGCTGTCCCGGCACGGATCCACGCTGCTCAGCGAGCGGACCCACGATTCGGTCACGTCGTCGCGCACCGCTTCCAGACCGCTCGGTTTCGATCCGGCGGTCCTCATCTCCGGCACCAGGCGGGACCACTCGCTCTCCAGCGCCGCCCTGCGCCGCCGGAGGTCACTGCGTTGTGACATGTGCTTTCCCCTGTCGTCGAACGGGGACGACCGATTATTGTACGCAGGAACCGCGCCGGCACACCTGTCCGAGCGGTCCGCACCACCTGTCCGATCGGACAGGTGCCGTACCCCGGCGCACGCGCCTAGCGTGGTCTTCAGTTGGACGACAGTGTTATCGACCAACGCGGCGGTAAAATCAAGGTTGCATGTGCGTTGCGGGCTTCCCGCCCTTTGGAGGTCGCATGTCGCTCACGTCCCACCTCATGGTGGCGGGCGGTAACGATCCGAGTGCCGAATGGAGCCGCGACGAGGGCCACTGCGAGCTTCTGGGACCGCAGCGGACGAGCACGCAGGCCGTGCGGCAGTCCGCCCGGCTGACCAAGTTCCATGTGCCGGAGGTCGTGTTCGGGCCCGGTTCGCTCACGGAGCTCGGGCACTGCGCGCTGCGCCTCGGCGGTCGCCGGCCCTTCCTGGTCACCGACGCCGGGCTGATGGAGGCGGGCTGGGTGGACGAGGCGGTCGGCCATCTGCGCCGGGCCGGTCTGCGCCCCGTCGTGTGGGGTGATGTGACGCCCAACCCCAAGGACCACGAGGTCCAGGCCGGCTTCGAGCGGTACGCCGCCAGTGGCTGCGACGTGATCGTGGGGGTCGGCGGCGGCTCGGTCATCGACGCGGCCAAGGGTGTGGCGATTCTGTCGGGCAACGGCGGGCACGTCCTCGACTACGAGGGTGTGGACCAGGTCGTGCAGCCCATCCCCCCGACGGTGATGGTGCCCTCCACGTCGGGCAGCGGCGCGGACGTCTCCCAGTTCGCCGTGATCACCGACACCACCGAGCACGTAAAGATCACCATTGTGAGCCGCACGCTGGTACCTGAGATCTCGGTGATCGACCCGCGGCTGCTGACCACGATGCCGGACTGGCTCAACGCGGCCACCGGCCTGGACGCGCTGACGCACGCCATCGAGGCGTTCGTCTCCCGGGCGCACAATCCGCTGACGGACAACCACGCCCTGCACGCGGTCGAGCTGATCACCGCGAACCTGGTGCGCACCCAGGTCGCCCCCAGGGACTTCGGAGCCCGGCTCGCCATGGCCCAGGCCGCGCTGGAGGCCGGCATGGCCTTCACCAACGCCATCCTCGGCGCGACGCACGCCATGAGCCACCAGGTCGGCGGTCTGCTGGACGCCCCGCACGGCGTGGTCAACGGCGTGCTCCTGCCGCACGTAATCCGGTTCAACGCCGAGGCGTGGCCGGAGCGCTTCGTCGCGCTGGGCGCGGCGGCCGGCCTTCCGGTCTCCGGTGTGCCGGCGCGGGAGGTGGCCGAACAGCTCGCGGATCTGGTGCGCGCACTGGCGGACGACGTCGGCGTGCCGAAGGGACTGGCGAGCCTCGGGGTCGCGGAGCGCGACGTGCCGGTCCTCGCCCGCACGACGCTCAAAGACGCGTGTATGGCCACCAACCCCAGGGACGTCGACGTGCGGGACATGGAGACACTGTTCCGCGAAGCGCTGTAAGGCGATCCCGGTGAGCACCCCCGAACGCACGAACCGGACCGCCGACCTGGGCGTCCTCACCGGACTGCGGTCCGGCAAACGGTCCTTCTACCCGGCGTACGTCCGCTCCACCGAGCGGCTGGAGAGGACCGTGGAGGCGCTCGACGGCATCTCCCGCGCCCTTGTGCGCACGGCGGAGGGCCCGCGCGCCCTGGTCGAGGCCGTCGTGCGCACCGCGGCCGAGCACCTGCGCGCCCGCTGGCTGCTGCTGGCCGTCGCCGACGGCGCGCTGCGGGCCGCCCGTCCGCGCTTCCTGCTGTACGCCGACGACGTGTTCATCGACGACGAGACCCGGATACCCGCTGAGGTGCGCCCGCATCTGAAGCTGCTGCGCACCCGCCCCTGGGAGGCCCAGGAGCCCGACCGGGGCCGGGGCTGGGTGCGCGCGCCGATGACCCTGGACGACGAGCCGGTCGGCGGCATCGCCGCTGAGCCCGGCGCCGGTGTCGAGGTCGCCGACACGGACCTGGCCATCCTGCGGGTCCTCGCCAATCAGGCCGCTGTGGCGCTGCACCACACGTTTCTGTTCCACGCGGCGACCACCCTGCGCGGACGCGCCGAGGAACTGTCCGAGGCGGCGGAGCGGCAGGCCCGGGACCTGGCCGCGCGCAGCGCCGAACTGGCCGAGACGCAGGCGCGGCTGCTGGACGCGATGCAGCGGCAGGCACTCGACGACGAGCGGCGTCGCATCGCGCGCGAACTGCACGACAGCGTCTCCCAATACGTGCTCAGCGCCGGGATGACCGTCGAAGTGTGCCGCGCGGAACTGGCGGGCCTGGGCGGACCGGCCGCGGAGATCGCCGGCCGGCTGGCCGACGCCAAGGACCTCAACCGGCAGGCCGTGGAGCGGCTGCGTGCCGCGATCTACGCCCTCCACCACACCTCGCAGGAGCCGGCGGGTCCGCTCCCGGTGATGGTGCAGAGGCTGTCCACGGTGCACCTGCCCACGGAACTCGACGTCCGGGTACGGGTGGCGGGCAGTCCGGTGCCGCTGCCGCCCGAGGCCGAGCAGTCGATACTCCGGATGACCGGCGAGGCCCTGTTCAACTCCGCCACGCACGGCAAGGCCGGTCGAGCACTGGTGCGCTTGCGGTATCTGCCCGGGATGCTCGTGCTGACCGTGTCCGACGACGGCGGCGGCGACCCCGCGCAGCTGCGCCGCGCCTTGCGGGTGTCCCGGGCGACCGATCTCGCCGGACGCCATCGGGGACTGGCGAACATGGTGGCCCGGGCGGAGGAACTGGGCGGCAGACTGTCGATCCGCCGGTCGGCGATGGGAGGCGTCCTGCTGCGGGTCGACGTCCCGCTGCCGGTGGCGCGCGTCGGGGAGGCAAGGGATGACCACTGAGCAGCGGACGCACGCACCCACGCGGGCCTTGCGGATCGTACTCGTCGACGACCACGCCATCGTCCGGCACGGACTGCGGTCGATCCTGGAACGCGAGAGCGACCTGGACGTGGTCGGCGAGGCGAGCACGGCCGCCGAGGCGGCCGCCGTCGTCGAACAGACGCGTCCGTCGATCGTGCTTCTCGATCTGAAGCTGTCCACGGCGGCCGACACCGAGGGCTTGGACCTGTGCGCCCGGCTGACGCAGCGCCACCCCGAGCTCGCGGTGCTGGTGCTCACCACCTTCCTCGACGACTCGCTGGTCGTGGAGGCGATCCGGCACGGTGCGCGCGGCTACGTGGTCAAGGACGTGGACACCACCGAACTGCTGCGCTCCATCCGCGCGGTGGCCCGTAACGAGAGCGCCTTCGACTCGCACGCGGCCGCGGCGATGGTGCGCTCGATGCGCGTGCAGCCGGAACGGCCGAAGTTCACCGAACGGGAGCTGAGAGTCCTTCAGTTGCTCGCCCATGGGCTGAGCAACCGGGAGATCGGCGGGGAGCTGTACATCTCGGAGACCACGGTGAAGTTCCACGTCCGCAACATCATGCGCAAGATGGATGCGAGCAGCCGGGCGGAGGTCGTGTACGAGGCGAGCAAGCTGGGCGTGATCTGACGGGCCTCCCGGCTCCGGCCTTCGCCGGCCGCCGCAGGGCGTGGACCGCCACGGGGTCGCCCCACTGCGGGCGGTCGGCAGCACGATCGTGACCATGGCGCGGTTCGTGGGGGAGCGGCTCAGCCGGGCTCGATGACCAGCCAGCCGCCGTGGAAGGTGCCGACCGAGAAGCGGTGGCCCGTGCGGCGGCCGAGATCGGCGAGTTGCTCCGGGGAGAAGCACCGCACGTGGCCGTACGCGGCGGTCGGCTCGTCCTCGTACGGCACGGCCACCACCACCCGCCGCCGGGCCAGCCGCAGCGCCTCGTGGACGACGGCGTCACCGTGCCCGGCGCCGAGGTGCTCCAGCACGTGGATGACGGTGACGGTGTCCACCGAGCGGTCGGGCAGCGGCACCCGGGAGGCGTCGCAGACCAGCGCGTCGAGCGTGCGGCCCCGGGCGCGGGCCACGGCGTCCAGCAGCTGCATGGTGCCCCGGGAGAGGTCGGAGGCGATCACCGTCCGCCGCTCCCGCTCGGCGAGCAGCAGCGGCAGGAAGCCGAAGCAGGAGCCCAGGTCCAGCACACTGCCCGGGGCGACCAGGTCCAGCGCGCGCCGGTACACGGGCGCGAACCCGGCGATCGAGGAGTGCCCGGACGGCTCCGGGGCCCGCCAGCACTGCCGGATGCGGGCCAGCGTGTTGTCGTAGAAGGTGGTCCAGGCGGGCAGTGGTCCGTCCACGCACGAGCGCACCACCCCGGTGAAGACCCGCTCGAAGACATCGCTGCCGGACAGCCAGCCGGGGGCGAACAGCTCCTCGGCGAGCAGCCCGGCGAGGTCGTTGTCCAACTGCTCGGGGCGCAGCGAGTGGCCCAGCTCGACGCGGCGGCCACGGCGGCGCAGCGCGAAGTGCTCGGTACGGACGATCGGCGGGGGGACCGCGCGCCCGGGAACGTGCCCGTCGCGGATCACGCGGACCACGGGGTCGGCATACAGGCCGGGCGCGCCCGGTGCCAGCGGGTCGATGCGGCGCGCGGCGATCGCGCCGCGCAGGCTCGGGACACTCATGGCTGTGCTTCCCCTGACGGTGGGTGCGGTGTGTTCATCGGCCGGTCGCCTCCGTGGCCATCCTGTGGGCGGTGCGCTCCAGCCCGGCGAGGTCGGCGACCACCTGGACGCGGTCGCAGTACTCGGCGTAGCGGGGGAGGTCACAGGCGCCCAGGCCCCAGGAGTACCGTGGCTCCGGGGTCAGCCAGATGGTCTGGCGCACCCGTCGCGTGATGTCCGCGAACGCCTCGGTCCGCGGCGGATTGCCGTTGCCGCGGCCGTCGCCCAGCACCAGGAGCGTGGTGCGGCGGCCCAGTGCCGGGGCGTGTTCGGTCAGCAGCGTCTCGAAGGTCCGGCCGTAGTCGGACGTCGCGTCCACGTCCAGCAGACCGCCGGCCGGCAGCCCGTCGAAGACCAGCCCCAGCGCCCGCTCCAGCGGGTGCTCGGCGAACAGCTCGGTGATCTCGGTGGGTTCGTCCACGAAGGCGTAGCTGCGGACCTGTCCGAACAGGGACTGCAGCCCGTGCACCAGGTGGAGGGTGAAGCGCGCCGTGGCCCGCACCGACAGCGAGACGTCCGCGAGGATCACCAGGCGGGGCCGGTCCTCGGCGCGGGTGACGGTGACGGGCCGGAACGGTACGCCGTCGTAGCGCATGTTGCGGCGCATGGTGCGGCCGGGATGGACACGGCCCGTCGGGGTGTTGCGCTTGCGGCTGGTCAGGGCGCCGTGCACGGTGCGGCCCACTCTGCGCAGTGCCTCCTCCAACTGGCCGCGCTCGTCCTCGTCCACCGTTTCCAGGCGAGCTCGTTCTGCGATCCGGGCGGGCTCGACGGCCACGGCCCGCAGTTCCGCCAGCCGGTCGAGATGCCGCTTCAGCAGCTCGGGCAGGTTCTCGACGACACCCGCCAACTGCCGCTTGAACGCGTCGAGTTCGTGACGGTCGTCGGTCTCCTGGGTGAGCCAGCCGAGCAGGGCGTCCTGCTGGGCGACGGTGAGGGTGGTGTCGACGGGCTGCCCGGTCGCCGGCGCGAGCCGTCCGGGAATCCCGGCGCCGTGCAGCCGCTCGGTCTCCAGCTGGACGGACGGGCCGTCGTCGCGCCCGACGGTCGCGCCGTCCTCGGACAGCACGATCTCGTCGGTCATCGACGCCAGATCGATCTTGTTGGCTTCCTGGTGCAGGTTGTACTGCTGGGCCAGGTCCTGTTGGTCGAAGAAGTCGCGGATGTCGGACGGCTTGCCGTGGCTGTGCCCCTGCTGAGGGGTCTCGGACGGCTCGTCGGAGACGGTGAACGACTCCAGTTCGCCGGTGTCGGTCAGGTCGTCGTGCGCATGAGTGTGGCCGTGGCCGGCGGGGTCGCCCGCCACCGGGCGCAGGGAGAAGAACGCGGTGAACAACTCGTCGAACAGCGCGTGGTCGCGCCGGTCCTTCACGAGCGTCATGCGCAGTGCCTCGCGCAGCGTCTCGGGCCGGGCGAGCATGCCGGGCTGGGCCGCCCCGCGCATGGCGTCCATCGCCTCCGACACGGAGACTCGCAGCCCGAACAGCCGCAGGACGCGGACGAATCGGTGCACGCCGGCTTCCATGCACGCCTCCCTGGTCAGTTCGTACGGCGCCGCGTGACGGCGGCGAACGCCCGGGCGCCCTGGCCGGCGCCGGAGGTGGTGCGGTGCGCCGGTCCGGCGCCCGGGGCGCCGTAGGAGCCCTCGTCGTGCCGGCCCTGCCGGTCCGTGGCGGCCCGTACCGCGTGCCCGTCGGCCTCCTCCGGTTCTCCGTGCGCGGGGCCGTGATGGTGACCGCCGGGGTGGTGATGGCCGTCGTGGTGATGGCCGTCGTGGTGAGGGTGGCCGGGTTCGGGCAGTGTGCGGTTGGGGTCGACCAGGCGCGGCAGGACCTCCAGCGCGCGGTGCAGGTCGCGCTCGTACTTCAGCACCACGTTGGCGGTGTCGGCGAGAACCTCCGGGCCGAGTTCGTCGACGCCCAGGACCGCGAGGGTGCGGGCCCAGTCGACGGTCTCGGAGATGCTGGGGCTCTTGCGCAGCGGTAGCTCGCGCAGACCCCGTACCACGTCCACCAGATGGCGGGCGGTCGCCTCGGCAAGTCCGGTGTCCTTGGCCCGTACGATCTCCAACTCCCGCTCGGCGTCGGGATAGTCGAGGAAGAGGTGCAGACAGCGGCGCTTCAGCGCGGCCGACAGGTCGCGGGTGTTGTTGGAGGTGAGGACGACGAACGGGGGGACCTTCGCGGTGTACGTGCCGATCTCCGGCACCGACACCTGGTACTCGGCCAGGCACTCCAGGAGCACCGCCTCCAGTGCCTCGTCCGCCCGGTCGACCTCGTCGATGAGCAGGACCGCCGGCTGCTCGCCGCGCACCGCGTCCAGCAGCGGGCGGGGCGCGAGGAACCGGTCGGAGAAGAAGACGCTGTCCTGCTCCTCGATCCGGTGGACGGCGGAGGCCAGGTCGGGGGCGTCGGCCGTGAGGTCGCCGATCTTGTCCCGGAGCATCTGGGTGTACAGCAGCTGCTTGCCGTAGTCCCACTCGTACAGGGCACGGCTCTCGTCCTGGCCCTCGTAGCACTGCAGGCGCAGCAGCCGGCGCCCGGTGGCGGCGGCCAGCGTCTTGGCCAGCTCGGTCTTGCCGACGCCGGCCGGGCCCTCCAGCAGCAGCGGCTTGTCGAGCCTGGCCTGTAGGAACACGGTGGTGGCGAGCCGCCGGTCGGTGATGTAGCCGTGGGCGGCGAACCGCTCGGCGACGTCCTCGACCGAGCCGAACGCGAAGTTCTCGGGTGTGGCGGGCACGGTTCCTCCGTCCGATGGGGCGGGAGCGGGGGCGGCGTCCCAGGGCGCCCCCGCTCCCGGGCACGAGGTGCTCAGCCGAGCAGGTCGTCCAGGTCGCCGGTCATGCAGTGCTCGACGACGGGGCGCACCGTGTCGAACGTGCACTCCTTGGCGTTGCCCGGGGTGCAGGCGTCGCCGAGGACGTGGTTCGTGATGCGGTCGACGTCACCGGCGTCGCCCTTGATCACCTTGGCCTGCTCGTAGAACTTCGTCGGGCCCTGCCCGAGTCGGTTCTTGGAGTAGGTGTCCTGCTGGACATCGGTGAACTTCTCGGGGATGCCGACGTCGCGCAGCAGCCGGATGCCCGCGGCGAGCGCCGCCTCGGCGGCCCGCACCTTCGTCATGCCGTGCGTGTCCACGCCCATGGCCTCGGCGATGTCCGCGAACCGCTCGTAGTGGGCCGGCATGTTGAACGCCCACACCCGGGGCAGCGCGATGGCGTTGTTCAGGCCGTGGTGGGTGTCGTAGAACGCGCTGACCGCGTGCGAGATGGAATGGATGATCCCCAGGCCACCGGAGTTGAACGCCTGCGCCGCGATGTACTGCGCGTACATCATGCCCTCGCGCCCGGCCAGGTCCTGGCCGTTCCACACCGCCTGCCGCAGGTGCCGGGCCGTCAGCCGGATCGCGTGCAGCGCGTTGCCCAGCGACGGCTGGAAGTCCAGCCGGGAGACGTACGGCTCCGAGGCGTGCGCGAGGACGTCGAAGCCGCACTGCGCGGTGTAGTCCAGCGGGCAGTCGTAGTACAGCGTGGGGTCGTCGATGGCGAGGCTGGCCACCGAGGCGTCGTCGAAGGCCACGTACTTGTGCGGGTTGTCCGGGTCCGTGGTCGTGTCGGTGATGACGTACGCCCACGACGTCTCCGAACCGGTCCCCGCTGTCGTGGACACGGCGATGTGGGGCGGGTTCTTCGGGTTCTCGGACTTGTTGAAGCCCTCGAAGTCGTTGACGCTACGGCCGTCGTGGGCGACGGAGACACGGGCGCCCTTGCACGCGTCGTGCGACGAGCCGCCGCCGATCGACACGAACGAGTCGCACTTGTTCTCCTGGTACAGCGCCACGGCGTCCATGACGTTGTAGTCCTTGGGGTTCGACTCGACCTTGTCGTACACCACGACCTCAAGACCGTGGTACTTCATCGACTCGACGATCTTGTGCACCGTGTCGCTGCCGCGCAGACCGGTGGTCATCACCAGGGTGCGCCGGAAGCCGAGCTTCTTGGCCTCCGGGCCGATCAGCTCATGGGCACCCGGGCCCATCAGCGCCCTGGGGAAGGGGTGGAATTCCTTGATCGGGAACGGCTTGAGAAGTTCTTCGACCTGCATGATCGCGACATTCCTCTCCGCGGGGGACCGCGCGTGACTGCGTCGACTGCTCCGGTGCCGGCGGCGCATGTCCGGTGGGAGCACGGACGTGCCGGAGTCCGTGGCGTGTCTCACCCTCCGGGAACTCGCCGCGGCACGACACCGGCCGCTCGGACGGCTGCGCGGCGCGGACGGACGGGTGGCGCCCCGTCCGATCGGAGAGGGGCTGCGGTGGGCCGGGGTACACCTGTCCGACCGGAGGGGGCGAGGGCGGCCGGAAGCAGGGCGAGGCGGGCGCCGGCCCGGCCGTAGCGTCGAGTACGCCCCGGTCACCGCGAACGGCGGGACCGGCACGCTCCCCGACTTCCCTTCCCCCTCCGGAGGTTTGCCGTGAACGAGGACCAGATCAGGGTCGAACAGGACACCCTCGACGCCGTCGAGGAGGTCGTCGAGGAAGTCCTCGTCGAAGACGTCTCGATCGACGGCATGTGCGGCGTCTACTGAGGCCGCCATGACGTCCCAGGCGTTCGACGCGGCGCGCCCCTACCGGCTGAACCCCTCCGTCGCGCTGCGGCCCGAGCCGTTCGGGGCGCTCGCCTACCACTTCGGCAACCGGCGGCTGTCCTTCCTGAAGGCGCCCGAACTCGTCGAACTGGTCCGGGGACTCGACCGCCACCCCAGCGTCGGGGCCGCCCTCGCCGGCGTACCCGACGCCCGGCGCGGCGCGTTCCTGCGGGCGTTGGCCTCCCTGGCCGCCGCCGACATGATCATTCCCCAGCGCAGTGGAACCGGAGCGCGGTCATGACCACCCTGCACGATCCCCCACCCGCCGAGCGCGTACCCGCCCTCGTCGAGCAGTTCAAGGGCGGACTGAACGCCCCGATCTGCCTGACCTGGGAATGGACGTACGCGTGCAACCTGTCCTGTGCGCACTGCCTCTCGTCCTCCGGGCGGCGCGACCCGCTGGAGCTGTCCACGGACGAGATCACGTCCGTGATCGACGAGCTCCAGCGCATGCAGGTCTTCTACGTCAACGTCGGCGGCGGCGAGCCCACGGTCCGCCCCGACTTCTGGGACCTGCTGGACTACGCGGTCACCCACCAGGTCGGCGTGAAGTTCTCCACCAACGGGCTGCGCCTGACCCCCGAGCGGGCCCGGCGGCTGGCCGCGACCGACTACGTCGACGTCCAGATCTCCCTCGACGGCGCCACCCGCGAGGTCAACGACGCGGTGCGCGGCCGGGGCTCGTACGACATGGCGGTCCGGGCCATGGAGAACCTCGCCGACGCCGGATTCCGGGACTTCAAGATCTCGGTGGTGATGACCCGTCAGAACGTGGCCCAGCTCGACGACTTCGCCGCGATCGCCGACCGCTACGGTGCCCAGCTGCGCATCACCCGGCTCCGGCCCTCCGGACGCGGCGCGGATGTGTGGGACGACCTGCACCCCACCGCCGAGCAGCAGTACGACATCTACTCCTGGCTGCTCGGCCACGGCGAGCGCGTGCTCACCGGGGACTCGTTCTTCCACCTCAACGCGCTCGGCTCGGAGCCCATCCCGGGCCTGAACCTGTGCGGGGCCGGCCGTGTGGTGTGCCTGATCGACCCGGTCGGCGACGTGTACGCCTGCCCGTTCGCCATCCACGACGCGTTCAAGGCGGGCAACGTCCGCGCCTTTGGCGGCTTCGACCGGGTGTGGCGGGAGTCGGCGCTCTTCACCGAGCTGCGCCGGCCCTCCACCGGGGGAGCCTGCTCGGGCTGCCCCGCCTACGACACCTGCCAGGGCGGCTGCATGGCCGCGAAGTTCTTCACCGGCTTGCCACTGGACGGCCCCGACCCCGAGTGCGTCAAGGGCCACGGTGCCGCCGCGCTCTCCGCCGTGGCACGGGACTCCCTCCCGCGCCAGGGCAAGGACCACTCGCACCGGACGGTGCCGCTGGGCATGCCGGCCGTGCCGACCGCCCGCCCGGACCGGATGTGCGACGAGAACCCGCTGGCCGGGATGCCGGCGAACCCGGCCGTGTGATCCCGCCCGCATGACGACGAACGAGGACGAAGCAGAAGGAGACTGGTGATGAGCGGGTGGTTCGAGACGGTCGCCGAGGCCCAGCGAAGGGCGGGCAAGCGGCTGCCGAAGTCGGTCTACGGCGCACTGCTCGCGGGTTCCGAGAAGGGCACGTCCTACGACGACAACACCAAGGCGTTCGCGGAACTCGGCTTCGCGCCCCACGTCGCCGGGCTGTCGGCCAAGCGGGACCAGTCGACGACGGTCCTGGGCGAGCAGATAGCGCTGCCGGTGATCATCTCCCCGACCGGTGTGCAGGCGGTGCACCCCGACGGCGAGGTGGCCGTCGCCCGCGCCGCCGCGGCCCGCGGCACGGCGATGGGCCTCAGCTCCTTCGCGAGCAAGCCGCTGACGGACGTGGTGGCCGCCAATCCGCGGACGTTCTTCCAGATGTACTGGATGGGCTCGAAGGACGTTATGCTGCGCCGCGTCCAGCACGCCCGCGACGCGGGCGCCAAGGCGCTGATCGTCACCCTCGACTGGTCCTTCTCGCATGGCCGCGACTGGGGCAGTCCCAAGATCCCGGAGCGGCTGGATCTCAAGGCCGTGGCCCGCTTCGCCCCGGAGGCGCTCGCCCGTCCGCGCTGGTTGCTGGACTTCCTCAGGTCCCGCGGCCTGCCCGACCTGACGGCGCCCAACCTCACCGACCCGGGGCAGGACGCACCCACGTTCTTCGGAGCGTACGGCGAATGGATGCAGACCCCGCCGCCCTCGTGGGAAGACGTCCGCTGGCTGCGCGCGCAGTGGGACGGGCCGTTCCTGCTCAAGGGCGTCTGCCGGGTGGACGACGCCCTGCGCGCGGTCGACGCCGGTGTCACCGCCATCTCGGTGTCCAACCACGGCGGGAACAACCTCGACAGCACCCCGGCCCCGATCCGCGCCCTGCCGGCCGTCGCGGAAGCGGTGGGCAACCAGGTCGAGGTCCTGCTGGACGGCGGAATCCGCCGGGGCAGCGACGTGGTCAAGGCGCTGGCGCTCGGTGCGAAGGCCGTGATGATCGGCCGTGCCTACCTGTGGGGTCTGGCCGCGGGAGGGCAGAGCGGTGTGGAGAACGTCCTCGACATCCTGCGCGGCGGCATCGACTCCGCCCTGCTGGGCCTCGGCCGCTCCTCCGTCCATGAGCTGACCCGCGACGACGTGGTGATCCCGCCCGGATTCACCCGCACCCTGGGCGGGGCCTGAGATGCCGGCCGAACCCGCCCGGCCCGCGGGGGCCACAGGAGCGGGAAACCCGGCGTCGGCGACGGCCGGGCCGGGGACCCGGCTCGCCGACCTCGCCTGGCCGGACCTCACCGACCGCGGCCCCCTGGTGCTGCTGCCCCTCGGCTCCTGCGAACAGCACGGCCCGCACCTGCCGTTGGACACCGACACCGCCGTGGCCGCGGCGGTCGCCGGGCGGGCCTGCGGTCTGCTGCGGGGCGAGCTGGACGTGCTGGTCGCGCCGGCCCAGCCGTACGGGGCCAGCGGCGAGCACGAGGGGTTCCCCGGCACGGTGTCCCTCGGCCACGACGCGCTGCGCCTGCTCGTCACCGAGATCGGCCGCTCGATGCTGTGCTGGGCGGGCCGACTGCTCGTGGTGAACGGGCACGGCGGCAACCTGGTGAGCCTGGCCGACGCGGTGACCGGGCTGCGCGGCGAGAGCCGGGACGTCGCCTGGTGGCCCTGTCTGCCGCCGGGGTCCGACGCCCACGCGGGCCGTACCGAGACCTCGATGATGCTGCGGCTGAGGCGTTCGGCCGTCCGCGAGGAGCGGGCCGTCGCCGGACCGACCGACCCCGTCCACCTGCTGATGGACCGGCTCGTCACCGAATCCGTCCGAGGAGTCAGCCCGTCCGGAGTCCTGGGCGACCCCTCCGGGGCCCGCGCGAGCGAGGGCGAACGCCTCCTCGACCGTATGGCGGAACGCCTCGCCGCCGACATCAGGGCCTGGCGGGTCTCGGGGCGGGGCCGGCTCGGCTCGGCCGAGCAGCGGCCCGCCCCCGTACCCGCGGGAGCCGGGCGATGACCGGCCCCAGGGTCGCCGTGGTCACCGGTGCCGCCCGGGGCATCGGGGCGGCGACCGTGGCCGGGCTGGCCCGCGCCGGCTGGGCGGTGGTCGCCGTGGACCGCTGCGCCGACGACCCCGACGTGCCCTATCCCCTGGCCGAGCCCGCGCAACTGGACGCCCTGGCCGACACGTTCCCGCTGGTCCGCACGGTGCGTGCCGACGTCCGCGACGAGGCCGCGCTGCACGCCGCCGTCGAGACGGCCGAGCACGAGTTCGGCGGTCTCGACGCCGCGGTGGCCGCGGCGGCCGTCATGCTCGGCGGCGGCCCCGTGTGGGAACAGACCGACACGCAGTGGCGCACGCTGCTCGACGTGGACGTCATGGGCGTGGCCCACCTCGCCCGCGCGGCCGTACCCGCCCTGCTGCGCCGGCCGCAGCCCCGCACCGGGCGGTTCGTCGCACTCGCCTCGGCCGCCGCGCACCGCGGGCTGTGGGGGCTCGGCGCCTACTGCGCCGCCAAGCACGCCGTGGTCGGCCTGGTCCGCGGCCTGGCCTGCGACCTGCGGGACACCGGCGTGAACGCGGTCGCGGTGTCACCGGGCTCCACGCGCACGGACATGCTGCGGGCCACGGCCGACCTCTACGAGCTGCCGGAAGTCGACAAGCTCGCCGAACAGCAGCTCACCGGACGCCCTCTGGAACCCGAGGAGGTGGCCGCCGTGGTCGCCTGGGCCTGCTCCGCCGACTCCTTCGCCGTCACCGGCTCCGTACTGCACGCGGACGGAGGTTTCACCGCATGACACTCGAAGGGCGCCCCCGGACGCCCGTGGCGTCCGCGCCGGGCAGCCGGCTCGCCGCCCCCGCGCACATCACGCTGCCCGACGGGTTCACGGTCGAACTGGCCGCCGGGACGCACCGGTCGAGGGACGGCCGGCTCATGGTCGGCGGATCACCACTGCGGCTGGTCAGACTGACCGCCGCGGCGGTCCGCCGGCTCGGTGACGGCCGGTTCACCGTGACCGACCCGGCGAGCGCCGCGCTCGCCCGGCGGCTCCTGGACGCCGGCCTCGCGCACCCGCGCCTCGCCCCGGTGCCGGTCGGCGACACCACTGTCGTGATTCCCGTCCGGGACCGAGCCGACCAGCTCGCCCGGCTGCTGAGCGCCCTGCGCGCCGATCCGGAGACCTCGGACCTGCCGGTGCTGGCCGTGGACGACGGCTCCGACGATCCCGCTGCCCTGTCCGCCGTGGCCGGCCGGTACGGCGCACGGCTGCTGACCCACCCGAGCAACCGGGGGCCGGCGGCGGCCCGCAACACCGGGCTGCGCCACGCCCGTACCCGCTACGTGGCGTTCTGCGACTCCGACGTCGTACCGGAACCCGGATGGCTCGCCGTCCTGCTGGCGCAGTTCGCGGACCCCGCCCTGGCGCTCGCCGCACCACGGGTGACCGCACTGCCCGTGTCCGCTCCCGGGCTGCTGGACCGGTACGAGGAGATCCGCTCGCCGCTGGACATGGGCGCGGCAGAAGGACCGGTCGTGCCCGTGTCCGCGCTCTCCTACGTGCCGAGCGCGACCATCGTGGTCCGGCGGGGGGCCGTCGGCCCCGGCTTCGAGGAGGCCATGCGCGTCGGCGAGGACGTCGACCTGTGCATGCGGTTGCACGAGGCCGGCTGGCGGCTGCGGTACGTGCCCTCCGCCCGTGTGGGCCACCGGCACCGCACCGACCTGCGCAGCTGGCTGGCGCAACGGGCTGGATACGGCACGGGCGCCGCCGACCTGGCACTGCGCCACCCCGGCCGCGTGCCGCCGCTGTACGCCGCCCCCTGGTCGCTGGCCGCCTGCGCCCTGCTGCTGCGCGGCAGGCCGGCCCCGGCGGCACTGGCCGCGGCCCTGACGGGACTGACCGCTGTGCGCGTGGCCCGCAGGATGCCCGACGCCGACCATCCGGCCCGCGCGGGCGCCCTGCTCTCGCTCGCCGCTCTGCGCGGCACCGCCGAACAACTGCTGCGCTGCGCCACCCGGCACCACTGGCCGCTCGCCGTCGCCGCCGCCGCCGTCGACCGCCGCGCCCGGTACGCCCTGGTCGTCGCGGCCGTGGCCGAGGGGCTGCTGGACCATCACCGCTCGGGCAGCCCGCTTCCCCCGCTCGCCCACACGATGCTCCGTCGCCTGGACGACCTGGCCTACGGCTGGGGCGTCTGGCAGGGCGCCGTACGCCGCAGGACCGCGGCACCGCTGAAGCCCCGTCTCGCGCTGCGCATGGTGAGCCGCTGGACCGCGGCGCGGCCGTAGCCGCACGCCGCCGCACCAACCTCACGCCAACCCCGTCCGGCCACCGTGGCCGCACTCACCCCCTGGAACCGTCCCGGCACCTTGGAGGACCCACATGTCTCCGCGCTCCGACCATCGCGTCCGCCCCGGCTTCCCGCCCACCGCGGCGGGCGAAGCGGCGCCCGGACCGCTCGGGCAGGCCGGTGACGACCGTCTGGCCTTCTGGGCGCGGCAGGCGGAGCGGCTGCACTGGGGCACCGGGTGGACCAGGGTGCTCGACTGGTCGGACGCCCCCGTCGCCCGCTGGTTCGTCGGAGGCCGGCTGAACGTGGCGTACAACTGCGTGGACCGGCACGTCGAGGCCGGCCACGGCGACCAGGTCGCCTTCCACTGGGAGGGCGAGCCGGGCGATACCCGCACGATCACCTACGCCGACCTCAGGCGCGAGGTCTGCAAGGCGGCCAACGCCCTGCTCTCCCTCGGCCTGCGGGCCGGAGACCGGGTCGCCATCCAGCTGCCGATGATCCCTGAGGCCGTCTTCGCCATGCTGGCCTGCGCGCGACTCGGGCTGCCGCACAGCGTCGTGTTCGGCGGGTTCTCCCCGGCCGCGCTCCAGTCCCGCATCGAGGACGCCGAGGCGCGGCTGCTGATCACCTCGGACGGCCAGTACCGCCGGGGCAGGGCCGAGCCGATGAAGGCCAACACCGACGAAGCCACCCGGAACACGCCCGGCGTCGAGCACGTCCTGGTGGTCCGCCGCACCGGCATCGACGTGCCCTGGACCGACGGCCGGGACCTGTGGTGGCACGAGCTGGTGGACGCTCAGCCCGATCAGCACACCCCCGAGGACTTCGACGCCGAGCACCCGTTGTTCATCCTCTACACCTCCGGCACGACCGGCAGGCCGAAGGGCATCCTGCACACCTCGGGCGGCTACCTCACGCAGGCCGCCTACACCCATGGCACGGTCTTCAACCTCGATCCCGACGCCGACGTCTACTGGTGCACGGCCGACATCGGCTGGATCACCGGGCACTCGTACATCGTCTACGGGCCCCTCGCCAACCGCACGACATCGGTGATGTACGAGGGAACGCCCCACACTCCGCACGAGGGACGCCACTTCGAGATCATCGAGAAGTACGGCGTCACCATCTACTACACCGCCCCCACCGTCATCCGCACGTTCATGAAATGGGGCGAGGACATCCCGGCCCGCTACGACCTGTCGTCGATCGGTGTGCTCGGCAGCGTCGGCGAACCCATCAACCCCGAGGCGTGGCGCTGGTACCGCAAGCACATCGGCGGCGACCGGGTGCCGGTCCTCGACACCTGGTGGCAGACCGAGACCGGCACCATCATGATCGCGCCGCTGCCCGGAGGGCCGGCCGCGAAGCCCGGCTCGGCGCAGGCCCCGCTGCCGGGCATCTCCGCCAAGATCGTCGACGACCAGGGCAGGCAGGTCGGCAAGGGCGAGAGCGGCTACCTGGTGCTCGACCAACCCTGGCCGTCCATGCTGCGCGGCGTCTGGGGCGACGACGACCGCTACCGGGAGACGTACTGGTCCCGCTTCGCCGCGCAGGGCCACTACTTCGCCGGGGACGGCGCCCGCTACGACGAGGACGGCGACATCTGGCTGCTCGGCCGGGTCGACGACGTCATGAACGTCTCCGGGCACCGGATCTCCACCGCCGAGGTCGAGTCGGCACTCGTGTCGCACCCCGCGGTGGCCGAGGCCGCCGTGGTCGGCGCCTCGGACGCGACGACGGGCCAAGCCATCGTCGCCTTCGTCATCCTGCGCGGGGGCACCGCCCGGCCGGCGGGGGACGTCACCGATGTGCTGCGCGAGCACGTGGCAAAGGAGATCGGTCCCATCGCCAAGCCCCGGCAGATCATGGTCGTCCCCGAGCTGCCCAAGACCCGCTCCGGGAAGATCATGCGCCGACTGCTGCGGGACGTCGCGGAGAACCGCGAAGTCGGCGATGTCACCACACTCGCCGACGCCTCGGTCATGCAGTTCATCAACGCCGGCCCGGCCGACGGGTCCTCGCCGACCGGGTGACCGGCGCTGCGCGAAGGGAGGCGGACATGGGACACGCAAGCACCTCCACCGCTCGGGTCGTGCTCGTCACCGGTGCGGGCGACCTCGCCGCCGCCGTGGTGGGAAGCCTCGCGGAGCACGGCGCCCACATGGCGCTGGCGGGCCCCGACGCCGAGCAGGCCCACCGGGCGGCGCCTTCGGCAGCGCAGCTCCTGGCTCTGCCCTGCGGACCCGATGATCTGGCGGCGCTCGGGCGCGCCGTCGACACGGTCGTCGACCGTCTCGGCCGCCTCGACCACTTGGTGAACCTGGTCGCGGCCCCGTCCTCTCCCGGTCCGCTGATGGAAATGGATCCGCTGGCCCTGCGCGACATCCTGCACAGCGCCTTCGTGGCGCCGCTGGCCTGTGTGCAGCGTGCCTACTGGCGGTGGATGGCCTTGTACGGCGGATCGGTGGTCAACGTGGTCGCGGCCAGGGCACGAGGCGGGTCGCAGGACGTCGCCCTGGCCGGCCTGACCGAGCTGACCGAGTGGCTGGCCGCCGAACTGGCGCCCAGGGTCGACGTCCACACCCTCGTGCCCGGTCCCTCCCTGGACACCGGTGCGTACCAGGCAGGTGCGGCCGAGGCGGTGTGCGGACTCCTGACCCGCCGGACAGACTCCACGCACGGGCCGGTGCTCGTGCTCAGCGGGGATTCTGTCTGCCCTTCCCGGGCCTGGTGAGCGACGTACTCCCGCACGAGGGACGACCTGCCGGGCATCGACGTGAATCGATTTCCGCACCTGCTCCGGAACCGACTCGAAAGGTGTACAGCACTGATGCGACTCGTCCTCATCGGGCCCCCTGGAGTGGGCAAGGGCACCCAGGCGGCCGTGCTCGGCGAGCGGCTCGGCGTCCCCCACGTCTCCACCGGAGACCTGTTCCGGGAACACGTGGCGCGCCGTACCCCGCTCGGACGGGATGCCCAGCGTTACCTCGACACCGGCGAACTCGTCCCCGACCACGTCACCGGGGGAATGGTCCGGGACCGGCTCGCGCACCCGGACGCCCGGCACGGCTTCGTCCTCGACGGGTTCCCCCGCACGCTGCCGCAGGCGCGGGAGCTCGCCGCCATACTGAACGCTGCCGGTTCCGTACTGGACGCGGTGCTGGAGTTCACCGCTCCGGAAGAAGCCGTCGTGGCTCGACTGCTGGGCCGCGGCCGGCCGGACGACACCGAAGACGTCATCCGGCACAGGCAGCGGGTGTACCAGCACCAGACCGCACCCCTGCTCGCCCACTACTCGGCCATCCTTCTGACAGTCGACGCCGTCGGCCCGGTCGAGGACGTCACCATGCGGGCCCTGGCGGTCCTGTCGGATGCGCAACGACGGGCCGGGTAAGCCGTCCCGGCCACGCTCGACCGTGGTCCCGAGGAGGCTGGCGGCGACGGTTCCGGGGAGACTGGCGGGGGGTGGGGGAGCGGTCGTTCCGGCGGCATTTCGCGCACGCGGCCCGGAGAGGGACGTGCGCAGGCCGACAGCGGTACCTAGGGTGGGGAGTGCAGGCTGTGACACAGCCTGGAACGAGTGACGAAGCACGAATGACGCGCGACGCGGGGCCCGGTCCGCCGCAGGCCCGGCCGCGGGGAACGGCGACCGGCGCGGGGTGCGCACGCCGTCGAGTGTCGGGGATGGACCAGGGTGGTTCTGAACCATGAGCGATCTACATCGGCTTGAGCGCAGCCCGGCGAACCTGGACGGCGGCACCGTGCTCGCGGCGTGGGAACGGTTCGTGCAGGGCGAGGATCAGGTCCCGGACGTCCGGCCCCTGGTGGCGATCTCCTGGCATCGCTGCCGGGAGCAGTACCGGGTCGATCCCCACCTCACCAAGGCTCCGGTGGCCGTCGCGGAGCTCGACCATACGCCGGAGCGCGATGTCGTATTCGCTGAGCTGGGGTTCCGTGCCGCCTCCCTGGCACACGAGGTGGGCAACCTCGGTGGCGTCGTCACCGTCGCCGATGCCACCGGCCGGATCCTGGCCGAGTGGGGTGACCAAGCCACGCTCGCCAGAGCCGGCGACCCCCGTCTGGCGCCCTGGTTCTGCTGGTCCGAGTGCGCGGTCGGCACGAACGGCATGGGCACGGCGCTGGAGGCGCACGGCCCGGTGACGATCAGGGGTGCGGAGCACTGGTGCCAGGTGCTCCACGACTGGGTCGGCGCGGGCATCGCGGTGCGCGACGTGGTGACCAGGGAACCGCTCGCGGTCCTGCATGTCTGCCGCTGGCGCGGCCGGCTTCCCGCGTCGACGGAAAGCTGGCTGGCGAACGCGGCCGCCATGACCCAGTGCCCCCTGAAGAGGCGCGCCCGGGACAGCGGCGCCGAGTTGGTCGCGGCCTACACCCGGGCCAGGGCACAGTCCGGTGCGGCGCTCGCCGCGGTCGACACCGCGGGCAAGGTGGTGATCGCCGACGACATGGCAAGCGTGCTCCTGGGCGTCCCGGCATGCACCCCGGCGGTCGACCCCACGCTGCGGTGGAACCCCGGGCTGCCCGAACTGATCACTGCCGCCCGGTATGCCACGGGGCAGGCGGTCCACGATCCCGACTGGGTCGGCTCGACGCAGATCTTCGCCCACCTCGCCGACGAACCGACGTCGATCAGCATCCGGCCCGTCTTCTCCTCCGGACGCCTGATCGGGAACCTGGTCTCCTTCGGTGCCACCGACGGGGCGCAGTTGCCGCAGCCGGAGCGGGTCGTGCACCTTCGGGCGCAGCCGCGCCGGCTGGTCGCGGTGCGGGACAACCGGATGGTGCTGCTGCGGCTGCCGGAGGTCTTCTTCGCCGAATCGCAGGGGAACGACGTCTGGCTCTCCACCGACCGGGGGCGAGTGCGAGCCACCTCGCCGAGTCTGGACAAACTCGAAGGCGAGCTGGCGGACGTCGGCTTCCTGCGGGTTCACCGCCGGTACCTGGTCAACCTCAGCCGCGTCAGCGAGATGGACCGCGGGCTCAAGGGCGAGCTGTCCTTGGTCATGGACGACGGGGCGAGCGCCATGGTGCCGGTGTCCCGGCGGCACGCGCCGGCCTTGCGCCGTGCGCTGGGCATCTGAGTGTCCCGGCACGACCTCTGTTCCCGGAAGGATGAGTCCCGTGTCTGACAGTCCGGACGCCGTTGACGGCGGGATGAACGTTGGGGGCGCGGGCGGCCTCGGCCTCCCTGCCCCTGCCCCTGCCGGGCACCGCAGTCACGCGATGGGGGGCCCGAGCAACCGCGACTGGTGGCCGGACCGGCTCGACCTGGCGATCCTCCGCAAACACCCCGCGATGGCCGACCCCATGGGCGAGGACTTCGACTACGCCGCGGAGTTCCGGACGCTCGACCTCGACGCTCTGGCGCGGGACGTCGACGAGGTGCTCACGACGTCGCAGGAGTGGTGGCCGGCCGACTTCGGCCACTACGGGCCGCTCGTGATCCGGATGGTGTGGCACAGCGCGGGCACGTATCGCGTCGCCGACGGCCGTGGCGGCGCCGGCGCCGGCATGCAGCGTTTCGCGCCGCTGAACAGCTGGCCGGACAATCGCAATCTCGACAAGGCGCGCCGGCTGCTCTGGCCGGTGAAGAAGAAGTACGGCCGCAAGATCTCCTGGGCCGACCTGATGATCTTCGCGGGCAACCGCGCCCTGGAGACGATGGGCCTCACGACCTTCGGCTTCGCCGGCGGCCGGGCGGACGTCTGGGCGTCCGACGAGGACGTCTACTGGGGCCCCGAGCACGACTGGCTCGGCGACGAGCGCCACGGCGGCGTCCGGGAGCTCAAGAGCCCCCTGGCCGCCGACCAGATGGGCCTCATCTACGTCAACCCCGAGGGCCCGAACACCGTCCCGGACCCGGTCACCGCGGCCCGGGACATTCGCGAGACGTTCCGGCGCATGGGGATGGACGACGAGGAGACCGTCGCGCTGATCGCGGGCGGTCACACGTTCGGCAAGACCCACGGCGCGGCCGACCCGGTCGCCTGCCTCGGCCCCGAACCCGAGGGCGCCCCCCTTGAGGAGCAGGGGCTGGGGTGGAAGAGCAGCTACGGCACCGGCAAGGGCGGGGACACCATATCCAGCGGGCTTGAGGGCACGTGGACACCCACCCCGACGAGATGGGACAACAGCTTCTTCGAGACCCTGTTCGGCTATGAGTGGGACCTGGCACTGAGTCCCGCTGGGCTGTGGCAGTGGATCCCGAGAGACGGCGGCGGGGCCGGCACCGTGCCGGACGCCCATGATCCGTCGACGACACACGCCCCGACGATCCTGACGACGGACCTCGCGCTTCGGTCGGACCCCGTCTACGAGCCGATCTCGCGCCGCTTCCTGGAGCACCCGGACCAGCTCGCGGATGCGTTCGCCCGGGTCTGGTTCAAGCTGACGCACCTCGACATGGGCCCGATCCAGCGCTACCTCGGACCGCTGGTCCCCCGGGAGACGCTGCTCTGGCAGGACCCGGTCCCGGCCGTGGACCACGCGCTCGTCGGCGCCGCGGACATCGCCGCGCTCAAGAGCCGGGTCCTCGCCTCCGGACTGTCCGTCTCCCAGCTCGTCTCCACCGCGTGGGCGTCGGCCTCGACGTTCCGCGTCAGCGACAAGCGGGGTGGGGCGAACGGCGCGCGCATCCGCCTTGAGCCGCAGCGGGACTGGGAGGTCAACGACCCCGGAACGCTGGCACGAGTGCTGCGCACCCTGGAGGAGATCCAGGAGTCCTTCAACGGTTCCCAGACCGGGAACAAGAAGATCTCGCTGGCCGACCTCATCGTGCTCGGCGGAGCCGCCGCCGTCGAGCAGGCCGCCAGGACCGCCGGCCACGACGTGCGGGTCCCCTTCAGTCCGGGACGCACGGACGCGACGCGGGAGTGGACCGATGCGGAGTCCTTCGCCGCGCTTGAGCCGACCGCGGACGGGTTCCGCAACTACCGTGGCAAGGGCGGCCGGCTGCCGTCGGAGCACCTGCTGGTCGACCGCGCGAACCTGCTGGACCTGAGCGTGCCCGAGATGACCGTCCTCGTCGGCGGCCTGCGGGTGCTGGGCGCCAACCACCGGCAGTCGCCGCTGGGTGTCCTCACCTCGGTGCCCGGGTCGCTGACCAACGACTTCTTCGTGAACCTGCTCGACACGGGCACGGAATGGAGGCCGGCATCCGCGGACGCGGAAACCTTCGAGGGGCGCGACCGCGCCACCGGCGAGGTCAAGTGGACCGCCAGCCGCGTCGACCTCGTCTTCGGCTCGAACTCCGAACTGCGTGCCGTCGCGGAGGTCTACGCGAGCGACGACGCAGGGGAGAAGTTCGTGCGGGACTTCGTCGCCGCGTGGACCAAGGTCATGAACCTCGATCGGTACGACCTCGCCTGATCGACGCGCCGCGGTGCGGCTCGGCCGCTCCCAACGGTGGCACATCGGTGACGAACGGCGGATGGTGGCGGACGAACGGCATGAGTCGGCCCGCACCAGGACGCGCCTTGTCGGTGTGATCCGTCCGGCGTAGCGTGTTTCTTGAGTACAGATTTCACATCCTTTCCGCTGTTATTCATTCGCAAAGAGGAAATACAGGGAATCGGATGAGGGGAGAGAAACCCCGATGACGACGACCGCGCACGAGCGAGCCGACCTGCTGGACAAGCTCGGGTTGGCCACGCAGAACAAAGCAGCGCTGGGTCAAGTGCTGGGAACCGGAAGCATCGGGCAGGCCACCGAGGAGCCGGACGGCCGTATGAAGGCCACAATTCGCATCCACCCGGATGAGCTGACCTGGGATCCTTCCATTCTGGTCATGCCCCACGGAGGCGATATCGAGCTGGAGCTCGTCAATGACGACATGAACACGCACTGCGCACTTCTGCCGAGCAATGGCGACAGGAAGTTCATCTGGCTGGTGAACCATTCGCACGGGCACGCGCACCTCAACCTCGACGGTCCGGGCTACTACTGGTTCGGCTCGCCCACGGGCAACGACGAGGGCCGGGGGCTGACCGGGTCCATAGTGGTCCTGGGAGACGCTCCGCCGGAGGCTCGCCTCGACCGTCCCGAACAGCCGCGGCCGTAGGCAGAAGCAGGAGGTGGAGGAAATGACCGTCGACTACGCCGACTACGTCGACGCGGGTGAGGCCGTCGACCAGGGAACCCTGAACTACAAGACCCCGGGCGGAGACGTCGCGCCGCCGGTAGTGGCCGGTGTCGACTACGAGCGCATCCTCAACGCCCGCCAGGAGCCCCACAACTGGCTCACCTACTACGGCGCCTACAACGGGCAGCGGTACAGCCCGCTGGACCAGATCAACACGGAGAACGTCAAGCGCATGGTCCCCGCCTGGGTCTTCCAGGCCGGTACGACCGGACTGATCGCGGGCGCGTCGACCTACTCGTTCGAGGCCGCCCCGATCGTCGTCGACGGAGTCATGTTCCTCTCCGGCTGGGACGGCTGGGTCTGGGCGCTCGACGCCAAGACGGGTGTGGAGATCTGGCGGTACAAGCACGCGGTCCCCTTCGACGTGTCCTTGTGCTGCGGGAACGTGAACCGTGGGGTCGCCGTGGCCCAGGGGAAGGTCTTCTTCGTCACGGCGAATGCCCGTGTGCTCGCGCTCGACGCCACCACCGGCAGGCGGGTCTGGGACAAGACCTACGGGGACGTCCGGGCCGGGGAGAGCGCCACGCTCGCCCCGCTGGTCGTGAAGAACATGGTCATCGTCGGTAGTTCCGGCGGCGAGTTCGGCGTACGCGGTCACCTCGACGCGTTCGATCTCGAAACCGGCGAGCACCAGTGGCGCTGCTACACGGTGCCCAAGCCCGGGGAGCCCGGCTCGGAGACCTGGCCCGCCGACGGCGAGGCCTGGGCACGGGGCGGGGCGAACTGCTGGATCACCGGCACCTTCGACCCGGAGACGAACCTGCTGTACGTGGGCACCGGCAACCCGGCGCCCGACTTCGACGGAGAGGTCCGCGAGGGCGACAACCTCTTCACCGACAGCATCATCGCCGTGGACGTGGACAGCGGTCAGATCCGCTGGCACTACCAGTGCACCCCGCACGACGTGTGGGACTACGACAGCATCGGCGAGTGCATCCTGTTCGAGAAGGACGGGCGCAAACTGCTCGGGCACTTCGACAAGAACGGCTACTTCTTCGTCCTCGACCGCACGAACGGCGCGCGGGTCGGGATCACTCCCTTCGTCGACCGCATCACATGGGGGGCGATCACGAGGGACGGCCAGGTGACGGCCAAGGTGTACCCGGACAAGGAGGGAGAACCGGTCCACTTCTACCCGGGTCCGGCCGGTGCCAAGGAATGGACCCATGCGTCCTACAGTCCGAAGACCGAGCTCTTCTACGTCCCGGTCCAGGACACCGGTGCCACGGCCACCCGGCGGCGCCGGGAGTTCAAGGAGAGCATTCCCTACTGGGGCGCGGGCGTTCAGGTGGACATCGAGGACATGGCGGGGTCCGTCAGCGCGTTCGACGCCGATGGCGAGGAGAAGTGGCGCTGGCGCAACGAGCTCCCGATGTGCGCCTCGACCCTGGTCACCGGCGGTGACCTGGTGTTCGCCGGCGAGGCCTCCGGGGAGTTCAACGCGCTTGACGCCCGCACCGGGGAGCTCCTGTGGCAGTTCCAGTGCGGGAGCGGCCACCACAGCAGCCCGACCACCTACATGGTCGACGGCAGGCAGTACGTGGCCGTGCCGGTCGGCTGGGGCGGATGGGCCGAGGGATTCCTCCCCGGCATGCTCGGCGCGGGGCACGGCAGCGCCCTGATCGTGTTCGCCCTTCCGGAACCGTCGTAGGGCGTGACCGGAGCCTGCCGGATTCCGGCAGAGAGGAGGTGAATCCATGGAGTCCCAGCTCGCTGTGTGGGAGACGCCCGAGTTCGACGAGATCACGGTCGCGGCCGAGGTGACCATGTACCTCGCTCGGTTGGAGGACTAGCGGATGCGGGGCGGCGCTGGACCCGGTCCGGCGCCGCCCGACGGCTCGCGAGGCCACAGACGGCGGACGGCCTGCACGGAAGTGGCCATGGACGGCCCTGAGGTCCAGGTGGACAGGCGTGACGACGACAACCATCACAACCGGCGCCGACGGCTTCGTCGAGACGTTGCGGGCCCACTCGCGGCGCTACCACGACCAGCACCCGTTCCACGTCCGGATGAACGCCGGCAGGCTGAGCCGCCGGCAGATCCGGGGCTGGGTGGCCAACCGCTTCTACTACCAGGAGAACATCCCCCGCAAGGACGCCGCGATCCTCGCCAACTGCCCCGACCTGGAGGTTCGTCGGCGCTGGATCCGACGGATCGTCGAGCACGACGGCACCGCCGCGGGCGAGGGCGGCATCGAGGCGTGGCTGCGCCTCGCCGAGGCCGCCGGGCTGACCCGTGAGGAGGTCCTGGACCACCGGCACCTGGTACCGGGGGTGCGGTTCGCCGTCGACGCCTACGTGAACTTCGCCCGGACTCGCCCGTGGGTGGAGGCGGTGGCGTCCTCGCTCACCGAACTGTTCGCGCCCGACCTGATGGCGGCGCGGCTCGCCGCGTTCGAGCGGTGGTACCCGTGGATCGCCCCCGAGGGCCTCGCGTACTTCCGGGCCCGCCTGGAGCAGGCCCCCCGCGACTGCGAGCACGCCCTGGAGGTGGTCACCGCGCACTGCCTCTCCGCCGAGTCCCAGGCGCGCGCCGTCGACGCGCTGTCGTTCAAGTGCGACGTCCTGTGGAGCCTTATGGACGCCATCGACCAGGCCTACGTGGAGTGACCACCATGGACCCGACCCATACCGGCACGACCCGGAGCAGCAGCGCGACCCGGCCCGGCACCGGGGTGTCCGGCTCTGACCGGCCCCGGTTGGCGGCCCACGTCCGGCTCGCCTTCTGCCGGACCAGGCAGCAGAAGGTCCTGCTGCACCCCGAGACGGTGGTGGTTCTGAACGGCAGCGGCGCGGCCATACTCGAACTGTGCGACGGGCGGCACACCGTGGCCGAGATCGTGGGCGAACTGGGCGCGCGCTACGAGACCGTACCCGACGACGAGGTCAGGCAGTTCCTGGCCCGGCTCGTCGCCCGGCGCTGGGTGGAGCTCACCGATGGATAGCCCCCTCGGGCTGCTCGCCGAGCTGACCTACCGCTGCCCGCTGGCCTGCCCCTACTGCTCCAACCCGCTGAACCTGGCCGGCTACCAGGACGAGCTGACCACCGACGAGTGGCTGCGGGTGCTGACCGAGGCCGAGGACCTGGGAGTCATGCAGTGCCACCTGTCCGGCGGGGAACCGCTGCTGCGGCGCGACCTGGTGCGGCTCGTCGCGCACGCCCATGCCCTGGGCCTCTACGCCAACCTCATCACCAGCGCCCTCGGGTTCTCGCGTCCGAGGGCCGAGCAGTTGCGGGCCGCCGGTCTGGATCACGTACAGATCAGCGTCCAGGCCGACGAACCGACCGTGTCCGACCGGATCGCCGGGATCCCGTCCTTCCGGCGCAAGATCGAGGCGATGGGTGTGGTCAAGGAGCTGGGCTGGCCGCTCACTGTGAACGTGGTGCTGCACCGGCACAACATCGACCGCGTCGCCGACGTGCTCGCCCTGGCCGAGGAGGTGGGCGCGGACCGGGTGGAGCTGGCCAACACCCAGTACTACGGCTGGGCCTGGCGAAACCGGGCCGCGCTGCTGCCGAGCCGGGCCCAACTCGAAGCGGCCGAGACCGTCGTACGGGCCGCCCACGAGCGGTTGCGGGACCGCATGGACATCGTCTACGTCATCCCCGACTACTACAGCCGCTACCCGAAGCCGTGCATGGGCGGCTGGGCCTCCCGGCAGCTGACCGTGACGCCGAACGGCGACGTCCTGCCCTGCCCGGCCGCCCAGTCCCTGCCGCTGCCGCGGGCCAGTGTGCGGGAGGACCCGCTGGAGCGGATCTGGGCCGAGGCCCCCGTGATGACCGCGTTCCGCGGGACCGACTGGATGCCGGAACCCTGCCGGAGCTGCCCCCGGCGGGAGGTGGACTTCGGCGGCTGCCGCTGCCAGGCGTTCCTGCTCACCGGCGACGCCGCCCGCACCGACCCGGTCTGCTACCTGTCGCCCGACCACGGCCTGGTCGCCCGGGCGGTCGGGGCCGCCAACGCCGACTCGCGGGACGACGACCCTCCGCTGGTCCCCCGCCCGCACCGACCGGGTCTGCCGCCTGTCGCCCGGTAACGACCTGCCCTCCATGCCGAATCGCGGGTCTGCGATCCTCCGCTGCTCCGCCGACCCTCTGCCCGCAGGCCGGTCTGCCCCCCGGTGGAGCGGGTCAGTTGCCGAACCACAACGGCAGCGTCGCGGCGGCGATGATCAAGGTGACCCCGCTCATCAGGTCCGAGCGGATCCGGATGAGACGCGCCGCGGCCCGCCCGAGTTGCAGCCCGACCAGCGACAACACTGCCGTCATGCCGCCGAAGACGGCCGCCGAGAACCACGGCGAGAACCCAAGAACCCCCAGGCTCGCCCCGGCGAGCAAGTTGTCCAGGCTCAGTGTCAACGGGATGCCGAACAACGCCCACGGGTGGTCCAGTTCGTCCGGCTCGGGGTTGCGGAGGGACGAGATGACGAGGTAGAGACCGTACCCGCCGAGCGCGGACGCGCCCACCACATCGGCGACGCCCCCGACGGACTCGCCGATCCGGTGACCGATCAGCATCCCGGCGAGGGGCATGATCGCGTCCCACAGCCCGAAGGTCAGCGCGACCTGCACCGCGCGCTTCAATCCGAAGGGGAGCGTGCCGAGCGCGATCGATACCCGGAGATTGTCGAGACTGAGCACGAAACCCAGGGCCAGTATTTCCCAGATCATGGCGAATCGGCTGCCCGATGACGACCGGTGTCGGCGGAAACGACCCTGCCTGAACCAGCATGCACCATAATTCCAAAGTATATCCCGGACGGTTCGCGGAATGAATTCGGCAAGCCGATTTCCGTGGCATTTCCTGCGTCGCTCGCCCGACGACGACCGGCGCCCACGTGACCGTTCGTGGTGTCAAGTGGTCGTGAGCTGTCGCGAGTTGGCGGTCCCGTGGCGCATGCGGTAGATCTCGTGCACCAAGAAGCACAGATCGGGGGAGCCGATGGCAGCCGACAACGCGAACAACAACAGCACGCCGCCTTCGCCTGGTCAGGAGCCGTCCAGGCCGGACCGGCGCCCACCTGCGCCACCGCCCGTCGACCCGGCGATCACGGCGGCTCACATCGGCGCCCGCGCCTCGCACAGGTCAGCGTTGATCGGAGTCGGTGGCACATTGCTGGCCGCTGTGATCGCCGGCATCTTCGTCGTCGCCACCTCTGGCGACGACGACAAGCGGGAAGACGCGAAGCCCTCGGCCACGGTCGCCACGCATGCCGCGAAGCCCACCGCTTCCGCGCCATCGTCCCCGGAGCCCTCGGCCTCAGCCGACGCGGAGAGCCCCGAGCGGAGCGTCGACCCGGCGAAGCCCTTCCCGGGAGAGCCGCTCCCCCTGCGCCTCAACGGCGACAGCACGTGCGACTACGCCAGCCACATCGACTTCGACTCGTACCCCTTCGTCACCCGAGTCGACAGGTCCGAGCCCGACGCCGAGGACGCAGCCGCACCGGCGGATCTGAACTGGTACGGCTGCTCCCCGGTCGAATTCGGGACGGGGCGGGACAGCCGCGCCGGCGTCCTGTCGAAGCGCCAACCGTTCAGCAGGCAAGCCTGCGAGGCCGCCGCGAGCGGAGGTGGACTCGAAGAGATCCTCATGCACTCGAATGCAGTGGAGGAGGCCGGGATCATCGCGGGCAACTCGATCTGCGTGATCACGGACAAGGGCAGACTGGTGCGCGCCCAGATCGTCGAAGCCCCCTGGGCGCCGAACCTGTCCCTGAAGATCACCACGCTCTCGTAGCGCCGTCGTAGCGGACGGTCGGCCCGCGCCATTCCTTGAGCCGGCCCGGCTGTCCCGGGTCAGTAGGACGCCGGAGGCATTACCGAGCCGTTCGGCTGGATCTGGAGCGTGGGCGAGAGCGCGATCGCGGAGAGGTCGCCGTCCTTGGCCGCGAGTCGGGCGGTGGCCTGGACCGCTCCGTGCACGCGCGCGACGGCGCATCCCGGGAGGGTGAACCACGCCGTCGTGCCGGCCTCGGCCGTGACGGACACCTCGTCCTTTGGCGAGTCGCAGGGGACCGGGTGCTCCGCGCGGACGTACCCGAGGCGAAGGCGGAGCTCCTGGCGTCCCCCCGTGTTGCGTACCAGGACGCCGAAGTGGACCGCGTCCGCGGTGACGCGTGCGCAGGGGACCCATTCCACCGAGCCCACCGCCCTTGGCCGACGGGCGCAATACGTGTCCGGGTCCGTCCCGGTGAACGGTGTACCAGGTCCGGTGGAAGGACGGCCGTCGCCGCTCTCGGCGGTCGCCACCGTGCGGTCGGCAGCCGGCCCGTGGGGGGTGGGATCGTCAGCGAACCAGTTCTGGGCCCAGGCACCCACCACGCCCGAGAGCACAGCGGAGGCGACGACGGCCAAGGCCTTGCGCCACGTCGACCAAGGCGTGGAACCAGGCGGCTCCGGCGGCGGTGTGGTCATGAGAGGTGCCTGCTCCTCGTCGTGCGGACTGGCAGCGGTCATCGTGGCCGCTCGGCTTCACTTGGCGCATCCCGGTGCACCAGATCCGGCCACCGCGTGCGGGTCGGTGGTTCCGGGTGACGGGTTCAAGGGGACGACCGGCGCGTCAGCCACATCCCGGCGACGCCCAGGAGGACGATCCCGCTGACCACCAAGAGGCTGGTGTGCCCGAGGGCGCGTCCCGCCAGCCAGCCCGCAGCCGCGCCCGTGGCGGCGAGGGAGGCGACCTCCAGGATGCCGCCGATGCGCCCCCCGGTGCCGCCGCGCCACCGACGCACCACGAGGAGGGGGAGGCCCAGGCCGAGCGCACCGAGCAGGGCGATCAACGGCGCGTCCAGACCGGCCGGGATGGGCAGTTTGTAGGCCAGAGCCTGGATGGCGGTCAGAGCCATCAGGAGGGCGCCGATGATCGCGGTCTGGATCAGGGCGAGGTACTGCTGGTGGCGTTGCAGATGCTGCGTCGCGGTCTCCGAGGCGATTCGGGCGGTTTCGGCCACCTGTTCCCTGGCGATTTCGCTGTGGGCCACGTCGTCGTCGAGGACCTGGGCGAGGTTCGAGTGACACTCCTTGTCGCGTCCCACCGTCTTCGGGGTGCCGTCCGCGCACGTCCCCAGGACCTTCATGCCGTCGGCCGCGATCTCCAGATTGCGTAGCATCAGGCGCATGTCGCCGGTGGCCGCGTGCGCCAGCCTCTCCTCCGCAAGGAGCCGCTGCGCCCGGACGGCGATGCTCTCGCAGCGCGCCAGGTCGCGTCGGCCCATGCGTGTGCCGGTGGGGTGTGCCACGAGGACGTCCCGCCATTCCCGGGTCAGTTCCGCGCCCTGACGCCGCAGCCCGCGGAGGCGGCCGGCGATCGACGCCGCATCCGCAACGCGTACCCGGTACTGGTCCCGGACGATGGCGGCGTTGGCGAGATAGCGCGTCAGGGGCACGAGGCTGTCGTCGACGGTGGTCCAGGTCCAGTCGTCGAGCAGGCCCTCCTGCTCGTCGGTGGCGGGCCCGGTGGCGAGGAGTTCCCGGTCGGTGGAGAAGGGATCACCCCGCCGGGTCAATTCCCACAGGACCAGTTGACCGGTCAGGTTGACGGGGCGGGAGAGCTGGGTCTGCGGGGCCAGCTCTCGCCGGAGCTCTTCCCCCACGGCCGCGGGGTCCCCGGGCGTGGGCCCGCCCGGGAGGGTGAGCGAGCGGTGGACACGGACGGACCCGATGACCGTCCGCCCGTCGTCGGTGACGCGCCCCGCGGCAGCGGTAGCTCGCGCGCACGCCTCGTCCCAGTCCTGCGCGAGGGCGCGCAGCCGGGCGGCACTTTGCACACCGGTACGGCCGGGTCCTTCCTCTGCCGCCAGCATGACGGTGAGCCCGACCACGCCGTTCAGGCTGTAGAGCGTGGCCTGGCGTGTCGCGGTGGCGTCGGTCCGCTGGCACAGGGTCCGCCCGCCGAGGCCGGCCTCCAGGTCGGTGGGGAGGGAGAGGTCGCCACCGGGGGACGGGGTGCGGTCCATTCCGGCCTGCGCACAGGCGTCCCAGAGGAGGCCGAGGTGGTGGGTTCCCCTCAGGGCGAGCCGTTCCACTCCGAAGAAGTAGTGGAGGAGCAGTGCCTCGCGTGCGTAGCGCGCCTCACTGGTCATCCTGTTCCTCGGTCCGGTCTGCCGAGGTGTCCTCCGCGCCGATCCGTTCGACGAGCACGGCATGCCGTTCGAGGACCGGCTCCGGGGCACTGGTCGTGCCCGGCAACGCGCGCGGCCCGCGCTCCACCGGGATCAGATCCTCGACGCGGTAGAGCTCCCGCCGGAAGGTCTCGGGGTCGCCCCGGTCCAGGGCCTTGGCCATGGTCGCCAAGGACATCTCGACCTCCTGCCAGTCGGCCGGCGTGAGCAGCACGCGGGTGACGCTTCCCAGGATTTCGCGGGCCTCGTCCTGGAGATCGCTCAACTCGGCTCGCACAGTGCCCCCTTGGTAATGTCCCGGCTCCGGCCACAGAGTAGGGCATCCGACGGGACGCAACGGGGGCGGGAGATGGACCACACACGGGGGCTCAGCAGCGGGGAGCGGGTCCTGGGGCTCCTGATGGGCCTCAGAAAGGGAACGCTCGACGGCAGAGACCTCGGACTGCGCGCCTACGAGCGGCTGCGCGCGTGGGAGAAGGATTCCGATGACGTGCAGGCCCTCCAGGACGCGACGGTCATGTACGCGGAGGCTCTGCGGAGCATCCCGCGGAAGCATCCCAGCCGGTTGGGACTCATCGAGCAGTTGGCGGCGTGCCATCTCTGTCTGTGGATCGCCGGGGGACACCCGGACAATGTCCGGCAGTCCCTTGAGCTGATGGCGGAGGCGCTGCGTCTCACGCCCCCGGAGGCCGTCCAGGACTGGGCCGAGCGGCGCTGGTACACGATGCTGATCCACGTGCTGCGCTACGGCGCCACCAAGTACGCGGGCGACCTCCGGCACGCCGACGGTTTCCGCGGGGAGTTGGCACCGTTCCTGACCGGACCGTTTCGACACCCCTGGGAGCCCGACGTCCGGGCCGCGGTGTGTCTGGCGGATGCCCAGCTCGCCGCCGTGCAGGGCGACGCGGCCGCGTGCGCCGGGCTCGTCGACCGGGCCCGGCAGGTCCTCGGCGGAGCCGTGCCGCCCACTGGCGGGCGTCTGGTCGAGACCTGGGGCGTCCTCATCCGGCGTCGTACCCGTTCCCTGGCCATCGCGTACGAGGACACCGACGACGAGCAGGCACTGGCGGAAGCACTCGCCCTGGCCTCGTGCGGCATCGACGCCTTCGGGGCGGTCCCGGGCACCCCGGCCATGCTGCTCAGGTTCCGCGGCTGCCTCCGGGCCGCCCGCTACCAGTTCCACAGACGCCGTGACGACGCCCTCCTCGCGCGGGACGACTTCGATGCCTCCCTCAGTCTCACCGAGCCGTTCCACACCGAGGCGCGAGCCGAGACGCAGTGGCGGCTCGCCCGGCTCTTCGTCCTCATGTCCGACCACCGGCAACTGGACGCGGCGGATGCGGCACGCGTTCACACCCTGACCACACAGTCCCTCGCGGCCTTGCCTCCCGGGAGCGTGGAACACGCGCAATGCCTGGTAGCCGCGGCCGACATCCGGCGGGAGGCCGCACCCGACGGGTCCACGGAGCTCCTGCACGAAGCGGTGGGACTCTATCGACAGGCGCTGCCGGTCCTACAGGACACCACCACAGGCTGGGAGGTGCACAACAGGCTCAGCATCGCTCTCGGCGCCCTGTACAAGGCGAGGGGGGACCTCGGACACCTGGACGCCGCCATCGAGCACGCGGACCGTGCGCTCGCGCTGTGCCCCGCCCGAGCGGCTCCGCTCAACGCCCCCCTGCTGCACTCCACGCTGGGGGAATTCCTGCGCGTGCGGTACGAGCGGCTCGCGCGCCACGAGGACTACGATCGGGCGCTCGACCACACCCGGCACGGCTTGGAGCTGTCCCGCTATCCGGGTGGGGCGCCGCAGTGGGCGCTTCGCGTCTCCAACCACGCGCTCGTCGTCGCCCTCGGCGGCGGGGCCGAGAACCTCCAGAAGTCCGAAGACCTCCTGCACGAGGCGCTCGGCCACGCCAACCTGGAACCGTGGGAGAGGACACACCTGCACCTCAACCTCGGTGCCACGATGCGTGAAGCCGCCGAAGCCACGCAGGACCGGAAGCGGCTCCGGACCGCGATCCTCCATCTGGAGCGGGCCGAAGCCTCGGTAGCCGAAGGACAGGCCCTCCCCCTGATCCGACGCAACCTGGCCCTCGCGCTCCACACCCAGTGGCGGCTGGAGCACCGGGCGGCCTCGCTCGACAAAGCCCACGACCTGATCGAAGCCGCCCTCGCGGACACCCCTGCCGGATCCCCACTGCGGGCCCTTCTCCTGTCCGACCTGGGCGCACTCCTGGTCGCCCGCGCCCACCGGAGACTGGGCCCCGACGAGGCGATCCCCTCGCCCGGCGGCTCGGAGGCAGAGGAACGCGCGCGAGAGGACGTGGAGCGCGCCGTGGACGTACTGCGGGCGGCGCGGGCCGAGCCGGGCGCGGGCCTCGCCGAGCTGGGCCTGTTCGCCACGCAGCACGGCGAGGCCCTGTCCTTCCTCGGCCGGCTCACCGGCGATCCGGGGCTCCTGGAGGCATCGCTCAGAGCCCTTCGGGAGGCCGTGCGGTCGCTCGACGAACAGGGACCGCACTGGGTGCTGCCCGCCCTGTTCCTCGCCGACGCCCTCGCCGGCGAGGAACGGACGTCGAACGAGCACCGGTACGAGGCCGCGGAACTGTACGGGAAGGTCGCCAGGCACCCGATGGCCGCCCCGGCCACCCGGTGGCGAGCCGCCGTGGCCCGCGCCCGCATCCTCACGCAAGCAGCGGACTGGGCAGGCGCGCTCGACGCCTACTCGACGGGTATCGCGACCCTGCCGCAGATGGCTTGGGGCGGACTCGACTTCGACGACCGGTTGAACGTGCTGAGCAACACCTCCCAGACGGTCTCCGACGCCGCCGCCGTCGCCCTGGAGGCGGGAGCGCCGGAGCGGGCCCTCGAACTCCTCGAACACGGCCGCGGGTTGCTGCTCTCGTCCGCCCTGGACATGCGAACCGACCTGGAGGCGATCCGCCTGCGCGCCCCGGAACTCGCGGCCGACCTGGCGCTCTCGCGCGATGAACGGGCCTCAGGGGGTGTCCGCGCATCGGACGACGTCGGAATCCGACGACGCCAGAGCCAGCGCCGCTGGGACCGACTCGTCGACATGGTGCGCCAAGAGCCGGGTCTCGCCGACTTCCTGGAGCCCCTGCCGTATCAGGAACTGCTCGGCACCTCCAGCCACGGCCCCGTGGTCGTCCTCAACTCCAGCCCGCTGCGGGCCGACGCGCTGGTCCTCCACGACGGTCGGCTCACAGTCGTCCCGCTCACCCGCTTCCGGCACAACAAGGCGGTCCTGCGGGCCGACGCCCTGACCCGCTCGGTGCACAGGCCCGGAAACGGGGACGCAGAGGAACGTCTGGCGCGCCGCCCCTATCTGACCGACGTACTGGACTGGCTGTGGACGACGGTGGCCGAGCCCGTTCTCCGCGTGCTGCCACCGGCTTTGGCGCGGGACACGAACTCCGCACCACCACGCATCTGGTGGTGTCCGACCGGCGTCTTCAATCGGCTTCCGGTTCACGCCGCCACGCGGCTGCCCGATCCGTGCGAGCCGGACCAGGGGGGTACCGACAGCCTCGCCGACCGGTTCGTCGCGAGCCACACACCGACCCTGCGAGCCCTCAAGGCCGCACGCGCGGAGGCAGCCCGGACGGCGTCCCGTACGACATCGCCCGTGCTCCTCGTCGGAGTCGGCAAGACACCCCCGTACACGGAGCACCCCCCTTTGGACCACGTCGCCCTGGAGATCGACGCCGTGGCCGGACTGCTCCCGGCGGCTCGGACCCTGCGGGACGAAGAGGCCGTCCGGGACGTGGTCGTGCGACATCTCAGAACAGGCGGGTGGCTGCATTTCGCCGGCCATGGCGAGCAGGACACCGCGAGCCCGGACGGTGTGCTGTACCTGTGGGACCACTATCCCAGCGGATCGCTGCGGATGCAGGACATCGCAAGGCTCCACCTGGAACAGGCCGAACTCGCCTATCTGTCGGCCTGTGAGACCCACCGGACACCCACCGCCCATTCCGACGAGCCGGTGAGCCTCGCCGGCGCACTGCAACTCGCCGGCTACCGACACGTCGTGGCGTCGCAGTGGCAGCTGAACAGCCTGCGTGCGTCCCAGGTCGCCAGGGCCTTCTACACAACCCTGCTGCTCACGCCCGACGGCCACCCCCGACTACCGGGGCCGGAGGCAGCCGCTCGCTCCGCGCATGCTCTGCACACGGCGGTGGGGATTCTGCGGGCACGGCGTCCGGACGCCGTGGACATGTGGGCCGCGTATGTCCATATCGGTCCGTGACGGGGGTCCGTCAGGATCATGACATGGCGGGGGAGCCCGCCGCGCCCCGGTTTTCCAGCCCGTCACACCTCTCCCGTGCTGACCCGCACCCGTCGCGGTAGGCGCAGCGCGGCGCGCGGCGGTGCGTCACTGGCGGCCGAAGAACTCCACCTCGGCGATGGCCACCCGGCGGTCCGGCCGGGTGCCGTACGCGGCGTCCACCGTCAGCCGTACCCGCGTCACATCCGCCCCGTGGACCTCGAAGCTCTGCTGGCCGGGTGCGTCGTTGAGACGGAGGTTCTTGGTGGTGTGCTCGCCCCGCGAGGAGACGAGGGTGACGGTGATCTCCGACGGCCGGGCCTGGCCGAGGAACTCGTCCGGCTTCGTCGAGATCCCCGAAGTGACCAGCAGTTGGCGCACCCGTACCGGGTGTTCGAAGTCGGCTTCCAGGTACTGACCCGTACCCGGGCCCCGGGCGGCCGGTGCCCAGTAGCGGTTGTTGAAGCCGTCGAAGGCCGCCTGCGCCCGGTGGGACGACGCCTGGCTGGAGGCGCGCACGTGGACGGGGTGCAGGGGCTTCGGATCGCCGGTGCTGTCCTGCGCGAACGTGAACAGCTCGGTCAGCTCGGCACGGGCGAGCCACGCCGCGACGACGAGGACGATCAGGAACACCGGCAGTGTCAGTCGCGGCCGGCGCCACACCCGGAGCCTGGGCCGGCTCCCGGCGGCCAGCGGGCGCGGATCGCGGCTCGGCAGGATCCGGCGCCACCACGGCGGCCGGGCAGCCTGGTCGGGTGGCTGCGCGGGGTCGAGCAGGGTCCCGCAGCGTACGCACAACCGCCGTTCGTGTGGATTCTCCGCACGGCAGCTCGGGCAGGGGCGGCCGTGGCGGCGCGGCGGAGCGTCCGGCCGCGGCGGCGTCCGGGGCGGCGGGGCCGCGGGTGTGCCGGTGTGGTGGGCCGGTGCCTCGCCCGATGGGTGGTGCGGCGGGTCGTCGGGTCGCCGGGGGAGGACCGCGGGCGGCGTGGCGGACGGGGTGACCGGCCGGCGGGCGGCCGGGGGCGGCGTGGCCGGCGGGCGGGCGGCCGGGGGCGGCGGCGCCACCACAGTGGGGGCCTCGGGTCCGGGCGTCGCGGCCACGGTGGGGGTGTCGGGTCCGGGCGTCGCGGCCACGGTGGGGGTGTCGGGTCCGGGCGTCGCGGACGGGGGAGTCTCGGGGGGCCGCGGCGCGGCCGGGCCCGTGGTGGGGGACGGCTCCCCGCCCTGCTCCTTGTCCGCCCACTCCAGGAACGTCCGGCAGGACGCGCAGAAGCGGGCACCGGGCACATTGCGGTGGCCGCAGTCGGGGCAGACCATCACCGACCCGCCTCCTCCGCCGTCAGGACCTCCACCTCGTACCCGACGTGCGCGGGCACCTCGTCGGCCATCAGCTTCTCCAGCCGTGCCCGGGTCGGTGCCAGGGCCTGTGCGTCCGGCACCCGCAGCCGTACCCGTACCCAGGGCCGTGCCGAACCGGGCAGCGCCGACCCCGGCTCACTCGACCAGGACGTGGCGCCGCTCTCGCTGATCTCCGGTTCGATGCCCGTCTCCGCCCGGATCGCCGCGGCCAGCCCCGCCCGGGTACCCCGCTGCCGGTGCAGGGCCACCGCACCGGCCACCACGGCACGGCGCCGGTCGACCGGCCGTTCCCCGTCCACCTCTGCCGCCACCCAACCCGCCAGCCAGGCCAGCAGGTCCTCGGGCGCGGTGCGCGGATCCAGGTGTGCGGGCAGGTTGTCCAGGGTGAGCAGCACGGGTGCCAGCACCTCGTCCAGCGCGCTCAGGAACCCCGCGACGAAGGGCTGGTCCAGGTAGACCGCGGGCAGCTGGTGCAGCAGGGGGTGCGGTGTCGGCAGTCCGGGAAGTGTTCCGCGCACTCACGCCTCCCGCACCCGCAGCTGGTGTTCATAGCTGAACACCAGTGCGTGACGGTCGAGTTCGATCTTCGTGGAGGCCTCGCCGCGCTCTCCGGTGAGCGGGTCCGCCGGGAACAGCCGTACGTCCTCGACCAGGTCGACGCCGGACACCCGCTGCAACACCGCGAACACCTCCCCGGAGTGCACCGGCCGGCCGAACGGCCAGCCCTCCCCCTCCGGGCCGCCGGACAGCGGGTTGAAGTAGCCGTACAGGGCGGCCAGCGCCGCCTCCCGCAGCCGGTCGGCCGCCACCCCGCGGCCCGGCACCACCGAGGCGACCACGGTGACGCCCTGGTAGTAGGGCGGCTCCACGACCAGCCGGGTGCCGATCGGACGCCGCTCGTCCAGGTACGACGCGATCATCGCCAGGGTGTCCCGAGGGGGGATCAGCTCCTGGAACCGGATCCGGCCCTGCTCGTCGTCGCCACCGGCCGGTACCACCAACAGCCGTACCCCGGCACCCTGTTCGGGCGACTGCCCGTCCTCGGCCGGCCTCGCCGGGACGCATGCCACGCGGGCGGCGTCCGGCGCCACCTCACGCGCCAGCAGCTCGTAGTCGTGTGGCACCACCGCCCGGTGCAGGGTGCGCAGCGCCATCGGTCCCCGCACCCGCGCGTTCTCCACCGTCTCGCCGTCCACCCCGCCCAGCGCCGGACGGCGGTTCTCCACCCGTGCCACGAACGGCAGCGAACTGCGCAGCACCCGCAGCGCACCCCGGGCCACGTTGCCCCGCCGTCCGCCGCCCGTACGGTAGGACCGCACGCGCACCGGGGCGCCCTTCGGCGGCACCGCGCCGTACAGCCGCAGGGTGCCGTCGGGTTCCCGCACGGCGGGCCCGAAGTCCACCTGGCCCGAGTTGGGGTCCAAAGTGATGTGGCGGTCGTGCGGTGTGGAGTGCGCGAAGTCGTCCACCCGCGTCCACTCCACCCAGCCGTGGCCCTCGGCGACCTCCACCACGAACGGCGCCTCGCCCGCCACCACCGGCGGCCGGGCCACCCGGAATCCCTGCCCCGGCACCCCCTCCGACAGGCCCAGGACCTCCTCCGCGACCGTCTCGGCGTGCGCCGCCTCCACCGTGCCGCCGATGGTGAACGCGCTCGCCCGGCGGACTGTCGGGGACGCCACATAGGCGGGCTGGTCCGCCGCGGCCTCCACCAGACGGCAGCGCAGCCAGCCGGCGGAGTGCCCCGCCACCACCGAGGCGGTGTGCGCGGCCGGCACGTGCAGGATGACCTCCCCGGCCTTGTTGAACCCGCCGGTGTCGTCCTTCTCGACCTCGCACGGTGCCCAGGCGGCGCCGTCCCACGCCTCCCAGACCAGCGGCGGGCGGCGGGGGTCCACACCGACGCCGTCCACCCGGCAGTCCAGGCGCAGCACCACCGCGCAGCGGGGCACGGGCCGGGACAGCCCTATGTAGAGACAGTCCCCGGGGGTGGGCGTGCGACCGAAGCACGGCACGTCGCGGCCGAGGGCCAGCTCCTGCGACCGGTCGGCGGCATTGCCGACGGCCGGCCAGGTGGCGAGCTGGGAGAGCGCGCACGGTAGGACCGACAGGTCCCGGCTGGTGGTGAACACCACCGCCTCCTCGGTCTCGGTGCGCACCGTCGCCACCTCGGTCCCGGCTGCGACGCGCACGGTGTCGGGTTGCGGCGCGGACAGCCAGAACGTGGCCTCGGTGCGCGCGGCCGTCGGCGGATACAGCCGCACCCCGATGAGGTCCAGGAAGGCCAGGTAGTTCTTGTCCGGCACCCGGTTCAGCCGGTAGACGAGCTGGTCGACCATGGTGGCGAACGCCTCGATCAGCGTGACACCGGGATCGGAGACGTTGTGGTCGGTCCACTCGGGACAGCGCTGCTGCACCAGCCGCTTGGCCTCGTCCACCAGTTGCTGGAAGCGCCGGTCGTCCAGGTTGGGACTCGGGAGCGTCATGCGGACCCCTCGTCGTCCGGGATCACGTAGAACGGGAAGACCAGGTTGCGCGGATCGTTGGTACCCCGCACCGTGTACCCGATGTCGATGTAGAGCACCCCGTCGTCCGCCTCGTCGAACCGTACGGCGACCTCCGCCACCTCGATGCGCGGCTCCCACCGTTCCAGGGCGAGCCGCACCTCGTAGGCCAGCTGTCCGGCCGTGCCGGCGTCGGCGGGTGCGAAGACGTAGTCGCCGAGCGCGCACCCGAACTCCGGGCGCATCGGCCGCTCACCGGGCGAGGTGGCCAGGATCAGCCGGATCGACTCCTCTATCTCGCGCTCGTCCCGGACCAGCGCGACGCTGCCGGTGGCGTCCGTACGCGGCGGAAACGCCCAGCCCGCGCCGATGAACTGCCGGCCCATGCCTCACCCTCCGATCTGCACGCTCGGGCACCCGGACGTGACCGGCGAGCCGCAGCCCGCCGCATCGCCCACCCGGACGGCCGGCCGGCCGCCGATGAGCACCGTGGAACTGCCGGGCGGGGCGAGGGCGCTCGGGGCGTGCGCGGCGGGCGAGGAGCACTGGTGCGCGGTGCCCACCGTGGCCGCGGGCCGCCCGCCGATCAGCACCGTGGGCTCTCCGGGCGGGCCGATCACCCCGGGATGCCCGGTGGGGTCGCCGACGCGTGCGGCTGCTGGCATGTGCTGTGCCCCCTGCCTGGTCCTGATCCGTCCGGTGCCGTGCCTGTTCGTGCCGTGCCTGTTCGTGCGGTGCCTGTCCGTGCCGTGCCTGTCCGTGCCGTGCCGGGCCGTTCAATTGATGCGCACCATGGGCGCGTTGACGGTCAACGTGCTGCCGCCGCGGAGCTCGGTGCGGCTGCTTCCGTTCACCGACACCTGGCCGCCCCGCACCTCCACCGCGCCACCCGTGGACAACCGCACCTCTCCGGTGCCGCCGTCCACCTGGACCCCGGTGCGGGCCGTGAGCTTCACCGAGTCGCCGGTCAGCTCCAGCGTGCCGCTGCCCGCGTCCAGCGCGACGCCGCTGCCCGCCTTGATCGAGACCTGCTCCCTCGCCTCGATCTCCACCGTGCCGTCGCTGTGCACCACGATGGTGGTGCCCCTGCGGTCGAGGTTGATCCTCAGCTTGCCGTCGCCCGTCACCAGCCGTACGCCCTGCGGGCCGTTCGCGGCGTCCAGCAGCTCCAGCTTGTTTCCGCCGCGCGAGCCGAACGCGCGCTTGTTGACGGCCCCGCTCGTGGGGTCGACGGCTTCCGCCTCCTCACCGTTCCCCTGGCCGCCCTGGCCGCCCTGGCCGCCCTGGCCTCCGGCCTGTGGCTGTCCGCCTCGCGCCTGCCCTGGCCTGTCCTGGCCGTTGTAGAGCGCGGCGAGCACGTAGGGACGGTCCAGATGACCCTGTTCGAACCCGACCAGCACCTCGTCGCCGACCTCGGGGATGAACGCCTCCCCGCCTCCGGTACCGCCCGACTGCGCGGTCCGCGCCCAGTCGCTCGCGTACTCGTCGGACAGCCACGGGAACCGCACCTTGACCCGGCCCAGACCCTCCGGGTCCTTGGTGTCCGTCACCGTGCCGTTCGCCAGCCCGGAACACCGCGAGCCCCCGCCGGCGCCGCCCCCCGGGCCGCCGCCGGTCAGCCCGAACAGCGAACGCTCCTGCTGCCCGGAGACCGTCACCCAGGTCTCGTAGCCGCGGACCGGATCGAAGACATGCCGGGAGGACGTCACCGTGTACCGGCCCTCGAAGGGCGCGCCCACCCCGGCCAGCGCGACCGCGCCGCCCGCCCGTACCTCGGGATTGCCCCGGATCACCGCCTCCAGTTCGGCGAACGACCCCGCGATCCGCGCGGCGAGGGCCTTCGCCGCCTGGTCCACCCGGGCCTGGTTCTCGTACGGCACGTCCGACACCACGAAGTCCGCCTCGCCGAACGGCCGCACCACCTCGGCCGCCGTCACGCCCAGCTCCAGCGTCGCCGTCCCGCCGGCGTCGGCGCGGCCGACCAGCGGCTGCTTGGTCCTCATGTCCCACCCCCGCACCTCGACCGCCGACACCTGTTCGGCGGCGGACACCCCGGCCCGGCAGCGCAGCAGGTTGTCACCCATCTCCAGGACCAGGGGATCGCGGTCGGCCCGCGCGGACGTGTCCGGAGCGGCACTCGCCCCCGTGGGCCTGACGACGTGCAGCCGGCCGTCCGTCACATGGATCTGGGCACCCGCCTCCTCGGCCAGCGAGCGCAGGAACTCCCAGTCGCTGACGTTCGGTTGGGCCACGTGCTCCAGCACGGGGCCCGCCACCTCCACCGTGCCCGGTTGCAGCCCCGCCCGCCGCGCCACCCGCACGCAGATGTCGGCGAGCGTCATGTTCTGGTAGCTGGCCACCCGACGGCCGCGGAAGAGGCGGTGCGCATCGTCCAGCCCCCGCACCACCGTGAACGTGCCCGTGTCATCGATCTCCACCTCCAGCGCCGTCACGCTCCCGGTGAACAGCGGCCGCGGCGACGGACCTCCACCGGCGCCGGCCAGCAGCCGCACCCGGGTGCCGATCCGCACCCCCGTCTGCTCCAGCAGCACCCGGCCGGGGTCACGGAAACGCAGCACGAACAGGTCCGGCAACGTGCGGCTGTCGTCCACGTACCCCTCGACCAGGGTGTTCGCCACGGCCGGCGGCAGCGGACGGCCGTCGAACTCCACCGCCAGCACCTTGGCGACGCTCTGATTGACCATGACCGGCCTCACCGACCCCCGTCGTGTCCGTCGCCGCCGTCACCGCCGCGCTCCAGTTCGTCCAGCGCGGGCAGCAGCAGCTCGCGCCCCTCGGACAGGCGCATCGGATCGTCGATCCCGTTCGCCTCCGCGATCGTCCGCCAGGCCGCCGGGTCGCCGTACTCCCGCCAGGCCAGCAGCGCGAGCGTGTCGCCGGCGCGCACCCGGTGCACACGGCGCGCGTGCAGCGCTCCCGAGGTGGGGTTCTGACCGGGGGTCTCCCCGGTGATCTCCTCCATCGTGACCTGGCACACCGCGCGGATCGGCACCCCCGAGGTGGTGAACAGGGTGTACTTCGCCTGCACCTGGCTGACGTAACCGGGGAAGCCGGTGAGGCCGCCCCAGTGGAAGACCACCCACGGCGGCGAGGCCCGCTGCTGCTGCCGCGTCTCACTCGTCGGCACGCAGCAGGCGAACAGCTTCTCCACGGCGGTCACCACGCTGGTGTCCTGGGTGTCGCTCGCGTCGAAGAACATCTCCACGGTGAGCTTGCTGGGCTGCGGCCCCTGGTACTCGGGCGGCCCCGCGCTCTTCGCCCCCTTCGCCGGAGTCCGCTTCCAGGCCGCCGCCTTGGCCAGCGACAGCTCCTTGGGGTTGAACTGGAAGTCGATCCGTCCGCACGGCGCGCCCGGTGTCAGACTGCCGCCCGGCGGCGGGGTGCGCAGCTCCAGGTACGCGTGCTCCAGCTTGGGCCGGGCCCCGCCACCGCCCCCCTGGGCGGCCCTCGTCCCCGCGCCCGCCGCGCTGAACGCCACCGGCGAACTCACCGCTCAGCCCTCCATCACATAGCCGTGGTGGGCGATCTCGATGGTCTCCGTCGCCACCTTGGGGGACTCCGGGTTGAACGAGGGGCCGGTCCAGCGCACCGGCACCACCTCCAGCAGCCCCCACTGCGCCACCTTGCGGCCGTCGCCGGTACGCGCCTCGATGTGCGCCGTCCTGCGCCTGATGCCGGTGGTCATGCTCGCGAACCACTTGGCCACCTTCTCGGTGTCCCGGGTCAGCGGCCTGGACAGCTTGACGTTCGGGTACTTCAGGCGGGTCGGCAGCTGCCACACGTGGCCGTTGTTGCCGCCCTCCTCGCGCTGTTCGAGCACCACCTCGCAGCCCAGGCCCTCACAGGTGTTGAACGAGCCCAGTTCGATGCCGTCCACGGTGACGACGAAGCAGACGCTGACCGCGGGGTCATCGGTCACGGCCATGCCGTACCCCTCCTCTCCGTACTCGTCAGTGCCTGGTGTCGATCAGATGGCCGGCCCGTTCCCGGTCCAGCCGCAGCTCTGCCTTCAGCAGCCGGCTCAGCGGTGCGAACAGGGCGCGGACCAGTGCGTCGTCCACCTTCGGCGCGCCGGGCCCGGAGCCGCCGGACGCCGGGCCGCGGGCCTGGTCCCCGGGCTGCTCCTGTGCGGCGGAGGGTGCGGCGCCCGAGCTCTCGGGAAGGGGCTCGGGCGACGGCTCGGCGGACGGAGCCGGCGGGTCGGGCGGATCCGGGGGAGGCGGCTCGGAACCGGTTGCGTCCCGCTGGACGACCCCGGACGACGGTGCGGACGGCATGCGCTGGACGGCCGGGGGGAGCGGCACCGGGGCCGGCCGCGGACCGTACGGCGGCGCGGGACGGGCGGACGACACGGACGGCGGGTGGAACACCACCGAGCCGTCGGCCATGCGCTGCGCCACCCCTGCGGCGACGGCCGCCGCGCCCGCATCCGGCACCGGGCCGGACCCGGGACGGGACGGCTCCCGTGCGGCCATGGGCCCGGGACGGGACGGCTGCCGTGCGGCCATGGGCGGGGGAGTGGCGGGCGGAGCGACGGACCGCTGGGCCGACGGCACCGGAGCGGACCTGGACGGTGTCCCCTCCGCGCGGGCCGGATCCGCTCCCGCTGTCGCCGCCGGACCGTCGTCCGTCCCGGAGGACCACCGCAGCGGTACGACGCGCACCCCGGCGTCGCCCCCGCCGACTTCCGGCACGCCCTCGGCTCCCGGGGGCAGCACCCGGGAGAAGAGCGGCACCTGCCGCTGCGCGACGAGCGGCAGCACCGGCCCCGCCGCCGGGACCGGTTCGGCGGCCACCGGCATTCCGGCGGCCGTGGCCCGCTGGATCCGTACGGGCGTGGTGGTGGCGGGGACGGCCGGTTCCGGCTCCGGTGCCGGGCCGGTGTCCGCAGGAGGAACGACGAGCGGGTCGTCGGCGAGCAGCGGCCGGGACGCCGGGTCCGGCAGGGCGGCGCCGGGCTCGTCCGATGCCAGGGGACCACCGGTGCTCGCGGCGGGCCTGCGCTGGGCCGTGGGCGGCAGCCCGGTCAACGGCTCTCCCAGACCGAAGCCGTGCGGGCGTGCGGAGCCCGGCTCCACGGCCCGCTGGACCGGCGGCGGTGACGCGGACTCCGGTGCGGGCGGTGCCGGGGGCCCGTCCGTTCGCACACCGGGCCGCGGCTCCTCGACCGGCACACGTGCCAGCCGACGCAGCGGCATGTCCGGGGACGCGGCCGAGACCAGCGGCGCGGACGTCTCCACGGTGACGCCGCCGCCCGCGTCGTGCGGGGTGGACGGTTCGTCGAGCCCACCCCCGTCCACCGCGCGCTGCAACGCCACGACCGGGAGCCGCATTCCACTCGTCGCCGCCGCGCCCGTCTCGCGCGCCGCACCCCGGGCAGCCGGGGACACCTCACGGCTCACCGTCGGCATCTCGGCGGACGCGCTCGGCGCCACCAGCCCGTGGCCCAGCCCGGACGGCGCCTGCGGACTCACCAGATGGCCGGGCCGGGTGAGGAACGACGCGTCCCGCCAGGTGCCCAGGGAACCGCGGAACCCCGCCGGATCCGTCACCAGGGCGGGAGCGTCCACCGTACGCTGGAGTGGCGGCACCTCGCGCCACCCCGGGACGTGCGCGGGGGGACCGCTCGACTCCGGTGTGCTCGCCGACGCGGTGCGCTGCGCACCCTCGCCGCGGCCACGCCCACCGGTGAGCCGGGAAAGCCATCCCATCGGCGTCACCGCTCGTTCAGGCGGGCGACGTACTCGACGTACCGCAGCCGGTCCGGGTGTTCGAGATCGAGGATCTGGTCGAGGGACCAGTGGAAGTGGTAGGCGAGGTACGCGACTTCCTCATGGATCCGGTCGGCCGCGTACGTCATGATTCCCCCAGGCGACCACCACCGGACAGGTCCACCGCGAAGTTCTCCCGGCACGAGGGACAGGTGACCGCGGCGCGGGTGTGCCCCTCGGCGTTGATCCGGCGGTAGAAGTCCTGGAGGAAGGCGAGGTCGGAGGCGAACAGGTCCTCGACGACGCCGGGGTGGACGTCCTCGATCGTGCCGAGGCGCACGATCACCCGTGAGATCAGCACCACCGACAGGTAGGCGGAGTTCTCCCGGACCCGGTCGTCCCGCAGCGGTACCAGCTCGTCGCGGGCGGTCGCCAGCCGCATGACGCCGTCGCGGTGCACGGTCCCGGACCCGTCCACGTATCCGCGTGGCAGCTCGAAGGGGAACTCGGTACGCAGTGTGCCGGCCGGCCCGCTGCCGTCCGCTTCCGTGCCGGCGGGGGCGGACGCCGTGATCGTGCGCCGCATCAGTCGACTTCCACGCTTTCGTAGGTGATCGACAGCTTCTCCGTCAGCACCGAGGTGTCGCCCGCCTTGAGCGTGCTGATCTCCAGCGACTTGGGCCATGCGTTGATCAGCTTGTAGCGCTTGATCGGGATGCCCTCGTAGTCGTAGACGATGATCGAGCCGTTGCGGCGGGCGTTGACCATCCTCCCGAACCGGGAATCCTTGATCCATCGCTCGAAACTGTTGTCCTCCGTCAGACCGCGGGTGACGGTGACCTCACCGGCCTTGGGACGGCCGGGCAACTTCTTGATCGCGTACTTCCCGTCGGCCGTGTTCTGCTTCAACTCGATGACGTCCTGCTCCATCTTCAGACCACTGACCTCGGTGATCTGCTTGATGAGGACGCTGTCGAACTCAAGGCCGAAGGAATGTCCCACGGAACTGTCGAGCTCGGGGAGCGGCATGCAAGCCTCCTAGAATCCGTCCGTCGTGAGGGCCCTCGCAGCACCCACCGTCACTCGTCGACCCCGCCCGACCCCGCTGACAGCTGCGCGAGCCGGAACACCACGAACTCCGCGGGCTTGACCGGGGCCACCCCGACCTCGCAGATGACCTGGCCCGCCTCGATGGACTCCGGAGGGTTGGTCTCGCGGTCGCACTTCACGTAGAAGGCCTCGTCCGGCGTCAGCCCGAAGAGAGCGCCCTTGCGCCACTCGTTGACCAGGAACGCCGAGATGGTGCGCCGGACACGGGCCCACAGCGCGTCGTCGTTCGGTTCGAAGACCACCCACTGGGTTCCCGCAAGGATCGACTCCTCCAGGTAGTTGAAGAGCCGTCGTACGTTGAGGTACCGCCACGACGCGTCGTCGGCGAGCGTACGCGCGCCCCACACCCGGATACCCCGGCCGGGAAACGCGCGGATGCAGTTGAGCCCGATGGGGTTCAGAAGGTCGTGCTCGCCCTTGGTGATCTGCGTCTGCAACCCGACCGCGCCGCGCAGCACCTCGTTCGCCGGCGCCTTGTGCACCCCGCGCGTCTCGTCGTTGCGCGCCCAGACACCCGCGACATGCCCGCTCGGGGGCACGAAGGCGTCGCGGCCCACAGCCGGGTCGAACACCTTGATCCACGGGTAGTAGAGCGTGGCGTACTTGGAGTCGAACCCCGCCGTCTCCTCACGCCAGGTCTTGATCTGACGCGGGCTCAGTCCGGGCGGGGGATCGAGGATGGCGATCCGGTCACCCATCGCCTCGCAGTGGGTGATCAGTCCCCGCTGCACCGAGATGACCGTCTCCAGATCCAGCGCCCCGCGCTGGAACGCGCTCATCAGGTCGGGTGCGGCCACCATCGTGACCTCCTCGACGGCCTCCAGACCGCCGAACCCGGTGCGCCGGTCAGGGTCGCCGACGTACGCGTCCGCCGACAGCGTGTCGGGCACCGCGACGGCCCCCGCGCCCGGCCCGGCTCCCGGCGCCGCAACCAGCGTCACGGACTGCGCCTCGGGGCGGGCGGGCGCCGCCCCCTTGCCGGACTCCTCCAGCCGGATGAGCTGTGAGCGGGCCCTGACCTGGGTGGCCACGTTGTCCTTGCTGCGCTTGGTGGTCACGGACGGATACGTCTCGGCGACCACCCCGTCCCGCTTGACGATCAGGGTGAAGACGTCCTGCGGCGGGTCCTCGCCCTCGGGATCGGCGACCTCGACGGTGATCTCCCCTGTGACACCGGGCAACATCTTGACGGCATACGGTCCGAGCTGACCCGTGGGCCCCGCGGCGAACTCCCGCGCCGTTCCCGCACCCGCCTCGTCCCGGTCTCCCTCCGGTTCGCCGATCCGTATGACGTAGCAGATGCCGCCGCCGTTGGAGAAGTACCCGTGGACGGAGGAGGCGAGGTACGTCCCCTCGACGAAATCACCGAAGACAGTGGTGAACTGCGTCCAGTTGGTGATCAGCGTCGGCTCGTTGAACGGGCCCTTCTGCGCGAACCCGATGAAGGCGGCGACCGAGGTCCCGACCCCCTCGATCGGCCGTGACCCGGATTCCACCTCTTCGACGTAGACACCCGGGGACAGGTACGACGGCATACCACTCTCCTTGACCGGGGAAACGACAGCGATTGTTCCCGGACGGACGATCCGCGTAGAGGGGCTTTCGGCCGCACCGGCGTACAGAACGCCGTGCCCGAAGGGGCAGTCCACGTCCCTTCCCCATCGGGCACGCCCCTCTGCCCCCGTCGCTACACCGCCTGTCACGGGCATGCCCGCGGTGAGTCGGCACCCTGAGGAGCATGCCGCGGACGTCACTGCCGCCACCGCCACCGCCGTCCCACCGCCGCCCGGCCGAGCGGGTGACGCGGTGACGCCGGCCCCGCGGAAGGAGTCGCAGACGGTCCGCCCCGCCCCGCCCCCGCGGCAGGCGGACACCGCTCCCGCGCCGGAGCGGACGCCTCCCCCCGCGCCTCCCGGGCGGGGGCTGACCCCCCAGGGTCTGCGGCGTCTCCAGGGTGCGGCCGGCAACGCGGCCGTCTCGCGTCTCGTGGCCCAGCGCTACACGGCCCCGGTGAAGCCGCCGCCGTCACAGGCGCCGGGCATGCGCAGGGTCACCGCCGACATCGCCGCCAAGAAGCAGAAGCTGGCCCAGCACAGACCCGCGACCGCCGAGTCCCGCTCGGCCCAGGACGCGGCGAAGGCCCCGCCCGACGACAAGGAGGCCCAGGGCAAGGCCGCCAACGCGGAGAAGATGAACGCGGCCAAGCCCGGTGAGTTCGACAAGGTGGCCTTCATCGCGGCGGTCAACGAGGCGATCGCCGCGCAGGCCCCCAAGAACCTCGACGAGGCGGACAAGTTCGCCGATTCCGGCAAGGCCGAGAAGGTCAAGGGGGCGGTCGACGGCAAGGTCACGGACGGCAAGAAGGCCTCGGCGAAGGACATCGAGACCACGACCAAGGCGGCCCCCGACACCTCCAAGGCCAAGGAGAAGCAGGTCGTCCCGATGCGCCCGGACCAGCCTCCGGCGAATCCGGGTGCGCCGAGCGCCGAGGACGCGACACCACGGCCACAGCCGCCCGAGGTCACGGACTTCTCGGAGGGCCCGAGGAAGACCGACCAGCAGATGGCGGACGCCGACGTCACCGAGGAGCAGCTGGCCAGGAGCAACGAGCCGGAGTTCACCGCCGCGCTGGGGGAGAAGCGGAAGGCCGAACAGCACTCGGCGACGGCTCCCGCCCAGGCCCGTACCGCCGAGAAGGCGCAGCTGGCGACCGCCAAGTCCGGCGCGGCGGCGGCCGGCGCCCAGGCGATGTCCGCCCTGACGGCCACCCGCACCGCGGCGGGCAAGCAGGTCGACGGCGGCAAGGGCGAGGCCAAGTCGAAGGACGAGCAGAAGCGGGCGGAGGTCACGGCCAGGCTCCAGAAGGTCTTCGACGCCACCCAAAAGGACGTCGAAGGAATCCTGGAGGGCCTGGACGGCAAGGTCGACAAGCAGTTCGAGGAAGGCGAGAAGAAGGCCCGGGACGCCTTCACCACCGACCAGAAGCGCCGGATGAAGGCGTACAAGGACAAGCGGTACGGCGGCTTCTGGGGCCCGGCAAAGTGGGCCAAAGACAAGATCGCGGGCATGCCGGAGGAGGCGAACCAGCTCTTCCAGGAGTCCCGCAAGCTGTACGTCCGCATGATGCAGGGCGTCATCTCGTCCATCGCGGACACGATCGGCACCGACCTCGGCAAGGCCAAGGCCCGCATCGCCAAGGGACGCGCGGAACTGAAGGCGGAGGTGGACAAGCTCCCCGCCGACCTGAAGAAGTACGGCGAGGAGGCGGCCAAGGACTTCGCGGGCAAGTTCGACGACCTGGAATCAGAGGTCGACGACAAGTCGAAGCAACTGGTCCAGACCCTGGCCCAGAAGTACACCCAGGCCCTCAACGCGGTCGACGAGGAGATCAAGAAGCTCCAGGAGGCGAACAAGGGCCTGGTGCAAAAGGCCGTGGACGCGGTCGCCGGGGTCATCAAGACCATCAAGGAGCTCAAGGACCTCCTGATGGGCATCCTGGCCAAGGCCGCCGCCGCGATCACGAAGATCATCAAGGACCCGATCGGCTTCCTGGGCAACCTGGTCCGCGCGGTGGGCGCCGGCCTCCAGCAGTTCGTCTCGAACATCGGCACGCACCTGCAATCGGGCCTGGTCTCCTGGCTGTTGGGCACGGCGGTGAAGGCCGGCATCGAGATCCCGTCCCGGTTCGACCTGAAGGGCATCATCCAGCTCATCGCCTCCCTCCTCGGCCTGACCTGGGCGAACATCCGTGCCCGCATCACCCGCAAGGGCGTCCCCGACCAGGCGATGAACACGGTCGAACAGTCGGTCCCGGTGGCGAAGGCCCTGGCGACGGAGGGCCCGGCCGGCGCGGTCAACGAGATCCAGGCCGAGGTGGGCGACCTGAAGTCCACGATCCTGGAGGAACTGAAGTCCTACCTGATCCCCACGGTCATCATCGCGGGCATCACCTGGATCATCTCCCTGCTCAACCCGGCGTCGGCGTTCGTCCGCGCGGTCAAAGGAATCATCGACATCGTCTCGTTCATCGTGAACCAGGGCGCCCAGATCGTGCAGTTCGTCAACGCGGTGCTCGATGCGGTCGTGGCGATCGCGGGCGGGGGCTCGGCGGGCGTCCCGAAGATGGTGGAAACGGCGTTGGCGGCGAGCGTCCCGCTGCTGATCGGGTTCTTGGCATCGCTGCTGGGGATCGGGGGGCTGGCCAACAAGATCAGGCAGGTGTTTCAGAAGGTTGCGCGGCCGGTTAATCGGGCTATCGACAAAGTCGCTGCCAAGATCGCCGCGTTCGGCAAGAAGATCTGGGTCAAACTCAAGAGTAAAGCCAAGGGCAAAGACAGCAAGAGTGCTGACGGGACGGGACCGAGCGGCAAACTGGACGCCAAGGCGATTTCCGTGGACGCGAAGGCGGCAGTCGAGCGGCTCGGCCGCGGCCCGTTCGCTCGCGAGGAGGTCGACGCGGCGCTCGCCCCAGTGCGCACCAAATATCGCACGGCGACCATCACCTCCGAGGACAACTTGTCGGCGCACTGGGGCGTCCACGTGCAGACAGCACGTGCCGACAGCAGGACGAACGCGTTCGACATCAAGGGCGCGCACGAGGAGATCTACAAGTCGCTCAGCACACCGCAGTCTCGGGCGATGCTGAACCAGCTTCAGACGACCGGCGGGATCGCGTACACGACGACGCTCCGCGAACTGATCCCGAAGAGCGACGCCGTGCGCGAGCAGATGCTCGCCAAGGGCTACAAGAACTACACCGACCCCAAGAAGTCCGGGCTTCCGGTCGACAGACTGAAGCGACAGCGTCAGAGGATCGAAATAATCCTGCGCCACGGCATCGCGGAGGAGCGGAAGCGCTCCGGTGACGAGGCCTGCGCCTCCATGCGGCAGCAGATGCAGGCCCTGGAGCAGGAACTGGCGCGGATCGGCGACCGACTGTCGGACGGCAGTGGATGGTCCGAGGCCGAGGAGAAGCACGTCGAGTTCCAGCTCAACGAGATAGCTGAGAATCTGCTCAAGATCTCACAGTCGCACGGCTACGAGTCGGAGGAGCTGCTCAAACATCCGTCAAAGTACGCTGTCAACGGCCGCCTGAAGAACAATTATGCGAAAGACGTCCGTAGATACTTCTACCCATCGGGATTCACCGCGGCAGCCGAGGGCGAGGTCTTCGACCGCGATCTGCCGGTCATGATCAAACGGAAGGAGGACCACCCGGAGCTGAAGAACCAGACCGGCTACAAGGACGACGAGTACTTCTACTGCAGTGGGGTCCCCAGCAAGTCCAATCGACCCCCGCACATCGCGCCGACGTCCGCAGCATCGGTGGACCACATGACTCCGGTGGCTTCGCACTGGAACGCACCGGGACACGGGGGAAGTACCGGAAGCAACACTCACCAGTTGAAGCGGAAAGACTGGTACAACATGGTGTCGAACCTGACATTACTGTGCGGCCCGTGCAACTCTGCGAAGCAGTCCGGCGGTGTGAATTATATGCCTGAAGTCGGGCCACTGTTCAAGGGACCGGACGATCCGTGAGGTGGCGCCCGCCTTTGGAGGACGGATGTCGAATTTCCTTCTGTGGCTTGACCGGTTCGAGCGCGGCGACGGTGTCGCGGTCGTGGAGGTCATGCGCACAAACATCGGCCGTGTGGTCGACGGCGATCCCGAGTTCACGCAGGGCATTGCTGACGCGCTGAGGTTGCCGCTGAGCGTGCGCGAGTGGTCGATCGAGGTATTCCGGAGTTCCTACTACAGCGAGTATCCGGAGTCCGACGACTGGCGGGATCGGTATCCCGAGGTATCGCGCATCACGCTGAGCGGTGATGTGACCGGCGATGGCGAGGTCGAGCCGGCCCTAGAGCCGGCGGAGTTCGACGGCTACGACAGTACCTGGAGCCCGAATCGCCGGAAACGGGCTGACCCGAACGGTCGGTACGCTGCGATCGGTGTCAGGGTCGGCGAGCAGGTCGACGACGCGCTGGCGGAGCGCATTGGCAGAATCCGGCCAGGGGCCATGGTCGACACCGTCGTCGCCCGGTCGAACCGTCTTCGCGGTACGCGGGTGACGCTCGATCTCGGAACAGTCGATTTGGAGAGCGATGCGGAGGCGGTGGACGAAGTCGCGGGGCGACTCTGGGAGCTAGGTCTCATCATCAACCGGCGTGACGTCGAACTGAGATTGGCCGAGCTTGGCAACTGAGCAACCACAACGGACCACGCCTGACCCGGCGATAGGATGACGTTGCTCGACTCCACGAGCCTGCCGTTCACCGCGCACGCCGACAAGGTCAGCCAGACGGCTTAGTCCTACTCGATCACGGTCCAACTCGACGGTGTTGGCGACGTGGCCTGCGCAGTCACCGTGACCACGCCTACGACTACCTTCGTTCGCATGAACCCGATTCCTCGGCCTCGCTGCGGTTGCTGGCCAAGATCCGACAGGAGTTGTGCCCGTGATGGAGAGCGGCCCTTTGTCGGCCTGATGCCGGCGGTCTGGTTCAAGAGCAGCTACAGCGCGGAGGGCGCCCAGGCGGTTTTGGCGGGTGTGGCCCTGGCAGAGGGCCCGGGGCGTGCTGTGGGATTGCTTGCCGTCCGCCCCAACGGCGACCGATTGGGTGGGCCAGCCCAGGTCGATGCGGTAGGAGCAGCCTTGCTCCGAGTCCGGGATGCCCACTGGAGGACGAGGGCGGGAGGCCGTCGTCCAGGCAGATAAGGCGTACTCGGGTTTCCAGGGGGGATTCGGCTCGGGCGTCTGCCAGGCGTAGCCAGTCCCGGGCCCTGGGCGCGCCGGGGCGGCCGGACAGGTGGGCCGGGACCGTGAGGAGGCCGTGCTCGGTCGGCGCAGGTGCGGGCCAGGGTGGTCAGAGGGATGCCGCGCAGTGTCATGCGGGCAGTGGGTCAGACGGTGGTTCGGTGAACGCGTATGCCTGGACGGCTGCGGATCCCGGGAACGCAACGACGGACCCCGGTCGTCCCGCCCCGCCCAGTAGCTGCCCTGGGTCAGCGGAACCCACTGGCCCGACCTGATCATTCGACAATACGGTGTTCCGATCAGCGCCGGCTGACTTGAGCTGTGGGGCTGTTACCACCCGGACCTGCTGCGTGGCAGTGGCGCAGACCCGTTGGAGGACTTCGCTGCTGATCGTCATGTCGCTCTTTGGCGTGAACCTCGGACCGTTCGCAAGGGCTGTGGATAGCAGGTGCAGGCGGAGGACTCTCTCAGGCGCTGAGCAGCGACATATACGGCCCGAACTCCGACGCCAGAGTAAGCCGGCCCAGCTTCTGGTACTCCCGCTGCACCGCGTGGATCAGGTCCGCCATCGTCACCGGAGTCCCCGACTCCGCGGCCAGGTAGGCCGCCGTCACCGCCACCGAGCGGATGTTGCCGCCTGCCAGTTCGAAGGACTCCGCGCAGAAGTCCAGGTCCAGGTCCGTGGTGCGGGGGAGGACCGGGCCCAGGCAGCGGTCCCAGAGGGCGCGTCGCTGGGCGGGATCGGGGACGGGGAAGTCGATGACCAGGTCCAGGCGGCGGGTGAAGGCGTCGTCGAGGTTGGCGCGGAGGTTGGTGGCGAGGATGGCCAGGCCGTCGAAGGTCTCCATGCGCTGGAGGAGGTACGCGCTCTCGACGTTCGCGTAGCGGTCGTGGGCGTCCTTGACCTCCGAGCGCTTGCCGAAGATGGCGTCGGCCTCGTCGAAGAGCAGTACGCCGTTGATGCCGGCCGCCTCCGAGAAGATGCGTTCGAGGTTCTTTTCGGTTTCACCTACGTATTTGTCGATGACCGTGGCCAGGTCGACCGTGTAGAGGTCCAGGCCCAGGTCCGCGGCGATCACCTCGGCGGACATCGTCTTGCCGGTCCCCGAGTCGCCTGCGAACAGGGCCGTCACGCCTCTGCCCCGGCCGCCGCCCGGACGCATGCCCCACTCGCCCAGGACCCGGTCGCGGTGGCGGGCGCGGGCGGTGAGTTCGCGGAGTTGAGTGAGCGTATCCGGGGGGAGGACCAGGTCGGGCCAGGACACCGCCGGTTCTATGCGGCGGGCCAGGCGGTCGAGGCCCGCCGCGTTCTGTGCGCGGGCGCCCGCGCGGATGTGGTCCGGGTGGAGGGTGCCGCCGTTCAGGGTCGCGGCCTGGGAGGCTCCTTGAGCGGCCCTGGCGATCTGGTCCGGGGTGAGGAGGAAGGGGGAGAGGAGGTGCGTGAGGTTCAGGTCCGGGGGGATGGGGGCCGGGTAGGCGTGTGTCCAGAGTGCCGCCCGCGCCGTCGGTTCCACGCGTGGGGCGTGCAGGAGCAGGGGCGGGCGGGACGACCATGTCGCGTCCCACGGCAACCGGCCGATCAGCACTGCGGGGACGGGGACGTCGGTCACCAGGCGGATGATCTCCGTCTTGTCCGGTTCCCGGGTCAGGGCGTCGAGTGGCGCACACACCAGGCCGGCGGTGGTCAGCCGGGCCTCGCGGGACAGGACGCGCACCGCCTCGGTGGGGTTCGGGTCGCGCGCCAGGCGGTCGAGGTCGACGCCCAGCACGCCGCGGCCCGCGCGCGTCAGGGCGGAGGCCGCCAGCGCCGTCCCTGCACCGCCCTGTTCCTCGCGGAGGTATGCGAGCGGGACCCCGGTGGCGAGGGCCCGGGCGAGTCCGGACGCGTCGTCGGTACCGGGGACGACCTGCCAGGGGACGAGGAGGTCGACGATGCGGGGGTCGGGCGTGTCGTCGCCGAGGAGGTGGGCCGTGATCCGGTCGGGGACGCGGAGCGTGCGGGCGAGGAAGGGGCGGTCCTGGTCCTCCACCAGGAGCAGGCCACCGGCGCGGAGCGGCGCGTGCGGGGACAGGCGTGATCTCGCTCCCGCGTCGGCCGCGGACAGGCCGCACAGGCCGAGGGCGAGGCCGATGGTGGGGCGGCGGCGGGTGACGTCGTCGTTGAGGTAGCCGTAGAACTGCTCGAAACGGTCGTCCAGGTCCGGGACCAGCGCGATCAGCAGGATCTCGGTGTCCAGGACGGAGAGGCCGAAGTCGCGGGCGAGGGTGCGCAGCCGGATGGCGTGGCCTGCCGCTTCGGCGGCGTCGGCGCGCGACTCCGCTTCGGCCAGGAAGTCCGTGTCCGTGTCGTCGGGGGCGGTGACCGTGCGGGGGCGGCCGTGTTCCAGGAGGCGGTGGATCGTCTCGTCGCTCAGGTACAGGCCGCGGAACGCGTCGTCCGGGTCCGGGTCCGTGAGCTGCCGGGCGTGGACCGCCCGCCGTACGCGCTGTTCGACGAGGATCGCTCGGTCGAGGAGGTGGCGCAGGCCGGGGTCGGCGGCGCCGTCGGCGGGGTCCGTCTCCACCGGCGTGGTGCGGGGGTCCGTGGGCGGCGTCATTCCGGCTGCTCTTCCGCCACACGCGATGTGATGCCGCCCCGGCGGGCCCCGTACACCGGCAGGTCGGCGCCGCCGGGCATCCGCCGGGTGGAACCCTGGGGCGCCGGCGGGTCCGGGGGGAGCTCGCCGAAGCCGAGCCGTACTCCTTCCTCTCCGACCTGCGGGCCCGCCGGATAGACCGGGGACTCGGTGACCGGCACGCTCACCACCAGGTCGAGCGAGGGCTTGAGTTCGCCGCCGAGCGCGCTCCACACGTCGGCGAACGACCGGTCCTCAGGGGGCGGCAGCGCGACCGACATGGGGACGGAGACGCCGATCTCGCCGAGCGTGCCCGTGAGTTGCTCCGCGGGCAGGGCCTCGTACCGCAGGAGGCAGGACAGGAGGGAGGAGAGGAGGCGGTGTTCGTCCTCGGGGCGTCTGGTCCAGGCGGTGATGAGATACGACAGCTTGAAGTAACGCGGCGGGCGGCGCCGGGCCACGATGGTGCCCTGCTCGTCGTACTCGTTGAGCAGACCGCGCTCGCGGCGGCGCATGTCCTCACGGATGTCGTACAGATACAGGTTGACGGTGGGGGCGTTGACCTTGGCCGCCCAGTCGCGGGTCGGGGCGTCGAAGACCACCGCCACCTGGCCGCCCGCCAGGGCGTCCGTCCGGAACATCGTGCGCAGCGCCTCGTCGACCTCGTGGATCATCGCCCGCCCTCACCTCCGGCCCGCGAAGTCGGGCGGCTGGAGGCCGCCCCGCGCGATCAGCACCGGCTTCGTCAGCGGGTTCAGGCCCCGGACCCGGGCGCGAAGCGTACGCGGACCGAGCCGGTCCTTGCGCAGCACCAGCACCTGCGCCTCGAAGGTGCCGTCCCGGCCGACCCGTACGGCCGACCGTGCCGCCGTGATGCCCGGGTTCCAGCTGAGCGCGACCGTACGGCCGGGCGGGAAGTCCTTGCCGCGTGCCATCACCACGTCGCCGGGCCTCGCCACCTGCGGTGTGACGGTCAGCTCCGGCCGGAGGACGCGGATGCGGGCCGTGCCGGTGTTGTTCGCGGGCCGGGGGTCGCGGGGAGAGCCGGTGACCGAGGCGCGGACCTCACCGTCGACGGCGCTGTCGTAGACACCGCTCTGGGTGACGGTGACGTGTCGGCCGGGCGCGATGGTGCAGGGTTTCGCCCGGGTGCAGTCCGACAGGGCGGACAGGGTGCGCTTGCCGGTGCCCCGCGCGTGCGGCCAACCGGTCGTCAGGACGACGTTCCTGGCGGTTTTCGGGCCCACGTTGGTGAGGGTGAAGCCGGTCCGGGTCGCCAGTCCCGCGTAGGTGGGGACGGGGGACGCGGTCGCAGCCGTGACGGCGATGTCCGCCTCGTTCGGTACGGGAGCCGGGGTGACGGTGAAGGTGGCCGTGTCGGTGCCCGTGTTGCCGGACGAGTCGGTGGCGGTGCAGGTGACCGTGGTGGTGCCGGTGGGGAAGCGGGAGCCGGAGGGCGGGTCGCAGGTGACCGGCAGCGTGCCGTCGACCGCGTCCTGGGCGGTGGCGGAGAAGTCGATGACGGTGCCGTTGCCGCCGGTGGCCCCGACGGTGCGGTCGTCGACCGTGACGACGGGGGCGGTCACGTCATTGACGGTGATGGTGATGTGCTCCTGGTAGTCCTCGGGGGCGAGATCGCCACCACCTCCGCGACCTCCGTTCTGGCCGCCGTCCTGGGCAGCGCCGCTGTCGGAATCACCCTGGCCGCCGTCGGCTCTGCCGTCCGCTGTCCCGGGAACGGTCCTGGGCCCGCGGAACTCCCGGGCCGGCGGTACGTCGACGGGCGCCTGCCCGCTCGGCGGCTCGCCGTCCAGCAGGAACTGGACGGTGCAGCTCACAGTCATGCCCTGCGGGGCGTCGGCCGCCAACGTGATCCTCTCGTCGAAGGCGGCGGTCTCTCCGCTCGTCACACGTTGGCTCGGGGGGTCCAGGGTGACGGAGAGGGCGGGATCGCAGCTGACCGCGCGATGGCTGACGGTGGTGGGCAGGTTGGTCAGCCCCGCTGCGACGGTGTCGGCGACCTGGTCCGCGTCGATGTTCCGGAAGAGCTTGCCGCCGGTGGCCCGGACGACCTTGGTCGCCTCGTCGGGGTCGTGGGTCGGTTCCCGGTTCTGCGCGGGGCCGTTGCCGTTGTCCCCGTTGCCGTCCAGCCCGTCGCCGAGTTCGGTCGCCACGTCCACGCCGATGACCCGCGCACCCACGTTCGTCAGGGCGTTGACGGCGTCGGTGAGGCTGTGCCCCTTGCTGGGGTCGTGGCTTGAGGCGTCACCGACGAGCACCACGACGGGGCTCGCGCCGTCGCGGAAGACGGTCTTGCCTCCCGCACCGTTGCCGATCTGCCACAGGGCGTTGATCCAGTCCTCCGCGGGGCCCGGACTGTAGGCGCCGCGGTCGGCGGTGAGTTGATCGACGCCCCGCTGTACGGCGCCCAGATCGTCCGTGAGTTCCTGGAGCACCGTGAAGACGCGGTCTCCGTCGACCTCCTGATCCCCGAACGTGGCCACCGCGAAACGGGAGTCGGGCTGTTCCTCGCGTACCCGGTCGGTGATCCTGCTCAGGTTCGCCTGGACGTTGTCGATGGTGGGCTGCATGCTGCCCGTGCCGTCGACCAGCAGGACGACGTCCGGCCGGGGTGGCACCACGGGCGTGCGGACCCGCTTGGCCACCGTGAGCGAGCCGTCCGGGTCGAGCGCCTCGTCCACCACGGCGGGGGTCACCGTCGGCTGCGGGACGGCTTCCGGAACCCGGTCGGCGGCACTGACGACGCCGTCGACCACCAGGAGCAGTACGGCGGTCAGCAGGCCGATGCGGACTCCGTGAGGACGTGGACCGGCAGGTGGGCGAAAGCGCCGGAATCCCCTTACAGAACGCACTGGACACCCCACTCAGGACTCCCGGCCGGCCCGGTCGGGTCCGGACTCTCGCGATTGGCGCGCTTGCTCCCCACCCTCACCGATCGCCGGCGCTCGCCGCAGCGGGGTACGAGCCAGCCTTTCGGGAACGGCCGGATGCCCCATGAGGCATTACAGGCGCTATCTGCGCGTGCAATGCCTCAAATCAACCCCTGGCGCAGGGCGTATGCCACGGCATGCGAGCGATTGCGCAGATTGAGACGGGACATGACGGCGTGCAGAATGTTTTTGATCGTGCGTTCGGAGTAGGAGAGCTTTACGGCGATGTCGGCGGTGTCGTATCCCTCGGCCACCAGTCGCAGTACCTCGATCTCGCGAGCCGACAGACCGGTGAAGCTGAGCCCGTGCGGTGCGAGCACCTGCCCCTGGAGCCGTCCGACCTGTTCGAGCAGGCTTCCGAGCAGGTCGGGTGGCACCCGGCCCTCACCCTTGGCCACCGAGCCGATGACCTGCGACAGGCGTTCCGGCGTCGCCTCGGAGCGCCGGACGACGCCGAGGAAACCGCATTCGGCGGCGTTGACCAGTTGCTGTTCGTCGACGTGGGTGGTGACCAGCACCCCCCGCGCGGTACCAGTCCGGTGGATCTGGCGCAACAGTCGTAACGCGTCGTCATCGATGACGTCGAGGACGACGACCACCACCTGCGGCGCGTCCTCCCCGTCCCATTCGACGACCTTGACTTCGGGCCTGGTGCGTAGCTGGCTGGCCACTCCGGCCTGCGAGACCGGATCCTGGGCGCGCAGCGCCACCGTGATGCGCTCTCCGCTCGTCTGCAACACGTCGCTCCCCCTCTTCGGGCGACTGAAGGAGAACGCCATGGAGAAATGAAAAGATCGTGAACATGGTATCGTCACGTTTCATTCACGTGGGTCCCCCCGTTACCAAGTGACTACAGTAATGCCCTTGATTCACCAAGGGAATTACCCGTGACTCCCAGGGCATCGGGATTGCCCGAAAGTATTCCTGCGTGGCCGGTCCTGGTAGGGCGCGCCCGGCAATACGGTGCGCGGCATGAGTGTTTCGGCAAGCCTGGACGAGTCTTCCGTCACCGTTGAGCCCGGCGGCGAAGCGGATCTTCCGGTGCAGGTGGTCAACTCGGGGAACACCGTCGAGGAGTGCCGGTTCGAGGTGGTCGGTCCGTGCGCCGACTGGGCCACGGTGGAACCGGAGAGCCTGTCGCTCTACCCGGGCGCGACCGGCAGCGCCACCGTCAAGCTGCGTCCGCCCCGCGCCGCCCAGGTGGCGCCCGGCGAGACACCGCTCGGGCTGCGCGTCGTGCCGACGACCGACGGCAGCGAGACGGTGGTCCTCGAACGGAGCGTGTCGGTACGGCCGTTCAGCGAGATCACCTCGGAACTGGTGCCGCCCGCATCGAGTGGTGCGTGGCGTGGCCGGCACAGACTGGCCGTGGACAGCAAGGGCAACACGCCCGTCACGATCGCACTGAGCGCGCGGGGAGCGACCGAACGGTCGCGGCTCGCCTTCGATTCCGCCGAGGTGGAGATCCCGCCCGGCCAGGCCAAGTTCGCCACCCTGACCGTGCGCCCCGCCAAGCGGCTGTGGCGCGGCACGCCGATCACCCACCCCTTCCAGGTGATCGTGACTCCCCTGGTGCCGGAGGGGCACGACCCTGACGAGCCGGTGGTCCTGGACGGTTGCTACGAGCAGCAGGCCATCCTGCCCCGCTGGCTTCCCCGTGCCCTCGCCGTGGCGGTGCTGGTCGCGGTGGCGTTGGTGGGGCTCTGGTACTCGGTGCTGCGGCCCACCGTACGCTCGGCCGCCCGTGAGGCGGTCACCCCGCAGGTCGTCGCGTCCGCGGCACGGCAGGGGAACGCCACTCCGGACGGCGGCAAGAACGGACAGGGACCGGGGGCATCCGGCGGTGGCGCGAGCGCAGGCCCGGCCGGCTCCGGCGGCGCGTCGCCGTCCCCGAACGCCGGCGCGAGCGCCAAGCCCGGGGGGAGCGCCAAGCCCGGGGGGAGCGCCAAGCCCGGCCGGTCCACTGCGCCCGGCGGCCCCGCGGTACCGGAGAGCGCCCGGGTGCAGGTGCGGGACGCGGTGGGCGGCGGCGCCACCCGGCGGACCGCCTACGCCGTCCCGAAGGGCAAGACCTTCGAGCTCACCGACATGGTGGTCCAGAACCCGCAGGGCGACGCGGGCACGCTGGTCGTCTCCACCGGCGACGGGCAACTGCTCAACCTGGCGCTGGAGAACTTCCGCGACTCCGACTACCACTTCGTCACCCCCGTCCAGGTGCGGTCGGGGGGCCGGGTCACCATCACCGTGAGCTGCCGGGAGGTGGGCAAGCCGGTCAAGGCCCCGGCGCCGGGGCAGTGCTCGGAGTACCTGTTCCTCGGCGGCAAGATCGCGGCGAACGGGGAGGCCGACGGCTGACTGCCGGGCTCGCGGAACCGGAAGGGACGCGCGGGACGGGCCGGAAGGGGCGGGGGACCGGCATCGCCTGCCCTCGGACGAAGGTGCGGCCGCACGCACCCGCGGGATCAGGTCTCGGACGCGGACTCCTCCTCTTCCTCGCTCCCGCCCTCCGCGGCCCGCTGTACGAACGAACCCTGCACGTCCGCCGGTTCCTCCTCCTCGTCGGCAGCCTGGCGCTGCACCGGGGCGGCGACGGAGGGAGCGGACGACGGCGCGGCCTGAGGGGATACCGCCTCGGAGGGCGAGGGCGAGGGCGAGGGCGAGGGCGAGGGCGCGGGGGCGGCCAGCGCGCGCTCGGCGTTGGCCGACGCCTCCTGCTCGAAGCGGTCGGACGGGTCGCTCACCCGGATCCCGCCCGGCGCCTGTGTGCCGTCCACCGGGCCGTTGCGCTGCTGGATGACATGGGTGAGTTCGTGGGCCAGCGTGGTACGGCCCTGGTGTGAGGAGAAGTCGTGACTGTCCCGCTGGAAGACGATGTTGTCACCGACGGTGTAGGCGTGGGCGCCGATCTCCTTGGCCGAATCGTGTGCCGCCGAGCCGGTGTGCACGCGTACGGAGGAGAAGTCCGCGCCGAGCCTGCCCTCCATGTCCGTGCGGGTGTCGGTGTCCAGGGGCTCACCGCCGCCCGACGAGAGCACGTCGTGGACGCTGGAACGCGGCTCGCGGCCCTCCGGTTCCCCTTCGGCGTCCCGCTGGAGCGCCGCCCCGACCGCCGCGTTGCCGACCGTCCGCTGGAGGGTGGTCATACCTGAGCGGCCGATCACGTCCGTACGCCCGGCGGCGGCGGCCTTCAGCAGCTGCGGAAGCTCCGCCGACGCCTGCTCGCGGCTCTCCCGGCCGGCCTTGACGGACTCGTCGTGCTCGTGTTCCCGTCCCTGATCGTGTGTGCGCATCTGCCGCTCCCCGCGGAATGCCGGATGTCCGCCTCTGGCGTCAAGCGTCGCGGGCGCTGCCGGTTCCGTCCAGGCCCGGCCGTGCCGGGAAGGGGCAACCAAGACTGCCCCTTCGGGCAAGACCCCAGTCGTTCGGGCCACCGGTGCTGCGGGCGCCATACGGAGAGCAGGAGCGCCCCCGGCTCCGGCCCCGGCAGCGGCGTCGGTCGTGGTCAACAGGTGGCCGGCGCCGACATGGCTTGCCGAGGACAGGAGCCGGTGCGGCGGGGGCCCGCTGACGGCCGGAACGACCGTATCGGGGTCGGGAAGGACGTCCTGTGCCCAGCGGACCGCGGCACGGCGGATGGCTTGGGCTTGGTCGGCACCGGGTGGCGCCGAGAAGGGACGGCCTGATCCGCGCGGTAGACAGGCGCCGGCGGATCAAGGCCGGTGGCGGCCTCACGGTCCGGTCCGTCGGCCGTTGAGTGCCCGACCGTCAGCGTCCGGGTTCGGCACGGCTCTGACGCCCGGAGCACTGCCCGCGTCGTTTCGTCGTCGATGTGGTGCCCAGCCGGTCGTCGGTGGCGGTCGCCGTCACTCCTGTGACTGCCTGGCGTCAGCGGTCCTGGCGTGGTACGGGCCGATCCGGACGCGATCCTTACGCAGCGGTCCTCAGCCCGTGTGCACGCGCGGGCGGCGTGCGCGGTCCGGTTCCGCCAAGCGCAGGACCTCGCGGGTCACCGGGGCGACCTCGCCCTGCCCGAAGAGGAAGAAGCGGAGGAAGTTGGCGAACGGAGTGCCCTCGGTCCACTCGAAGTAGATGTGCGGCGTGCAGCCGGTCATGTCGCGGACGTGCAGGAGGAGGGCCGCCAGGGCGTTGGAAATGGAGGAGTGCTCCAGGGTCAGGACGCGGTAGCGGCCGTGCAGCACCTCGCCGCGGACGGTGAGGCCCGCTTCGAACTCGGACGGGTCGGTGACGGTGACCTCGGCGAAGACGAAGTCCTCCGTCATCGGGATGTCGTTGTCGATGCGGATCTGCTCGATCTTGTCGCGGTACTCGGCCTTGTCGCGCAGTCCGGGCTTGTTCGCGATGAAGCGGATACGGCGGTGGGACATGTCCCTGATGAATCGCTCCGCCATGTCGTCCAGCTGGACCTGCGTCACCCGCAGCTCGAAGGCGCGAGCCAGCCGGGACAACAGGGACACCAGCACGATGCCCGCGATGAAGCAGGCACCGATCTTCACACCGTCCGGGCGCTCGATGACGTTCACGACGGTCGTGTACAGGAACACCGCCGAGATCACCGCGAAACCGATGGTCCAACCGCGCTGGCCGGCCTTGTGCGCGGCGATGGTCACGGCGATGGCGGCGGAGCTGATCAGCACCAGCACACCGGTGGCATAGGCGCCGCCCTGCTTGTCGACGTCGGCGTCGAAGATCCTGGTCACCAGGAAGGCGACCAGGGTGAAGACGATGACCATCGGACGGACGGCCCGCGCCCAGTGCGGGGCCATGCCGTAGCGGGGCAGATAGCGCGGCATCAGGTTGAGCAGCCCGGCCATCGCGGAAGCCCCGGCGAACCACAGGATGGCGATGGTGGAGATGTCGTAGACCGTGCCGAAGGCGCTGCCCAGGTACTCGTGCGCGAGGTAGGCAAGCGCGCGGCCGTTGGCCTGGCCGCCCGTCTTGAACTCCTTCTCCGGGATCAGGACCGTGGTGATGAAGCTGGTGGCGATCAGGAAGCAGCTCATGATCAGCGCGGCGGTGGTCAGCAGCTTCTTGGTGTCGCGGATGCGTCCCGCGGGTTGCTCCTCGGTGTCTCCGGCGTCGCCCCTGACGTGCGGCATGACGGCGACACCGGTCTCGAAGCCGGACAGGCCCAGGGCGAGCTTCGGGAAGACGATCAGTGCCACGCCGATCATCACGAAGACGTTGCCGTGTTCGGCCGTCAGGGCGCTGGACCAGTCGGTGACCACATGCCCGGCGGTGACGACGTGCCACAGGCCGGTGATCACTACGACCACGTTCAGCGTGAGGTAGACGCCGACCAGGGCGACCGCGACACCGATGGCCTCCAGGAAGCCCTTGAGGAACACGGCACCGAGCAGCGCCACCAGTAGCAGCGTGATGAGCAGCTGCTTGTCGTGCAGGGCGCTGGTCAGGTGCGGGTTCTGCACCAGGTGGGTGGAGGCGTCGGCGGCCGAGAGGGTGATGGTGATGAGGAAGTCGGTGGCGGCGAAGCCCAGCAGGGTGAGTACGAACAGCTTGCCCTGCCAGAACGACAGCAGCCGCTCCAGCATCGCGATCGAGCCCTCGCCGTGCGGGCTCTCCTTCGCCACTCGACGGTAGACCGGCAGGGCGCCGGCAAGGGTGACGAGGACGAGCACGATGGTCGCGATCGGCGACAGCAGACCGGCGGCCAGGGCGGCGATGCCGGGCTGGTAGCCGAGGGTGGAGAAGTAGTCGACGCCGGTCAGGCACATCACCCGCCACCAGCGCTGTCCCTGGTGCGGGGGCTCCGGCTCGGCGTGCGGCCCGGTGTGGCCGCCCGCCTTGCCCATGTCGGACAGCCCCTCCAGCATCCAGGCACGCAGTCGGTGCGGCGGGCGTTCGGTTGTGACCATCGACGTGCTCCTGCTGCGCGGATTGGCGTGGGGGATTTCCGGCCATCACGCTGACCGCCGCACCAGCGTATGCAAGGAGTGACACCCGGGCCCATCGCTGAGTCCTCCGAACGCGTCAAGACCGCGTTAAGACCCGCTCCGTGCTCGCAGGCGGTGTGCCGAGAGTCGCAAGTCAGAGCCGTCCCCCCCCGGGGCGCCCGTGCACTTCGGGGGCGGAGCGGACCAGGTCAGGGTGGCTACCCGGGGTCATGGCCGGGATGCGGCTCGTACGGTCGTGCAGCGAGCAGTTCCAGCCGGGGGGCTCGCACCGGCCTGTTCTCGTCGGCGGGCTGGCTGCCGGCCGTCGCCGTCACCCTCACCGCCCTTGGCCCGGCCGGTGTGGGCGAGGTGGGAGCGGGCCTCGGCCTCCTCGCGTTCGGTGTGGGCGGGCGCCAGGGCGATACCCCGGCACCTTCTGGTTCATCCGGCCCAGTGGGCCCAGGCTCAGGACCGCCGCCGACAGCGGGGCGATCCACAGCAAGCAAGGATTCCGAACGGCTTCCAGACCGCCGCGGCCCCCGGCCGACCAGACGCCCCCGCACACCCGTCCTCGCCCTGTCGGGCCAGGTCACGTCAAGACCGTGTCAAGGTACTCGGGACCGCTGCCAAGGAAGCGCTAAAAAGCGCGCGGGCCGCCCCGCGAAGCCGCTTCCTTGGCAGGAGGGACTCCCGTGCACGGGGGAGTCGGCCCAGTGAGCGGAGCGCGTCGGCGGCGATGAGTGACGTACGGCCCGGACGACTGAAGGTGTACCTCGGGGCGGCCCCGGGAGTCGGCAAGACCTACCGGATGCTGGACGAGGGACGGCGCCGTGCCGCCCGCGGGGCGGACGTGGTGGTGGGGTTCGCGGAGTGCCACGGGCGCCCGCACACCGAGGCGATGCTCGACGGCCTGGAGAGCGTCCCCCGGGCGTCCTGTGCCCACCGCGGCGGACGGTTCGAGGAGATGGACCTGGCCGCGCTGCTCGCCCGGCGCCCGCAGGTGGCGATCGTCGACGAGTTCGCGCACGGCAACGTCCCCGGCGACGGCCGCAACCCCAAGCGCCGGCAGGACATCGAGATGCTCCTCGACGCCGGCATCGACGTGATCACCGCGCTGAACATCCAGCACCTGGAGTCACTCAACGACGTGGTCGAGAAGATCACCGGGGTTCCCCACCACGAGACCGTGCCCGACGAGGTCGTACGGCGCGCCCGGCAGATCGAGCTGGTCGACATGGAGCCCGAGGGGCTGCGGCGGCGGATGGCGCACGGCGACATCTACGCCCCTGAGAAGATCGACGCCGCCCTGGCCAACTACTTCCGGCCCGGAAACCTCACCTCGCTCAGGCAGTTGGCGCTGCTGTGGGTGGCCGACCGGGTCGACGAGGCGCTACAGGAATACCGTACGCGGCACGGCATCGGCGGGGTGTGGGAGACGCGCGAACGGGTGGTGGTCGCGCTGACCGGAGGCCCGGAGGGGGACACGCTGATCCGGCGGGCCGCCCGGATCGCCGACCGGTCGGCCGGAGGCGACCTGCTCGCCGTGCACGTGGCCCGCAGCGACGGTCTCGCGTCCGGCGTCTCGCACGCCTCGCTCGCCCGGCAGCGGCGGCTGGTCGAGGATCTCGGGGGCAGCTACCACTCGGTCGTCGGCGACGACGTCCCCACCACGCTGGTGGAGTTCGCCCGCGGCGAGAACGCCACCCAGCTCGTCCTCGGCACCAGCCGTCGAGGCCGGCTGGCCCGGTTCCTGACCGGGCCCGGCACGGGGGAGACCGTGACCGAGCTGTCCGGCGACATCGACGTCCACCGGGTCACCCACGAGCGCGCCGGCCGCGGCACCCTCCTGCCGTCGCGGCGGCGTACGCTCTCACCGGCCCGGCTGATCGCCGGCCCGGTGACCGGGCTGGTGCTGCCGGTGCTGCTCACGGTCGTCCTCGCCCGGACACGCGGACCGCTGAACCTGACCAGCGAGGCCCTGCTGTTCCTGCTCGCCGTGGTCGGTGTGGCCTGCATCGGCGGGGTCGCCTCGGCGGTGATCGCTTCGGTGACGGCGTCCCTGCTGCTGAACTACTGGTTCATCCCGCCCATCGGCGCCTTCACCCTGGACGATCCGAACGCCCTGCTGGCCCTGGCGGTGTTCGCAGTGGTGGCCGCCGTAGTGGCGGCCGTGGTGGACCGGTCCCTGCGCCTGTCGCGCCGCTCGGCCCGTGCGACGGCCGAGGCGGAGACGATGTCCTCCCTGGCCGGCAGCATCGTGCGGGGCGAAGCGACCATTCCGGCCCTGCTGGAGCGGACCCGCGAGACGTTCGGCATGGAGTCGGCGGGACTGGTGGACGAGGCGCCCGAGGAAGCGGGCGTGACGGCTGTCCCCGCCGGCCCCGGTGCCTGGCTCGCGCTGCGGGGCCGCACGCTGTCGTCGTCCGAGCGGCGGGTCCTGGCCGCGTTCGCCGCCCACGCGGGCTCCGCGGTGGAGCGGGCCCGGCTGGCCGAAGCCGCGGCCGAGGTGGAGCCCGTGAAGGCCGCCGACCGGCTGCGTACGGCGCTGCTGCGGGCCGTGGGCCATGACCTGCGCACCCCGCTCGCCGCGGGGTGGGCCGCGGTCACCTCGCTGCGCAGCCGGGACATCGAGTTCCCCCCAAAGGACCGGGACGAGCTCCTCGCCACCGCCGACGAGTCCATGGCCAAGCTCAACCGGCTGGTGGAGAACCTCCTCGACCTCAGCCGCCTGGAAGCGGGCGTCCTCACCCTCGACCTTCGCGCCACCTCGCTGGAGGAGGTCCTCCCGACGGCACTCGCGGAGGTGCCCGACGTGGACGTGGTGGACCTGGAGGAGATCCCGGCGGTGCCGGCCGACCCGCCGCTGCTGGAACGGGTGATCGCCAACCTGGCCGGCAACGCCGCCCGCCACACGCCGGACGGCAGGAAGGTGCTGGTCACCGCGAGCGTCCTGGCCGACCAGGTGGAGCTACGGGTCGTGGACCGGGGGCCCGGCCTGCCCGCCGAGGGCCGCGACCGTCTCTTCGAGCCGTTCCAGCGCCTCGGTGACACCGACAACGCCACCGGTCTCGGCCTGGGCCTGGCCCTGGCTCGCGGCCTGACCGAAGCCATGAACGGCACCCTCAGCCCCGAGGACACCCCCGGTGGCGGTCTCACGATGGTGGTGTCGCTGCCGTTCGCCCCGCGGACGCCGAGTGCCGTACCGACCAAGGCGAGTCGGCGGCCGGAGTGACCGTGCTCATCCCGGAGACGGAGCCCGAGCGGCTGTGACACTGGCTGTTGCGGAACCAGCGCGGCGTCGTCGCCGCCCCTGCGCGGGAAACCGGCGCGGTGATCCGCCGGCCGCCTTCCCGACTGCCGTGACCCGGGGCACCGTTGGTCACGGCGGCCCACTGACCGGTGCCGGGCCGGTGCCGTATGGGACCCGTCAAAGCCGTGAGCGTCGCCGTAAGGGAGCCGTCAACGGGTGGCCGGATCCGGCCAGAGAGGCGGTTTCCTCTAAACGTCCCGTTCATCGAACCCCACTCCAGGAGCTCGCGATGGCCGATCTGGCCTTCGTCGTCACCGTGCTCGCGTCCTTCGCGCTGGTGGCCCTCATCGCCAAGGGGGTGACCAAGCTGTGACCGCCGAGAACATCGTCGGCCTCGTCGTGGCCGTCGCCCTGCTGGGCTATCTCGTCCTCGCCCTGATATTCCCGGAGAGGTTCTGAGACAGACATGGGTCCTGTACTCGCGGGCGTGCTCCAGTTGCTCGCCCTCATCGGCGCGCTGGCCCTCGCCTACGTCCCCCTGGGCACCTACATGGCCAGGGTCTACTCGTCCGACAGACATCTGCGGGTCGAGAAGTGGATCTACCGCGGCATCGGTGCCAACCCCGACACGCAGATGCGCTGGCCCGCGTACCTGCGCGGCGTCCTCGCCTTCTCCGTGGCGGGTGTCCTCTTCCTCTACCTGCTCCAGCGGCTCCAGGGCGTGCTGCCCGGCTCGCTCGGCTTCTCCTCGGTCGATCCGGCCCAGTCGTTCAACACGGCCGTGTCGTTCGTGACCAACACCAACTGGCAGTCGTACTACGGCGAGCAGACGATGGGTCACGTCGTGCAGACCGCCGGTCTGGCCGTGCAGAACTTCGTCTCCGCGGCCGTCGGCATGGCCGTCGCCGTGGCGCTGGTGCGCGGGTTCGCACGCTCGCGCACCGGTGAGCTGGGCAACTTCTGGGCCGACCTGGTGCGCGGCACACTACGCGTTCTGGTGCCGATCGCGGCGGTCGCCGCCGTCGTGCTGGTCGCGTGCGGCGCCATCCAGAACTTCTCCGGCATCCACGAGGTCGGCCAGTTCATGGGCGGCTCCCAGCAGTGGAACGGCGGCGCGGTCGCCTCGCAGGAGGCCATCAAGGAACTGGGCACCAACGGCGGCGGCTACTTCAACGCCAACAGCGCCCACCCCTTCGAGAACCCGACGCCCTTGACGAACCTCCTTGAGATCTTCCTCATCCTGGTGATCCCGTTCTCCCTGACCCGCACCTTCGGCGTGCTGGTCGGCAACGTGAAGCAGGGCTACGCGATCCTCGCCACCATGGGCGTCATCTGGCTGGGTTTCACCGCCCTGATGATGTGGACCGAGTTCGCCCACCGCGGCCCCGCGCTCCAGATCGCGGGCGGGGCGCTGGAGGGCAAGGAGGTCCGCTTCGGGGTCGGCGGCTCGTCGATCTTCGCGGTGGCCACGACCCTGACCTCGACCGGTGCGGTGGACTCCTTCCACTCCTCCTTCACCGGCCTCGGGGGCGGCATCACGATGCTCGGCATGATGCTGGGCGAGATCGCGCCCGGCGGTGTCGGTTCCGGTCTCTACGGCATCCTGATCCTGGCCGTCATCGCGGTCTTCATCGCCGGCCTGATGGTGGGCCGTACGCCCGAGTACCTGGGCAAGAAGATCGGCGCCCGGGAGATGAAGCTCGCCGCCGCCTACATCCTGGTCACCCCGGCGCTGGTGCTCGTCTTCACGGCCGCCTCCATGGCGCTGCCGACCCCGCCGCACTCGATGCTCAACCCGGGCGCGCACGGCTTCTCCGAGGTGCTGTACGCCTTCGCCTCCGCCGCCAATAACAACGGCTCGGCCTTCGCCGGGCTGAACGCGAACACCGACTGGTTCAACACCATGACCGGGCTCGCCATGCTGTTCGGCCGCTTCCTGCCCATGGTCTTCGTCCTGGCCCTGGCCGGCTCGCTCGCCGAGCAGAAGCCGATCCCGGTCACCGCGGGCACCCTGCGCACCGAGAAACCGCTGTTCACCGGACTGCTGGTGGGCGCGATCCTGATCATCACCGGTCTCACGTACTTCCCGGCCCTGGCGCTGGGCCCGCTCGCCGAGGGGCTGGCGTGATGACCACCCGCACAGAGAAGTCAGAGGACTCCATGTCCACAGTCACCCCCACCCGCGCGCCGCACAGCGACGTCCCCACCGGACACCACCCCACCGAAGGCCGGGTCGGAGCGGGCCTCTTCGACCCCGGGCAGCTGGTCGATTCGCTGCCGGAGGCGTTCCGCAAGCTGGACCCGCGGGTGATGGTCAAGTCGCCCGTGATGTTCGTGGTGTGGGTCGGCTCGGTGCTGACCACCGCCTTCTCCTTCAAGGACCCCGGTGACTGGTTCGGCTGGACCATCAGCGCCTGGCTGTGGCTGACCGTCGTCTTCGCCAACCTGGCGGAGGCGGTCGCCGAGGGCCGCGGCAAGGCCCAGGCCGACACCCTGCGCAAGGCCAAGACCGACACGGTGGCCAGGCGGCTGGTGAACGACCGTGAGGAGCGGGTGCCGGGCACCGAACTGCGGATCGGCGACCTGGTGGTCTGCGAGGCCGGTGACGTGATCCCCGGCGACGGCGATGTCGTCGAGGGCGTCGCCTCGGTCGACGAGTCGGCGATCACCGGCGAGTCCGCGCCGGTCATCCGCGAGTCCGGTGGTGACCGGTCGGCCGTCACGGGTGGCACGAAGGTGCTCTCCGACCGCATCGTCATCAAGATCACGACGAAGCCCGGCGAGACGTTCATCGACCGGATGATCAGCCTCGTCGAGGGCGCGGCCCGGCAGAAGACGCCGAACGAGATCGCGCTGAACATCCTGCTGGCCTCGCTGACCATCGTCTTCCTGCTGGCCTGCGCCACGCTGCCGCCGTTCGCCACGTACGCGGGCACGCACCTGACCATGGTCGTGCTGGTCGCCCTGCTGGTCTGTCTGATCCCGACCACCATCGGCGCCCTGCTCTCCGCGATCGGCATCGCGGGCATGGACCGGCTGGTGCAGCGCAACGTGCTCGCCATGTCGGGCCGTGCGGTCGAGGCCGCCGGTGACGTCTCCACCCTGCTGCTGGACAAGACGGGCACCATCACCCTCGGCAACCGCCAGGCGTCGGAGTTCGTGCCCGTGCGCGGCACCACCGAGGCCCAGGTGGCCGACGCGGCCCAGCTCTCCTCGCTGGCGGACGAGACGCCCGAGGGCCGCTCGATCGTCGTGCTGGCGAAGGAGAGGTACGGGCTGCGCGAGCGCCACCAGGGCGAGTTGGCGGGAGCCGAGTGGATCGCCTTCACCGCCCAGACGCGCATGTCCGGCGTGGACGTCGACGGACGCCGCATCCGCAAGGGCGCCGCCGGTTCCGTCATCGCCTGGGTGAAGGAACAGGGCGGCGAAGTCGCCGAGGACGCCCAGGCGTTGACCGACCGGATCTCCGAAGCCGGCGGCACGCCGCTGCTCGTCGCCCTCGAAGACGCCGACGGGGCACGGGTCCTGGGCGTCATCCACCTCAAGGACGTCGTCAAGCAGGGCATGCGCGAGCGGTTCGAGGAACTGCGCCGCATGGGCATCAAGACGGTCATGATCACGGGCGACAACCCGCTCACCGCGCAGGCCATCGCCGAGGAGGCGGGCGTCGACGACTTCCTCGCCGAGGCCACCCCCGAGGACAAGATGGCCCTCATCAAGCGGGAGCAGGCCGGCGGCAAGCTCGTCGCGATGACCGGCGACGGCACGAACGACGCCCCGGCCCTCGCCCAGGCCGACGTCGGCGTGGCGATGAACACCGGCACGTCGGCCGCCAAGGAGGCCGGCAACATGGTCGACCTCGACTCCAACCCGACCAAACTCATCGAGATCGTCGAGATCGGCAAGCAACTCCTCATCACCCGGGGCGCGCTGACGACCTTCTCCATCGCCAACGACGTGGCGAAGTACTTCGCGATCATCCCGGCACTGTTCGCGGCGGTCTACCCGGGCCTGGACAAGCTCAACATCATGCACCTGTCCTCGCCCGACTCCGCGATCCTGTCGGCCGTCGTCTTCAACGCCCTGATCATCATCGCGCTGGTGCCGCTGTCGCTGAGGGGCGTGCGGTACCGGCCGATGAGCGCGGACAAGATGCTCCGGCGCAACCTCGGGATCTACGGCCTCGGCGGCCTCGTCGCCCCCTTCGTCGGTATCAAGATCATCGACCTGCTCATCTCCCTCATCCCCGGGCTCTGACGTCAGAAAGCGTGCTGATCGCCATGAACAACTCCGTATCCGGCACCGCCCGGTTGCTCGGGGCGGGCCTGCGCGCCCTCCTCGTGCTGACCCTGGTGACCGGCGTGATCTACCCGCTCGTCGTCACCGGGGTGGCCCAGGCGCTGTTCAGCGACAAGGCCAACGGCTCCGAGATCAGGGCGGACGGCAGGGTCGTCGGCTCGTCCCTGATCGGGCAGTCGTACAACCTGCCACTGAAGAAGGGACAGGAGACGCCGGAGCCCGACCTGAAGTGGTTCCAGGGCCGCCCGGCCAACGGGCTCGGCAGCAACAGCATCAACACCCGGTACAAGCTGCTGCTGTCCGGCGCGACCAACCTGGCCGCCGACAACAAGGTCCTGATCCAGCAGGTGAAGGACGCCAAGGCCGCCGTCATCAAGGACAACTCGGTGCCCGGCTACACGGTCAGGGCGTCCGAGGTGCCCGCCGACGCGGTCACGTCCTCCGGTTCCGGGCTGGACCCGGCGATCTCCCCGCAGTACGCGCGGATCCAGGCCCACCGGGTCGCCGAGAAGAACGGCCTGCCCGTCGCCCGGGTGGAGAAGCTGGTGGAGGACCACACCCAGGGCCGCACCCTCGGCTTCGTCGGCGAGCCCCGCGTGAACGTCCTGGAGCTCAACATCGCGCTCAAGGACCTTCTCGCGAAGCACTGATGGGGCGGCATGACATGCGCGGGAGCCGGCGGCCGGGAGCCATTCTGCATCCTGGTCCGCCGGCTCCCGCCGCCATGAAGCCGGTTGAGCCGCGTCCGGCGCCGTCCGGCCGGCACACGACAGGAAAGGCACACACCCCATGACCAGGGTGCTGGTGGTGGAGGACGACCCGCAGCTCGTCCGGGCCCTCGTGATCAACCTGAAGGCACGCAAGTACGGGGTCGACGCCGCGCCCGACGGGGCCACCGCCCTGCGGCTGGCCGCCGCCCGTCAGCCCGACGTGGTGATGCTCGACCTGGGGCTGCCCGACATGGACGGCATCGACGTCATCAGGGCGCTGCGCGGCCGGAGCCGGGTGCCGGTCCTGGTGCTGTCCGCCCGGCAGTCGTCCGACGAGAAGGTCGCCGCGCTCGACGCGGGCGCCGACGACTACGTCACCAAGCCGTTCAGCATGGACGAACTCCTCGCGCGGCTGCGGGCCGCGGTACGCCGGACCGAGGACGCACCGCTCGCCCCCGAGACGACGCTCGTCGAGACCGGGGACTTCAGCATCGACCTGCTCGCCAGGCGAGTCGTGCGGCAAGGCCGGGACGTGCGGCTGACCCCGACCGAATGGCACCTGCTGGAGATCCTGGTGACCAACCCGGGCCGGCTCATCACCCAGACACGGCTCCTCCAGGAGGTCTGGGGTGCCCCGCAGACCCACAAGACCAACTACCTGCGGGTCTACATGGCCCAGCTCCGCCGCAAACTGGAGACGGACCCCTCCCACCCCCGCTACCTGATCACCGAGCCCGGCATGGGCTACCGGTTCGAGGGCTGACATGGCACGCGGCAAGCTCCGGATCTACCTCGGCGCGGCACCCGGCGCCGGCAAGACGTACGCGATGCTGTCGGAGGCGCACCGCCGTACCGAGCGCGGCACCGACTGCGTGGTCGCCTTCGTCGAGCACCACCACCGGCCCCGCACCGAGGTGATGCCGCACGGACTGGAACAGGTGCCGCGCGGGCGGATCACGTACCGGGACAGCGCCTTCACCGAGATGGACGTGGACGCCGTCCTGCGGCGGGCCCCCGCCGTCGCCCTGGTCGACGAGCTCGCCCACACCAACGTCCCCGGCTCCCGCAACGCCAAGCGCTGGCAGGACGTGGAGGAGTTGCTCGCCGCCGGCATCGACGTCGTCTCCACCGTCAACATCCAGCACCTGGAGTCACTCGGCGACGTGGTCGAGTCGATCACCGGGGTGCGGCCGCGGGAGACCGTCCCGGACGAGGTCGTACGGCGGGCCGACGACATCGAGCTGGTCGACATGTCCCCGCAGGCCCTGCGCCGCCGCATGGCCCACGGCAACATCTACCAGCCGGACAAGGTCGACGCGGCCCTGGCCAACTACTTCCGCCCCGGCAACCTCACCGCGCTGCGGGAGCTGGCGGACCTGTCGGCGGTGGCGGCGTCCTGACGGTCGCCCGCGGCTTCGCCGAGGCCCCCGGCGGCACGCCCGACGCCGAGGACACACCCGGTGGCGGCCCGACCCCGATGCCCGCCCCATGGACGGCACCGCGGCGCCGGCCGGGGCCGCCGGACCTGTCGGCGGCGGCCATCTCCGGAGAGCTCAGGCTTCGAACGGCACGTCGAGCTCCCTCCAGACGCGCTCGGTGTCCAGCCGCAGCCGCCGGGTGGTACGGCGACGCACGGCCGTCAGTTCAAACTCCAGCGGGGACGGCGGTACCGCGAGGACGGGGCAGACGGCCCGCGCGAGGCAGTAGCGGCTGACCGACAGCCCCAGCGCGCGGTGCAGACGGCCACGTCGTCCGGCGCCGATCACCAGGAGGTCGTCCTCGCGGCCGGCGATCCGCAACAGCGCCGGGCCCGGGGTGCCCCGGGCGAGGAGCGCCTGCCCGGGCAGCGCGAGGTCGGCGCTGCCGAACACGTCGCGCAGGGCCTGGAGCAGTCTCTCCCGGGCCAGCCGCTCCCACTCGTCGATCGTGACCACCGGGGCCGGAGACCGGCGCGCGGCGAGCTCCCCTCCGGGCGGCTCCCACGCCAGCACCGGCCAGAGCTCGGCTCCGCGGCGCCGGGCCTCCTCGGCGGCCCGGCGCAAGGCGACCAGGCTGCCCCGAGAGCCGCTCACCCCCACCACGACACGAGCGGCTGAGGGCGCGTCGGACTGGGACATCTCTTCACCGTTTCTCCCCACGCCAGTGGGTCCGTTCCCGCCGGCGATCTCGTCGAATGCGGCTTCCATCTCACGTGCGGAAGCGGTGTTCGAGAAGGGTGCGAGCCAGTTCTTGGCGCTCTTCTGACGGGCCTCTCCGGGGCCGCCCACCAGGCATGTCAGCATTCCGTCAATGTCGGCGCGGTCACCGTCAGCGTTCCGTCAGGAGGGGCCGGGACCGGACGCGGACGGGCATAGCGTCGATGGCGAGCCCCGGTCCGCCTCCCCGCGTCCGGGGCCTTTCAGCTCTCCTTCCGGAGGTATTCCATGGAAGAACTCCTGTACGGCGAAGACCCCGAGCCCTCCGATCGGTTCCCGGCCGGACCCCTGTACGTCCCGGTCCGGCCGGGCCCGTCCGGGTGTGCGGCCCGCCTCTTCCGCACACCGCTCGGCGACCGCACGGCCGTCGGCTTCACCTCCGAGCGCAGGCTCGTCGTGACGCTCGGCGCCGGTCAGGCGTGGATCCGCCTCGCCGAGCCCGCACTGCGCGCACTGACCGCACCGCTGGGCGTCACCAGCGTCACGATCGACCCGCTGTTCACGGCACCGGCACCGGCACCGACCCCGGCCCCGGCCCCAGTCGGGCCGGCCGTCCTGGAGGCGGCACTGGCCGCCCCGGCCCAGCGGATCGGCTGAGAGGAGAGCACGCGATGACCACCGTTCACGAACCCGCCGTCCCCGCGGCCCTCGCCGACCTGTCGGTGTGGCCCGCTTCGACGACCGAGTCCGGCCCCGGCCACCTGGCCGTGGGCGGAGTACGGCTCGCGGAGATCGCCGACCGCTTCGGCACCCCCGTCTACGTCCTCGACGAGGCCGAGGTGCGCCACCGCTGCCGCACCTACCGGGACGCCTTCCCGGACGCCGAAGTCCTCTACGCGGCCAAGGCGTTCCTGTGCCGGGCCATGGTCCGCTGGATGGACGAGGAGGGCCTCGGACTGGACGTGTGCTCGGCCGGCGAGCTGGAGCTCGCGGTCACCGCCGGCTTCGCACCGGAGCGGATGGTGCTGCACGGCAACGCCAAGTCGCCGCGGGACCTGGAGACGGCTCTCCGCCTGGGCGTAGGCCGTGTCGTCATCGACAGCCCCTCGGAGATCGCCCGGCTGGCCGCCGCCGTGGGCCCCAGCGGCAGTCAGAAGGTCATGGTGCGCGTGGTGCCCGGCATCAGCGCGGGCGGCCACGAGAAGATCCGGACCGGCACGGACGGCCAGAAGTTCGGACTCTCCATCGCAGACGGCTACGCCCAGCACGCCATCGCCCGCATCCTCGACCAGCCGCAGCTCGAACTCACCGGCCTGCACTGCCACCTGGGCTCGCAGATCACCAGCGTCAAGCCGTACCTCGCGGCCGTGCGCCGCATGGTCGGCCTGATGGCCCGCCTGCACGAACAGCACGGCCTGGTCCTGCCCGAACTCGACCTCGGCGGCGGGCACGGCATCGCCTACCGACCCGGCGAGGACGCCCTCGACCTGACGTCACTGGCCCGCAAGGTCCGCGCCGAGCTCGCCGACGCCTGCGCCTCGGCCGGGCTCCCCGTGCCCCGGCTGGTCATCGAGCCGGGGCGCGGGATAGCGGGCCCCGCCGGGATCGCTCTGTACCGTGTCCTGTCCGTGAAGCACTCGGGCGAGACCGTGTTCGTGGCCGTGGACGGCGGTATGAGCGACAACCCCCGGCCGGCCCTGTACGGCGTCCGCTACGCACCCCGTCTGATCGGCCGGCACAGCACCGCGGCCTCCGCCCGGGTCACCGTGGTGGGGCGGCACTGCGAGGCAGGCGACATCCTGGCCGCCGACGCCGAACTCCCCGCCGACGTACGCCCCGGCGACCTGCTCGCCGTACCCGTGGCCGGCGCCTACCACCTTTCCATGGCCTCCGGCTACAACCTGGTCGGCCGCCCGCCCGTGGTCGCCGTACGCGACGGCCTCGCCCGCCTCCTGGTCCGCCGCGAGTCGATGGAGGACATCCGCGGCCGAGACGTGGGCCTGTAGCCGCGGCCCCGGCCCGGCGGTCACCCGCGGCTCCGCCGAGGTCATCGGCGGCACGCTCCCTCGCCGCGGACACATCCGGCGGCGGCCACGCCCTGACGCACCGGGCCGGACCGGAACCCGGCTCGGTGCGTGTGGTGCGCGTACCGGATCGTGCTCGCCGTCCCGGCGAGGCAGCCCCCGTCGTCGCCAGCCTTGCCGGCGGCGGCCGGTTCGGCGGGTACCGCCGTGCTCGGGGCGTCCTGAGTCCCGTCCCCTCCACGGTTGTTCACGGTCGACGCGAGTCGCGTGCCGCCGCGTCGGTTTCATCGCCACGGGCACGCCTGAAAACGCTTTGAAGCGGCGGTGAAGGTCGGATCGGCCATGGTCTCCGGCATGACGACGACGGCCCCGCGAGGGGCGGCCAGGGAGGGGACCACCATGAACGGCCTGCGGCTGATGCGCCGTCACACGGCTTCCTTCGTAAGGTTCTCCGGGCTGGGCAGCGCGGTCACCCTGGCGGCCTCGGCGGCCCTGGTGCTCCTCGCGCAGTGGATCCCGTGGATGGCCGCGAACGCGCTGACGACCGTCGCCTCCGCCGTGGCCGCCACCGAGCTGCACGCCCGCGTCTCGTTCGGCCACGGACGGCCGGGCCTGGCGGGCCATGTGAAGAGCGCGGCCACCATCGCCGTCGGCTGGCTGGTCACGTCGGCGGCGCTCGGCGCGCTGGCCGCGCTCCGCCCCGGAGCCGGACTCGTCATGCAGCAGACGGTGTACCTGTCGGCCACCGCGCTCGTCGGGACCGGCCGCTACCTCGTGCTGCGTCTGTCCGTGTTCGCGGAGCAGGCCCCACGGCCGCGGACCGACGAGGGCGTGCGGTCGCGGGCCGCTTACGACGCGGCGGCGTGAGGCCCCGGTGCGGGCGCCGGCCAGGCCGGCGCCCGCAGTCGACCGGCACGTGCGCCTGTCCGACCTGATGGTCCTCGCCGGAATTCCTCAGTCCTCCTCGCCGAGGATCTCGTCGTTGGAGTCGAACTGGTGGCTGTCGGCGGGGAGGTCGGGGAAGTACGCGCTCTCGGACTCTCCCGTCAGGACGGCCAGGAGAAAGGGGGCGCACTGAGTGGCGTGGTGCTCCCACTCGGGACCGCGCCCCTCGTTGAGCATCACGGTCCACTCGTCCGGGCTCTGCCCCGGTGCGGCGAGCCAGTAGAGCATCGCTCCGCTGTCCTCGATGTAGGCCCAGGGCAGGACCCGCGTACCCGGCCTGTCGAGTTCCGCCGGCTTCGGCTCGGTCTGCCACAGCCGGCCGAGCACCTCCTCCCGCTCCGCGAACTGGGCCACGAGGTTGTAGTCCTCGTCAGGGCACTCCGGGTCGAACAGCCATACCGTCTCGTCGAAGACGCCGCCCCCGTAGACCTCGACCAGTTCCTTGTAGTCCTGCGGCAACGGCGTGCCGAGCTCACGTTCGACAGCGTTCCAGTCGCGGGTCCGCCGGGCGGTGCCCGGCGGAACGATCTCGATGAGCCTGGTCACTGCGGGATGCATGAGGCGCGTGTCTCCTCGGGGGCGTCATATGCGTTTGGGGACGTTCAGGATAGTGATGATGTTCGTACTCCCGCCGCCTTCGTAGGGGGTGAAGGCGAATCCCTTGTTCCCCCGGGCCTCGATGGTCAGCCCCAGCGGAATGACGTCGGTGGGGTCGTTCGTGCGGTAGACGGGCGTGACGGTGTACTCGATGGTCTCACCGCGCTTGTCGACCGCTTCCCTGATCTGGTCCTCGATCTTCCGCATGACCGGCGAATTCGCGAACCGGTGCATGGTGACGAAGTTCCGGGGGTCCCGGTTGGAGCCGCCGATCTGCGCGCCGAGCAAGTGGGTCTTGTTGAGCTTCTTGTACTTCTGGTAACCGGGCACATTGACCCGGGGATCGGTCTTTCCACCGGTCATGTCGGACTCGATCGTCGCGCGCATGGTGGTGGCGCGGCCTCCGGGACCGGGCGCACCGTAGCGGACCCGGCCGCCCCACGTGACGTCGTTCTCGTCACAGGGAGTGAGGCCCAGCGGATCGGACAGCGTGTGCGGGTTGTCGACGTAGGCGAAGGGGTTCGGCGCGGGGTCCAGGCCGAGGGGGTCCGAGGTGAGGTAGCGCGCGGTCTCGGGATCGTAGTGACGGAAGTAGTTGTGGTGCAGCCCCGTCTCGGGGTCGTAGTACTGGCCCGGGAACCTGAGCGGTGTGTAGGCGGTGGCGTCCTGGTTCCAGGTCGTTGAGCCCCAGAGGGTCGCGCGGGTGCGCCACGCGATCCCGCCCTCCTCGTCGACGAGTTCGGTGGGCGTGCCGATCTGGTCGGTGACGATGGCGAAGAAACGCTGGTCGATGACGTCCTGCGGAGCGTCCGCGAGGGACTTGGTCTCGGTCTGCGCGACAGGTGCCTGGCCGTCGTGGTCCCAGGTGAGCGTGACCAGTTCGGCCGCGCCGCCGACCCGGGTGGTCTGCTCCACCAGCGTGGAACCGTCCCAGACGAACCGGGTCTCCTCGGCGATGGCGCCGTCCGCGGTCAGACGCTGTTTCGCCATGCGCCGCCCGAGGGGGTCGTACAGGTACCGCCAGCAGGTGCCGTCGGGGGTGACGACGGAGAGGAGCCGGTCCTCGGCGTCCCAGGTGTAACGCCAGGTGTCGGGCTTGCGGGAGAGACGTTTGACCTGCCGGAGCACGCACCGGCCGCCGGCATCGTGCTCGTAGCGCACGTTGCCGGCGCTGACCAGGCGCGTTCCGGCGTAGCCGCGCGTTCCGCGCGCCTGGCTGCCGGGATGCCTCTCCGGCCAGGTCGCCCGCGTCTGATTGCCCCTCTCGTCGTAGGCGTAGCTCTCGCTCCAGCGCCCGGCCTCGACGGCGGTGACCCGTCCCGCCGGGTCCAGGAGGAACGAGCGCCGGCCGGCGTCCCGGTCGGTGATGCCGGTCAGCAGCCCGTCGTGACGGTAGGTGTAGCCGCGCTGGATCGACGGCCGCGCGGTGCCGTGGACGGTGAGTGTCTGCCCGCTGAGGCTGCCGACGGGATTCCAGTCGAAGGCGAGGGTGAACCGGTCGCCGAGGTGCCGCAGCACCTCCCGTCCCGCCGCGTCGTGCTCGAAGGAGAGGGTGCGGCCCGACAGCGACAGTTCGGCGTAGCGGCCGGCCGTGTCGTAGGAGTACGTCGTCTCGACGCCCCCGGGTGTCCTGCGCAGTGTCCGGCGCCCCGAGGCGTCGCAGGCCGTGGTCAGCGTCCGGCCGTCGATGGTCTCCGCGATGACACGCCCCACCGCGTCGTACGCGTAGGCCAGCGTCCCGTCGGGACCGGCCGCCGAGACGAGCCGCCCGCACGCGTCGTTCCGGAAGACGGTCCTGCGTCCGTCGACGACCTTCTCGACGAGTTGGCCGGACGCGTCGTAGTGGTAACCGACGGTCTGCCCGGCCGCGTTGGTCCGCGCGGTCAGGTCGCCCGCCGCGTCGTAGCGGTAGGTCGTCTCGTACCCGTCGAAGTCGGTCTCCTTCACCAGTTGTCCGGCGGCGTCGTAGACGTACCGCCAGACGAGCCCCTGGGGGTCGAGCACCTCGGTCAGCCGGCGTTCGGTGTCGTAGCGGAACCGGTGTTCCACGCCGTCCGGGGAGATGCGGGCGGCCAGCAGGTCGAAGGGGCCGTGGACCAGCCGCGTACGCCCCCCGACAGGATCGGTGTGACTGGTGCAGTTGCCCTCTCCGTCGTACGTCCAGGACTCGGTGGCGCCGTTGGCCGCGGTACGTTCCCGCAGCCGGCCCTCGGCGTCCCACACGAGCGTGGTGGTCGCCCCGAGCGGGTCGGTGATGCGCACCGGGCGTCCGAAGGCGTCCCGCAGGTAGCGGGTGCGGTTCCCCTGGGCGTCTTCGAGGGCGGTGGCCAGGCCCGCCGGGTCGGTGTCGATGCGGAGTGTGTCGCCCGCGGGACCGCTGACCGTGGCGACGGCGCCCGTGGCATGGTGGGTGAACCGGTGGACCGAGCCGTCCGGCGCGGTCAGGGCGGTGCGGTTGCCCCGTGCGTCGAAGTCCTGGACGTAGGTCGCCCCCTGCGGATCGGTGATGCGGACCGGCCGGTGCGACGCGTCGTAGGCGACGTGGCTGCTCGTGCCGTCGGGAGCCGTGACCGAGACCAGGTCGCCCGCGTCGTCCCACGTCCAGCGGGTGGTACGGCCCAGTGGGTCGGTGCGGGAGAGCAGGTGGTCGTGGCGGTCCCAGGTCTGGGTGACGGTGTGCCCGAGCGGGTCGGTGATCGCGACGATCTGCCCGTGCCGGTTGGCGCGGTAGACCGTGGTGTTGCCGAGCGAGTCGGTGTACGCGGCGGTGCTGGTGCCGTCGTCCTGGCGCTCGCCGTAGGACAGGCGGGAGTTGAGGATGCCGTCGGTGCCGCGGGTCTCGATCACCCGCCCCTCGGCGTCGTAGACGTAGGTGAACTCGGTGTCGTTGGAGTCCCGCCACCCCGTCACGCGGTGGGCGCCGTCGTAGGTGAACCGCGTGGGCGCGTCGACCGCGTTGCGGACTTCACTCAGGTTCCCGGTCGCGGCGTCGTAGCCGAAGGCGCGCAGCCGTACCGGGTCGTCGTCGGTGAGGGCCCACAGCGCGGTGACGCGCCGCTGGTCGTCGTGGTCGACGCGTATGCGGTAACCGCCGCCGTGGGTGACGGTGAGCGGCACACCGTCGTCGTCGCGTTCGACGGAGAGGTGGTTGCCGTTGCGGTCCTCGATGCCGACCAGCCACCACGGTCCGCCCCGTGCCGTACCGGCTTCGAACTGGCGCGTGAGTCCCGAGTACGGATCCTCCACCGTCAGGACGTAACCGCTGCCGCGGCTCACATAGGTCAGCGGGAGGCGGACGCCCTCGGCGGGTCCCACCCGGTCGCCGGGCAGGTCGGGCAGACGCGGATAGGCGAGCGCGGACCCGTCCTCCCGGTGCCACCAGTACCCGCCCAGGGCGTCGTCCTGCTGGATCCGCTCGTCGAGGGTGGAGGCCCAGGACGGGCCGAAGAAGCGGCCCGCCCGGTAGCCGGAAAGGTGGGTACGGCGCAGGATCAGGGGCAGGACGCCCGGCAACGCCACGTCCGTCTGGGCCAGCGCCATCTGGCCGGTGGCCATGTCGATGGGATCGCCGCACAACTGCTTGGCGTTGAGCTCGCGGCCCTGCCTGGACAGGTCGGCGGAGTCGATCTTCAGGCCGGGGTCCGGCTTGCGGCCGGAGGCGGGGGCGCCGTGGTGGTCCGAACCGCCGCCCGGCTTGCCGGAGTTGACGTGGATGCCGTCGGCCCGCCGGCCGACGTCGATGTCGATGCCCTTGTGCAGCCGGGAGGTTGCCTTCACGCGGTCCGGGACGGTCTCGGAGAGGTGCTTGACGATCTTCTTGACGGCCTTCTCCGAGCCCTTGAGGGAGCCCTCCAGGACCGACTCGAACGGCGCGGTGAAGGCGTCCTTGCCCTTGGTGCGGCCGAAGTGGCCCTTGGCGCGTTCCAACGGGTCGGTGACGGCCGTGTGCAGATCGCTGCCGTGCCGGGAGACCTTGTCGGCGCCGTCCTCGAACTCGACGTGGTCGACGTGCAGATCACCACCGGACCCGCCGCCCGCGGAGGCCAGTGTCATCGCGCCGCCGGCCGAGGCCAGTCGCATGCCGCCGCCGTGGCCGTGTTGGCCGGAGCCGCCACCGCCATCGCCACCGCCGCCGGTCGTGGGCTCCGGGGGCAGGGAGAACGCGCCCTCGGCCAGGTCCAGGACCGCGTCCTCGACCATCTTCTCCAGCTTGGCGTTGACCGGCTCGGTCACCCGGGCGACCAGTTCGTCCACGATCTGGTCGGCGGCCTCGTCGACGATCCGCTTGACCGCCTGCCGCATCGCCGTGATCTCGGCGGCGCCGAGCAGCGCGGACAGACCGCCGGTGAACGCGGCCAGGCCGAGCGAGATGCCCACCGAGGCGGCCATCGCGCCGAGTTCGATCTCGGCCTTGATCTTCATCCCGTAGATGACGTCCGCGACGACGTCGCACGCGTCCGCGAACAGCCGCGCCAGCTCCGGGATCTTGTCGAGGTGCCCGGCCTTCACATGCGACCAGTGCTTCTCCATCGCGTCGACGGCCCAGCCCCGGGAGGAGGAGAGGATCCGGCTCACCGCCTGGTGCGCGTCCCCGCCCTTGCCCTCGAAGTTCTCCGCGAACTCCCGCATGGACGTGGCCATCTCGCGATAGTCGTCCTCGTCCACGTTGGGGAAGTTCACCCCGATGACGTCGAGTATCTCGTCCAGCCAACCCGGGATCGTGTAGCCCATCCCCATGCTCCCCGTTGATCGATCATGCGTGCGTCGCGCGTGCGAACGAATGGTAGCCAGTCCGCTTGACGCCCTGTCAGTTCGCCTGGTTCCGTGCCGGCCGCGCCGGAAAATGCCGCGCTCGGGCCGGGCGACCGCCGTACCGTCGACGCATGCTCGATGAAGACGGTTACTTCGGGGAGTCCGTCGCCGCGTCGTACGACGAGTCGTCGGCGGAGATGTTCGATCCGCGCGTCGTGGAGCCTGCCGTGGACCTGCTGGCGGAGCTGGCCGGGGACGGTGGGCGGGCGCTGGAGTTCGGGGTCGGGACCGGGCGGGTCGCCCTGCCGCTCGCGGCGCGTGGCGTCGCGGTGCACGGCATCGACATGTCCCGGGCGATGGTCGAGCGGCTGCGGGCCAAGCCCGGCGGGGACGGGATCGGTGTCACGATCGGGGACTTCGCGACCGCCAAGGTCGAGGGGACCTTCCCGGTCGCCTACCTCGTCTACAACACGATCATGAACCTGACCTCACAGGACGCCCAGGTGGACTGCTTCCGCAACGCCGCCGGTCATCTGGAGCCCGGCGGCTGCTTCGTGGTCGAGGTCGGCGTGCCCGATCTGCGGCGGCTGCCGCCCGGCCAGAACGCCGTGCCGTTCCGGGTGGGCGAGGGGCGGCTCGGGTTCGACCTGTACGACGTGGCCGGCCAGTCCGTCACCTCGCACCACGTCTCCGTCCGGGACGGCCGCGGCAGCTACCTGGCCGTCCCGTTCCGCTACGTCTGGCCCGCCGAACTGGACCTCATGGCCCGGCTGGCCGGGATGCGGCTGCGGGAGCGCTGGGACGGGTGGACGCGCGAGCCGTTCACCAGCGAGAGCCGGCAGCACGTGTCCGTGTGGGAGAAGGTCGCGGGCTGAGAGCGGTCGGCGTTCCCCGTCTTGGGATGACCGCCGCTCCAGGGAGTGGGGGCGGTGACCCGCCGGCCGTCCCCGGGACGCGAGCGCCGCGAGGTCCCTGAGGCATGCGGCAGGGGCCCGGGTCCGTGTCCCGCCCGAACTCCTCGATGCGGTCTTCCGGGTCAGCGCACCGGGGACCGCCGTTGATCAGCGGTTCGGGTGGGACCAGGCGGTCTCGGGTGGTTGTGCACGCGGGCGGCCGCCAAGCCGAGTCAGCCCCCGTCCTGTACGGCCATCTCCGCGAGCAGGGACCAATCCTCCTGCGGGAGCGTCGTGTTGACGATGCGCGGCGTCTCGGCGAGGTGCGGGGGCAGCGTCCGCTGTGCGTCGCGGAAGTGCTTCGAACGGACGTGCGCGGCACCCGCCTCCTCGTCGCGGAACGCCTCGACGAGCACGTACTCGGTCGGATCGTCGACGCTGCGGGACCAGTCGAACCACAGGCACCCCGGTTCGGCGCGTGTCGCCTCGGTGAACGCGGCCGAGATCTCCGGCCAGCGGTCGGCATGCTCCGGGCGCACCCGGAACTTCGCGGTGATGAAGATCATTCCAAGCTCCTCGTCGGGCTTCGTGTCGCGTGCGTCCATGGTCGGTGCGGTGCGCCCCCGACGAGGCGGCCGACGCGCCGAGCGATGTGCCGGGAGGGCGGCGCCCGGGGCACACCTCGGCTCACGAGCCGGGATCGTCGAACTGGTCGAGGTCGAACTGGTCGAGAAGGAAGTCGACCGGTGCGGGGGCGGGGGCGGCCGACGCGCCGTCGTGAAGAACCTGTTCCGCCCAGATGACCTTGCCGCGGGGCGTGTACCGCGTCCCCCACCGCTGGGCGAACTGCGCCACCAGGAACAGCCCCCGTCCGCCCTCGTCCGTGGTCGCCGCCCGCCGCAGGCGCGGCGAGGTGCCGCTGCCGTCCGAGACCTCGCAGGTCAGACAGCGTCCGCGCAGCAACCGCACGCCCACCGGAGGTGAGCCGTACCGGATCGCGTTCGTGACCAGCTCGCTGACGATCAGCTCCGCGGCGAACGCGGTCTCCTCCAGCCCCCACGTCCGCAACGTCTCCCTGCAGCGCGCCCGCACCGAGGGGACCAGCGCCGGGTCCGACGGCACGTCCCACTCGGCCACGCGCGAGGGCGGGAACGTCCGGGTACGTGCCGTGAGCAGCGCGATGTCGTCGCAGGAGTGCGACGGCTTCAGCGCGTCGATCACCGCCTGGCACGTCTCCTCCGGGGTGCGGCTCCCGGACCCGTCCAACGCCCGGCGCAGCCGCTCCAGCCCGACGTCGATGTCCTGGGTGCGGTCCTCCACCAGACCGTTGGTGTACAGCACCAGTTGCGAACCCTCCGGCAGGAGCAGCTCGGTGGTCTCGAACGGGTAGCCGCCGCCCAGACCGAGGGGCGCCGAGGCCGGCACCCCGGCACAGGTGACCGTCCCGTCCGGGCGCACCACCACCGGTTCCGGGTGTCCCGCACGGGCCATGGCGCAGGCCCCCGCCACCGGGTCGTAGACCGCGTAGAGGCAGGTGGCTCCGGTCACGCCCACGCTCTCGTGGTCTTCCGCGGCACCATCCGTGCGCTCCTCGTCGTCCATGCGGACGACCAGGTCGTCCAGGTTCCCCAGCACCTCGTCCACGGGCAGGTCCAGGACGGCGAAGTTGTGCACCGCGGTACGCAGCCGGCCCATCGTCGCCGCCGCGTGCAGACCGCGCCCCACGACGTCGCCCATCACCAGGGCCACACGAGACCCCGGGAGCGGGATGACGTCGAACCAGTCCCCGCCCACCCCCGCCTCCGCCGGCAGGTACCGCCAGGCCACCTCCAGGGCGTCCTGCTCCGGCTGCCCCCGCGGCAGCAGACTGCGCTGGAGGGTCACCGCCATCGCGTGCTCCCGGGTGAACCTCCGCGCGTTGTCGAGGGCCACCGCCGCCCGTACGGCCAGTTCCTCCGCGAAGGCGAGGTCATCCGGCTCGAACGCCGGGGACTGAACCGTCCGGTAGAAGTTCACCACCCCCAGCACCACGTTCCGGGCCCGCAGCGGCACGGTCACCAGCGACCGCAGTCCGCCCTCCAGGGCCGTCCGGGAGCGCTCCGGATCCTGTTCCCGCCAGCCGCGGGCCTGCCGCAGGTCCGCCTCCAGCACGCCCCGCCCCTCCCGCAACGTCCGCGTCTGCGGACTCCCGGCCGAGAGGGTGATCACTTCGCCCAGCGGGTACACCGGGATCATCCGCTGGGTGCCGCCGATCGCCGCCCGGCGCAGCTGCCGCCAGCCCTCCGCGGTCGGCTCCCACCCCCGCAGCACCGCGTCGAGCAGATCCACCGTCACCAGGTCGGCGAACCGCGGCGCCGCCACCTCGGCCAGCTCCTGGGCCGTACGCTCCACGTCCAGCGTCGTACCGATCCCCACCCCCGCCTCGTACAGCAGGTCCAGCCGCTCCCGCGCGAGCTCGGCCCGCCCCGTGACCGCCGCCAGTTCCGTGGTGTCCCGCAGGGTCACCACGCTGCCGCCCCGGTCGGCCCGCGGGTACGTCGGCCGCTTGTTCACCGCCAGCAGCCGGTTCCCCACGCGGTACACCTCATCGGTGACCGGCTCCGGCGACGACAGCAGGCGCATGACCGGCTCCGGCAGTCCCAGCTCCCGCACCGGACGCCCCCGTAGGTCCTCCGCCAGTCCGAGCAGCCGCCTCGCCTCGTCGTTCGCCAGCAGCAGCCGTCCGTCGGCGCCGGTGATCAGCACCCCCTCCCGCACCGCGTGCAGGACCGCGTCGTGGTGCTCGTACAACTGTGCCAGTTCCACCGGGGACAAGCCGTGCGTGTGCCGCCGCAGCCGCCGGGACACCAGCGTCGTGCCCGCCGTGGCCAGCGCCAGCGCGGCCGTGCCAGTGCCCAGGATGATAGGTAGCTGCGGCAGCCACAGTGCCGCGACGTTCCTGACCGTGAGTCCGGCGGAGACCAGGCCGACCACCGTGCCACGCGAGTCCGTCACCGGGACCACGGCCTGCACGACCGTCCCCCTGCCCGCGGGCAGGGGCGGCCCGCCGGCCTGCTCGACGACGGTACGGCCCTGCAACGCGGGTCCGATGGTGCCGACGAACTTCTTCCCGATCTCACCCGGGTAGGGGTAGGTGTAGCGAATCCCCGTCGTGCTGATGACGATGACGAAGTCCATGCCGGCGCGCTTGCGCGCCGCCTCGGCCCGTGGCTGGAGCACCGCTGACGGGTCCCGGCTCCGCAGCGCCGCGGCGGTGCCCGGGGCGCTCGCGAAGGACTGGGCCGCGATCACCGACGCCCGTCGCCCCTGCTGGAGAGCGGCACGCGCCGCCTGGAGGATCGAGCCCACCACCGTGGCGGCGACCAGCAGGACCACGATGACGACCTGGAGAAGGAACACCTGACCGGCCGCGCTGCGCAGGTTCAGCAGGGAAGCGCGATGCTCACGCGGGCGTCCCACGGGCGGATGACGTTCCGGGCTGCGGGAGCGCCCGGAAAATACCTCCATACACCCTTGATAACACCACGGTGGAGCAGCCGACGCTGATCGAGCGCCCGCCCCGCCCTCCTCTCCGGCCCGGCCTTCGCCACCCCCGGGGAGCGCTCACTCAGGGAATCGCCAGCTCGGCCCAGATGGTCTTCCCGGACGCGGTGTAGCGCGTCCCCCAGCGCTGGGACATCTGGGCGACGAGGAAGAGGCCGCGGCCACCCTCTTCGTCCCGGCGCGCCCGCCGCAGGTGGGGTGCGGTGTGCGCGTTGTCGGACACCTCGCACAGCAGGCAGCGGTCCCTGATCAGCCTCAGCACGACGGGCCCGGTGGCGTACCGGATGCTGTTGGTGACCAGCTCGCTCACCACGAGTGCCGCGCTGAACGACAGGTCGGCGAGGCCCCACTCCGCCAGTTGGCGCTCGGTGTCCGTGCGGGCGTGCGCCACCATGGCGGGGTCCGGCGGCAGTTCCAGGTCCGCCACGCGGTCGGCGCCGAGCCGCCGGGTGCGGACCAGCAGCAGCGTGGCATCGTCCGTCTGCGGGCCGGGCGGCCGGGCCGACAGCGCGCGGTCGCACAGTTCCTCCAGCGGGCACCGCTGCCAGGTGAGCACATGGGCCAGGCGGTCGATTCCGCTGTCGATGTCGGTGTGCCGGTCCTCCACGACCCCGTCGGTGAAGAACGCCACGACGCTGCCGCTGGACAGACTCAGCTCGACGTTCTCGTAGGGCAGGCCGCCCAGCCCCAGGGGCGGCCCCGGCGCCAGCGCGGACAGGGCCACCGAGCCGCTGGAGTCGGCCACGATCGGCGGCGGATGGCCCGCGCTCGCCCAGACGCACCGGCCGCCGACCGGGTCGTAGATCGCGTACAGGCAGGTCACCCCGAGCGTCTCGTCGCCCAGCCCGTCATCGGCATCGCATTCCGAGTCCTGCGCGACCAGGCCGTCCAGCCGGGTGAGCAGTTCGGCCGGGTCCAGGTCCAGCAGCGCCAGGGTCCGTACGGTGGCGCGCAGCCGGCCCATGGTCGCGGCGGCGTGCATCCCGTGGCCCACCACGTCGCCGACGGTCAGGCCCACCCTGGCGCCCGACAGCGGGATCAGGTCGAACCAGTCGCCGCCCACCCCCACCCGGTTGTCGGCGGGCAGGTAGCGGTACGCCACGTCGACCGCGCTCTGCTCGGGCAGGTGCCGGGGCAGCAGGCTCCGTTGCAGGACCAGGGCCGCCGCGTGCTGGCTGGTGTAACGGCGGGCGTTGTCGATGCCGACGGCGGCCCGCTCGGCCAGTTCCACCGCGAGCGTCTGCTCCTCGGGCCCGAAGCGGTCGGGGTTGCTGCTGCGCCGGAAGGTGGCCAGGCCCAGGACCGCGTCGCGGGTGAGCAGCGGGACGAAGAGGCAGCAGTGCGAGGCGGCCGGCCCCGTGCCGTCCCGTGTCCCGGGCGGGGCGTCGTCGACGACCGGGCGGCTGGTGGCCAGGCTCTGGGCCTGCGGTGACGAGGGCGGGTAGGAGACGGGACTGGTCCGGAACTCCTCCGGGGTCCGGCCGTGCATCCGCAGCAGACTGTGCCCCGGCGCCGAGCCCGTGGGCGGCTGCCGCCCCTCGATGACCGCCGGCGGCAGGTCCACCAGCACCTCGTCGGCCAGCTGCGGTACCGCCACGTCCGCGAGTTCCGCGGCCGTACGACGCACGTCCAACGAGGCACCGATGCGCTTTCCGGCCCGTACGAGCAATGACAGCCGTTCCTGGGCGCGGTAGCGGTCGGTGATGTCCAGGGACTCCTCGAAGAGCCCCAGCAGTTCGCCCCGGGCGTCCACCATCCGGTGGTACGAGCAGGACCAGACGTGCTCGCGCACCGGATCGGCCGGGGCACGCCCGCGGTAGTGCATGCCCATGATCGGTTCGCCCGTCGTCAGGACGTGCTCCATGATCTGGTCCTCGTCCGGAGGGTGGTGGCGGGAGATGAATTCGCCCTCCGGGAAGAGATCCGCGGCCGGGCGGCCGATGTACGGGGCGATCCCCGCCAGCTCCAGATCGGTGGAGACGTTGCCCCAGACGACGCGCATGTCGGTGTCGAAGATCGTCAGGCCCACGACGGACTCGGTCGCCAGCCCCTGCAACATCGCCAGCTGCGCCTCCCAGCCGCGCAGCGTGTCCAGGTCGGCCGCGACCACGACGGTCGCGGCGGCGCCCCGGTGCGCCAGCGGGCTGAACGTCACGGCCGCGCGCAGGGTCCGTCCGTCCCGGCAGCAGAGGTCCAGGACGGTGCCGCGGGGCTTGTGCCCCTTGCAGAGCTTGCACAGGGTGGACAGTCGCTGTCCGGGGGCCGCGGCCAGCAGCCGGGCAGCCGGCCGCCCGAGCACCTCCTCGGGGGAATGCCCGAGCAGGCGCTGGGCCGAGGATCCCCATCCGGAGACGCGGCCTTCGGCGTCCAGTACCGCGGCGGCGGCCTTGGAGAGATCCAGCGGACTGTGGAAATCGACGTTGGCGGCGTGCGGAAAACGATCCATGGCACCGCTTCCCTCCGTGCTCCCTCAGCATCCCGTGCCGGCCGACGCACGACAACCGCAGAGGGGGACCGGCCCCGTGGCGGGCCGGTCAGCCGCTCTTCTTCCACTGCGGCCACTGCTCCAGCGCGGTGGTGACGCGCTGCGTCAGGGACGGGACGGTTCTGGTCGCCTGTTCGTACGCCGCGACGAGGTCTTCCAGCATCTTCGTGTTGCGCCGTACGTCGTCGGTCCGCGAGTCGAGCACGGACGTGCACTCGCGGGCCGCGTCCCGGCTCTTGGCCAGCAGCGTGGACCACGCGCGGCCCAGTTCCGGGTCGGGCACGCCCAGATGGCGCCGGGCGGTGGCCGTGTCGCGGGCGAGGCCGGCGCAGACGGGGCGCAGGGTGTCACCGTCGATGGCACCGGTCTCCGCGTCCGTCGACTCCTTGAACCACTGCGCGAACGCGGTGTAGCGAGAGGCCACGGCGACGATGTCTGCCTGGCCGCTCGTCTTGAACCAGGCCAGTAGCTGGAAGCTGCGCACGCGTTCGCCGGTGCCGGCAGCCGGTGGGCGGTCGGGCACCACCAGAGCCGTGTCGCGGCCCGTCACCGAACGCACCGCCACGACGGACGACGCCACGGCCAGGACAGCGACGGCGCCCACGGCGACGCGGGTCGGCCAGGACCGCCGTACGGCCTCGGCGGGCGCCGGGGGCCTTCGGGCGCGGGGGATCCGGGCCAGGGGCGCGGCGACCAGGGCGGCGCCGAACATCGCCGGTGCGGCCGTCGGCACCAGGATTTCGGTCAGCGACCAGGACGCCCCCGGCAGCCAGTGGCAGGTGTCGCCCATGACCCGCAGCGGGCCCAGACAGCCGTCGGCGGACTGGAGCGGGAACTGCCCCGCCAGCGCCAGGATCTGGGCGATGCCGGCGGCGGTCAGGGCGCGGGGCAGCCGGTGGGTGCGGGTGGTCACGGCGACGACGGCCGCCGTCACGGTCACGCCGGTCCACAGGGCGACGGTCCGCCACCACATGAAGACGAGGCCGAAGGCCGTGCCCCGCTCGCCGAGCGGAGGCCGCCAGGGGTGGACGTACGCCATCGCCGCCGCCACGGCGGCGACCCCGAGCAGGCCCCCGGCCAGGCCGGCGAGGAGCGTGGAGCGCAGCCCCGTCGCCCGGGGCCGTCTGAGCAGCAGTACGGCCGGGTACACCCACAGCACCACCGAGGCCGCCGCGATCACGAGGGTCGAGCCCGCGACGCTCAGGCTCGTGAGGACCGAGGCGATCCAGGGCAGCACCGCCGCGTACTCCCGCGTCCCCCACGGGCCGGGGAACATCCGACGGATCTCCTGCTGAAGACCGCCCGCCCGGTACAGGTCCCCGGCCAGCAGCAGCTTGCCCGCGCCCATCCACCAGCTCAGACCGGCCGCCGCCACGACGCACCCCGCGACGGCCGCGACGAGCACCGCTCCGCGCAGCGCGCGCGGCGTGCCCGGGGTGTCCCGCAGGCTCAGCCGGGCGCACCGGGCCAGCCAGCAGACGTAGGCCACGCCCCCGAGGAGCGGGAAGAGCAGGGGCTCGGGGTGCGCGGGCCACCAGCCCGGACCGATGCTCGGCCCGGACAGCAACTCCCCGCACACCAGGCCGAGTCCGAGCGCCGAGCCGGCCCGCACACCCGAGGGACCGGGAACGCCCCGGTGCGCGGCGTACAGGGCCGCGCGCCAGACCGAGACCGTCAGGAGGGCCGCCGCCAGGCCCCCGACGACCCAGGCGGCCTGAAGTGCGTCCCACCGGTCGCTCAGCGCGTTGCCGGTGACCAGGGTCACCGCCCCGAGCAGGAACAACGGCACGTCCGTCAGCGTGAACAGGGCCGCCGGGTCCTCCAGCGCGCGGTGCCGCTCCGCCCAGGACGGGTGACTGCGCCACAACGCCGTGACGCTCCGCGCCGGGCGGCCCTGTGTCCCCGCCGCCTCGGCCCGCGCCCGCCAGACACCGGGATCGGCGCCCAGCGCCACGGCCCCCCGGTCGGCGTACAGCTCGCGGTGGCGCAGGGTGTCGGCGCGGGCCAGGACGACCAGCAGGAACAGGAACCCGGCGGTCGCGATCTCCCGGACCATGTACGGCCGTGAGGCGGGCCAGAAGACGGCGTCGGCGCCCATGAACCAGCCGAACTGCGCCGCGACGAGGCTCCCGCCGAGCACGAGGGTGAACGGGACGGCGGCCAGGGTGAGGAAGGCCCGCCACAGGGCCGTCACGGCGTACGCGATGTCCACGTCCCGGTGGCGTAGATGGGCCAGTTCGTGCAGGAGCACCGCCTGGAAGCGGGCCGGGTCGGAGCGGCGGACGTGCAGCAGGCCGTTGTCGAGGCAGAGGGTGCGCCTGCCCGCCCGGCCGAAGACGACCGCGCCGGCGTCGAACGCCGTCAGGTCGACCACCAGGTCGGGCAGGGCGCGCACTCCGGCGAGCCCGGCCAGCCGGGCGACCTCGGCCCGGACCTCGCCCTGCGGGTCCCGGCCGTGCAGCGGCACCAGACCGTGCCGCCGCCGCCTCCAGCGCGGCAGCAGCAGGTACACGGCCGCGGCCACCAGCAGGACGACGGCACCGCCGGCCAGGCCGTACCACTGCGGGGTCACGGGGGCGCCCTCGGCGCACTCCTTGATGGCCTCCGCGTGGGCGTTGCTGCGCGTCACGTTGTCGATGACGTTGCCGCCCGGGTCGTAGCCGGCCGCGAACTCGCAGAGGAACGCGACGTTCTGGGCGGGGTACGGCCGCAGGAGACCGGTCAGCATCTCGACCGTGGCCGCCGCCATCGCGACGACGAGGACGAGGAAGCGCAAGGAGGTCCCGGCGGGCAGCACGCCCGGGTCGGGGGCCGGCGGCGTGGGCGCCGGGCGGGCGCTGGCCGCCTCCGTGGCTCCGCTCACCGGACCGCCCCGTCCTCCTGACGGCCCCCGTCCTCATCCCGCCGGTCGGCGCGCGGTTCGTCCGCGCCCGCCAGGGCCAGCCGTGCGACCACGCTGTCCGCGAGGCCGTCGGCGTCGGAGAAGCCGCGCCGGACCGCTTCCTCGTGCACCCGCCGCCGTACGGACGCCAGTTGCTCCCGGTCGAGAGGGGGCACCTCGGGCGGCGCGACCGGGCGGCGGGCGGACGGGCGCAGCCGCCCCAGGGCGGTCGCGGCCCGGTTCACCAGCCGCCCGGTGCCGTCCGCGACGGCGGCGCGGCACGCCTCGTCCACCACCAGCAGGACCAGCGGGGTGACCAGGGCCGCGACGGTGTCGAGGCCGAAGCCCAGCGGGTCGGACCGTCCGCCGGAGGACGCCCGCCGCGTCCGCCGAACCACCAGACCGTAGTCCAGGCCCGCCAGGTCGTCGACCAACTGCCGTTCCTCCGGCGCGTGTCGGTCGATGACGTCGCGCACCACATCGAGCACGGTCGCACGCATGCGCCCGCTCCCTCCCCCGTCCGTTCCCCGTGCGCACCCGTACCCGAGCGCGCTGTTCGGGTATTTCCCGCTGGAGCATGCCGTACGCCTGCCGGAACCCCCGGTTCACCGGACCGCCGGGCCGGTACGGCGTCGGCCGGCCACGGTGGCCCGGTACGGCCCCGGCGTTCAGCCGCCGTCCAGGGTCTGCTCGCACCAGATCGTCTTGCCCCGGCGTCCGAACCGGGTGCCCCAGCGGGCGGCGAGCCGGGCGACGAGCGACAGTCCTCGGCCGCCCTCGTCGATGGCGCGGGCGTTGCGCAGGTGGGGCGCGGTACTGCTGCCGTCGGACACCTCGCAGATCAGGCTCCGGTCGCGGATCATGCGCAGCCGGATCGGCGGACTGCCGTACCGGATGGCGTTGGTGACCAGTTCACTGACGAGCAGTTCGGTCGTGAAGGCCAGGTCTTCCAGCCCCCAGTCCGCGAGCTGGTGCCGGGCGAGCCGTCGGGCGGTGCCGACGACGGCCGCGTCCTTGGGCAGCGTCCATTCGGCGAGCCGGTCCTCCGGCAGGCCGCGGGTGCGGGCGAGCAGCAGAACGGCGTCGTCCTCGCCCTGGCCGGGCAGGAGGGCGTACACCGCGTCGTCGGCGAGCCGGGACAGGGGGCGGTCGGGATGGCTCAGGACGCGCAGCAGGGTCTGCCGGGCGCCCGCCGCCGCGCGGACGAGACCGTTGGTGTACAGCGCCAGCAGGCTGCCGTCCGGGAGTTCGGCGCGCACCGCCTCGTACCCGCCGCGCCCCGTGCCGAGCAGCGGGCCGGCGGGCGGTTCGAGGGCCAGGGGTTCGCCGGGCGGGCCGAGGACCACCGGGGGCGCGTGCCCCGCGCTGGCGGCCGTACAGGCGCGGGTCACCGGGTCGAACACCGCGTACAGGCAGGACGCCGTGACCGGCTCGCCCGTGTCCCGTGTCAACGAGACGGTGGTCTCGTCGAGGCAGGAGAGCAGCTCCTCCGGCGCCGGGTCCCGGACCGCGAGGGTCGTCAGTGCGGTGCGCAACTGGCCCATGGCGGCGGCCACTTCGATGCCGCTGCCGGTGACGTCGCCGACGGTCAGGGCCACCCGGCTGCCGGAGAGGGGGATGACGTCGTACCAGTCCCCGCCGCCGCCCATGGTGCCGGGCAGGTGGAGGGCGGCCGTGTCGACCACGGTCAGCCGCGGCGGGGTGCGGGGCAGCAGATGGCGTTGCAGGCCGGTCGCGATGGTGCGCTCGCGGGCGTAGCTGCGGGCGTTGTCGATGCTGAGCGCCGTGCGCTGGGCCAGCTGCTCGGCCAGGGAGAGATCGTCCTCGTCGTACGGCCGTGGGTCTCGGTGCCGGTAGAAGCAGACGACCCCGAGGACGGTGCGGCGCACCACCAGCGGGGTGATCAGGAGCGAGTGGACACCCGCGTCGGTCAGCAGCCGGGCCCGCTCGGGGTCGGTGGCCAGCCACGGCTCGTCCGGCGTCAGGTGGGTGACGAGCCGGGGCGAGGCGTCTTGCAGGCTCCGGCTGAAGGGCGTGGGGAAGGGGAAGGTGGCCAGCGTGTCCGAGGGGGCCTGCCGCGCGGGGTCGTTCACCGAGCGGAAGGCGACCCGGCGCAGGGGTACGTCCGCGTCGACCGGCCCGCCGGACAGCGCGGCGCCGCGCACCGCCTCGTCCAGTACGTCCACCGACACGGCGTCCGCGAACCGGTCCACCACCACCTCGGCCAGCGCGTCCGCCGTGTCCCGCACGTCCAGGCTCGTGCCGATGGCCTGGTGGGCGCGGTGCAGGATGTCCAGCCGGTCCGCCGTGTGCTGGCGCGCGGAGACGTCCTCCACGACGGCGACGCCCAGGACGTGTCCGCCGCCGGGGCGGACCCGGAAGGCCGACACCGAGAGCACCGTCTCCCGGTCCGGGCCGCCGGGAGGCCGGCCGCGGATCAGGCGGTCCCGGACCCGCGCCTCTCCCGTGAGCACCTGACGGGCGAGGGGGAGCAGTTCGGGATCGTGGAACCCTTCCGCGACCTCGTCGAGCCGCCGCCCGAGCACCGCGTCGCCGGGCAGTCCGGGCACCCCGCGCCGCGCGGTGTTGTAGCGCACGACCCGCAGCTGTTCGTCGAACACGTACAGCCCCATGGGTGCCTGGGCGAACAGCGCCTCCAGCACCCTGGCCGACAGGTCCTCGCTGTCGTGCGGCGCCGACATGGCCGGGCCTAGCCCCGCGCGCCGGCGGCGGCGCCCGGGGCGTCGGGGGCGGGGACCGCGGCGGCCGGTCCGCTCGCGCGGGGCAGGACCGTGCGGTGAGCGGCGAAGAGGCCCGGGGGGTCGGACCGCGCAGAGCACAACCGGTCGGGCACGGCCCCGGAGGGGACCGGCGCGCAGGTCCGCGCATCGGCGGTGAGACCGTGATCGGCGATGGGCGGATAGCGGCGCATCACTGGCCCCTTCGGCGTCGACACCGGGCTCTTGCTTGAGACCCTGGCGGGTGGGCCGGACGGCAGCCATCGGGGTGGGCCGAGCGGGTGACGGTGCGGGGCCGGGGCCCCGGGGAACGCGGACGTGAGCGGTCGCGCGCGGTGGCCGGACCGGGTGATCGGTGGCCGCCGACGCCCACGCCACCCGGCAGGTCCCCGGAGGAGACCGGTCCGGGCCCGGAGACCCTGCTAGCCGACGACGCCGACGACGTCGGCCGCGCCGGTGCCGGGGTGCCGCCCCACCCCTGCTGAGCTGCGGAATACGTGTGGGGGCGATCGTGTTGCGGGGGTATAGTTGAAACATCAACCTGTTGGAGAGGCGGAGGGCGGATGCAGTTCGGCATCTTCACCGTCGGTGACGTGACCATCGACCCCACCACGGGGCGTACGCCGACCGAGCGCGAGCGGATCAAGGCCATGGTCGCCATCGCGCTGAAGGCGGAGGAGGTCGGTCTGGACGTCTTCGCGATGGGTGAGCACCACAACCCGCCGTTCGTGCCGTCCTCGCCGACCACGATGCTCGGCTACATCGCCGCGCGCACGGA
>NZ_KQ948359.1:39138-250240 GCF_001514055.1 Streptomyces corchorusii | reverse complement strand
TCCGCTGGACGGTGTCGCGCCGTTCGTGTGGCACGGCTCGATCCGCTCCCCGGAGATCGCCGAGCAGGCCGCGTACTACGGCGACGGCTTCTTCCACAACAACATCTTCTGGCCCAAGGAACACACCAAGAAGCTGATCGACCTGTACCGGCAGCGGTACGCCCACTACGGGCACGGCACGCCCGAGCAGGCCATCGTCGGACTCGGCGGTCACGTCTACATGCGTCCGAACTCCCAGGACGCCGTCCGGGAGTTCCGCCCGTTCTTCGACCACTCGCCGGTGATGGGAGGCGGGATCCCGATGGAGGAGTACATGGAGCAGACCCCGCTGACCGTCGGCACGCCCGAGCAGGTCATCGAGAAGACGCTCACCTTCCGTGAGCACTTCGGGGACTACCAGCGTCAGCTGTTCATGGTGGACGGCGGCGGAATACCGCTGGAGACCGCGCTGGAGCAGATCGAGATGCTCGGTGCGGAGGTCGTACCGGTACTGCGGCAGGAGTTCGCGAAGCACCGGCCGGCCGACGTGCCCGACGCGCCCACCCACGCGTCCCTGCGCGCGGCCCGCGACGCGGAACGCGCGCACACCACCGGCCCGGCGGCCTGAGGCCGAGGCACACGCAAGCCCCACGGCAGAGGAGAACGAGGAACGATGACCGACAACTTCACCGGGTACACGGCGGGCGACGGAGTCGCGCCCGACCGGTGGGCGAGCGCCCTGCACCTGTTCGACGACGGCGCCGGCGCGCCGCACGAGGAGACCACCACCGAGCGCTGGGAGCGCGCGCAGCTGCTCTTCGAGGCCAAGGACTACATCGGGGCCGCGCGGCTGCTCGCCCTCGTCGTGGAGGAGGCCCCGGAGCAGACCGGTCCCCGGCTGCTGCTGGCCCGTGCCTACTACCACTCCGCTCAGCTGCGGCGGGCCGAGGAACAGCTCCGCGCGATCATCGAGCGTGATCCGGTGGAGCACTACGCCCACCTGATGCTGGGCCGCACCTTGCAGCGCCAGGGGCGGCAGGACGAGGCCGAGCCCTTGCTGCGCATGGCCGCCGCGTGGTCGGGCGAGTTCCCGGAAGACGACTGAGGGACGCGGCGGCAGGACCCGTCCCGTGGGTTCCGTACGGGGGGTCCGGGGTCACAGCCCCGGACCCCCCGGCGGCTTTTCGTTCAGCCGCTCAGAGACGCTCGACGGGTGACCGTGTCGACGAATCCCTCCAGCACCTGGGCCACACCGTCCTCGTCGTTGGAGGGCGCGCGGTGACGCGCCGCCGCCAGGACGTCCGGGTGGGCGTTGGCCATGGCGTAGGAGCTCCCCACCGCGCCGAGCAGGGGAAGGTCGTTGGGCATGTCGCCGAAGGCGGCGATCTCATGGGCGCCGATGCCGAGCCGGCCGCTCCAGGTGACGAGGGTGGTGGCCTTCGTGACGCCGGGCGCACTGAACTCCACCAGCGACAGACCGGTGGAGTGGGTGGTCTCGGCGTCCGGCCCGGCGGCGTGGCGCGCCCGCTCGTAGAAGGCGTCGAGCGGGAGTTCCGGATGGTGGGCCAGGATCTTCAGCGGCGGTCTGCCGGAGCCGGGGGCGAGGATCTCCTCGGCCGTGCCGATCAGTTCGACGGCCTCGTCCCCGAACGACCAGGCCGGGTACGCCGGTTCGTGACCGAAGGCGCCGTCGAACTCGACCGCGAACGAGACGCCCGGGATCGCGGCGCGTACGTGTTCCACCAGCCGGGTGGCCTCGGCGGCCGGGAGGGGGAAGGTGTGGGCGACGGTGCCGTCCGGTGAGTGGACCGCGGCGCCGTTGGCCGCGATGACGGTGTGGGGCCCGACCCGCTCCAGCAGGTCCGGCACGCCGCGTGGCGGGCGGCCCGTGACGAGCACGACACGTATTCCGGCTCCCTCGGCCGACGCCAGCGCCGCTCGCGTGCGCCGCGACAGCGTGCCGTCGCTCCGGAAGAGGGTGCCGTCCAGGTCTGTCGCCACCAGTTTCGGCGGTGTGACCAGCGGTGCGGCGGGCGTGGGTGCCATGGGTGCCGGTACCTCCTGCAACCTAGATGAAGCATCAACTGGGCTTTCACTGTGCCTCACTGGGCGAGCCGACGCGTCGGCCGGCGCTGGGGGAGCGGCGCGCGGGCCGGGGCTCGGCCGTGTCCCGAGGGACGGTCATGGCGCCTGCGCGGCAACCCGGCGAGGGGCCGTGCCGGGTATCGCGGAACCGGCGACCCGGCGCGCGGTGAACGCCTTCGGCACCGGGCAGCGCAGCCGGGTGTGGTCGGGCGGGCCGGAGCGGAGAGGGTGCTCGTCATCGAGGCACGTGCGAACACGGTGAGCTGCGCGATGAGGCGGAGTCCGCCGCGTCGCGGACATGGCTGCCCGGCCTGGGCCGGACAGCGCGGTGAGCCCGTCCCCGTACCGGGTGACCAGCCGGGCCTCCGGACCGCGGGCGATCACCGCACGCCGGACCGGGCTGTCCTCGCGCGGCTTCCGGTGGAGCGGGACGGGGTTCGCCGGGAGGGCCGGGCCGGAGTACGGCAGGAGCACCGGCTGCCGACCCGTCGTGCCTTCCAGGCCGCCCCGGCCCATGCACGGCTCCGCGACCATGCCGCACGTCGGTGCACGGACGTGCACCGACGTGCGGCAGGTGACGGTGTGCAGCGGGGTACCCGGCTCGGGCGTGCGGCTCGGTCGCTCACCGGCGCCGCCCCCGTCGCCCTGTACCGCGCGGTGCTCGCGCTCTCCAGGGCAGCCGGGTGCCGGTCAGCGCGGCCCGTGGCCGAGCAGGGCGGCCCGCAGCTCGTGCTCGGTGATCTGTTCGGCGGGGCGGTGGAGCACCCAGCGGTGGGGTTCGCCCTCCATGGGCAGCACCGCGACGACGGTCTCCCGCGGTGGGTGGCCGGCCCGGCCGCAGCCGAGCTGACGGATGATGACGGCGGTGTCGTCGTCCAGGCCGAGCAGGGCGCGTACGGCGTCGTTCAGTTCGCGCAGGCGCGGGCTCGGCCAGGCGATTCCCGGGCGTGGTTGCAGGTACATGGGGTGTCCCTCGGGCGGTTCAGCCGGGTGGTGTGCGGGTGGTGGCCCAGGCGGCCGTGCCGACGGGCGGCCGGGCGGCGCGGGGGCGTCCGGCCAGGGTCACCTGCCAGACGGTGAGGAGCAGCAGCGTGCCGGTTTCGGCGAGGAGGCTGAGGAGGGCCTGTGGCGCGGGTCGCAGGCCGTGCTCGGTGAATCCGAACACTCCGACGGTGCGCGAAGCGATGAAGCCGCCCAGGGCGCCGAGCGCGGTGCCCGCCGCGGCCATCCTCAGCAGCAGGGGTGGTGTGCCGATCAGCAGCAGGACGGCGAGGGCGATCGAGGCGCCGGCCTGGAGCAGGAACAGGGGGCCGATGACGGGGATGGAGCGGTAGCCGTCGATGTAGAGCTGGGCGTGGAGGTATCCGCCGGCGGCGAGGGTCGCGGCGGTCGCCGTCCGCAGGGCGGGGGCGAGGAGCCGTCGGGTGTTCATGTGAGCCTCTGGTCCGTGATGGCCAGTTCGCGCTCGCCCCGGCGGTAGCCGACGGTGCGGATACCGAGTGCCTCTTTGAGCTGCCGGGCGGGGACGACCTGCGGGGTGGGGGCGGGAGCCCGGCCCGGGTGGGGCAGGGGGTAGGCGGTGGTGGTGGCGGAGTGGAACGTGATGTTGCCCTCCGTCTTGGTGAAGAGCTGGTGGACGTGCCCGTTGAGGCAGGTGACGGAGGAGAAGCGGCGCAGGAGGGCGATGACCTTCAGGGCGTCGTCCGTGCTCCAGCCCCACTTCGGGTACATGGCGAACAGCGGGATGTGGCTGAAGACCACGATGGGGGTGTCCGACGACAGTCCGGCGACGTCCTTGCGGACGAAGTCGATCTGGGCGTTGCCGAGGTGGCCGAGCTTCTCCAGGCTCAGGGTGTTGACCAGGGCGATGAAGTGCACGCCGTGGGTGTCGAAGCTGTACCAGCCGTCGCCGAGCGTGCCCGTGCCGAACGTCCGCCGGTAGGCGCGGCCCGCGTCGCCGATGGAGTCGTGCTCGCCCGGCACGGTGAAGACGCGGTCCGTCCGCATACCGCTCATCATCTGCTTGACCTGGTCGAACTGCCCGGCCGTGGACAGGTGGGTCAGGTCGCCGCTGTGCATCACGAAGTCGGGCCGGAAGCCGAGCGTGTTGACCTGGTGGATCGCCTCGGAGAACGAGCCGGCCACATCCATGTTGGCCGGACCCTGGAACCCGATGTGGCTGTCGGAGACCTGTACGAACCGCAGCGCCCCGCTTTCCGCGGCGGCGGCCCCGGCGACGCCCCGGGCGGTGCCTTCCCGGGCGTCGGCGATCTGGCTGATCACCTGTCCGCCGGCCACGGTGAGCACCACGGCCCCTCCGAACCAGGCGGTGTGCCGCATGAGTTGACGCCGGGTCATACCGTGCTCGGTGTCGGGCCGGCCGGTGTCGTCGGCCGGTGCTCCGTCGTGGCTGTTCCAGTGGGCGGTCATCGGGTCACCTCCACGGTGGCGGTCATGAAAGGATGGATGGTGCAGAGGTAGGCGTAGGTGCCGGGCTTGGTGAACGTGTGGCGGTAGGTGGCGTGGGTGGCCAGGGCGGCCGAACGCAACGGGCCGCCCGATCCGGTGCTGGTGACGGTGTGGGCGTCGGTGTCCTGATTGGTCCACGTCACCGTCGTGCCCACCTTGATCTCCAGCTTGGCCGGGGAGAACGCGAAGTTCTTGATCGCCACCGCGTCGCCGGTGACCGGCGCGGTCTGCGCGCCCTTGGCCGACGGGCTCATGGTCATGCTCATGCTCGGCATCGGTGAGGCGCCGGGAGCGGAGCCCGCCGCGCCCCCCGGCCCCGTGGCGCCGGACATCCCTGCCATCCGGTGCTGACCCGGGCCGGGTGTGAGGGCACCGGCTCCGGCCGCCGGGGAGTGCGACGACTGGCCGCATGCGCTCAGCAGCCCCAGAGCGCCGCCGGTGGCGACGATGACGACGGCCATCCCGGCCGCGGCGCGTGACCGGCGGCCCGGCGCGCGAAGGTTCAGGTACATGGTGTCCGTTCCTCGTTGATCAGGCGGAGGCGTGGACCGCGCCGGACCGGCGCGCGCACCCGCGCGAATGTGTGGTGGATGCCGTGTTCGTGGGCGCGTGCCCCTCACCGGCCGGCCGGCGGACGTACAGGGGTGCCGCCCCGTGCACGCCGCTCGCCTCGACGTGTCCCGCACCGCACCTGCGCCCCTGCGCACCGCGAAGATGCGGACGGGGCAGGGCGGACGGCGCCGGAAGCGCTTCCGTCGCGTGGCGTGTCCCGGCCACCTCTGCCCCCTCCTTCGCTGTGCGGGGGACCGGTGAGGAACCGCGCCGGAGTCGGCTCTTGTCCGGCTTCACGGACGGCGGGGGCCCCACGGTTCGACAGATGGGCACCTTTCCGGGACGAATCGGTATCCCCGGAGGTCAGACAGGGTTCCGGACGTCCCGCACGCCGGCCGTCGGCGGCGCCGCACGGTCCGAAGGAGCGCCTCGCCCGCGAGGCCCGCCGAACGCCGTCTGCGCCTTCTTGTGCATTACAGGACAAAGCGGTACATATGCGCGACGATCGACTCATGCCCTGGAACCAAAAACGTGGCCCGCGGACCCGTCCGGATCGCTCCGCAGACCGTGTCTCTGGTGAAGGGACCCTTTCGACCGCGGACGAGGAACTGCTGCGCGCTCTGTACGCCGAGCACGCGGGACCTCTGTTCCACTACGTACTGCGGCTGACCTCGGGAGACTGGCAATGGGCGGAGGACGTCGTGCAGGAGACACTGCTCCGGGCGTGGCAGCACCCCGCCGCGTTCGACCCCGCACGCGGCCCGGCCCGGGCATGGCTGTGCACGGTCGCCCGGCACCTGGTCATCGACGCCCACCGGGCCCGGCAGGCGAGGCCGGCCGAGGCCGGCGGCGAGGCGCTGGAGCGGGCCGCCGAGCAGAACCCGGGGGAGGACGAGATCGATCAGGCACTCCAGAGCTGGGCGGTCGCCGACGCCGTCCGGTCGCTGTCCCCGGACCACCGCGCCGTCCTGCTGGAGACCTATTACCAGGGCCGGACCATGGCGGAGGCGGCACGCGTGCTGGGCATCCCGCTCGGCACGGTGAAGTCGCGGACGTACTACGCCCTGCACGCGCTGCGGCTGGCGTTGCAGGAACGCGGGATCGAGCCATGACAGAGGTGTGCGGGAGGTGGCGACCGTGAGCGCGGAGCACGACGATCTCCGGCTGGCGCTCGGAGCGTACGTCCTGGGCACCCTGCCGCCGGAGGAAGCCGAACTGGTGCGCGCCCACCTCGCGCACTGCGCGGAGTGCCAGGCGGAACACGCCCGGCTGGCGGGACTGCCCGCGCTGCTGGCGACGGTGACCGCGGCGGAGGCTTCGGGGCGTACGGTGCCGGCGGCCGACGGGAACCTGGCCGACCGGCTGGTGGCACGCGCGGGCGAAACCGTGCGCGGCCCTTCACCCGAGGAGCCCACGGCGCCCGCCGCGCCCGCCGTGCCCGTGGCACCGCCCACGCCGGAGAGAGGCATGCTGGAGAGACTGCTCCAGCAGGCCGCGACCCGGCGCCGCAGAACCCGGCGCCTGCAACTGGCCGGCGCGGGCGCCTCACTGGTGCTCGTCGCGGCAGCGGCCGGCGGCACATGGCTGGCCGCCGTCGGCACCGTGGGCAGCGTGGCTACGCCGCCCGGGCCGAGCGCGCCCACGTTCACGCGCACCTTCTCCGGAAGCGATCCGGCCACCGGCGTCTCCGCCTCGGTGAAGGTCTCGCCCTCCGTCTGGGGCAGTGTCCTCCAGGTCTCGGCCAGGGGGGCGCCCGCCGGGACCACCTGCCGGCTGCAAGCGGTCGGGCCCGGCGGAGTCAGGGCGGACGGCGCCACCTGGTGGGCCGGCAAGTACCCCGCCGGCACTACGATCCCCGGGACGGTCGCCATGGCCCCCGAGGCCATCCAGCACTTCGAGATCCTCGCGGACAACGGCCAGAAGCTGGTCACGATCCGGGCGTGACCCGGCGACGGCCGCCGGAGGTGAGCGCGGGACGGGACGAGGAGCCGGGAGGGGTCCGGGCGGCCGACGTGAGGTGAGCCGCCCAGGACCGGCGGACCAGCCCGAGGGAGCGCGCCCAGGACGTCCGGCGTACGGCCTCTTCCGGCACGCGCGGGGCCACCGTCGCCGGCCGGCCCCACCACGCGGCACGGCTCCGGCGGCGGTGCGGCCGTCCGGCCACGGCAGCTCACGGGTCAGCGTGGGCCGTTCGACCACGGCAGCTCACGGATCAGCGTGGGGCCGTCCGACCACGGCAGCTCACCGATCAGCAAGGCGACCTCGGCAGCGGGCACCGGTACCTCCGTGGCCGAGGGGCTGACCGGCGTGTCCCGGTCCGGTACGCGGGCGGGGGCGTTGCTCTCCGGCTTCGTGCGCGACGGTCCACAGGGGCGTTGCTCCCGGCTCCGCGGCGCGACGGTCCGCAGGGGCGTTCCTGACCGGTTCAGTGACGCCGCGTACCGGCACCCCGCGTGAGCCCGGCCGGGCCGCCGCCCCGATGGGAGCCGTAAGAAGCCGAGCAAAAGGGGCCGACCACCGAACCGTTCAGCGTGCGTCAGCCGTGAAACCGGATGAGCGCGCCATGCAGGACCAGCCCGCCGACAACCCGAAAGGTTGCTGCTGGTGGTCCCCCTTCCCGGTCTCCGCATCCTCACAGAAGAGCCAGAAGACCATGTTCGTGACCGACTCCCCCCGCACCAGTGCACAGCCCGGCCGGCCCTGCCGCCACGAGGCGCTGCTCACCCTGCCCGCGCAGGAGGCGCACGTCTGCGCCGTCCGTCACTTCGCGGCGGATCTGCTGGAAGCCTGGCAGGTACCCACGAGCGAGCGGGACTCCGCCATTCTCATCGTCGACGAACTCGCCGCCAACGCAGCCCAGTACGGCCGCGAGCGCATGACCCTGCGGCTCGTCCTCCACGACGGCACGCTGCACATCGTGGTCACCGACTCCGGCGGGGCGGTGGAGCGGCACCGCCCCGACATCGCCGCCGACGAGCACGGCCGCGGCACCGGCATCGTCCAGTACCTCGCCCAGTCGACCGAGGCCCACCAGACAGGCGGTGGCCGCGAGGTCCGCGCCTGCCTGAGCGCTCGTCACGACGAGGAGGAGTGACCGTGGACAGCGCGCCGGACGACGGCGAGGGCATCGACGTCCCGCCTCCGCACGAGGCGTACGCCAACGCACCGGGCCTGCGCCGCGAGATGCACCAAGTGCTCGCACTCGATGCCGAGCGCGACGGCCGCCGGGCCGGGCCCGGCACCGGTTCCCCGGCCGATGCGACGGCCGCCGAACGCGCCCGACTGCTGCGCCGGGCCGCCCTCATGGACCGACTGGCCTGCGCCGCCCCCGGTCCCGGCCCGATCGCCGCCGCCGCGGAAACCGCCGAACAACTCGTCCTGTACGACCGCCGCCACCCCGACCTGGTGGCCGGTCCGCACCGTCCCGACACGATCACGCTCGCCCGCAGCCACCGCCTCTACGTCCGCCAGGAGTACGCCGCTTGGACGGCTGCCGGGCGCCCCGGAACCTGAACGGCCCCGACCCGACCGGGAGCCGGCCCCGACCCGACCGGAAGAAGGAAACATGACCAGCTACGACCGCGACACCCGGCCCGGCTCCGCACCGGCCGCCCAAGCCCCCTCACCTCGCCTCCCCGGGCCCACAGCCGTGCGGGAACGCGCCGACCGGCAACAGGAACGGTCACGCGGTACGGGCGCCGACACGTTCGAAAGGGCGGTGTGACGATGTTCCGCAACGCGCTGGAGCCCTGGCACCTGCTGATCCTGGTCGCCGTGGTGATCATGATCTTCGGCTCGAAGAAACTGCCCGACACCGCCCGGGCGCTGGGCAAGTCCCTGCGGATCCTCAAGAGCGAGACCAGGGCGATGAAGGACGACGGCGCCTCCGACGAGGCTCCTCCCGAGGTGGAGCCCGGACCGGGCCGACGGACGGCCCCGGACGCTCCCACGGACGCCGCCACCGCCCGCACCACGCCCACGCACGGCACGACCGGCCACCCGGACTGAGCGGGTCCGCCGCACGAGATGAGGACATGGCATGCCCCAGTCGGTCCGAAACAAGAAGAAGGACCCCGAGGGGCGGATGCCGCTCGCGGAGCACCTTCGTGAACTCCGTTACCGGCTCGCCAAGGCCGTCCTCGCCGTCCTGGTCGTCACGGTCGTCGCGGCCTTCTCCTACAAGAAGATCATCAACTTCCTCACCAGGCCGGTCCTGGCGTCGGTCGGCTGCCCGGCCTCCTTCGCGGATCTGGCCCGGCGGCCCACGCACAGCGCCTGCGCGCACCTCACGATCAACGGTCTGCTCGCGCCCTTCACCCTGGCGCTGAAGGTATCGCTGGTGGCCGGCGTGGTGCTGGCCTCTCCGGTCTGGCTGTACCAACTGTGGGCGTTCGTCGCCCCCGGCCTGCACGAACGCGAGCGGAAACACGCCTACGCGTTCGTCGGCGCGGGCGTCCCGCTGTTCCTCGGCGGCGCCTTCTTCGCCTACAAGGTGCTGCCCAGGACCGCGAAGGTGTTGATCGGCCTCACACCGCACGGGGTGAACAACCTGCTGCCGCTGGACGACCTCCTCGACCTCGTCACCCGCATGGTGGTCGTCTTCGGTCTCGCCTTCGAGATGCCGCTGCTGCTGGTGATGCTCAACCTCACCGGAGTGCTGTCCGGCCGGCGGATGCTCGGCCGGTGGCGCGCCATGGTCGTGGGCATCACGGTCTTCTCGGCCGTGGCGACGCCGAGCACGGACCCGCTGACCATGCTGGCGCTGGCCGCGCCGATCTGGGCGCTCTACTTCGCCGCCGTCGCCTTCTCACTCCTCGGTGACCGGCGCAAGGCACTGCGCGAGCATCCGTTCTAGCCGCCCTCTCGTTCGCCGGCCGGGGCCCCTTTCCGGGACCCCGGCCGCGTGCCGGTGAGCGCGCACGACCGCGGAGTGCGCCGCGTGAACGCGATGCCGATCAGATGATCCGAACGGAAGGGCCTAGCCGCGCCAGGGACCGGTCACCGCGAACGTGGTGCCGGGCGTGTAGCAGTTGACGTACATCGTCTCGCCGTCGGCGGAGAAGGTGACCCCCGCGAACTCGCCCCACTCCGGCTCCTGTGCCGTACCGCCCGCCGTGAGGACCTGGCGGCCCCGGGCCATCGGGTACACCTCGCCCTTGCGGGTCACGCCGAAGACGTGCTGGGCCCCGTTGCCGTCCTCGCACACCATCAGGCCGCCGCCGGGGGCGAGGCAGATGTTGTCCGGGGACTCGCCGGGCAGCTGCACATCGGTGTCCGGGCCGAACACGACGACCAGCGTCAGCCGGCGGCGCGCCGGGTCGTAGCGCCAGATCTGGCCGTAGTGGTCGGCCGCGGAGCCGTCCGCGCCGCGGGCGAAGGACGACACGAAGTACACACAGCTGCCGCCCCAGTAGCAGCCCTCCAGTTTCTGCGCGTGGGTGATGCCGCCGGGTCCGTAGTCCTGTAGGCGGGTGGGGGTGGAGGCGGCCAGCGGGTCGGGTACGTCCACCCACTCGATGCCGTCGAAACGCGTCCCCGGCTCCTGGACCGGGGACAGGTCCGGCACGCCGGGCACCCGCATCGCCTGGAGCCGGCCGCCCGCGCGCAGCGAGCCGACTCCGCCGAGCGGCTTGTCCGGCAGGAAGCGGTAGAAGAGGCCGAACGGCTTCAGGAAGGCGTCCTCGGTCTCGTAGACGATGCCGGAGCGCGGGTCGATCGCGACCGCCTCGTGCTGGAAGCGGCCCATCGCGGTCAGCGGGACGGCGCCGGTGCGGTGCGGGTCGGTGGGGTGGACCTCGAAGATGAACCCGTGGTCCTTGGTGTAGCCGTTGGTGCCCGCCTTGTCCTCGGTCTCCTCGCAGGTCAGCCAGGTGCCCCAGGGGGTGCGGCCGCCCGCGCAGTTGACGGCCGTACCGGCGATGGCGACCCGCTCGGACAGCACGTGCCGGCGCGCGTCGAGCGTGAGCGCCGTGCAGCCGCCCTTGCCGGCCGGGTCGTAGGTGAGGCCGCTGACGGTCGGGACCGGGATCGGCGCGGTGACGCGGTTCTCGTGGTTGCGGACGAGGTGGGTACGGCCCCCTCGGCCGGCGAAGGCGGCCATGCCGTCGTGGTTCGAGGGGACTCTGCCCTCTCCGGAGCGGAGCTGGTCGCCCTCGCGGGAGAGCACGGTGTAGCGGAAACCTTTCGGCAGGTCGAGCAGGCCATGCGGATCGGGGACGAGCGGGCCGTAGCCGGTGTGGCCCAGGCTCTGCGCGGCGGCGGTGCCCGCGAAGAGCTCGGACAGGGCCCCGGTGAACGCGATGCCCGCTCCCAGGGCGCTCGCTCGGGCCAGGACCTGACGGCGTGTTGCAGACATGCGGCGGCAACCTTCCTGTTGGCGGACAGGAACTGTGATCCCGCAGTGTCTATCACCTGCCGCGGGCCGCGGGAACCACGCGTGCACCACGTGTCACGCATGGTGACGCACCCCGGGGTGGGCATCCGGTATTACAATATTCAAGCGCAGTCGGGGGAAAGGGCGGACATGTCCGGACAGGAGGTCGCGTTCGGGCCGTTGCTGCGCTCGATGCGACGGGCGAAGTCGCTGACCATCGAGGCCCTGGCGGAGGTCTCCGGGGTCAGCGAGCGGGGCATCGGCGACCTGGAACGCGGCCGGCGGGCCGCACCGCAACGGCGGACGGTGGCCGCGCTCGCGGACGGCCTCGGCCTGGACGACGCCGACCGGGAACGGCTGCTCGCCGCCGCCCGCGCCGGACGCACCCCGGGATACAGCCCCGTCGGCGTCCGCTCCTTCCCGCGGGGCATCGACGACTTCGCCGGCCGCGCGGACGAACTGGCCGAGCTGGAGGCGCTGGCCGCGCCGCCCCGGCAGGACCGCGCCGCCGGGGAGGGCGGCGGTGTCCCGGAGGGCCAGCCCGTCGTGGTCGTCATCCACGGACCGCCCGGCACCGGAAAGACCACCCTCGCGCTGCGCGCCGCCCGCCGGCTCGCGGACCGCTTCCCGGACGGCCAGCTCATGGTCGACCTCAGGGGGACCGACGACAGCCCGCCCGCCCCTTCCGAGCTGATGGTCCGGGTGCTCAAGGCCTTCGGCGTGCCCGACCGCGACCTGGCCAAGGCGGGACCGCAGGCCCACCCCGCCCTCTACCGGCAGGTCCTCGCCGACCGCCGCTGTCTGCTGGTGCTCGACAACGCCCGTGACGAGGCGCAGGTGCGCCCGCTGCTGCCGGGCTCGGGCGGAACCCTCGTCCTGGTGACCAGCCGCCGCGTGCTCACCGGACTGGACGACGTGCACCGGCTGCCCCTCGGCCGGCTCGAACCCGCCGAGTCGGCCGCCTTCCTGACCTCCCTCGTCGGCGAGGCGCGCGCGACGGCCGAACCCGAGGCCCTGGAGGAGGTCGCCCGGCTCTGCGAGCACCTGCCGCTGGCCCTGCGGATCGCGGGCAACTGGCTGGCGACCCGCACGGGATGGACCGTGCGACGGCTCGCGGACCGGCTGGCGAGCGAGGAACGGCGGCTGGACGCGCTGTCCGCCGGCGACGTACGCGTCGCGACCGCCTTCGACCTGTCCTACCGGCAGCTCACGCCCACGGCCGCCCGCCTGTTCCGGCGCCTGTCCCTGGTCCCCGGCCCCGACCTGGGTGCCGCCTGCGCCGCCCGGCTCACCGGCCAGGACGTCCACGACGCCGAGGACACCCTGGAGGAACTGGTCGAGGCCGGCCTGCTCGGCAGCGCCGAGGACCGCTACCGGCTCCACGACCTGCTGTGCCTGTACGGCCGTGGCCGTCTCGTCGCGGAGGACGACGAGGCCGACATCGAGCGGGCCCGCCGGTCGATGTTCCGCTGGCTGCTGGAGACGGCCGTCGTGGCGGGGCGGTGGTACGAACCCGGCCACGGAGCCCCACCCGCCTCCTGGCGCGGCACGGTCGACCTGTCCAGCGCCGACAAGGCCCGCGAGTGGCTCCAGACCGAGTCCGCGAACTGGCTGGCGGCCCTGCACGCCGCCGCGGCGGAGGGCGACCACGCCACCGTGGTCGAGGTGGCCGAGTCCCTGCACTGGTTCTCCGACCAGTGGATCTTCTGGGGGCACTGGCCGGAGGTCTTCGGCGCCGCCGTCCGCTCCGCCGAGGCGCTCGGCGACCCCCTGCTCGAAGCGACCCAGCTCAACTACCACGCCTGGGCCGTGATGCTCTGCGAGGGCCGGCCCCGCGACAGCATCCCGTACACCGCCCGTGCGCTCGACGCGGCCCGGCGGGCCGGTGACGCCGGGCAGCAGGGGTGGGCGCACGCGTACGCCTCCTGGGCCCACCGTGCGCTGGGCGAGGACGGCCCGGCCGCCGAGCACAGCGACCACGCCATCGCGCTGTTCGAGGCCGCCGGCGACCTGCACGGCCTGCTCCAGGCCCTGATCTCGCGCGCCGCGCACCTGAGGGGCGTGGGCCGCGACGAGGAGGCGATCGAGACCTACCGGCAGGTCCTGACCCGACTGGACGAGGCCGGTGACCGCCTCGAACCGCACATCGCCGCCTTCACCCGGGCCAACGCACTGGCGGGCGTCGGCGGCTGCTACGGCAGCCTGGGGCGCTGGGAGGAAGCGGTGGAGTACCTGCGGACCTCGGTCGAGCTGTCCCGGACGGACGGCAACATCGCCCTGGAGAGCCGCTACCTCCTCTCGCTCGGTGACATCCTCCTCCAGGCCGGCCGTCCCGCCGAGGCCCGTGAGGCGTTCACGCGGTGCGTCGCCCTCGGCAGCGACGCGGACCCGCGACGGGTCGCCGAGGCCCGCTCCCGGCTCGCCCGCCTGGACGGCGACCGGCACCGCCCGCCGCCTGGCGTGGGCGTCAGGTGAGGGTCGGACCCGCCGGCTGCTCGTCCTCGCCCCGCTCCAGGTGCAGGGTGCGCCATTCCCGGGGGGAGACCCCGTACGCGGCGCGGAACGCCCGGCTGAAGTGGGCGGGATTGACGAAGCCCCAGCGCCGGGCCACCGCCGAGACGGTGGGCGTCACCCGTCCGCGACGGGCGAGTTCGCGCCCGCACGCCTCCAGTCGCCGCTGCTGGATGAGACGGCTGACGGTGATGCCCTCGCCCTCGAAGAGCCGGTGCAGATAGCGGACGGATATGTGGTGCGCCCGGGCGATGGATTCCGGTGACAGGGAGGGGTCGCCCAGCTTGCGGTCTATGTGATCCCGGACGCTCAGCACGAGATGGTCGCGGCCGTCGTCCGGGTCCCGCAGGGCCTGATCGGTGATCAGGGTGGCGAACAGGTCGACGACGTGGCCGGCCAGCCGGTGCCCGACGGCCGCCGGGTAGGAGGGGGCCGCGTCGGCCAGCGTGGCGAGGAAGGGCCGCAGCACCGCGCCCAGGCCGTGTGCCGTGCCGATGGCGGTGCCCGTGACCCGCCGGATGTCACCGTCCGCGACGCCCAGCACATGCCGCGGCAGCTGGAAGACATGGGTGGCGAACCGCTCCGGATAGGTGAAGGAGAACGGCCGCGCGGTGTCGTAGAACACCAGGTCGCCCCCGGCCATCTCGGCCCGCCGGCCGTCCTGGATGAAGGTGGCGCTGCCCGACACCAGCAGGCCGACCGCCACGAGGGCCTCGGGCGAACGCTCGATCAGGGCCGGCGTGCGGCTGACCCGCCCGGCGTCGGCCTCCATGCGCGAGACCCGCAGGTAGCCCAGGCAGTCGCTGGCGATCCTGCCGTCGAACCGCCGGCCGTCGCGGGGGGCCACGGTGACCGGCACGAGTGCCCTGCTCACCGCGTCGTTCCAGTACGCGACCTTCTCCTGGTCCGGCACCGTGTCGGTCGTCAGCACCAGGCTCAATTGGCTCTCCCTTGGCATGCGTGGCACCGGGGCGCCGTACTGGTTCTGTTCCCTCGGCCAGCCAAGCAGCGGGAACCGGCGAGCACCAGGAAGGAAGCAGGCAGAAATTGATCAAGCGAAGTGCCGCCACAGCGCGGCCACCGCCGGTGACGCCTCACCCGGAGGGCGCACCAGCATGATCTTCCAGCGGGGTGCGTGGTGCCGGAAACCATACGCGGTCAGGTCGGGGAAGCGGTCGGCGATCGACCTGGGCAGGATGCAGACCCCCAGATCGTTGCGGACCAGCTCGGCCGCCGCAACGATGTCGTTCACCTCGAACGTCGTGCTGCGGTCGACGCCCGCGGCCCGGAAGGCGCGGTCCACCGAGTGACGGATCGCCCAGCCCGGGCTGAAGTCCACCAGCGGCAGCCGGGCGGCATCGGCGAGTTCCACCTCGCCCCGGGGCGTCGTGGCCCCTACGACCCGGCGCGGGGAGGCGACCAGCACCATCTCCTCCTCGGACAGCAGCCGGGTGGTCAGCCCGCGCTGCTGCTGGCGGTCCAGCGCCACCACGGCCAGATCGACCGTGCCCTCCCGCAGCGCCTGCCGGATGTCGGCGACCGCCGCCTGCCGCAGCTGCACGCCGAGCCCCGGGTGCTCCGCCCGCAGCGCGGCCAGGGCGTGGTGCAGCCCCGCCCAGACCCCCTGCATCGTGCCCACCGTGATCCGGCCGCGCAGTTGCCCCCGCACCGCGTCGACCGCCTCCCGGGCGGCTTCCGCGGCCCGCAGGGCGGCGCGCGCCGCCGGCACGAACGCCTCGCCCGCCGGCGTCAGCGCGACGCGGTGCGTGGTGCGGTCGAAGAGCGGCGTGCCCAGCTCGCGTTCGAGTGCGCGGACCGTGCCCGACACCGCCGACTGGACCACGTGCAGCTGTCGCGCCGCCGCCGTGAAGCCGCCCGCGTCGGCCACCGCGACGACGACCTCCATCTGCCGCAGATCCATCGTGTGCTCCTTCGGGCGGGTGCGGGGGTGGTCGCCGGCGGGCGGGACCCGTGCCGCATCGTAGGGGTGCGCCTGACGGCGGGAAGTCCGTCAGGCGCCTGTGAGGGGTGTGTCGGCCGGCCTTGCCCGGCGTCCTCAGTCGCGGGTTTCCGCGGCCGGGGTCCGCCGCGCGGCGCCGGGCCGCTCGAAGGCCCAGTAGACGAGCGCGGCCAGCGGGAGCGCGGCGCCCAGGACGGTGAGGCCGGCCCAGCCTCCGGCGTGGTACACCATGGACCCGAGCTGGGAGCCGGCGGCGCCGCCGACGAAGAACATGGCGATGAAGGCGCTGTTCAGACGGGCCCGGGCGCCGGGGTCGAGCGCGTAGATGGTGTGCTGTCCGAGGATGAGCGTCGCCTGTACGGCCATGTCGATCAGGATCGCGGCCAGGGCTATCAGCACGATGCTGTGTCCGCCCAGACCCGCGAGCAGGAAGGCCAGCGCGGCGACCACGAACGCGGCACCGGTCATGGGACGCGTCAGCCCCCGGTCGGCCCAGTGGCCGGCGAACGGGGCCACCGCCGCGCCCGCCGCGCCCACGAGCGCGAAGACACCGACGCCGACCGGCGAGTAGTGGAAGCGGGGACCGGTCAGGACGAAGGAGACCGTGGTCCAGAAGGCGCTGAACGCACCGAACATCGCCGCCTGGTACAGCCCGCGGCGCAGCAGCGCGGGATGGGTGCGCACCAGCCGGACCGTGGACCGCAGCACGTGGTGGTACGGGACGGAGGTGGTCGGGGCGTGATCGGGGAGAGCGACGCGCAGCGCCACCGTGAGGACGGCCATCAGGGCGGCGGAGCCGAGGAAGACCACCCGCCAGCCGGCGACGTCGGAGACCAGACTGCTCAGGGTCCGGGAGAGCAGGATGCCGGTGAGCAGACCGCTCATGACCCGGCCGACGACCCGGCCCCTGGAATGGTCCGGGGCCAGGCTGGCCGCGAAGGGCACCAGGATCTGGGCCACGACCGAGGTGGCACCGCTGACCAGCGCGGCGATCAGCAGCACGGGGAAGTTCGGGGCCAGTCCCGCCACCACGAGGGCGGCCGTCGTGACGATCAGCAGGACGGAGACCAGGTTGCGCTTCTCCAGCCGGTCGCCGAGCGGCACCAGGAAGATCATGCCGAGGACGTAGCCGATCTGGGTCAGGGTGATCAGCGTGCCGGCGGTGGCCTCGCTGATCCCGAACACTCCGCTCAACGACGACAGCAGGGGCTGCGCGTAGTAGAGGTTGGCGACCGTCATCCCGGACGCGACGGCCAGGAGCGCGACCAGCCAGCCGGGCACGCCCTGGGCCTCCCGTACGGCGTGGGTCCTGCGGCGGAGATCAAGTGGTGTGGACATGGGCACCTTCTTTCGTCATGCAGCACAACGACCTGACCGCCGGCCGCCTTCCTCACCTGGCGCGATCGTTCGGGATGTCAGTCATCTCGCATGGAGATGAGCATGCGAGCGCCGGGCGTCGACCCTAGAGGCGGGTGGACGGTGCTTCTTGCCAGGTGACGCACGCGACGATGCCTCACCGCGCACGACTCATGCCCCTGCCCGCACGGAACGCCGGACGGCCCCCCGCGCGCTGCCCGGGCGCCCCAGGCTGACATGCGTGGACTCCCCACCGGACGTCCACCGCCGGACCGTCCCGGCGCGGAAACACCGTTTCAACCAGGGGACCCCATGAATCCGATGCCCCCGCCCACCGGAACCGGCAGCGCCGCCGGCCGACCCCCGTACCCGGACCTGACCCTGGCGAGCGCCCCGGTGCCCGCGCTGACGCGCGCCTTCCTGCCCGCCCACGTCCGTGCCACCGCCCGCTTCACCGCACCGGCACAGGTCCGCATGCTCGGCCTCCTCCAGGTCAGCACCTACCGCGGACCGGCACGGTCCTTCGTCCGCTCCACCGAGGACACCACCGAGCCGCATCTGACGCTGGGCGTCCACTCCTCCGGCAGGGCGACCCTGGTCCGGGGGGACGGCACCACGGCCTGCCGTCCGGACGACATCTTCGTCTGCGACCACGCGGTGCCCTTCCTGCTGCACGAGTCGGTGGACTTCGAACTGCACCTCGTCCGGATCCCACGGATCGCGCTCACCCTGACCGACCGCCAGGTGCGGGCGCTCAGCGCCCGGGCACCCTTCGCCGACGGCCCGGTGGCGCCCCTGCTCGGCCCCCTCCTGCGGGGGCTGCTCGACACCCTGCCCGCGTACCCGCCGGCGACGGCCCTCCGCCTGGCCACGACCGTCACGGGGTTCGTCGGTTCGCTCGCGGCGGAGGGCCCGGGGCACGGGCAGGACGTGGAGGACACCGTGGACGTGGCGAGGCCGGAGGGCGCGGCGGGCGCCGAACCCGCGTCCGGACCGGCGCAGGAGCACCAGGACCTCCTGTGGCGCGTGCGTGCCTACGTCGACGCGCGGCTGTGGGACCGCACCCTGACCCCCGCCACGATCGCCGCGGCCCAGCACATCTCGGTCCGCTATCTGCACAAGCTCTTCGAGGGCCAGGGCAGCACGATCGGCCGGTGGATCCAGCACCGCCGCCTGGAGGAGGCACGGCGCGAGCTGGCCCGGCCCGAGGCGTGGGACGTCGCGGTGGGGGCGGTGGCCAAACGGTGGGGCTTCGCCAACGCCACCCACTTCAGCCGCAGTTTCCGCGCGGCCTACGGCATGTCACCCCGCGAGTGGCGCAACCGTACCCGGCCGTCCGAGGACCCGGCGAGCGGGGACGGCTGACGGCGGAAACTGTGCACGCAGCGGCAAGTATCCACAGCACGGTGCCGCCCGCATCCCGTTCGCCGCGCCCTAGGCTGGGCACTTGTGCCGGTGGAGCCGCCTTCGGCGCCGCACGCCTGCCTGCCCGGTCGCGGGGGAGGGGCCGGCACCCTTTCCGACGGCCCGGTCCCTTGCACGGCCGGGCCCCCGCGCAGGAGTTCTCTTGCAAGATGACGTTCCCGCCCCTGGGGCCGCACCCGTCCTGGAGCGGCTGGCACGCGCCTTCGTCGAGACGTACGCGCTGCCCGCGTCCTCGGACCCGGACGCGGCCGGCGCCAGGGCGCGGATGGCCTCCTTGTGGGCCGGTGACGACGGTGACGAGCCGGACATCGAGGAGGAGTGGCTGGCGCTGCCGGGCAGCGACGGCCACCGCGTCCGGGTGCGCATCCTCCGCCCCGCCGGCAGTGACGAACCGCTGCCGGTGGTGCTCTACCTGCACGGACTGGGCTGGATGCTGACCGATGCGTACGCGCACCGGCACCTGCTGACCGACCTCGTCCTCGGAACGGACGCCGCCGTGGTCATACCGGAGTACGACGCGCCGGAGGACGTCCGCTACCCGGGCGCCGTCGAGCGGGCGTACACCGTGGCCCGGTGGATCGCCCTGCACGGCTCGGGATGCCGGCTGGACGGGAGCAGGATGGCCGTCGTCGGCGCCAGCGCGGGCGCCCAGCACGCCGCCTCGCTCGCCCTCCTGGCGCGGCAGCGCGGCGGCCCGGCCCTCCGGCACCAGGTGCTGCTCTGCCCGGTGACCGACGCCGCGATGGACACCCCCTCCTACGCCCAGTTCGCCGACGGCTACTTCCTGAGCCGCGCGGCCATGCGCGACTACTGGGAGCAGTACGCACCCGACCCGCGGATCCGGACGCACGACACCGTCTCCCCGCTGCGCGCACCCACCCGGTCGCTGCGCGGCCTGCCGCCGACGCTCGTCCTCACCGCGGAGGCGGACGTGCTCCGCGACGAGGGCGAGGCCTACGCCTCCCACCTGAGGGAGGCGGACGTCCCCGTGGTGTCCCTCCGCTACCACGGCACGATCCACGGCTTCGTGCTCTTCGACCCCCTCCGCGACACCGACGCCTCCCGCGCGGCCCGCATCCAGATGACGGACACCCTGCACACCGCGCTGCACGCCGCCTGACCCGTCCGCCCGGGGCGCCGACGCGTGCGGCGCGCCCGGCTCACCCGGCCGCGCCCATCGCCTCCTCGCGCTTCAGCCGCCGCCACTCGCTCGGCGCCACCCCGTACGCCGCCTGGAAGCGCCGGCTGAAATGGCTCGGGCTGCTGAACCCGCAGCGGGCGGCGATCGCCGCCACGGTGAGACGGTCGTACCGGGCGGAGGCGAGCATCCCCCGTGCCTTGCCGAGGCGCTCGGTGATCAGCCACTGCTCCAGGCTGAGCCCCGCCCCACTGAGCAGCGCGTAGAGCCGGCGCACGGAGATCGCGTGCTCCGCCGCGATCCGTTCGGGCGTCAGATCGCGATCCGCGAGGTGGCGCCGCGCATGGGTCATGATCCGGGTGAGCAGGGTGTCGTCCATCACGGACCGGACCGCGGCGGACTCCTCGGCGTGCGCGGCCGACACCAGCAGCGCGCGCACCAGATCGGTCGTCGCGGACGCCAGGTGCCGCGCGCCGGGATCGGCTTCCAGGCCGTCCGGGTCGCGCCACACCCCGCGCAGATGAGTCAGGACCAGGTCGTGCAGCGGGCTGGCACGCAGCCGTTCCGCCGCCCGCACCACCACGTCCACCGGCAGGCCGAGCCGGTGCATGTCGAACATCATCGACTGGGACGCCCCGTCACCGGACCAGCCGTACACCCGCGGCGACAGCTCGTGGAAGACACAGATGTCGTCCGCGCCCAGCAGCCGCCGTGCGCCGGAGACCTCGGCCCGGTGCACACCCTCGGGCTGGAGCGAGACGGACACGATCGGGTCGCTCCGGTGGTGCCGGACGTGCCGCTCCGTGCGCCGCACCTCGAACCCGGAGTTGCGGGTGGCGAAGAGACACAGATCGCCCACCCGCCACATCCGCATCCGGGCGTGGATGCCGGACGCGGGCTCCTCGTGGACCACGTCGTTGGGTACCGACGAGTCCGTCAGCGCGTGGTGGAACGCGTCCGCCCGGTCCCGTGGCGCCACGGTGGCGAGATCGAGCAGCAGCACACAACCCCCCGAATCGACTTCCCAAATGCCGCGGTCCCGACGATACGACGCCCCCGGACGGGCCGGTGGCCGCTGAGCGCGCACAGGCCACAGATGGTGCACAGACAGTCAATCCGCCCCCTTGCGCCCGCCCTAGGGTCTCGGAGGTACCGGCGGCTTCGCCCACGGCGCGGTGGCGCGTTCCCCGCGCAGGAACCGGACCATCGACCCGTCCGGACGTCTCACGGCCCCGGCACCACCCACGAGCCACCCACCCGCCCGGCAGCCGGGCACGGGCCGGCACCCACCCCACCGATCAGAGAGTCCTCCCATGTCCCGTACCGACGGACCGACCGTCGTCCTCGTCCACGGAGCCTTCGCCGACGCCTCCAGCTACGCGGAGGTCATCCCCCGGCTGATCGCCCGCGGCCTCGACGTCGTCGCCCCGGCCGTGCCCAACCGCAGCCTCATCGGGGACGCCGCCTACGTCGCCGACATCGTCCGCCAGATCGACGGCCCCGTCGTCCTGGTCGGCCACTCCTACGGTGGTGCCGTCATCACGGTCGCCGGCACCGAGGACAACGTCAGCGCCCTGGTCTACCTGGCCGGCTACGCCCTGGAGGAGGGCGAGAGCCTCGGCGAGCTGCAAGGCCGCTTCCCCGACTCCGACCTGGCGGGCGCCCTCGTCTACACCCCGTTCCCGGTCGAGGGTTCGGACCAGCCCGGAACCGACGTGTCGGTCCAGCCCGGCAAGTTCCCGGCCATCTTCGCCGCCGACGTCGACCCCCGCCTCGCCTCGGCCCTCGCCGTGTCCCAGCGCCCGCTGGCCGCCCTGGCCTTCACCGAGGCGGCCCCGGCCGCGGCCTGGAAGACCAAGCCGTCCTGGGGCCTGGTCGCCTCCGCCGACCACACCATCAACCCCGACGTGGAGCGCTACGGCTACCGGCGGGCCGGCATGACCACCGTCGAGGTGGACTCCTCCCACCTGGTCATGCTCGCCCACCCCGAGCGGGTCGTGCGCCTCATCGAGGACGCCGTCCGGGCCACCTCCCGCTGACCCCGGCCCGCACCCACCCTTCCACCCCTGACAGAGAGCGAACGATGAATCCTCCGATCTCGCGCCGTACCGTGACCACGTCCCTCCTGGCCGGTGCCGCTGCCCTGGGCACCGCCGGCATCGCGAACGCCGCGCCGGCCGCGGGCCGTCCGGCCACCGGACACGGCCGCCCGGCCGACCCCACCGTCGTCCTGATCCACGGCGCGTTCGCCGACGGCTCAAGCTGGCGCGCCGTCGTCCAGCGCCTGCTGCGGCAGGGCCACCGCGTGCTGGCGCCCGCCCTGCCCCTGCGCGGCCTGGCGAGCGACGCCGCCTACATCCGCAGCGTCCTGGAGAGCGTCAGCGGACCGATCGTCCTGGTCGGGCACTCCTACGGCGGCGCCGTCATCAGCCAGGCCGCGGCCGGTCTCCCGAGCGTCAAGGCGCTGGTCTACATCGCCGCCTTCGTTCCCGAGGTCGGGGAGAGCGCGCTCCAGCTCACCGGCAAGTTCCCCGGCAGCACCCTGGGAGAGGCGACTGTCACCCAGCACTACCCGCTGCCCGACGGCGGCCAGGGCGACGAACTGGTCATCAGGAAGGACCTGTTCCGCAACCAGTTCGCCGCCGGTGTCCCCGTGCCGACCGCCCAGGTCATGGCCGCGGGCCAGCGCCCGATCACCCTGGCCGCGCTCCAGGAACCGGCCACCGCCGCCGCGTGGAAGAAGATCCCCAGCTGGTACCTCGTGGCCACCGAGGACCGCAACATCCCGCCGGCCGCCGAACGCTGGATGGCCGAGCGCGCCCACGCCCACACCGTCGCCGTGCGCGCCCCGCACGCGGTGTCCGTGAGCGACCCCGGTCCCGTCACGGACCTGATCCTGCGCGCGGTCCGCTCCGTCCGCACCGGCCACTGACCCGGCCGCCGCACGTCACCGCGCCGGCCCGGTGCCGGCGCACACCCCTGCCGCGGCGCCCGTGAACCCCGAGCGCCCGTGAGCCCCGAGGAAGAAGCACCATGACGCTCCGTCGCATCCTGCCCGCCGTACTCGCCTGCTGCGCCGTGCTGACCGCGTGTACGAGCCACAGCGCGGACGGCACGTCCGGCGGCGCCCCGCCCACGTCCGCCGCGGCCACCGGTACGCCGTCGGCGACCGCCTCGGGGCCCGCCGGCGGCGACACCGCCGACCCCTCCGAACCGACCGGCACCGGTACCGGTACCGGTACGGCGGCGGCGTCACCCGCCGCCCCGGCCCCCAAACGCTGCCGCACCTCCGACCTCAAGGCGTCCCTCGGGTCCGACCACCCCGGGGCCGGGCAGGAGAACTTCGCCCTCGTGCTGACCAACCGGTCCCCGCGCACGTGCAGCCTGTACGGCTTCCCGGGCGTGGCGTTCGTCGACGGAGCGGGCGACGCCGTCACCCCGGACCCCGAGCGGGCCATCGACCAGCCGCAGCAGCGGGTGACGCTCGCCCCGGGGGCCGACGCCTGGTCGGCGCTGAGCTACACCGATCCGGCGATCACCGGCGTCACCACCGTCACGCCGCAGGCCCTGCTGGTCACCCCGCCCGACGAGACCACCTCGCTCTCCGTCCCCTGGACCGGCGGCAAGGTCTCCAACACGGGAAAGGCGTCCGTCCCCCGGGTGAGCCCCCTCAGGCCGGGCAGCGGGGCCTGACACACCCGTCACGGCCCCGGCCCCACCCCGTCCCGTTGTGAACCAGCACGTCAGGAGCCAGTGTGTCCCGCGCCCGCCTCCGCGGTTTCTCCCGATCCGACACCACCCGCGCGGAGGCCTTCAGCGACGGCGTGCTGGCCATCGCCGTCACGCTGCTGGCCCTCGGTCTCTCCGACCCACCGCACCGGCCGGGCGGCCTCGGCCACGCCCTGCTGGCCCAGTGGCCCGCCTACCTCGGCTATCTGGCCTCCTTCGGATACGTGTCGGTCATCTGGCTCAACCACCACCAGGCCTTCGTGCGGGTCCGCGTGATGGACCGGGGGCTGCACGCCGCCAACCTGCTGCTGTTGTTCAGCACGGCGGCGCTGTCGTTCCCCACCGCGGTCGTCGCGGACGCGCTCCAGGCCGACCCCGACGGTTCCGACGCCCGGGTCGCCGTCGCCCTCTACGCCGGCCTGGCGGCGGTGATGTGCCTGAGCTGGGTGGCCTTCTACCACCAACTGGCCCGCCACCCCGAGCTGTTGACCCCCGAGGTGGAGAGCACGTACGTACGGCACGGCCGCCTGCGCTCCTGGGCGGGAGCCCTGGCGTACAGTGCCGCCGGGCTCCTCGGCGTCGTCGTCGCGCCGCTGGTGGCCGTCGCCGTCTTCGTCGTGCTGCCGGTGTTCTACTTCGTCACCAGCGACGGGTTCCCCGAGGGACGGTGAGCGGACGCCGCCGCGTCAGGCGGCGGGGTCCTGCGGCGTCCGGGCCGGGAGGGTGAGCACGGCCAGGAAGGCCAGGGCGGCCACCGTGGCGAAGAAGTAGAAGCCCCAGGGGTGGCCGATCCCGGCGGAGACCAGGGCGCCGGTGACCGACGGGCCGACGATGGAGCCGATGCGGCCGATGCCGGACGCGGAGCCGAGCGCGGTGCCGCGGACGGAGGCCGGGTAGTACTGCGTGACGTAGGCGTAGACGAGCACCTGCGCCGAGAAGACGAACACGCCGGTGAGGAAGACGACCGTGTCGAGCAGCAGGTCGCTGTCCATCTTGACGCTGAGCCAGGCCAGCATGCCCACCGAGACCGCGAACCAGCCCAGCGTGGTGAGCTTGATGCCGCGCCGGTCGGCCACGAAGCCGCCCAGCACCAGACCGGCCACACCGCCGGCGTTGAGTACGAGGAGCTGGGTGACCGCCGTGGGGACGGGGTATCCGGCGTCGTTCATGAGCTTGGGCAGCCAGGTGTTGAGGCCGTAGACCAGCAACAGGCCCATGAAGGAGGCCACCCAGATCCCGATGCCGGCGCGGAGGTACGTCGGCTTGAGCAGCTCGGTGAACGATACGCGCTCGGCACCCGGCGCCTCCTTGGCGCGGACGAACGCCTCCGACTCCGGCAGGCGGAACCACTGGACGACCGCTACGGCCAGTCCGGCGACGCCCAGGACGTAGAAGAGGACCTCCCAGTCGTCGGTCACCCGCAGCGCGAGCAGCGAGGTGATCACGGCGCCGGTGTGGTAGCCGGTCATGGTCAGCGTGCTGGCGCGCGCCCGCCGGTCCGCCGGCATGTGTTCGGCCATCATCGTCAGGGACACGGGCATGCACGCGCCGAGCCCCAGGCCGGCTATGAGGCGGAGTACGGCGAACATCGTGACCGAGCCGGCGCGCGGCACCAGCAGGGTGAAGACCGAGAACAGCACCACCGAGCCGATGAGCAGCAGGCGCCGGCCGAGCCGGTCGGCCAGCGGACCGACCAGCACCGCGCCGATGGCGACGCCGACGAGCGACAGCGTGGCGACGGTGGTCGCGTCCCCCGCGGTCATGCCGAGGTGACGCGTCTTGAGCAGGGTCGGGATGATGGCGCCGAGGACGACGAGGTCGTAGCCCTCCAGCAGGACGGTGGTCCAGCACAGGACCACCGTCCAGAGGTTGCGTCCGGCGGTGCCGGTCCCCGTGGTGGTGCCGGACGCGCCGGACGAGGCGATGGATGCCATGGCGGTGTTCCCCCTGTGAGCGGCTGCGGGAGATGGAGATGGAGATGGAGATGGGGTGAGTGCTGAGCGGTGGTGCCTGGGGCGGTGCCGGACTCTCGTTCAGAACGGGTAGTCGGCGATGTCCGGCCGCACGGTGAGCCACTGCGTCTCGGTGAACGCCTCGACGTTGGCGGCTGCTCCGCCGAACCGGGAGCCCGTGCCCGACGCCTTGACCCCGCCGAAGGGCGCGTGAGGTTCGTCGCCGACGGTCTGTTCGTTGATGTGGACCTTGCCGGAGTCGATCCGGTCGGCGAGCCTCATCGCCGTACCGACGTCCCCGAGGATGCCGACGGACAGCCCGTACTCGCAGTCGTTCACGATCCGCGCGGCCTCCTCCAGCGTGGAGAAACCGATGACGGGTGCGACGGGTCCGAAGATCTCCTCACGCCACGCCGGCATGTCGGCGGTCAGGCCGGTCAGCACGGTGGCGCGGTACCCGGCGCCCACGATCTCGCCGCCCGCGGCCAGTGTCGCGCCCGCCGCGACGCTCTCGGTGACGATGCCGTGCACCCGTTCCAGCTGCCGCCGGTCGATGATCGGGCCGAGTGCCACGTCCTCCCGGGCCGGGTCGCCGACGGGCAGCGCCCGGGCCTTCACGGCGAGCGCGGCGGTGTACTCCTCCAGCAGGGACTCGTGCACGACGTGCCGGCCGGTCGTCATGCAGATCTGCCCCTGGTGCAGGTACGAGCCGAACGCACCGGCCGAGGCCGCCTTGCGTACGTCGGCGCCGGGCAGCACCACCAGGGCGTTGTTCCCGCCGAGTTCGAGGTGGGCCCGCTTGAGCAGACGGCCGGCCCGCTCGCCGATGGCCCGCCCCACCGGCGTGGACCCGGTGAACGAGACGACCCGCACCTCGGGGGCCTCGACGACCGCCTCGCCGACCGAGCCGTCACCGGGGAGCAGATGGAGCACACCGGAGGGCAGTCCGGCCTCCTCGAAGACCCGCGCGATGACGACACCGCCGCTCACCGCCGTACGGGGATCGGGCTTGAGCAGCACCGCGTTGCCCAGCGCGAGTGCGGGAGCCACCGAGCGCAGCCCCAGGATCAGCGGGAAGTTGAACGGCGCGATCACGCTCACCACCCCGGCCGGGCGACGGCGGGCGAACGACCAGCGGGGGTCCTCGGACGCCAGCACCTCACCCTGCGGATGCGTCGGCAGCGCCGCGCACTCGAAGCACTCGCCCCGCGCCAGCCCCACCTCGAATCCCGCCTTGGCCCGGACGGAGCCCGCCTCCCGCACCAGCCAGTCCTCGATCTCGGCGGCGTGCTCGGTGAACAGCTCGCCCGCGCGGCGCAGTACGGCCGCCCGCGCCTGCGCGGGGGTGGCCGCCCAGGCCCGCTGCGCCTCGGCGGCGCGGGCGGCGGCGCGGCCCACCTCCTCGGCCGTGGCCAGGCCCACGGTGCCGATCCGGTCCCCGGTCGCCGGCTCGACGACCGGCTGCTCGCGGGTGGCGTCCGTCCAGCCGTCGCCGAAAATCTTCTTGCTCCAGACGTCGCTGTCCAGGAGTGTCATCGCAAATTCCCTTCGTGGAGCTGCCGTGGAACGGAGGACTCGCGGGCGCGGCGAGTTCAGGAGGGCGTGGTGAGCGCCGTGTCCACCTGGACGAGCCGGGGGCCGTCCGGGCGTTCGGCGAGGACCGCCCGCAACTCGTCCACGCCGCCTGCGTGCAGGGCGGGCATCCCGTAGCCCTCCGCGATACGGGTGAAGTCCAGACCCGGGATGTCCAGGCCCGGAGCGTCCGGCACGCCGAGGAGGTCGCCGAACCAGCGCAACGCGCCGTACGTCCCGTTGCGCAGCAGCACCACGGTGAGCGGAACCCGGTGCCGGGCGGCCGTCCACAGCGCGGTGATGCCGTAGTTGGCCGAGCCGTCCCCGATCACCCCCACGACCGGCCGGCCGGGTTGGGCCATGGCGACCCCGACCGCGCCGGGCAGGCCGAACCCGAGACCGCCCGCCGCCGGGAAGTAGTAGGAGCCGGGCCGGCGCAGATCCATCTGGCGCCACCAGGAGGAGTTGGTCGAGGTCGACTCCACCACGTACGCGGTGTCGGCGGGCAGTTCGTCCCGCAGGGCCGCGAAGACCTCCTCCGGGTGCAGGCGCGGCCCCTCGGCGGAGCGCGGCGCCGGCACGGGCCGGTAGTCGGCCAAGGGCACCGGGGACGCGTCGAGCGCGTTCGCCAGCAGTTCGATCACCGCGCCGGGATCGGCGACCAGCGCCTCGCCCATCGGCGCCCGCGCGGCGGCGGACGCGTCCTCCGTCACCTGGATCAGCCGGGTGCCCGCCGGCAGGTACCGCCCGGGGAGATGCTCGTGGTAGCGGAACACAGGGGCGCCGAGCACCAGCACCAGGTCGTGGCCCTCGAAGGCCCGGCGGACCGGCTCGATGCCGGCCGGGAGCACACCGCGGAACAGCGGGTGGCGGTTGGGGAAGGGCAGCCGGAAGAGGGAGGGCGCCGCCCACACCGGGCCGCCGAGCCGCTCGGCCAGCCGCACCGCGTCGTCGAAGTGCCCGGCCGTGTCGATGTCACCGCCCAGGACGAGCGCGGGCCGCCGGGCGCCGGCCACCGCCTCGGCCAGCCGGTGGCCCTGCTCACCGGCGGGCACCCCCGCGCGCCCGACCCACCGGTCCAGCACGGCCGGCGCGTTCTCGCCGGCGTCGGCCGCCCAGTCGTCGTACGGGACGGAGAGGTAGGACGGCCGGCGCTGCAACCGCGCCTCGAAGACGGCCTGGGCGAGCGCGCGCGGCACGTCCTGGGCGCACGCCGGTTCGGCGGCCCAGCCGACGAGCGGCCTCATCAGCGCCGGGGCGTCGACGTTGGCGAGGTTGGCCTCCGGCCCGATGGCCGGCCGCACCTGCTGACCGGCCACGATCACCAGGGGCGTCCGCGAGGCCACGGCGTTCGTCAGCGCCCCCATCGCGTTGCCGGAGCCGGAGGCGGCGTGCAGGTTGACCAGCACCGGCCGGCCCGTGGCCTGGGCGTAGCCGTCGGCCATGCCCACGACGGCACCCTCGTGCAGGCCGAGCACGTACCGGAACCCGTCGGGGAGACCCGTGAGGAAGGGCAGCTCGTTCGAACCGGGGTTGCCGAAGACGGTGGTCAGCCCCTGGCGCTCCAGGAACTCATGGGCGATGCGGCGCACGGACGGCACAGGCGTTCCTCTCCGAAGTGACGCAGCACACGCTAGGGAGCGCGCGACCAGGCCACCAATAGATGTTGGCGCGCCGCGATATAGAGTCGATCGATATGAGCAGCTTCGATCTCAACCTCGCCCGGGTCTTCGTGCTGCTCTACGAGACGGGCAGCGTCACGGCCACCGCCGAGACCCTCCACGTCACCCAGCCGACCGTCAGTTACAGCCTGGCCAAACTCCGCCGGCACTTCGACGACGACCTCTTCCGCCGCACCGGCCGCGGCCTGACCCCGACCGCCGGCGCCCGCCGCCTCTACGAGCCGCTGCAACGCGCCCTGGCCGACATCGACGGGGCGATCCGCCAGGGCGACGACTTCGACCCCGCGACCATGGCGGGCCGCTTCACCCTCGCCCTGTCCGACCTCGGCGAGGTGACCCTGCTGCCCCGTCTCGTGGCGGCGGCCCGCGCCCGCGCGCCCCGGGTGTCCTTCACCGTCCGCGCCCTCGACGTCGACGACGCCGAGGGCCAACTGCGCCGCGGCGAACTCGACGCGTTCGTCGCCACCCCCGTCCTGACCTCCCACCGCACCGTGCGCATCCCGCTCTTCCACGAGCGCTACGTCGGCATGGTCGCCGCCGACCACCCGCGCGTCCGGGGCGCGTCCGTCACCCTGGCCGAGCTGGCGGCCGAGCACCACGCCACGGTGTACGGCCCCAGCGGTCACGTCGTCCCCCGGTCCGTGCTCGCCACCTACGGGCTCCTGGACCGCGCGGCCGTGGACGCCACCCGCTTCTCGATGCTGCCGTACCTGCTGGAGCGCACCGACCTGATCGCCATCGTCCCCGAGTACGTCGGGGAGGTCTTCACCGCCTCCCACCGCCTGCGCCTGGTGCGCCTGCCGTTCGAGACCGAGCCGATCGAGGTCGCCCTCTACGCCCGGCACGAGGCCTCCCGCAGCCCGTCCCAGCGCTGGCTGGTGCAGTTCATGGCGGAGGTCCTGGGCGAACGGGTCAGCCCGGCCCAACTGCCGCCCAGCGCCTAGGGGATCCGAGGACAGGACCGGTCCCGCACCGGCGTGCCGCCGCCCGGCCGGTCACGCCGGCCGGGCGGTGGGGGCCTGCCGTGTGCCGCCGCCGCTCAGCCCGCGGGATCGAGGACGACCGGCAGCTCCGCCAGGCCCCGGAAGGCCGGGAACGGGACCTCCAGCCACCGCGGTGCGCCGGCGGGGTCGGCCAGTGCCATCCGGGGGAACCGCTCGAACAGGCGGGTGAGGGCCAGCTGGGTCTCCAGCCGGGCCAGCGGGGCTCCCAGGCAGTAGTGGCTGCCGTGCCCGAAGCCGAGATGGGCGTCCTGCGCGTTGCCCGGCCGCCGCACGTCCAGCTCGTCCGGCGCGTCGAACTTCCGCGGGTCGCGGTTGGCCGAGCTGATCGCGATCTGCACCAGGGCGCCCTTGGGGATCAGTGTCCCGCCGTACTCCACGTCCTCGGTCGCGTAGCGGAACGTCGCGCTCTCCACCGAGCCGTCGTAGCGCACCAGTTCCTCGACCGCCGCGCGGATCAGCTCCGGGTCCTCCCGTACGGCGCGCAGCTGGGCGGGGTGGGACAGCAGGTGGTGCACGGCGTTGCCGATGAGGTACGCGGTCGTCTTGTGCCCCGCGAACATCAGCAGGAACGCCGTGGAGACCAGTTCGCTCTCCGTCAGCCCGCCGTCGTTGTCGCGGGCCGCGATGAGCGCGCTGAGCAGATCGTCACCCGGACGCTCGCGCTTGGCGGTGAGGAGGTCGGTGAAGTAGGCGTGCAGACCCTCCTCCGCCTGCTGCTGGGCCCGCTTGGCCTCCTCGCCGAAGCCGGTCTGCGCCACCGTGGTGGACAGGTGCTGCATCCGCGTCCGGTCCTCGGGGGGCACGCCCAGCAGATCGCAGATCACGATGATCGGCAGCGGGAACGCGAACGCGGGCAGCAGGTCGAAGCGCTCCCGGGCCGGGCACTCGTCCAGCAGGTCCCGGACGATCTCCTCGATCCGGGGCCGCAGCGCCTCCACGCGCCGCGGGGTGAACGCCGAGTTGACCAGCCGGCGCAGCCGGGTGTGCTTCGGCGCGTCGGAGTTGAGCATGTTGTCGTCCAGCGCGACGGACGAGTCGCCGAAGATCCTCCGGTAGGCGTCCATGGCCCCGTACATGTCCTTGCTCAGCCGGGGGTCCGACAGGGCGGCCCGCGCGTCGTCGTACCGGGTGACCAGATACGTCTCGTTGCCGTGCGGGGGTCTCATGGGGCAGACGGGCGCCGAGTCGCGGAGGTGGGCGTAGACCGCGTGCGGGTCGCGGCGGAACTCCGGGGTGCACCGCTCGGCCGCGGCGACGGCCTCGTGCGTGGTGGTCACGGACGGCTCCTGAGGTCGAAGAGGGTCTGGGCGTTGCCGCCGAGGATGAGCCGCTGGGACGCCTCGTCGACCGGCAACTTCTCGATCATGTGGATGAAGTCCTCCAGCGGCGCGGCCATCGGCGGCGAGTCGGTGCCGAACAACATCCGTTCCGGGCCCAGCACTTCGGCGTTCAGACTCAGGTGCGCGGCGCTGAACGGGCTCGTGTCGACGTACATGCGCCGCAGGGCGGCGGCCGGGTCGGCGGCGGGCCGGCCGGCCGCTCGCTCCTCGGCCGCCCGGTCGCCGGCCGCCCGGGACTTCGCCTCCGGTGGGGCGGAGGCGGGCGGGCCGGCCGTGGGCCGCCCGGAGGGCGGCGCGCCCCCGGCCCAGTGCCGGGGGCGCGCCGCCGTCCGCAGGCGCTCCGGCAGCAGCGCCATCGCGCCGCCGCCGGTCGCGCCGATCAACCGCAGACCCGGGTACTTGTCCAGCCACCCCGCGAACGCGATCATGGCCATGCCCATCGTGACGTCGCCGAAGCGGCCGATCTGCTCGACGAACCCGGTCTCGTCCACCCGCTCGGTGCCGGCCGGCTCGGCCGGCGCGTGCACCAGCACCGGCACCCCCGCCTCCGCGGCCAGCGCGAAGAAGGAGTCGGCGCGGGGCGAGCCGAGCAGCTCGCCGTGCACGCTGGACGTGGTGATCAGACCGACGAAGGCCGGGTCCGCGAGGGTCTCCCGGACTCCTTCGAGGTGGTCGTCGTCGCCGAACGGGTTGGCGTACACGTAGCCGCGCAACTGGTCCGGGAACGTCCGGATCAGCCCCGACATCCAGTCGTGGAAGCGGCGCAGCCGGTCGCGGGGCTGGGCGTAGTTGTCGACGCCCGGCACCCGCGCCATCGCACCGGCCCCGACGGGGCTGCCGATGACGGTGAGGTCGATCCCGGCCTCGGCGCGGGCGGCGAGCATGCCGTCGACGTCGGTCAGGCTCGGGGGCATGGGGAAGCGTTCGGCCGCTTCCGGTGGGGACAGATGCCCGTGGATGTCGATGATCACGTGTCGGTTTCCGGTTTCGGTACGAGTGCGCGGGTGACCGCGGCACAGTCCTGGTCGCCCAGTCCCTGCTCGGTGGCACGGACGTGGGTCTCCGCCGCGGCGGTCGCCAACGGCAGGCTCAGGCCGACTGTCGCCGCCTGCTTGGAAGCGAGCATGAGGTCTTTCGCCATCAGCCGCAGCCGGAAGTCCGGCTCGTCGAAGCGGCCGGAGGCCAGGCGCCGGGACTTGAACGCCATGACCGGCGAGGCGAAGCCGCTGCCCGCGATGGTCTTGAGGACCTGCTGCCGGTCGAGGCCGCAGGCGCCCGCCAGTTCGGTGGCCTCGGCCAGGGCCTGCACCTCTATGCCCATGAGCAGGTTGAGGAGCAGTTTCATCCGCATGCCGGACCCGAGTGCGCCCAGATGGACGACCTCCTTGCCCAGCGTCTTCAGCAGCGGGCGCGCGGCGTCGAAGACGCGCTTGTCGCCGCCGGCGAACAGCCGCAGCTCTCCGTCGCGGGCGTGGTCGCGGTTGCCGAGCATGCCGACGTCCAGGACGGAGGGCGCCTCGCCGGCGATCTGCACGACCTCGTCGGGGGCGACGGTGCTGGCGCAGATCAGGACGCCGGGGTACGGGCCGTCGGCCAGCACGCCGTGCGGCCCGTGCAGCACGGCGCCGAGGGCCTCGCCGTCGGAGACGACGCAGAGGGCGGCGCTCGTGCCCGCGACGGCGTCGGCGGGGTGGGCGGCGGCGTGGGCGCCCGCCTCGGCGAGCGGCTCGGCGCGCTGCGGGGTGCGGTTCCAGACCCGGACCTGCATCCCCTGGTCGAGGAGGCGAGCGGCCAGGCCGGCGCCCATCGTGCCGAGACCCAGGACGGCGACGGGGCCGTTGACGGTGCCCGTCATGCGGACACCCCCTTGGTCTCCTTGACCACCCGGAACCGCATCGACTGCCGCTGGTCGACCCACTGGCGCAGCGGGGCCACCAGCTCCTGGTGCTCCTCGCTCTGCTGCCAGGCGAAGAAGTCCTCGGCCGACCGCCACTCGCTGGTGATCACCCACTGGCGGGAGTCGTCGGCGGGCTCTCCGAGCCGCTCGACGATGTGACCGGGGGTGTTGGACACGGACTTCCGGAGGTGCTCGTACAGATCCAGGAAGCCCTGCTCGCCGCCCTCGACCACGCGGACCGCGAACACGACGTTCAGCTTCTCGGCCGGCAGGCCGTTGTGGTTGGTGCCCATGTGTCTCCTCCTGAGTGAGATCCGGCAGGACACGACACCAACGGACTCATGTCCCTCGTACGGCCGCAACTCCGAACGGGGGAGGGGCCAGTCGGCACAAGGGGCACCCGTTCCGGCATTAGTCATTTCGAGTGACTGAGGGGCGCCACTCCGACGGGTGACCCGCCGTACGGCGGCCGGGTGACGGCTCGTCGCCGGGGATGAAAGGATGATCACCCTGTGAGGTGACACCGGGGCGGACCTCCCCGGGAGGGGAGTGGCGCGGCGTGCCCGACAGGCCGGCGGAGGAAACGGCAGGCGAGGCGGCGAGGACGACCGGTGCGGCGCCGTGCCGGGTCGTGGTGTGCCGGGACTGCTGCTGCGGCAGCCCGAAGGTGACAGGCGTCGACCACGCGGCGCAGACCGCGCGGCTGCGGGCCGAGGTGCCCGTGCGGGTCTCCGACTGCCTCGACGTCTGCGACCAGGCTAACGTCATCGTCGTCCAGCCGTCCGCCGCCGGCCGGGCCGCCGGCGCGCGGCCGGTCTGGCTGGGGCTCGTCAACGATCCGGACGCGACCGAGGACATCGTCACCTGGGTGCGCGCGGGCGGCCCGGGCGTGGCTCCCCTGCCGGACATCCTCGGCCTGTACGCCTTCACACCGCCCCGGCGGCGCACGGATCCCTGAGACTCCGGGCCGTGCGGGGGTGCCCTGCACGGTCGCGCCACGGCGTGGGGGGCCCACGGGGGCGCCCATGAGCCGGCCGCGCACTGACTACCGCCGACCACCGGCGGGCCCGGGTGCCGTCCCCGCACAATCCCCGTGCGGCAGGCGGCTGTTCGGTGCCCGGTGCCCGGTGCGCACAGCGGACGCCCCAGCCGCAGATTCCACCGCCCGGCCCGGCCGCTGAGTTCGGTGACGGTCAGGGGCGGGCGGGTACCTCCGGGCGCCGGAAGGCCGCGACGGGCAGGCCCAGTGCCGCGGCCGTTTCGCGATCGGGGCGTCGACGACGCGGAGGCCCGGCGTGCCGGCTTTCCGGCGGAGGGTGTCCCGGCGGTGCTCCGGGGCGGTGCCCGCGCGCCGAGCCGGCGAGAGTGGTGTGCTCCTCCGCGGGGGTGGTGCGGGCAGCGCGGGCCGAGGGGCCGGACCCCGTGCGGCCGGGCGGGCGGCCTGCGCCCTGGTGATCGCCGAACGAGTGGGCAAGGCGGTGCGTTCCCCGGCCAAGGACACCCTCCTCTCGCACGCCACGACCGCGACCGGACGCGGCCGGGGCTTCGCCGTCCACGAGGCGATGGACCGGGTGGGCGCGCTGGTCGGTCCGTTGACCGTGGCGGGCGTGCTCGCGCTGAGCGGGAACGCCTACGGCCCCGCGCTCGGCGTGCTCGCCGCGCCCGGCGCCGCGGTGCCGGCGCTCCTGTTCTGGCTCCGGCCCGCTGCCCGCCGCCTTCTGGACGTACGCGGCGTTCACCGCGGTCACGACGGCCGGCTTCACCACCTTCGGTGTGCTGTCGTACCACCTCGTCCAGCGGCACCTGATGACGACGGCATGGGTGGGCGGCGCGCTGACCGGAGCCCTGTACGGCTACTCGGTCCCGCTCCTGATCACGGTGGTCACCGCGATCCAGGCCGTCGCGTTCGTCCTGCTCGCCGTCCTGCGCGGGCCGGACGCCCGCAGGGGCGGGCGCCGGCTGCCGGTGAACAGGGCTGCGCAGAACGGTGCGGACGGACAAGCGTGGGGCAGGGAGCCGCGGGGACCATCGAGTGGCACGAGCACGTGCAGAAGTCCGGGGCGGGGAGTTCAGCGGGCCCCGCGGTGCAGCAGGAGGTCGGCGACCACCGGGCGGTGATCGGAGGCCGTGGTCCCGGACTCGTGCGTGGCGGTGACGGTGACGTCCGGTGAGACCGTCACGAGGTCGATGCGCTTGACCGGGTCCACCGCCGGATAGGTCTTGCCGCCGCTTGGGGCCGCGTCGGCCAACGGGCCCCAGAGTCGCGCCAGTTCAGGGGCGTCCGGCTCGGCGTTGAAGTCGCCGAGGAGCACCTTCGGGCCGGAGTCCGCGGCCAGGACGCCCAGCATGTCGTCGACCTGGGCGCGCCGGACCGAGGGGTCGGTGCGGTAGTCCAGGTGGGTCGCGTACACGTGCACCAAGGTGCCGCGGACCTTGACCGCCACCTCGGCGAAGCCGGGCGCGGGGGCCGGCACCGGGTCGGGCGTCTGGGTGGACAGCCGGGTGATCTCGTGGTTCCACGCGCCCCGCACCGGCCGGCGGCTCAGCAGCGCGACGCCGTACTGCCGCCGCTCCCCGCCGGGCGTGGCGGGCGGGAGGTCGTAGACCGGCGCGAAGAAGACCCGCATGCCCAGCTTCCCGGCCAGTTCCCGGGCCTCGTCCGTGAAGCCGCTGCGCGCACCCCAGTGCACGTCGACCTCCTGCAAGCCGACCACGTCGGCGTCCAGGTCCCGGATCGCCGCCGCCGTGCGGTCGAGGTCGAAGACGCCGTCCTGGCCGGCTCCGGCGTGGATGTTGTACGTGGCCACGCGCAAGGGCACACGGGACGCGGCCGGTCCGGCGCCGGGCACTCCGTCCGCCGCGCTCGCGCCGGGCGGTGCGGCGCCGAGCGCGGGGGTGAAGGCGAGCACGACGGCGGCCAGTACGCGCGAAGCGGCGCGTCGGGGCTTGCGGTCCACTGAATCCTCCCGAGGTGGTCCTTGCGGGTCGGCTGGGCGGTACCCCTGCCTCAACCGGCATGCGCGGGTGCGGGGTTGCCCTGGTGGGTGATGGCCGCCCAGTGGTGAAGGCCGTGCAGGTCGGGGCGGGCGGCCTCGTGGCGGAGCGTCCCAGCTCCTCGTACGGGTGGTCACCGGTCCCGGACAGCAGGGTGGCCAGCATCCAGAGCAGGATGCGGGTGAACGTCGCCGTGCTGCGCGCACCGGCGAGGGCCACCAGACCGCGTACGGCGTCGAGCAGCGCGGCCTCGGGGTCGCGCAGGGCATCGACCGCCCGCCCGCCGCCGGGCACGGCCGTGCGCGCGCCCGCCGCCGGGCCCGCCGGGGTGGGGGACGGCGTGTCGAACAGGGTCGTGCCGGGCGCCGGCATCCGCTCGATGACCCGCTTGACGTTCGCGGTCCCCTGCTCGAACTCCACGCCGATCGGCGCCGCCGCGATCTGGTCGACGATCTCCTTGGCCTCTCCGAGATCCCGGCGCACCGACTCGGTCAGCAGGTCCTCCCCGTAGCCGGGCGTGAGCAGCGCGCTCCGCAGGACCGTGTCGGTGCCGTCGGCGCGGGGCAGGGCCCAGGGCACGAGCAGGAAGACCAGCAGCATGCGGGCCTGTACGACGAGCAGGTCGTCCACCGGCCCGTTCCGGTCCGCCCACCGCAGGCGCCGCAACGCCTGGGCCCGCTCCTCGGCGCTGGAGCCGGACGACGCGTGCTCACCCCCGCGCAGGTGGCGCGTCCCGAGCACGAGGCCCACGAAGACGAAGACGACGGAGAAGTCCTCCCCGTGCTCCCGCAGCGCGGTCTCGACGCCGGTCAGCCGTTCGATCACCGGACTCCACACCCCGGCGGGCTCCTCGCCCGTCGCCGCGTGCAGCAGCCGGCAAGCCTCCTGGAGGGCTTCGGCCAGCTCCGCCTGCCGTCCCGCCGCCCCGCCGTCGTCCCCGTCCCGCCGTACCTCGCCGACCATCGGCCCCCCGCCGCCCGCCCGCCTCGTCCCCGCATGATGCCCGCCCGGGGGCGGCTTGACCACCGAGCCGTCCGGGGCCGCGGCTGACGGCCCGTTCTCCGGCCGGGCCGGTACCGCGGCGCGGACCGGCGCCGGCGTCGCTCAGATCCTCGCCGTCCCCGGCAAGGCCGGATACCGGCCGTTTCTGGGTACACGCGAGGTAGGGATCAGGCGCTCAGGCAGAGGGCGGTCGGTATGGACGAGGGTGCCCGGAGCGAGGATCGACGGACGGACCGCGCCCGACCCGTCATGACCTCGGCCGCGTACGAGGGCAGCCCCGCCGACATCGCGGCGGCACGCGACCTGGCCCGGGCGTTCCTGACGACGGTGCAGGCCGATCACGGCGTGCCGGTGTCGGAGCGGGTGATGGGCGTGGTCCAGCTGGTGGTCAGCGAGCTGGTCACCAACGCCTGCAAGCACGCGCCGGGCCCGTGCCTGGTCGATCTGGAGCTGTCCGGGAACAGCGTCGGGATCGCGGTCTGGGACACCACGCCGGTGCTGCCCGTGGCCAAGGCGGCCGATCCGGGCCGGGTGGGGCAGCATGGCCTTGAGATCGTGATGGCCGTGTGCCAGGGCTTCGAGGTGCACCGGGAACCGGTCGGCAAGCGGATCACCGCGTCCGTGATGCTGGCGGACGATCCCGGCGGGGACGTGGCCGGCCGCTCCCCGGTGTGACGGCCGCTGAGCGGCCACCGCCTCGTACCCGGTGGCTCCCACGGGCCGTGGCACGCTCCGACCGAGTGGCAGAGGAGAAGCGGGGTATGGGTGGAACGGACGTCTCCCGGCCCGGCCGGGGCCGGCCCGTGGCCGGTGCCGGCGCGTCGCCCACCGGTCTGCTCGATCTGCTGAGCGTCGCCGCGGTGGTGCTGGACACGAACGGGCGCGTGGTCTTCTGGAGCCCTCAGGCGGAGGAGCTGTTCGGTTACACCGCGGACGAGGCACTGGGCCGGTTCGCGGCCCGGCTGCTGGTGCACGAGGAGCACTGGGACGAGGTCATCACGCTGTTCGCCGAGGTCATGGAGTCCGGCACCGACTGGGCCGGGGCCTTCCCGATCCGGCACAAGGACGGCAGCACGCGCCTGGTGGAGTTCCGCAACATGCGCCTGCTCGACGACCTCGGCGACATCTACGCCCTGGGCCTGGCCGTGGACCAGTCGACCGTGGTGCGCGTCGAGCGGGGCGTCGCCCTCTCCGCACGCCTGGTCACCCAGTCCCCGATCGGCCTGGCCATCCTCGACCCCGATCTGCGCTACCTGACCGTGAACCCCGCCCTCGAACGCATGCACGGCCTCTCCGCCGGCGAACAGCTCGGCCGACGGGTCCGCGACGTCCTGACCTTCCTGGACGCCGAGGCCATCGAGAGCCGTCTGCGCCGCGTGCTGGAGACGGGGGAGCCGGTGACCGACCACTACGTCGTCGGCCGCCCCGCCGCCGATCCGCACCGGGAGCACGCCTGGTCGGCGTCGTACCACCGGCTGGAGGACGCCACGGGCCGGGTGCTCGGCGTGGCCACGTCCGTCGTCGACATCACCGAGCGGCACGAGGCGACCATCGCCGCGACCCGCGCCCGGAACCGGCTGGCCATGATCGCGCACGCCTCCGCCTCCATCGGTACGACCCTCGACGTGGAGCAGACGGCGCACGAGCTGGCCGGGGTCGTCGTACCGGACCTGGCCGACATCGCCTCCGTCCACGTGCTCGACAACGTCCTGCGCGGACGTGCCCTGTCCGTCACCGGTCCCGCCCGCTTCCGGGCCGTGGCCACCGCGGCGGCCCACGCCCGCGAAGCCGCGCACGCGGCCGAGCCGCCCGGCAGGGTCGCCACCTACGACAGCGACTGCCTGCTCACCCGGTGCGTGCGCACCCGCCGGCCCGTACTGGTGGCCGAGACCACCCGCCAGGACCTGCGGAACATCGCCCGCACCGGCGAGGCCGCCTCGCTCCTGGAGACGACGGGGGTGCACTCCTACCTCGCGGTGCCGCTCCTGGCCCGCGGAGAGGTCCTCGGAGCGCTGAGCCTCGCGCGCGCGGGCACCCCCGCGCCCTTCGACGAGGACGACACGCTGCTCGCCTGCGAGCTGGCCGGCCGCGCCGCGACCTGCATCGACAACGCGCGCTGGTACCAGAGCGCCCGCGACACCGCCCTCACCCTCCAGCGCCGCCTGCTCCCGCAGCTCCCGGCCCGCCTGCCCGGCCTGACGATCGCCTGCCGCTACCTGCCGGCCGGAGCCGTCAGCGAGATCGGCGGCGACTGGTTCGACGCCATGCGCCTCCAGGGGGACAGGAGTGCGCTGGTCGTCGGGGACGTGATGGGCAGCGGCATCAACGCCGCCGCCAGCATGGGGCAACTGCGCAGCGCCACCCGCGCGTTCGCCGGGCTCGACCTCGACCCGGCGGAGGTGCTCCGGCAGCTCGACCGCCTCACCGAGGACGTCGAGCACACCATCGCCACCTGCGCCTACTGCCAGTACGACCCCGAGCGCGGCCGGTGCCGCATCAGCCTCGCCGGTCATCTGCCCCCGGCCCTGGTCCGGGCGGGCCGGCCGGCGCAGCTCCTGGACCTTCCGTCCGGTGTGCCGCTGGGCGTCGGCGGCACGCCCTTCGAGACGACGGCGTTCGACTTCCGCCCCGGCGATCAGCTCGCCCTCTACACCGATGGACTGGTCGAAACCCGCTGCGACCCGATCGACGCCCGTCTCGACACCCTGCTCGACGCCCTGACCGCGACAGCCGGCCAGGATCTCGAAGAGACCTGCGACCGCGTCCTGGACAGGCTCCGGCCGCCGGGAGGCGACGACGACGTGGCTCTGCTCGTGGCCCGCGCGGAGGGCTGACCCCCGGCACGGACCGACCAGAGTCCCGTCGGCCGGCTCCCGCGCGCACACCGGAAAGGTGCCCGTACCGTCAGCCCGCCCACTCCAGCAGGCGCTCGCCGGCCTCCGGTGCCCGCAGCCGGCCGAGGGACTCCTTCTCCAGCTGGCGGACGCGCTCCCGGGTGAGTCCCACCTGGTCGGCCACCTGCTGCAACGTACGGGACTGCCCGTCGTGCAACCCGTACCGCAGACTGAGGATCATGGCCTCACGGGGTGCCAGCGTGCCCAGGGCGTCCCTCAGCTCCTCGGCGAGCGCCCGGTACTCGGCCACCTCCGGAGCCTGGAGCACGTCGGCGGCGGGGATGAGATCGCCGACCACGGTCTCGCCGGTGTCGTCCACGGGCGTGTCGAGACTGAGGGTCTGCCGCCCGACCCGGCGCAGCCAGGCGACGCGCCCCTCGCCGAATCCGCTCTCCCGGGCGACCTCGTCGTCCGTCGGCTCATGGCCGAGGCGCAGGTACAACCGCCGCTCGGCCTTCGCGAGCTTCTGGAGCTCCTCCACGACGTGCATGGGCAGCCGCACCGTGCGGGCGTGCTGGGCCAGGCCCCGTTCGATCGCCTGGCGGATCCACCAGGTGGCGTACGTGGAGAACTTGAAGCCCTTGGTGTGGTCGAACTTCTCCACGGCCCGGATGAGCCCGAGGTTGCCCTCCTGGATCACGTCGAGCAGCGGCACGCCCCGGTGCGCGTGCCGCTTGGCGATCGACACCACGAGCCGCAGGTTGGCCCGGATCATGTGGTCCTTGGCGTGCAAGCCCTCCCGTACGGCCGCCTCCAGCTCCCGGCGCCGGTGCGGAGCGGGGCCGCTCTCGCCGTCCTCGGCCCGTTCCAGTTCCGCCGCGGCGTCCACACCGGCCTCGATGCTCCGGGCCAGCCGCACCTCGTCCTCGGCGGTGAGCAGTGGGGTCGCGGCGATCTGGGCCAGGTACTGGCCCAGCAGATCGGGTTCGTCCCCGGTCTCCGGCACCCTGCTCCGCGGACGTGCGGAGCGGGCGGCGGCACGGCGGCGCTCCCGGGGATCCGCCGCCGCGGATCGTGCCGGCGCAGGCATGGTTCAGGCCCTCCGACTCTGTCGCTCGCTTTGCGCTCTTCTCGACTTCCGACGGGGTGCCGGGTACCCGGGCGGGAGGCCACGACACAGAGGGCCCGGCCATGGCCGGCCCACCGCTCCACGACAGTGGCGTTTCGGCCAACCTCGGTCCGTCCGAAACACGGGTGTTCGATATCGCGGCCCGGTCGTTGAACCCGGCGACACCACCGGACGACCACCGAGGGGGACCGCAGGTGACCTGCACCCTTCACACCGGCGGGGAAGCACCCCGCCCCGCGGCACAGGACGACCAGCCGTCCGGGACCGGGGGAAAGGAGACGCCGTGAGCCGTGTCTGGCTCCCGCCCGAGGAGTACGCCGAGCAACTGATGAAGGCGACCGGATTCGCCTGCGTCCACTTCACCGACGAGCGGGACCGGCCCGTCCAGCTCCACTCCCGGTACAGCCCCGCGCACCCGTGGCACATGCCCGGCGGCACGATGGAGCCCGGTGAGCGGCCCTGGGAGACGGCTGTGCGGGAGTGCCACGAGGAGACCGGCATCACGGTGTCCGGCCCGCCGCGGCTGCTGGCCGCGGTCTACGGACTGCCCGGCGAGGAATGGCCGTACAGCACCATGGGCCTGATCTTCGACGGGGGCCGTCTGAGCGACGCGCAGATCCAGGGCATCACCCTCGACCCGGAGGAGCACGACGAGTTCCGCGTGCTGCCGCTGGAGGCGTGGGGCCCGCTGATGCCGGCCCAGGACTTCGCCCGGCTGAACGCCGTGACGAAGGCCCGCCGCACGGGCGTGGCGGAGTACTTCGACACCTGGGACTGGGGGGAGGCGTGAGCGCGGAGTCCGAGCGACGGCCGGACGCACGGGCGGCAGCCGTGCCGGCCGGTCTGCTTGCCGTCTTCGCGCACCCGGACGACGAAGCCCTCCTCGCCGGTGGTCTGCTGGCCCGGCATGCCGCCACGGGCGCCCGTACCGCCGTCGTCACGGCCACCTGGGCGCCCGGCAGTTGCCGGGCGGGCGAACTCGCGGACTCGCTGGCGGCCCTGGGCGTCCGGGAGCCGCCACGGATGCTCGGTCATGCCGACCACCGGGTCCCCGCGTCCGCTCCCGCTGGTGCGATGTACCGCTCGACGAGGCCGTCGGCCACCTCGTCGCCCACATCAGGGAGGTCCGGCCCGAGACCGTCGTCACCCACGACGCCTACGGGCAGCTCACCGGGCACCCCGATCACCGGCACACGCACCGGATGGTCATGCTCGCGGTGACCGCCGCGGGGCTCGGGCACCTGTACCCCGAGGCGGGTGAGCCGTGGCAGCCGCGGGCCGTCCGGCTGGCGACCCATCCGCACTCGGCCGTGGCCGAGCTGGGGGAACTCCTGGCACGGGTCGGCAAGTCGGTGCTGAGCGTGCCGGACGCGCACGTCACCGACACCGTGGACGTCCGGCCGTGGAGCGGCCGGAAGTGGGCCGCGATCCTCGCGCACCGCAGCCAGGCGGAGGGGGAGCGCGCCTTGCCCGCGCTCCTCTCCCGGCTTCCGCAGGAGACCCGGAACCGCCTGCTCGGCACCGAGTACTACACTCGCGTCACCCTCGGTCCGGCCGTGCCGTGAGCGCGGCGAAGCGGTCCACGTCGATGTTGCCGCCGGACGCGATGACGCCGATCCGCCGGGGCGGGTCGCCGATGCGACCGGCCAGCAGTGCGGCCAGGGGCGTCGCGCCGCTCGGCTCCAGGACGATCTTCAGGCGTTCGAAGGCGAAGCGCATCGCGGTGACGATCTCGGCGTCGCTGACCAGGGCGATGGCCTCGACCAGGCGCTGGTTGAGGGGGAAGGTGAGCGCGCCCGGCGTGTCCAGGGCCTGACCGTCGGCGATGGTGCGCGGGACCGGGACGGTGACCCGTGTGCCGGCCTCCAGGGAGCGCTTGGTGTCGTCGCCGGCCTCCGGCTCGACGCCGATGACGCGGATGCCCGGGTGCAGCGCCGTGGCGGCGGTGGCGCTGCCGGCGATGAGGCCGCCACCGCCCACGGGCACGAGGAGGGCGTCCAACGGGCCGGTCTCCTCCAGGAGTTCCAGCGCGGCGGTGCCCTGGCCGGCGATGACGTGGGGGTGGTCGTAGGGCGGGATCAGGGCGAGACCGCGGTCCTCGGCCAGGGCGTGGCCGAGCGCGGTGCGGTCCTGGGTGTAACGGTCGTAGGTGACGACCTCCGCCCCGTATCCGGCGGTCGCCTCCCGCTTGGAGCGGGGAGCGTCCTCGGGCATCAGGATGACGGCGGTGGTGCCCAGTTCCCGGGCGGCCAGCGCGACGGCCTGGGCGTGGTTGCCGGAGGAGTAGGCCGCGATGCCCTTCGCCAGCTGGTCCGGGGGCAGTTGGGCGGCGGCGTTGTAGGCGCCGCGGAACTTGAAGGCGCCGATCCGCTGGAAGTTCTCCGCCTTGATGAACACCTCCGCTCCGACCAGGGAGTTCAGCGTGCGGGAGGTGAGGACCGGGGTGCGGTGGGCGATGCCTTCGAGGCGGGCGGCGGCCTCGCGGACATCGGCGAATGTGACGGTCTGGGCTGCGGCGGCCATGGGCGTCCTCAAGTGGTCTTGACGGGCGGGGAGATGAGGGAGGGGTGCGGGGGGAGACGAATGGCGGGCGGGGTCACCAGCCGGTGACGCGCGGCCAGTACGCCTCGATCCCGGGCGTGTGCGCTCGCGTGCCGACGGAGCCGTCGATGACGTGGTAGCCCTGGTGCTGGGCGGCGGTGGCGCAGGCGTGGTTGGGCAGGACACGCAGGCGGGTGCCGATGGGCAGGTCGGGCAGGGCGGCGCCGTCGCGGGCGGTGAGGGTGCCGTGTTCCTGGCTGGCGGCGGTCATGACCAGGTCCGGGACCGGTGTGCCGGACAGGTCGGTGACCAGGCCGTAGCCCTGGTCCTGCGGCTGGACGGCGGTGCCGCGGTCGCGCGACATGGCCATCCAGCCGCCGTCGGTGACGATCCATCCGTACTCGGGACGGTGGCCGATGACGGTGACCACGACCGACAGGGCGAGGTCGTCCAGGTCGCAGACGCCGAGGCCGGCCATCACCAGGTCGAAGAAGACGTAGTTGCCCGCGCGGAGTTCGGTGACTCCGCTCAGGTCCTCGGCGGCGTGGGCGGTGGGGGTGGAGCCCACGCTGACGGTGGTCACGGGCAGGCCGGCCGCGCGGAGCCGGTCGGCCGCGGCGACCGCGGCGTCGCGTTCGTTCCGCGCCGCCTCGCGCTGTTCCCCGGCGGTGTAGCAGAAGTACGACTCGCCCGCGTGGGTCAGTACGCCGTCCAGGCAGCCCGCGTCGTGCAGGATCCCGGCGATGCCGGTGAGCCCCGGGGCGTCGGGCCTGAGGCCGCCGCGGTGGCCGTCGCAGTCGATCTCGATCTGGGCGGGAAGGGCGATGCCGGCCTCCCGCGCGGCCGCGGCGACGAACGTCGCCTGCTCGGTGCTGTCCAGCAGGACGCGCAGGGTGACACCGCGGCGCGACAGGGCGACGACGCGCGGGAGTTTGCGCGGTTCGATGCCGACGGCGTAGGTGATGTCGCGATATCCGGCGTCGGCGAACGCCTCGGCCTCGGCGAGCGTGGAGACGGTGACGGGGCCGGGGGTGCCGTCGTGCAGGAGGGCGGCGGCGTCCAGGCTCTTGGCCGTCTTCACATGGGGGCGCAGGGCGACCCCGAGGCGGTCCGCCCGCGCCCGCAGGCGGGCGGCGTTGCGCCGGACCCGGTGCACGTCGACCACGGCGAACGGGGTGTCGGGGTCCGCCAGGCTCCGGGCGGCGGGGGAGGGGCCGGCGGGGGAGGACGGAGCGGGGACGGGCCCGGTCGTCATGGGCGGGTGACCTCTCACTTCGCGTAGTTGTAGACCGTGGCCCGGGACACGCCGAGCAGGTCCGCGATGGTCTGGGCGGCGTCGCGCGAGTCGAAGTAGCCGTCCCGTTGCAGCTGTCGTACGAGGGCCTTCTTGTCCTCCCGGCTCAGCGAGCGGGGCGTGGCGGCGCGCTCGGCGGCCCGGGTTTCCACCGCCCGGCGCAGTTCGCGCGCGGTGCGGTCCCGCAGGGTCTCCAGGGGCCGGTCGCGGTGCTCGGTGTCCGTGGCCACGAGGTTGGACAAGGCCAGGGTGACCGGGGACAGCACGGACACGTCCAGGTTCAGGCACAGGGCCGCGATGTACTCGCCGGCGGCGTTCTTGATGCCGATGGAGGTGCTCTTCGCCGGGCGGCCGTCGGGGAACTGGTTGGGATAGTTCTGGATGACGCTGGGGTACTGCGGATCGGCGATGCGGGCCAGGCCCAACTCGGTGGCCGAGTCGCCCACCTGACGGCCCGACAGGTTGTTCTCGATCGCGCGGATCGCGTGGTCTGGATGCCGCAGATCGTGCAGCACCACCTCGCACAGGCCGGGGAACATGCGGCCCAGCGCGACAGCGATCTTCTCGGCCTCCCGGATGAGGTGCTCGTCCGCGCCGTCCTCGTCCGCGCCGTTCCAGTCCGCGCCCTCCTCGGCCACGCGCTCCTGGGTCACGCATCCTCCATAGACTCGCCGTCCATCTTTGGATTGTGAGTCTAAAGAGAGGGGTGTGCCGGGTCAACAGCGATCACTCGTGATCGGATGAAGGGGCCGAGGACGGCACCTGCCTTCCATCCCACCGAGGGGGACACATGACCGACCGGTCCAGCGCGGCACACCGGTTGTGGCTGCGCAGCTTCCACCAGGCGGCACCGGGCGCGCCCAGGCTGCTCTGCCTGCCGCACGCCGGCGGCTCCGCGAGCTTCTACTTCCCCGTCTCCAACGCGCTGTCGCCCGCGGTCGACGTGCTCGCCGCGCAGTACCCCGGCCGTCAGGACCGCCTCGCGGAAACCCCGGCGGAGTCGGTCCAGGAACTCGCCCACGGGGTGTTCCGCGCGCTGGACGAGGGGGACGGCACACCCCTCGCGCTGTTCGGGCACAGCATGGGCGCCTTGGTCGCCTTCGAGCTGGCCCGGCTCCTGGAGTCCGCCGGGCGGCCTCCCGCGGCGGTCTTCCTCTCCGGCCGCAGGGGCCCGTCCGTCCACCGGGACGAGACCGTCCACAAGGGCGGCGACGCACGGCTGATCGAGGAGGTCGGCAAGCTCGACGGCACCGACGCCGCCCTGTTCCAGGACAAGGAGCTGCTGGAGATGATCCTGCCCGCGCTGCGGGCCGACTACCGCGCGGTGGAGACCTACCGGCGCGCCCCGGGGCCGCGGTTGAACTGCCCCTTCGTCGTGCTGACCGGCGACGCCGACCCCCGGGTGACTCCGGAGGAGGCCCGGACCTGGGACCAGGAGACCGACGGCCCGTTCGAGCTGCACGTGTACCCCAGCGGCCACTTCTACCTGGTGGCGCAGCAGCAGGCCGTGGTGGCCCGGATCGAGGCGACACTGCGGCGACTCGGCCCCGGCACCGGAGCGGTGGCCTGAGCCCGCGGCCGTAGCCACCGAACAGCACGGGGCGGCACCGGTGGACCGGTGCCGCCCCGCGGGGGTGTGCGTCAGCCGAGAACCTTGGCGGACTCGATGACCACGGACTCGGTGGGGACGTCCTGGTGGCCGCGGCGGCTGCCCGTCTTGACCGCCTTGATGGAGTCGATGACGTCCCGGCCCTCGGTGACCTTGCCGAACACGGCGTAGCCCCAGCCGGACGGGCTCTTCGCCGAGTAGTTGAGGAAGGCGTTGTCCGAAACATTGATGAAGAACTGGGCCGTAGCGGAATGCGGGTCGTTCGTCCGCGCCATCGCCACGGTGTAGTTGTCGTTCTTCAGCCCGTTGTCGGCCTCATTCTGAATAGGCGCCTGGGTGGGCTTCTGGTCCATGTCCGGAGTGAAACCGCCGCCCTGGATCATAAAGCCGTTGATCACCCGGTGGAAAATCGTGCCGTCGTAGTGGCCGCCGCGCACGTACGACAGGAAGTTCTCGACGGTCTTGGGCGCCTCGGCGTCATTCAGTTCCAGAACGATTCGGCCGAAGTTGGTGTTCAGCTCGACTGTCGACATCGGAAATCTCCTTATTCCGGTGGGCCTGCCCACGCCTACGCTACGGAATATACGACCACGGGGCACACGGACCGGCGCCGCGGCACCCCGTGGTGCGCACGGCCATCCGTCCGGGTCATGTCCTCACGACAGCCGGGGCGCGTCGTCGGGGAGCGGGGGCAGGGCCAGATGGGCCAGATCGCCCGGCCGCGGACTCGTCACCGGCCACAGCGGCGCGGCCTCCCCGTCGGCGAGCGCGGCCGGCGCGTCGGTGAGGTTCATGCGCTGGCGCAGCCGGCCGTAGAAGTCCATCGGACCGAGCCGGACCGCCTTGAGCCGGCGCGGGGCGGCGTACACGCCGATCCAGTCGCCGGGGCTCAGCACCCCGCGCAACTGGCCGTCGATGCTGACCGCGGCCTGGCCCGAGCGCTCCAGCACCCGCAGCGCGATGGGCTCGTCCGGCGCGGCCACCACCGAACGGTTGAACACCATGTGCGGCGCGACCGGCGTGAACACCAGGGCGTCCGCGCGCGGGGAGACCACCGGACCGCCCGCGGCGAAGCTGTACGCCGTGGACCCGGTGGGCGTCGCCACCAGCAGGGCGTCGGCCGAGTAGGAGGCGAGCAGCCGGCCCGCCAGATAGACCCCGACCGAGACCTGACGGTCCCGGGCCAGCTTCTCCAGGACCACGTCGTTCAGCGCGGTGACGTTCAGGGCGACGCCCCAGTCGTTGCCGGCCTCGCACTCCCCGCGCACCTGCGGCGGGGGCAGCAGCGGCCCCCGCCCGTACCGCAGCAGCGTCTCCATCTGCGCGGGGACCTCCAGCCGGCACGACGCCCGCATGGTGAGGAGCATCCGGCTCTCGACGGTGATCCGCTCCTCCCGTACGGCGTCCAGCGCGTCCCGCACCGCCGTGGCGGGGACCTCCGTGAGGAAGCCGACCCGGCCGAGGTCGACACCGAGCACCAGGGCGTCGTTCTCGGCCGCGAGCCGCGCACCGCGCAGGAACGTGCCGTCACCGCCCAGGGTGACGATCAGGTCCGGATCACCCGCGCTGTCGACCTCCTCGCGGGCGCTGTGCCGCGCGCCCTCCTGCCACACGTCGATGTCCGCGCATCCCACCGCGTGCTCGGCGCACCACGCGCGCACGGCCCGCGCGGCGGTCGCCGCCTCGGCGCGCCCGCCGTGCACGACCAGACCGACACGGTTCACCGTCATATCCGCACACCGCCTCCCAGCCGGTTCGTACCGAGCGCCATCCTCGCCGCGGACGCGCCGGCCCGCACGCCACGCCGCCGGAGCCGGGCCCGCGGCCGTCCGCGCGCATCCGGAACCGATCCTCTCCGTGTACCTCGTCCGCTCTCCGTGTACCTCCTCGTCTTCCCCCGGACCTCTTGACCTTCCCGTGCACCACTTCGGCCCTTCTTCCACGTGTGCCACACGTGTCACAGCGGACCCACCGGGGAACCCGGTGCCCGGTGTCCGGTCCGTGCCGGTGAGCACCGGCGCCGCGGCGGACGCCCCGACCACGTACCGCGGACAACCGGGGGAATCCCATGCGCGACCGACACAGCACCCGCGTCACCGCGGCGGCTCTGACCGCCATCGTCGTCACCCTGCCGCCGGTGGCCGCCCAGACGGCGAGCGCCCAGACGGCGAGTGTCCAGACGGCGAGCGCCCGGACGGCGGGCGCCACCTCGGCGGAGGCGGCCCCGACCGGCACGGCCCCCGCTTCCAGGGCACCGGCCTGCACACCGGAGGCATGGGAGGCGACGGCGTACCAGGCCGCCCAGCGGCCCCCGGGCGCGGGCACCGGAGCGGCGATCGTCGAGTTCACCAACGTCTCCGCGCGGGCGTGCGTGGTGCGGGGCCACCCGACGGTGGCTGTGGCCGGCAACGGCTCCCCGGAGCGCAACCTCCCGCTGAAGGTGACCCGCCAGGGCAGTGCGGCCCCGGTGCGGGTCGCGCCGGGCGGCAGGGCATGGGTGAAGCTGACGTTCGTCCCGGTGCGGGGCGGGGCGGACGGGTACTGCGTCTCTGGCGCCGCGCCCGGCATGTTCCCGAGCCTGGTGGTCGGCCTGCCCGGCGCGGGGAAGCACCAAGTGGCCCTCGTCGAGGGGGAGATCACCGAGTGCGACAACAAGGTCACGGTGACGGCGGTGTCGGCGACGCGTCCCTCCTGAGTGCGTCCTCGTCCGCTCGCCGGCCGTACGGCTCTGCGTCCGCGTCGAGGAACGGCTCCCACAGGCGCAGCAGCGCGCCCGGGCGGTCCAGCGGGATGATGTGGCCGCAGTCCGGGATCACGTGGCCCGTCAACCGGTCGGCGTAGGGCCGCAGTTGGTGTTCCAGCGCGCGGCCCACCGGGTGGGCGCCGATGGTCAGCGCGGGCACGGTGAGGCGGGCACCGGCCACGGCCTCGCGGATCTGCCGTGCACCGGTGGGCATGGCCCGGTACGCGCCGAACGCGGCACGCAGCGCCCCGGTCCCGGTGTAGGCGCGAACGAACTCGGCACGGACGTCCGGCCGCACGCCCCGGCCGAGCGTGCCGCGGTCCAGGAACCAGCCGATGTACGCCTCCTCGCGGCCGGCGAGCACGGTCTCCGCCAGGCCGGGTTCCGCGTGGAAGCCGAACCACCACGGCGGACCGCCGGCCAGGAACTCCTCGGCACCCGGGAGGTCGCCCAGCAACGACTCCATCAGCACCAGCCGCCGTACCAGTCCGGGCCGCCGCATGGCCAGCAGGAAGGCGGGCGGGGTGCCCAGGTCGATGCCGACCACGGCGGCCGGACCGGCGTCGAGCGCCTCCAGCAGGCCCGCGGCGTCGGCGGCGAGGGTCCCGGCGTCGTAACCGTCCGTGGGCCGGTCGCTGTCACCGAACCCCCGCAGGTCCGGCGCGATCACCCGGTACCGGCGGGCCAGCGGGCCGATGACCTCGGTCCACAGCCGCCAGGTGTGCGGGAAGCCGTGCAGCAGCAGGACGGCCGGCCCCTGACCGGCCGTGGCGACGGAGAGTCCGACGCCGTTGACGGTGACCCGGCGCAGCCGCACGCCGGGGACGGGGGAGACGGTCATGGGCGATCCCTTGGGTAACCGATGGTGACAAGAGAACGGTAGGTAACTAACCTGGGCCCCACCAGACCGCACTTCCCCGTCAGGTGGTGAGCTTCAGGTGACCTCCCAGGCCAAGGGCACCACCGCCCCGCGCGGTGACCTGTTCGACCCCGCGTGCCCGACCCGTCGGCTGCTCGACCGGATCGGTACGAAATGGACGTCGATGGCGGTGAAGGTGCTGGCGGAGGCGTCCCCCGGGGAGGTGCGCTTCGCCGAGCTGCTGCGCCGGATGCCCGGCGTCTCCCAGAAGATGCTGTCGGTGACCCTGCGGAACCTGGTGCGGGACGGCCTGGTCGCGCGCAGGGTGGAACCCACCGTGCCGCCCGCCGTGCACTACCGCCTCACCGAACTCGGACTGTCCCTCGAAACCGTTCTCGCAGCCGTCCGGAACTGGGCCGAGGAGCACATGGCCGAGGTCGACCGGGCGAACGAGCTGACCGGCGGTCAGGACGCCTGAACCGGGCCAGGGTCCGCCACGGTGTGATCTCCTCCCTTGCGGCCGTCGCGCCGGTCCTGTGAGTCTCCCGTCGAACGATTTTCCGAAGAACTGTTATCGGCACCGCACCGAGCGGTCTCCCAGGTAACGGACAGCATCGTTCGGCGTCGAGGACAGGGAAGCTCTGATGAGGACACAGCACACGGTGGATCCGGCGGCACTGGTGAACGCCGCCCGAGCGGGGGACCCGGCGGCCCGGGACGCCCTGGTCGGCGCCTACCTCCCGCTGGTGTACAACATCGTGGGGCGGGCCCTGAACGGTTCGGTCGACGTCGACGACGTGGTCCAGGAGACCATGCTCCGGGCCCTCGGCTCGCTGGGCGACCTGCGGACCCCGGAGAGCTTCCGCTCCTGGCTCGTGGCCATCGCGATGAACCGGGTCCGGGCGCACTGGCAGGACCGCCGACTCGCCCCGGCCGCCGTGGAGGAGAGCGGCGACGTCGCCGACCCCGGCGCCGACTTCGTGGACCTGGCCATCGTCCGGCTCCAGCTCTCCGGCCAGCGCCAGGAGACCGCGCGCGCCACGCGCTGGCTGGAGCCGGACGACCGGGAGGTGCTCTCGCTGTGGTGGCTGGAGTGCGCCGGTGAGCTGACCCGGGCGGAGGTCGCCGCGGCCCTCGGGGTGTCGCCGCAGCACACGGCGGTACGGGTGCAGCGGATGAAGGCGCGGCTGGAGGCGGCCCGGGTGGTGGTACGGGCGCTGGACACGCGGCCTGCCTGCGAGGAGCTGCGCACCGTGCTGGCCTCCTGGGACGGCCTGCCCTCCGCCCTGTGGCGCAAGCGAATAGCCCGGCACGCCCGCGCGTGCCCGCGCTGCGGCGGCCTGTGGAGCGGCCTGCTGCCGGCGGAGGGGCTGCTGGCCGGGTTGGCGCTGGTCGCGGTGTCGTCGACCCTCCTCGCGAGGACACGCTCGGCGACGGCCACCCTGACCGCGGGAGCCGCTCCGCAGCCGGCCCACCTGGGCGCGGACACGAACGCGGGTGCCGGCGGGCCGGGTTACGGCACGGCCGGGTCGGACGGGTGCACGGCCGGGTGGGATCACGGGACGACGGAACCGGGCCATGGCGCCGCCGGGGCCGGCCAGGGCGCCGTGGGTTCGGACCTGGGTGCCACGGGTTCGGACCAGGGGGCCTTCGGGTCGGGAGACGGGACCTTCGGGTCGGATCACGGCACCTTTGAGTATCCAGGCAGCGTCAAGCCGTATCCAGGCAACGCTGAGCCGGAGCCGGATGCGGCCCAGGCGGACGGCGGCAGCACCGGAGCAGGCGTCGGCGGCAGCGACCCCGCCGCCCCCGTCGGGCTCCGGGCGGCCTCTCGCCGTCGTACGAACGGGCGCGGCGAGGCGCGGCGACGGCGGCGGGTCCGGCGCCGGGCCGTCGGGGGTGCCGTGGTGGCGGCCTGTGTGGCCGGCGGCGGCCTCTGGTACTTCGGCACCGACTCGGGACCGGCGGAGACCAGGGAGGCGACCGCCGCGCGGACCGCCGGTGCCCCCGTCGTGGACCTCGCGGAACCCAGCGCCGTCGAGACCTCCTCGTCGCCCTCGGCTTCGGCGTCGGCGTCGCCGTCCCCGTCCCCCACGAAGAAGAAGCCGAGCGCCTCCAAGAGCCCCCGCCCCACGCGGAAGAGCGCCACTCCCCGGGCCGAGCCGGCCGCGCCCACGACTGCGCGTGCCTCCCGTACCCCGCAGGCGCAGCCGGCGCCCACCGGCACGGTGGCCCAAGTGGTCGCGCTGGTGAACAAGGAACGCGCCGCCGCCGGATGCGGCCCGGTCACCGAGGACCCCCAACTGGACAAGGCCGCCCAGGGCCACTCCGACGACATGGCCGCCCGCGGCTTCTTCGACCACACCGACCCGGACGGCGCCGGCCCCGGCGAGCGCATCACCGCCGCGGGCTACCGCTGGTCCACGTACGGCGAGAACATCGCGAAGGGCCAGCGGACCCCGCAGGCGGTGATGGACTCCTGGATGAACAGCCCCGGCCACCGCGCCAACATCCTGAACTGCGCGTTCAAGGACATCGGCGTGGGCGTCCACGACGGCTCGGGCGGCCCCTGGTGGACCCAGGCCTTCGGCGCCAGGCTCTGAGGCCCGGTCAGGTCGGGGAACACCGCCCGGGGTACGCCGTCGGCGGGGCGGACGCTCAGCGGGACGTGCCGAAGTCCTGGGTCCAGTAGCTGCCGGGCTGGGCGAGACCGACGCCGATCTCCTTGAACCCGCAGTTGAGGATGTTGGCCCGGTGGCCCGGGCTGGACATCCACCCCGCCATGACCTGGTCCGCCGTGCTGTAGCCGTAGGCGACGTTCTCGCCGTAGCTGCTCCAGGTGTAACCGGCCCGCGTGATGCGGTCGCCCGGGGACGAGCCGTCGGACCCGGTGTGCGACATGTTCTGGTGGGCCGCCATGTCGTCGCTGTGGGCCTGCGCGGCCTTGGTCAGCGTCGAGTTGAGGGTCAGGGGCTGGCAACCGGCCTTGGCGCGCTCGGCGTTCACGAGCCGCACGATGTCGGCGGTGACCCCGGACGCCGTGGCGGTGGGTGCCGGGCTGCTCGGCGCGGTGGAGGCCGCGGGCGCGGGCGCGGTCGCGGTGGCGGTCGAGGCGGGGGCGGGGGCGGCGGGGGCGGCGGCCTCAGGGGTGCTGGGCGCTGCGGTCCGCCCGGCCTGGTGGGCCACGGCCTTCTTCTGCGAGGGCGCGTTCTGCTTGGCGTGCCAAGGCGTGCTCGGCCGGGTCGCCTGATGCGTCGTGGCCCGGGGCGTGGGCGGCACGGCGGTCTCCGGCGCGCTGGTCAATGGCGCTCCGGTGGCGTAGGCGTTGCTGTCGTGATCTCTGGGCACGTACTGCCACTGCCCCACGGGTGCGCTCGTCGCGGTGGTCTGCGCCGGGACGTCCGTGCCGGACGGCCACTCGGAACAGGCCAGGGCGACGGACGGCACGCCCACGGCGCCGACGGCGGCGGCGGTGACGACTATTCGCCGGTAGTGCTTGGACTTGCGGTGCTGGCCCATACGTCAACCTCACTCGGTGATCGCGGAGCGCTCATTCTCAAGAGGGCTTCACACCGAGTGCAAAGGGCGCTTCTCCTATCTCGCCTCGTAGGCGCGCATGGGCCTTGTCAGACGGGCCCGGAGATGCCGACTTCGCGACCGCGACGTTTGCGAAATGCTAACGATCAGTCAGAAGCGTGTTCACCGCGGCAGAAGAGGCGAGGCGTCGAGCGGCACGCGTGCCTTCGCTCGAACCGTCACGCGTGCCCACGGCAAGCCGGACAAATCCCATATGTCGTGGGAGCGGCGCCTACTATCCGTCCCGCCTAGTGGCCGACTCCACTGTGACGGATGTCACCGCTTGCCGGGTCGCCGTGCTGTACAGGCCGCGCAACAGACCGGTGCCCCGCTGACCATCGCGCGGCGGCCGGAGCAGAAGTCTCCGGCCGCCGCGCATCCGTGTCCGGTCGCCGTCACTCGTTCTGGAAGACGGCCTTGCTGACCTCGGCGGGGTTCTCGAACTTCTTCTTCCCGAGGTGAGAGATCCGCTCGGTGATCTCCTTGGGCGCGTGATTGTTCTCGGCGACCTTCCGAAGCTGGTCGGAAGTGGCCGGGTAATCCGCGCCCGACAGGGCTTTCTGCAGGTCAGGTGGGGTGATACCCGCCATGGCTCCTCCAGGCGGTGAGTTGGTTGAGGGTCATCGGGCCGGCGCCGCATGCTGCGCCGGACTGCTCAGGTACCCATCCGACGGAAGCGGATTCAGAGATTCCGCGGGTGATGGGTCCCGGCCCGCACGGGTACCCGGGGCTCCGGAACAGCGCGCACGCGTCAGAGGACCGAGAGCACAGGTGGAAGGAGAGGACCCCGCCGACGAGACGACGGACGAGACCACAGACGAGAGCGACGACACGTAAGGAGGCGTCATGGGCACGGCACACACCAGCGTTCCCGAGGTGCTGGACGCACTGAAGGACGTGACCTACCCGGCCGACAAGGACCGGCTGGTCTCGGCCGCGCGGGAGGCGGGAGCCTCCGAGGAGGTCGTGAAGGCCCTGCGCGGCATCCCCGCCGAGGAGTACACCAACCGCGCGGACGTGGCGAGGTCGGTCCGCGTGGACCCGGACTCGGACCTCGGCACCAACGCCACCCAGCGGGCGGAACAGGCACGCCAGGGCGGCAAGCCGGGACTCTCCCAGCACCTGCGGGAGGAGCCGAAGACCCCGATCCAGGAGGAGTTCGACCGCTGACCGGTGGAACCGGGCTTGCCCCGACGCCCCCGAGGGCAGACCTAGCGTGATCGAACACGTTCGGACAGGTAGGGCAGGTGGCCTGGCGATGACGCATCCGCACGACCCTCTCGACGGCGGAGCCACCGGCCCTCGGGACGGCGGAGCCACCGGCCGTCCCCTCCAGGTCGAGACGCACGGGCTCGACGTGATCGCGGACTCGGAGCGCCGGGGCACCCCGCGCTCCCTGTTCTGGCCCTGGTTCGGGGCCAATGTCTCCGTGCTCGGACTCAGCTACGGCGCCTTCGCGTTCGGCTTCGGCATCTCCTTCTGGCAGGCCCTCGTCTCAGGCGTGCTCGGCATCGCCGTGTCGTTCCTGCTCTGCGGCTTCGTCGCGGTCGCCGGGAAGCGCGGCTCGGCCCCCACCATGGTGCTCAGCCGCGCCGCCTACGGCGTGCGCGGCAACCGGCTGCCGTCCGTGATCTCCTGGATGCTCACCGTCGGCTGGGAGACCGTCCTCACCGCGCTCGCCACGCTGGCCACCGCGACCGTCTTCGACAGCCTGGGCTGGGGCGGCGGCACCGAGACCAAGGCGGTCGCCCTCCTGGTGGTGGCGGCCCTGACCGTCGTCGGCGGGGTCATGGGCTTCGACCTGATCATGCGGTTGCAGACCTGGATCACCGTCGTCACCGGCGTGCTCACGATCGTCTACGTCGTCCTCGTCGCCGACCACGTCCACTGGAGCACGGTCGAGGCCATCCCGGCGGGCTCGGCGCAGGAGTTCATCGGCGCGCTGGTGTTCATGATGACCGGCTTCGGCCTCGGCTGGGTCAACGCCGCCGCCGACTACTCCCGCTACCTGCCCCGCGACTCCTCCAGCCGGGGCGTGATCGGCTGGACGGCCTTCGGCGCCTCCCTGGCCCCGCTCCTCCTGCTGGTCTTCGGCCTGCTGCTGGCCGGTTCCTCCGCGGAGCTGAGCACGGCCGTCGCGGCCGATCCGATCGGGGCGCTTGCCACGCTCCTGCCGACCTGGTTCCTGGTGCCGTTCGCCCTGGTCGCCGTCCTCGGCCTGGTCGGCGGCGCCGTCCTCGACATCTACTCCTCCGGCCTGGCCCTGCTCTCCGCCGGCCTGCGGGTGCCCCGCTATCTGGCCGCCTTCTTCGATGGCGTGCTGATGATCGCCGGCGCGGTCTACATCGTGTTCTTCGCCGACACCTTCCTCGCCCAGTTCATGGGCTTCCTCACCACCCTCGGTGTGCCCATCGCCGCCTGGGCCGGCGTCATGCTCGCCGACCTGGCCCTGCGCCGCCGCGACTACGACGACGGCGACCTGTTCCGCCCGCACGGCCGCTACGGCGACATCCCCCTCCGCCCGCTGGTCCTCACCCTCGCCGCCACGGCCGTCGGCTGGGGCCTGGTCACCAACGGTGCCGCGCGCTGGCTGACCTGGCAGGGCTACCTGCTGGAGCCGTTCGGTCTCGGCGGCAGGACCGGTGCCTGGGCCTACGCCAACCTGGGCGTCCTCGTCGCCCTGGGCCTCGCCTTCCTCGGCACGCTGCTGTCGGGCCGGGCCCGGGTCCGCTCCCAGGAGGCCCGGGAACCGAGCCCGGCGCTCGACGACGGGGTGCTGAACCAGTGAGCGCCGGACACCCCGGCGCCCGGACCCGCCGCGGGAGCCCCGGACATCTGGCCGTCATCGACATGCAGCGCGTGTTCGCCGACCCGGCGAGCCCCTGGGCCACCCCCGGATACGCCGACGCGGCAGCCGGCGTACGCGCCCTGCTGCCGGCCTTCGCCGGCCGTGTCACCTTCACCCGCTTCCTGGCCCCGCAGCGGCCGGCCGGCGCCTGGCGCGCCTACTACGACCGGTGGCCCTTCGCCCGCCGGCCCCCGGACGCCGGACTCTGGGCGCTGACCGACGAGTTCGCCGGCCTCGCGGACCACGTCGTGGACGCCGCCACCTTCGGCAAATGGACCCCCGAGCTCGCCGCCCGCACCGCCCCCGAGGGCCGCCTGGTGCTGGCCGGCGTCAGCACCGAATGCTGCGTGCTCTCCACCGCCCTCGCCGCCGCGGACGCCGGCACGGAGGTGCTCGTCGTGGCGGACGCCTGCGCCGGCGTGGACGACGACTCCCACGTCAAGGCCCTTCAGATCATGGAGCTGTACCGGCCGCTGGTCCGGGTCACCACCCTCGACGACCTGCTCGCGCAGGCCGGGCCATGACCGGCGTCCCGCCCGAGCGCCGGCGGATGGGCGGCTGCCCGGCGAGCGTCCGGGGCGGGTGCCCTCCGCGTCAGGTGCGCCCCGTACCCCGGTAGAGGTCCAGCTCCCCGTCCAGTTCGACGGCGAGCACCGTGGCGTACTCGTCCACGTCCTCCGGCGCCGGCGCGTCGAGCCAGGTCACGCCCGGTACGTCGTGCAGCCCGCCGGTGACCCGGTGGTCCAGCTCGGCGCCGCTGCCCAGCACGGTCACCCGGCGGACCCGGTTGCGCAGCCCGCGCACCGACACCGTCTCGCGCGGGACGTCGAAGCAGACGAGGTACAGCGTGCGCCGGTCGGCCGACAGGGTGCTCGGACCGTAGTGGTGCCCCGGAGGCAGACCGGCGGCCGTGCCGTACACCGCGTCGGCGTGCCGGGCGATCCACGCCCCGAGTCCCTCCAGCCGCTCCGCCTGCTCCGCCGGGATCGTGCCGTCCTCGCGCGGGCCCACGTCCAGCAGCAGATTGCCGCCCGCACCGATCGTCTCCGTGAAGTAGCGCACCAGCTGACGCACCGACTTGTGGTGGTGGTCGTGATGCTGGAAGCCCCACGAGTCGTTCACCGTGAGGCACAGCTCCCACGGCCCCTCGGGAGCCCGGAGCGGCACGCCCTGTTCCGGCGTGGCGTAGTCGCCGTGGCTCAGCATGCGCGCGTTCAGGACCGTCTCCGGATTCCCGGCCAGGATCCGGGCGGCCAGCGCGTCCAGGCCCCACTGCTCCTCGGTGCGCTCCCACTCGCCGTCGAACCACAGCAGGTCCGGGCGGAACCGGTCGACCAGCTCGCCGACCTGGCCGTCCCGGTAGGCGAGGTACCGCGCCCAGGCCGCCGGGTCCTCGGTGCCCGGCCGGGCGTGCGCGTACGGGTTCGCGGGCTCCTCGTCCGGCTCGGGATGGCGGACGGTGGCGTAGTCGGGGTGGTTCCAGTCCGAGTGGGAGTAGTACAGCCCCACCCGCAGGCCGCGCTCGCGCAGCGCGTCGGCGTACCCGGCGATCAGGTCACGTCCCGCCGGGGTCCGCCGCACCACGTCCAGCTCCCCGTGGGCGGTGTCCCACAGGGCCACACCGTCGTGGTGCCGGGCGGTGAGAACGGCGTAGCGGGCACCGGCCCGGACGAACAGGTCCGCCCACGCGCGCGGGTCGTAACGGGCCGCGGTGAAGCCGTCCAACTGCCTCATGTACTGCTCGTGGGGCACCTGACCGGTGTAGAAGGACCAGGACTCCGGGACTCCGTCCACCGCGTAGACGCCCCAGTGGACGAAGATCCCCAGCTTGGCGTCGCGGAACCAGGCTTGCATCGGCATGCGGCCACGCTAGAGCGGGACGCGCGGGCGCGGGTGCCGATCAGCGGTACTGGTCCCTCCGGTGCCCACCTGGTCGTTGCGCGCCCGCCGCACGGTCCACCGACTCGTCACCGGACCTCCCGCCGATCCCCACGCATGCCGGGGACCCCACCGGGTACGCGAGGCGGGAGCCCGTCCGGGCACCAGCCCGCCCGGACGGCCCGTACCGCTACCTGGGGATCAGCCATGGAGACACCCGCACACGACGCCCAGCCGACGCCGGCCCAGCAGGCACTGGACGCGCTGGCCGAGAACGCCGAGGACCAGGCCGCCCTGGACACCCTCGCCCACAGTGACGTACTCGTCCCCGTACCGGACGACGCGGTGGACGGAGAAGGCGCCGACGCCTCGACGGTGGCCCTGCCCGTCCTGGAACAGCCCGGGGGCGACCCGGTCGTCCCGGTCTTCACCACGGAGGGCGAGATGGCCGAGCTGCTGCCGTTCGTCTCGCGCTACCGCCTGATCCCGCTCGGCGCGCTCGCCGCCCAGTGGCCCGAGGGGGAGCTCTCCCTGGCCATCGACGGCAGCTCCGCGCACGGGCTGACCCTCACCTCACAGGGGGTGCGCACTCTGCTGGTCCGGTGATACGGCGCCCCTGAGGGGCGCACGAGCCCCGCGCACGCCCCCACACCGCGCACACCCGCGCGCGAAACAAGGCGTTCCCGTCCCCTACGGCCGGAAGTGCTCCCCGGCGCCGGTGGTCACCGGCCCTTCCGGCGGGAAGATCCCAGCGGGGGACGAGAGCCGGGCGAGCGCGAAGGAGCCGATGGTCGTGAAGGTCGTCCTGCTGGGCACCGCCGCCGGGGGCGGCTTCCCACAGTGGAACTGCGCCTGCGCGCTGTGCGCCGCGGCCCGGGACGGCAGGCTGCCCTCCCGCACACAGGACTGCGCCGCCGTCACCGGCAACGGCCGCGACTGGTGGCTGCTGAACGCGTCTCCCGACCTGCGGACGCAGCTCGCCGCGACCCGGGCCCTGTGGCCCGGCCCCGGACCCCGGGACACCCCGGTGCGCGGAGTGCTGCTCACCGACGCCGAGGCCGACCATGCGACGGGCCTGACCGAGCTGCGCGGGGCGGCGGGCCTGAAGATCTACGCCGCGCCCCCGGTGCACGGCGCTCTCGCCCCCGCCCGCGCCGCGCTGGACCGCTACGCCCCGTGGGAGTGGGCCGACAGCCTGGCCGACGGCGGCTTCGTGCTGGCCGGCGGACTCGTGGTGACCACCCATCCGGTGGGGGAGAAGGTCCCGAAGTACGTACCGGACCAGGCGTCCACGCCGTCGGGACCCTGGGTGACGGCGTACCGCATCGAGGACCTGGCCACCGGGGGAGTGCTGGTGTACGCGCCCTGCGTCGGCGCCTGGAGCCCCGTCCTGGACGGGCTGTGCGCCGAGGCCGACTGCGTCCTGCTGGACGGCACCTTCTTCGCCGCCGACGAGATGGGCACGGCGGTGCGCTCCGGCGCCGGGCAGGCCGCCATGGGCCACCTGCCGGTTACCGGTCCCCAGGGCTCCCTCGCCGCGCTGGCCCGACATCCCGGCGCCCGCCGGATCTACACCCACCTCAACAACACCAACCCGCTCCTCGACCCCGCCTCACCCGCACGCGCGCGCGTGGCCGCATACGGCGCCGAGATCCTGCCGGACGGGACGGAGCTGGTGGTCTAGACGGCCGGTTCCCCGGGGCGGGCCCCGTGTTCCGGGCCTTCCTGCCCGGTCAGCATCCGCCGCAGGACCGTCCGCTGCACCGGCAGCACCTCGGCGTGCAGGGCCCGGCCCTTGGGGGTGAGCGCCACCCACACCCCGCGCCGGTCCTCCGCGCACACCGAGCGCTCCACCAGGCCGTCCTTCTCCAGCCGGCCGATGAGCCGGGACAGCGCGCTCTGGCTGAGGTGCACCCGGCCGACCAGGTTCTGCACCCGGCACTGGTCACCCTGCCGGGGCGACTCCGCCGCCAGGATGTCCAGCACCTCGAAGTCGCTGGCGCCCAGTCCGTGCGGATGCAGGGCGCGGTCGATCTCGCACATCGTGCGCGCGTGGACCGCGAGGATGTCCCGCCAGCGTTCTTCGAGCCGGGTCTCGGCCGTCGTGCCTGCCATACCGGCACGGTAGCACCGATCCAGCCAATCGTTGAGTGTGCAACTAGTGCGCGGGGCGGGGGTCGTGGCGAGGTCAGGCCGCCGGGTCCTGGAGCAGCCCCACGAGGTTGCCGTCGGGGTCCCGCACGAAGGCGATCAGCCGGCCGCCGCCGACGTCCTGCGCGTCCTGGAGCAGCTCGGCGCCCGCCGCCAGCAGCGCCGCGAGCCGCTCCCGCAGATCCGTCACGTGCCAGTACGGCACCGGCCCGGTCATGCCCTTGGCGTGCCCGTTCGGGTCCAGGCCGACGTCCTGGCCGGCGGCCTTGAAACCGACGTAGTACGGCTCGTCCGCGTACGGCTCGACGCCCAGCAGCGCGCCGAACAGGGCCTTGGCGCGGTCCAGGTCCTTCACCGGGTAGATGATCGTCTGGAGGCCGGCGGTCATGGTGCTCACTCCTTCGAGAGGCGGGACCCGACGGTTCTCGTCGGTGCTCTCAAACTAGGGCCGGGGAGCCCGCCGCGGCTTCTCCGATCCTGACCGCTTCCGGCGACGCCCCGCCGGAACGCCGCACGCTCACCTGGGCGCCGTACCTGAGCAGCCGTGCTCATGCCGGGGAGCCGCACGCGTCCGAGACTGCCGACATGAAGCCACTCTCCAGCACACGTACCCGAGCCGCGCGCCCGGCTCGGCTCACCCGCGTCGGCAGCCGCGCGGTGCCGCTCGCCCTGTGCGCGGTGCTCCTCGCCGCGTGCGCAGCGAACGAGGGGGCGGTGAGCAGGAGGGGAAGGACGGCGCCGGCAGCCGGTCCGTGGCGGCCCGCACACCCTCGGAGGGCCCCGAGTTCATCGAGTTCATGGAACTGCTCGACTCCGTCGAGGAGCCGTGCGTGCCGCAGGCGCCGGCCACCGTCGCGCCCGAGCCGTCCGAGCCGGGACGGCCGAGGACCGCGCCCACCCCCCTGCCCGCGCTCCCCAGCACCCCACCGGCCCCGGACGCCACCGGCCCCCGCGAACCCCCGTGCGGAAGTGGCACTGAGCGGCGTCGAGAAGTGCGCGGCCCGCGCCCACACCCGCCGGATCACCGACGCCCTGGAGAAGACGCCCGATCCCACCCCCGACCAGGTCGGGGAAGCGTTGCGCGGCCTCGGTTACCTCGACGAGCGCGTCGACGGTCCCCGCCGGTCCGCAGGCAGGGTGGGCTTCACGCTCGACCTGCGGATCATGGGCGGGCACCTGTGCCTGGACGGCACCGTCACCGGCGCGCGGACCGCCGTGCTGCCGTACGGCGCGTCGCCGCGGGTCACCTGCCGGGAGGTGCGCCGGAGCGCACCCGGCGTCATGTCGAGTCGCGCTTGACCAGCTCGGTCGGCAGGATCACCGCCGCCGGGTCCTCACCGCCGATCTGGGCGAGCAGCACCCGCACCATCTCGTTGCTGATCCGGTCCCACGGCTGCCGGATGGTGGTGAGCGCAGGGGTGGCGGCGGTCGCCGCCGGCGAGTCGTCGAAACCGCCGACGGCGATGTCCTCGGGCACCCGCTTCCCGGCCCGGTGCAGGGCCGCCAGCACCCCCTGCGCCATCAGGTCGGAGGCGACGAACACGGCGTCCACGTCCGGCGCCTGCGCCAGCAGCCGCTCCGCGCCCGCCTCACCGCTGGCCCGGCTGTAGTCGCCGGGGACGACGAGCCGCTCGTCGGCCGCGATGCCCGCCTCGGCGAGCACCTCCCGGTACCCGGCGAGCCGCTCCACACCACCCGGGGTGTCCAGCGGACCGGTGACCACCCCGATCCGGCGCCGCCCCAGCGACAGCAGATGCCGGACCATGTCGCGGGCGCCGTCCCGGTCGTCGGCGGCCACGTAACTCACCTTCGAGCCGAGCCCGATCGGCTTGCCGCACGCCACCAGCGGCACGCCCGCCGCCCGCAGCTCCTCGGCGACCGGATCGCCGGAGTGGCTGGAGACCAGCAGCACCCCGTCGACGTGCCCGGCGGTGATGTACCGCGTGATGCGCCGCCGTTCGTCCTCGGTGCCCGCCAGCATCAGCAGCAGCGGGACGTCGTGCGCGGCCAGCGCGTGGGTGCAACCGCGCAGCAGGACGTTGAAGTTGGGGTCCTCGAAGAACCGCTCCTGCGGCTCGGTCAACAGGAAGCCCACCGAGTCGGAGCGGCCCGTGATCAGCGAACGGGCGTGCCGGTTCACGACGTACCCGGTCCTGCGGATGGCGGCGTTGACCGCCTCCTGAGCGGCGGGGCTGACGTAGTGGCCGCCGTTGAGCACACGCGAGACGGTGCCGCGCGAGACGCCCGCCTCGCGCGCCACGTCATGGATCGTCGGCGGTCTGCGCCGGCCCCCCGTATTGCTCATGGTCATGACTTTACGGCCCCGGACAGCAGATCGAGGCTCCAGAAGCGCTGGATGACCAGGAAGAGGGCGATCAGCGGAAGCACCGCGAGGAACGCGCCCGTGATCACCAGGGTGTACAGCGCGGGCGTGTTCGCGCCCTGCTCCAGCAGCGTGTACAGACCCAGCGTGAGCGGGAACCTCTCGTCGTCGCTGAGCATGATGTACGGCAGCAGGAAGTTGTTCCAGATCGCGACGAACTGGAACAGGAACACCGTGACCATGCCGGGGATCATCATCGGCAGCGCGATCCGGGTGAAGATCCGCCACTCGCTCGCCCCGTCCATCCGCCCGGCCTCGACCACGTCGGCCGGCACGGCGGCGGAGGCGTAGATCCGGGCCAGGTAGACGCCGTACGGAGAGAGGATCTGCGGCAGCAGCACGGACAGGTAGGAGTCCGTGAGGTCGGCCTTCGCCAGCAGCAGGTACTGCGGGATCGCGAGGATCACCGGCGGCATCAGGACGCCCGCGAGCAGGACGTTGAACATCGCCTCGCGGCCCTTGAAGCGGTAGGTCGCCAGCGCGTAGCCGCTGAACGCCGAGACGGCGGCGGACAGCAGGGCGCCGAGACCGGCGTACAGGGCGGAGTTGCCCATCCACTCCCAGTAGATCCCGCCCCGGTAGGCGTTCAGGTCCTTGAGGTTGTCGGCGAAGCCGGTGCCGGGCAGGAAGGTGAACGTGGAGAACAGCTCGTGCCCGGACTTCGTCGACGCGATCACCACCCAGGCGACCGGGAGGAGGGTGTAGACCGCGCCGAGCAGCAGCGTGACCGTCGGGATCAGCGCGATCCGGCGGCGCAGCGGAGGGCCCTGCGCGGTGCCCGGGGTGGTGCCGACGGCCGGGGCCGCCTTGCGGACGGCGAGGGTGCTCATCCCGCTGCCTCCTGTTTGTTCCGGCGGTTCGCGGCCCGCAGGAAGCCGAACGACAGCAGCAGCGTGACCACGGCGATCAGCGTGGCCTCGGCCGCCGCCGAGTAGACGTCGTTCCGGCCGAAGGCGTCCTGGTACACCTTCATCAGCGGGCTCCAGGTCGTGTTGACCGAGTTGGTGAGGGGCTTGAGGGTGGTCGGCTCGTTGAACACCTGGAGCGTCGCGATGATCGAGAAGAAGAAGGTCAGCACCAGCGAGGGCGCCACCATCGGGATCTTGATCCGCAGCGCGACCTGCAACGGGGTGGCGCCGTCCAGCTCGGCCGCCTCGTAGACCTCGGCCGGGATGGACCGCAACGAGGTGTAGATGACGATCATGTTGAAGCCGGTGCCGCCCCAGACCGCGATGTTCGACAGGGCGAGGTAGAGCGGACCGCCGTCCAGCAGGTCCGGCTGCGGCAGGCCCAGCTTGTCGAGCACGAAGTAGAACGGGCTGACGTCCGGCAGGTACAGGAAGCCCCACAGCAGCGCGGCCACCACGCCGGGGACGGCGTACGGCAGGAAGATCGCGAGCCGGGAGAACGGGGCGAGCCGCACCTTCTCGGAGTCCAGCATCAGCGCGAACAGCAGCGCGAGGCCGAGCATCACCGGGACGACGATGCAGCCGTAGCCGAGCACGCGCAGCGCGCCGTGCAGCAGTTCGCTGTCCCGGAAGGCGCCGGTGTAGTTCTCGAAGCCGGCCCACACCTCCTTCCGCGCACCCGACCCCAGGCCGAGCCCGGAGACGCGCACCTTGCGGAAGCTGAGCCAGACCGCGTAGCCGATGGGCAGCGCGAAGAAGAGGGCGAACAGGACCGTGGCGGGGAGGAGGAAGCCGTACGGGGCCCCCTTGACCCCGTACGGCCTCCGGCTGGTGGAGCCGCTCACCGAGCGACCTCGAAGCCCTGCTTCTCCATGTCGGCGACCGTGTCGTCCTGCACCTTGCGCAGGGCGGCGGTGAAGTCCGACTTGTTCTTGGCGGCTGGGCCGAAGGCGTCCTTGAAGGAGGTGTAGGCGACGTTCACGTTCGGTCCCCACGCGGACGGCGCGGTGGTCTTCGCGATGCCGGCGGCCTTGGTGTAGAAGTCCGCCTGATTGGAGAAGTACGCCGGCGGGTTGGAGAAGGCGCCGCTGAGCTGGGCCGAGGTGGAGGCCGGGTAGATGCCGCCCTCCTTCGCCAGCGCGTTCAGGGCGTCGTGGTCGGTGTTCAGCCAGGCCGCGAACTTCGCGGCGGTCTCCTTGTGCGCGGAGTCGGTGGTCACCGCCGTCGAGGAACCGCCCCAGCTGCCGGTGACGTCCTGATCGGCCGACCACTGGGGGAGCGGGGCCATGGCCCACTTGCCCTTGGTGTCCGGCGCCGCCGTGGTCAGGGTGCCGGGCGCCCACACGGCGCTCACCCAGGCGATCTGCTTGCCGGTGTTCAGCGCCTTGTTCCAGGACGGGGTGTACATCGGCTGGTTGTCGATGACGCCCTCCTTGACCAGGCCGCCCCAGAAGTCGGCGACCTTCCGGGTGGCGGCGTCGTCGATGCCGACCTTCCACTTGCCGCCGGAGGCGGTCCACCACTTGGCGCCGGCCTGCTGGGCGAGACCCGCGAAGAGACCGGAGTCGCCGGCGGAGAAGGTGGTCAGGTCCTTGTCCGGCGCCTTCTCCTTCAGCCGGCGGGCCGTCTCGGCGAACTGCTCCCAGGTGGTGGGGACCTTCAGGCCGTACCTCTTGAACAGGTCCTCGCGGTAGTAGAACATCATCGGCCCGATGTCCTGCGGCACCGCGTAGACCGCGTCCGTGCCGAGCGTGGTCTGCTGCCAGACGCCCTCGGCGAACTTGTCCTTGACGTCGTCGACCTCGTCGGAGATGTCGGCCAGCGCGTCATTGCTGACCAGCGTCGGCAGCGCCTGGTACTCGGCCTGCACCAGGTCGGGGGCCTTCTTCGCCTTGTGCGCGGTGAGGATCTTGGTGATCAGCGTGTCGCCGGACGCCTGCTTCTTCACCGTGACGGTGATCCGGTCCTTCTTGCCCGGCCCCTCGTTCCACAGGTCCACCACCTTGTCCATGCCGGGTGTCCAGGTCCAGTACGTGAGCGAGACGGGACCCGACTCGGCCTCGGTGCCGTCCCCGGAACCGCAGGCGGCGAGGGCGGTGGCGCCGAGGGACACGGCGAGGGCGGTTGTCACGAGGCGACGGCGCTTCGTGTGCGGCATGGTTTCTCCCCTGACCTGGGTCCCCGCCCGCTGCGGGGACCTGCCATGCAGATGTGCACGTTCACATGACTCGGGTGCTCGCGGCTCCGCAGCCCCTGCCATGCTTCTGTGAGCGTTCACAGTAGAGAAACATCCCGGACACTTGTCAATGGTTGTTGCTGTGCGGTTATGTTGGCCTCGCACCGCCGAGGGTGTGTGTGCACGTTCCCAAATGATCGATTTCCCGGGAGAGATCCATGCCGGACACCAGCCCCAGGGGCCTCACCAGGCTCGCCTTCGGCGGGGACTACAACCCCGAGCAGTGGCCGGAATCCGTCTGGCAGGAAGACGTCAGGCTGATGCGGGAGGCCGGCGTCACGATGGTGAGCGTCGGGATCTTCTCCTGGGCGCTGCTGGAGCCGGCGCCGGGGGAGTACGACTTCGGCTGGCTCGACCGGGTCATCGGCCTGCTGCAAGAGAACGGCATCCGCGTGGACCTCGGCACGCCCACCGTGGTGCCGCCCGCCTGGTTCTACCGGGCCCACCCCGAGGCCCTGCCGGTCACCGCCGAGGGCACGCGCTACGAGTTCGGTTCACGCGGGGCGATCTGCCACAGCAACGCCGACTACCGCGCCGCCGCCGCGAACATCACCACCCGGCTCGCCGAGCGCTACGGCGACCACCCGGCGCTCGCCCTGTGGCACGTCCACAACGAGTACGGCGTCCCCGTCTCGGCCTGTTACTGCGAGTCCTGCGCAGCCCACTTCCGTCGCTGGCTCGCGGACACCTACGGCAGCGTCGACGCCGTCAACGAGGCCTGGGGCACGGCCTTCTGGGGCCAGCGCTACACCGGCTTCGCGCAGATCAACCCGCCCCGGGCCACCCCGACCGTCGGCAACCCGGGCCAGGCCCTCGACTACAAGCGCTTCGCCGACGCCACCATCCGGGAGAACTTCCGCGCCGAGCGGGACATCCTGCACCGCCTCTCGCCGGGCGTCCCGGTCACCACCAACTTCATGACCGCGCTCAGCCAGTGCGACTCCATGGACTACTGGGCGTGGGGCCGCGAGGTCGACCTCGTCACCAACGACCACTACCTGATCACCGACGGCCGCCGCACCCACGTCAACCTCGCGATGGCCGCCGACCTCACCCGCTCCGTCGCCGGCGGCGCGCCCTGGCTGCTGCTGGAGCACTCCACCTCGGGCGTCAACTGGCAGCCCCGCAACCCCGCCAAGGCCCCCGGCCAGATGGCCCGCAACTCCCTCGCGCACGTGGCGCGCGGCTCCGAGGGCGCGATGTTCTTCCAGTGGCGCCAGTCCCGGCGGGGCGCCGAGAAGTTCCACTCGGCGATGCTGCCGCACGGCGGCACCGACACGCGCGTCTGGCGCGAGGTGGTCGAACTCGGTTCCCGCGTGGGTGCGTTGAGCGAGATCCGGGGCACCCGCACCGAGGCCGACGCGGCCATGCTGTGGGACTGGCAGTCCTGGTGGGCGCAGAACCTCGCCTGGCGGCCCAGCGAGGACCACGACCCGCGCGAGCGCGCCGACTCCTTCTACGAGGCGCTCTACGACCGCCACCTCACGGTCGACTTCGCCCACCCCGAGGCCGACCTGTCCGGATACCCCCTGGTCGTCGTGCCGGCCCTGTACCTGATGACGGAGGCCGCCGGGAACAACGTCCGGGAGTACGTCCGGAGCGGCGGCACGCTGGTGGTGTCGTACTTCTCCGGCATCGTCGACGAGCACGACGCCGTCCACGAGGGTGCCTACCCGGGCGCGTTGCGCGATGTCCTCGGGCTCACCGTGGAGGAGTTCTCGCCGCTGCTCAAGGACGAGAGGGTCCGCCTGACCGGCCCGGACGGCTCCGAGCTGACCGGGGACGTGTGGACGGAGTTCCTGGTCCCGCGCGGCGCCGAGACCGTGTGGACCTACGCCGACGGGCTCACCGCGGGCCGCCCCGCCGTCACCCGGCACCGGCTCGGCCGGGGCACCGCCTGGTACGTCTCCACCCGCCTCGACGCCCGGGGCCTGGACGCGCTCATCGGCTGGGCGGCCGACGACGCCCGTCTCGCCCCGCGCGCCGACCTGCCCCGCGATGTCGAGGTCGTGCGCCGCCGCGGCGACTCGGGCACCTACCTCTTCGTCATCAACCACACCGCCGGCGACACCAAGGTGTCGCTGGACACGCCCGGGACCGAACTGCTGACGGGCGAACGCGCCGCGGGCCGCCTGGCGGTCCCGGCGGGGGCCGTCCGGGTCGTACGACTCGACGGCTGAGCCGGCTCCCCTCCGCCCGCGCGTGCCACGAGAGCCGTGGGCGGAGGGGTTCTCCTCCGGTCCCGCCGGAGGACACCCTCCCCAGTCACGTCGAAGGGACGACGGACGATGAAGTTCCATCCCAGACGCACCCTCAGGGTCCTGCTGCCGGCGCTCGCGGCCGGGCTCGCCCTCACCGCCCTGCCCGCCCAGAGCGCCCAGGCCGCGAGCACCCTCACCAACGGCGGCTTCGAGTCCGGCGGCACGGGCACGGCCACGCCCGCCGGCTGGTCCGAGTACGGCGACACCGGCGCCTCGTACACCGAGCCCGGTGGCCACGGCGGGAGTTACCGCCTCAGCCACTACGCGTCGTCCGCCTACCGGGTGGAGACGTACCAGTACCTGTCCGGGCTGGCCAACGGGGCCTACACGGTGACGGCGTGGGTCCGGTCCAGTGGCGGGCAGAAGGCCGCGTACATGTCGCTCAGGAATTGCGGCAGTGCGGAACAGCGCACCGATCTGCCGATATCGTCCAGTGGATGGATACGGATCGTCACGTCGGTCAAGGTGACCAACAACCAGTGCACCATCAGCGTCAACAGTGACGCGAACGCCGGCAACTGGATCAACGTTGACGATCTCACCTTCACGTCCGGCACCACGGGTACGTCCATCCACGGCGCCGACATCTCCTCCCTCGCCAAGAGCGAGGCCAAGGGCGGCGTCTACAGGACGAGTTCCGGGGCGACCGGGGACGCGCTCTCCATCCTCAGGTCGTCCGGCATGAACTACGCCCGCCTGAAGGTCTGGGTGAACCCGGCCGACGGCTTCAACGACAAGGCGCACGTCCTCGCGATGGCCAGGCGCGTCAAGGCGCAGGGCATGAAGCTGCTGGTGGACTTCCACTACTCGGACAGCTGGGCGGATCCGGGCCAGCAGAACAAGCCGGCCGCGTGGGCGGGCCACACCTACGGTCAGCTCAAGACGGACGTGTACCACCACACGTACGACGTGTTGAACGCCTTGAAGGCTCAAGGCACCACCGCCGACATGGTCCAAGTGGGCAATGAGATCAATGGCGGCATGCTCTGGTCCGAGGGGTCCACGGACGACTGGAGCCGGCTCGCCGGGTTGATCAACTCCGGCTACGACGCCGTCAAGGCGGTCAACCCGTCCACCACGGTCGCGCTGCACCTGGCCAAGGGCGGGGACAAGGCCGGCACCGAGTGGTGGTTCGACAACGCGGTCGCGAACGGCGTCAAGTTCGACGCGATCGGCCTGTCGTACTACGGCTACTGGCACGGCCCGCTCTCCGACTTCCAGAGCACGCTGGACGACGCGGCCTCCCGCTACGGCAGACCCGTGTTCGTCGCCGAGACGGCCTACCCCTTCCGGCTGGACAGCGACGACGCGCTCACCAACCAGATCGACACCAGCGGCGAACTGGTCCCCGGCTACCCGGCGACGGTGGCCGGCCAGACCAAGTGGCTGAACGACGTGGCGAGCATCGCGGAGGCCGTCCCGAACGGCCGCGGTCTCGGCGTCTTCTCCTGGGAGGCGACCTGGACCGCCGTCACCGGCAACGGCTGGGACCCGGCGGACGCCGCGTCCGGCAACGGCTGGGAGAACCAGGCCCTGTTCGGCTACGACGACAAGGCGCTGTCCTCCATGGCGTGGTTCGGCCACCGCTGAGCCGTCCGTGGACGGGCCCGGTCGCGGCGGCGGCCGGGCCCTCGCCGTGCTGCGCGGCGGCGGGACCCCCCTCGGTCGCACGGCCGTTCGGTACCGAACAACGGCCGCCGAGTCCCGCACCTGACGGCGTCGCCCGCGCCACAGTGGGAAGACTGCGTACGAGGAGGCCGGGGACGGGAGGGCGGACGGATGACGGGGACCCCCTCGGGCCGGATGCGGCAGACCATCCTGGACTGGCTCAAGGACCCGTCGGCCCACTTCCCGGTCTCGCGCCGCCGCGACCCCGCCGAGACCGGCGTCACCGCGCGGGCCGTGGCCGCCAAGCTGGGCGTGCCCCGCCGGACCGCGCTCGCCCACCTCGACCTCCTCACCCGCCTCGGCGTCCTGCGCACCCGCCGGATCCACGGCCGCACCTACTACCGGCGCGACGAGATCCGCATCGCCGAGGTGGCCCGGATGTTCGAAAAGGGCTGGTGAAGGGGACGGCCACGGGCGGCTGCCGGCAGGGGCACCGACGGAAGGGACCGCACATGGACCGATCGGCGGCACTCGTACCGCTCCACTACGTCTCCCTGCGCGCCCGCGGCCCCGAGGACGTCGTCGCCGATGCGCACGGGCGCGTGCTGACCGGAGTGGCGGACGGGCGCATCCTCCGCGTCCACCACCTCGGCGACCCGCTCACGGTCCGCACCGAGGTGCTGGCCGAGACCGGCGGCCGTCCCCTCGGGCTCGAACTCCTGCCGGACGGCGACCTGGTGGTGTGCGACGCCGAACGCGGCCTGCTGCGCGTCAGCCCGCACGACAAAAGCGTCCGCGTCCTCGCGGACACGGTGGCGGGGGAGCGGCTCCGCTTCTGCAGCAACGCCGTCGCCCTGCCCGACGGCACCGTGTACTTCACCGTCTCCAGCCGCCGCCACCCCCTGGACCGGTGGATCGGCGACATCGTCGAACACACCGGGACCGGCCGCCTGCTCCGGCTCACCCCCGGCGACCGGGAACCCGAAGTCCTGCTGGAGGGGCTGCAATTCGCCAACGGGCTCGCCCTCGGTGCCGACGGCTCCTTCCTGGTGATCTCCGAGACCGGCTCCTGCCGGCTCACCCGCTGCCGGCTCACCGGCCCCCGCGCCGGACACGCCGAACCCTTCGCCGACCTCCCCGGGATGCCGGACAACCTCTGGCGCGAGGGTCCCGACGGGCCGCTCTGGGTCGCCCTGGCGAGCCCCCGTGTCCCCCCGCTCGGCCTGCTGCACCGCACCCCGCCGGCCGTCCGCCGCGCCGCCGCGCGGGCCACCGTCCACGCGCCGTACCGCCCGAGCGGGACCGTCGGCGTCGTCGCCGTCGACGACCGGGGCCGGACCGTCCACCACCTCACCCGCCGGCACTCCGGTTTCCGCATGGTGACCAGCGTGTGCGCCGTCGGCGACCACCTGGTGCTCGGCAGCCTCTGGGAGTCCGGTCTGGCGGTCTGCGCCCGGCCCGCCGCCCGCTGAGGCGGCGGTAGCCTGGTCCCGGCCTGGATCGTCCGCCGGGACAAGGGCCGAACAGGAGACCCACCAGCATGACCTTCCCGAAGACGGCGATCCGCGGCGCCCGGCCCCCAGCCGGCGGCGCCACCACGTTCTCCGCCTGCGCGGCCGGCCTCCGCACACGAGGTGTCCCTCCCGCCCCGGACAACACGCCGGACAAAACGGACAGTGGAGGTAAGAAGTCGTTGTGAACCGGCCGCTCGCCATCACGGGAGCCCCCGTCGGCGCGCCCCCGCGTCCCCTCACCGGCCGCGCCGTGCGGGCCCGCCACGGCTCGGTCTTCCCGCGGGGCGCCTTCGCCGCCCGGCCTTCCCCCGCGAGGCGCCGCGGCCGACCGAGGACGGCCCGGCCCTCTACGCTGCCCTGAACGTCGCGGCAAGCGCGCCGGCGGGTCTCGCGGCGGCCTTCTCGCCGGGGTCTCACCCGCCGGCGCCCGTGGGCCCAGGCGCTTGCCGCACGGCCGGGCACAGCAAGTACTGTCTACAGCAATGTCGACCAACTCTCCTCAGAACTGGATCCCATGAGCGCCATCTCCGTCGGTCAGGCCGTCGTCCTCGGAGTAGTCGAGGGGGTGACCGAGTTCCTTCCCGTGTCCTCCACCGGCCACCTGAAGATCGCCGAGGGGCTCATGGACATCCCCGTCGACGACAAGTCCGTCGTCGGGTTCTCCGCCGTCATCCAGGTCGGCGCCATCGCCGCCGTGCTCGTGTACTTCTTCAAGGACATCAAGCGGATCGTCACCGCCTGGTTCCGCGGTCTGACCAACCGCGAGGAGCGCTACCACCACGACTACAAGTTCGCCTGGTGGGTGATCGCCGCCACGATTCCGATCGTGGTGGTGGGCCTGGCCGCGAAGCCGCTGATCGACGGTCCGCTCGCCTCGCTGTGGGTGGTCGCCGGGTCGCTGATCGTCGGCTCGGGCGTGATGTGGGCCGCCGACCAGATGGGCCGGCACAAGCGCGGTGAGGACGACACGTCCTTCAAGGACGCGATGTGGGTCGGCTGCTCGCAGATCCTCGCCCTGCTCTTCCCCGGCTTCTCCCGCTCCGGCGCCACCATGTCCACCGCGCTCATCCTGGACCTGGACCGCGTCGCCGCGACCCGGCTCTCCTTCTTCCTCGGCATCCCGGCCCTGACCGGCGCGGGCCTGTACGAGCTGAAGGACGCCCTCGGCGCGGGCGTCGGCGCCGCCCCGCTGGCCGTCGGCACCATCGTCTCGTTCGTGGTCGCCTACGCCTCCATCGCCTGGCTGCTCAAGTTCGTCGCCAAGCACTCCTTCAACGCCTTCGTGATCTACCGGATCGTCATCGGCGTCGGCCTCCTCGGCCTGCTGGCCACCGGCACGCTCAGCAGCTGAGCCCGGCGGCCGAGCGAAGCCGCTGATCATCCACGGGGTGCGGATGCCTGAATTCAGGCGCCGTACCCCGTGAATGTTTCCTTACCGGATGCCTTGACAGCCCCTGCCCGCAAGCCGCAGGATCGCTCCCGTGAACCTGTCAGACAGCCAGACAGGTGGTCCGGCCCCGCGGCGCGTCAGCGCCATGGAAGCGGTGCTCGCCCACCTCCGCGACGCCATCGAGCGCGGCCGGTACGCCATCGGCGACAAGCTCCCCTCCGAGGCCGAGCTGTGCCGCACCCTGGAGGTGTCCCGGCCCGTGCTGCGCGAGGCGCTGCGCGCGCTGCAGACGATGGGCCTCACCGTGTCCCGGACCGGCAAGGGCACCTTCGTCGTCGCGAACACGGTCGAGGACCCCACCTTCGGCGACTACGCCGCCAGCGACCTGCTCGAAGTGCGCCGTCACATCGAGATCCCGGTCGCCGGATACGCGGCCCTGCGCCGCACCCCGGAGAACCTGGACCACCTGGCCCACCTGCTCGACCGCATGGAGCGGGAGACGGACACCACCGCCTGGGTCGCGATGGACACCCTCTTCCACCTCGCCGTGGCCGAGGCCGCCCAGAACCCGGTCTTCCGCCGGGTCATCGAGGAGATCCGCGACGCACTGGCGCGCCAGTCGGCCTTCCTCAACGAACTGGGCGGGCGCCGCGAGCAGTCCAACCGCGAGCACCGGGCGATCGTCGAGGCGCTGACCGACGGTTCCGAGCACGACGCCGTGGAGGCCATGAGCCACCACCTGGACCGCGTCGAGACGACCCTCACCGACATCGTGCGTCCCCAGCGGACGGACCCCCCTACGGAAGGCGGACCCGAGGCGTGAGCGAGCAGCACCTCAAAGACGAGACGCGCCCCTCGTCCGGCCATGTCGACGCCGGAGACGCCGGCTACAGCAAAGGGCTGAAGCACCGGCACGTCAACATGATCGCCATCGGCGGCGCCATAGGCACCGGCCTCTTCCTCGGCGCGGGCGGCCGGCTCGCCGACGCCGGCCCCTCCCTCTTCATCGCCTACGCCGTCTGCGGCGTCTTCGCCTTCCTGGTCGTCCGGGCCCTCGGCGAACTCGTCCTGTACCGCCCGTCCTCCGGTGCCTTCGTGTCCTACGCCCGGGAGTTCATGGGCGAGAAGGGCGCGTACACCGCGGGCTGGATGTACTTCCTGAACTGGGCGACCACCGGTATCGCCGACATCACGGCGGTGGCCACCTACACCCACTACTGGGGCATGTTCTCGGACATCCCGCAGTGGTTGATCGCATTGATCGCCCTCGCGGTCGTGCTGACCGTCAATCTGATCTCGGTCAAGATCTTCGGCGAACTGGAGTTCTGGTTCGCGATCGTCAAGGTCGGCGCGCTCGTCGTGTTCATGTGCATCGGCATCTTCCTGCTGGTCACCCAGCACCCGGTCGACGGCCACCACCCCGGCCCGTCCCTGATCACCGGCAACGGCGGCGTCTTCCCCAACGGCCTGCTGCCCATGCTGCTGATCATCCAGGGCGTGGTCTTCGCCTACGCCTCCGTCGAACTGGTCGGCGTCGCCGCCGGCGAGACCGAGAACCCCGAGAAGATCATGCCCAAGGCGATCAACTCGATCATGTGGCGCGTGGGCCTGTTCTACGTCGGCTCGGTCGTCCTGCTCTCGATGCTGCTCCCGTGGAACAAGTACTCCGCCGGTGAGAGCCCCTTCGTCACGGTCCTGTCCCACATCGGCGTCCCGGCGGCCGGCGGTGTGATGAACCTGGTCGTCCTGACCGCCGCCATGTCGTCGCTGAACTCCGGCCTGTACTCCACCGGCCGCATCCTGCGCTCCATGGCGATGAGCGGCTCGGCCCCCCAGTTCACCGGGCGGATGAGCCGCAGCCAGGTGCCGTACGGCGGAATCCTGCTCACCAGCGGAATCTGTGTCCTCGGCGTGGGCCTGAACTACGTCGTCCCCTCCGACGCGTTCGAGATCGTCCTCAACTTCGCGGCGATCGGCATCCTCGCGACCTGGGGCATGATCATGCTCTGTCACCTGCTGTTCTGGCGGAAGACCCGGAACGGCGAGCTGGCCCGGCCGTCGTACCGGCTGCCGGGCTCCCCCTGGACCGAACTCGTGACGCTGGCGTTCCTCGCCTCCGTCCTGGTCCTCATGTACGCCGACGGCGGCGCCGGACGCACCACCGTGCTCTGTCTGCCGCTGATCGTCGCCGCACTGGTCGCGGGCTGGTACGCCGTCCGCGCCCGTATGAACCGCACGTCCACCGGCGCCGACGCGTGACCCGCGTACCGGCCGACCCCGACCCCATGATGCAGGCAGTGATGCACAGCAGTTCCCCCCACAGCAGTTCCCCCGCCGACGCGCCCGTCGTCCGCGAACCCCTCCACGCCCCCGTCGCCCACCTCGTCCGCGGCGGGGTCGTCGAGGGCATCCACTACGGCTCCGTCGTCGTCCTCGGTGCCGACGGCCAGGTGCGCTTCCAACTCGGTGACATCGAGGCGGCGTTCTACCCGCGCTCGGCCCTCAAACCCGTCCAGGCCGTCGCCATGCTGCGGGCCGGGCTGCCGCTCGACGGCGAACTGCTGTCGCTGGCCGCCGCGAGCCACTCCGGAGAGGAACGCCACCTCGCCGGCACCCGCCGCATCCTCGAACTCGCCGGTCTCACCGAGGACGACCTGCGCAACGTGCCCGACATGCCGTTCGACCCGGTCGTCCGGGACTCCTGGGTCCGCGAGGGCCGGCTGCCCTCCCGGCTCGCCCAGAACTGCTCCGGCAAGCACGCCGCCATGCTGTGGACCGCCAAGCTCAACGGCTGGTCCCTGGACGACTACCTCGCCCCGGAGCACCCGCTCCAGCAGGCCGTCGCCGCCACCGTCGAGGAGCTGACCGGCCAGCGCGTCGCCCGGGTCACCGTCGACGGCTGCGGCGCGCCGCTGTTCGCCGTCTCCCCGCACGGCCTCGCCCGCGCCCTCGCCCGGATCACCTCCGCCGAGCCCGGCACACCCGAGGCCCGGGTCGCCGACGCGATGCGCGAGCACGCCGAGATGGCCTCCGGCTCCGGACGTGACGTGGCCGCGCTGATGCGGGCCGTGCCGGGGCTGCTGGCCAAGGACGGCTTCGAGGGCGTGCAGGTCGCCGCGCTGCCGGACGGCCGGGCCGTCGCGGTGAAGATCGCCGACGGGGCGAACCGGGCGCGGATCCCGGTCGCCGCGGCGGCGCTCGCCCGCGCGGGCGTCGATCCCGCCCTGCTCACCGAGTTCGCGGGGGAGCCGCTGCTCGGGGGCGGGGAGCCGGTGGGATGCGTGCGGGTCGTGCGCGCGCTGGACCCGGTTCCGCTCACCGCCTGCGCGTAACTCCGCCGGATCCGCCGTCGCGGACCCGCGGGCCCGTCGTGGCTGATCGCGCAGTTCCCCGCGCCCTTTTCAGGGGCGCTTCCACCTCCGCACCTCAGGAAGAGGACCGTACCCTCATGACCGCCGCCACCCGCAGCGAACACGATCTCCTCGGGGACCGCGATGTGCCCGCCGACGCGTACTGGGGTGTCCACACCCTGCGCGCGACGGAGAACTTCCCCATCACCGGCACGCCGATCTCCGCCTACCCGCACCTGATCGACGCGCTGGCCGCGGTGAAGGAGGCCGCCGCCCTCGCCAACGAGGAACTCGGGCTGCTGGCGCCGCGGAAGGCGGCGGCGATCGTGGCCGCCTGCCGGGAGATCCGGGCCGGGAAGCTGCACGACCAGTTCGTCGTGGACGTCATCCAGGGCGGCGCCGGCACGTCCACCAACATGAACGCCAACGAGGTCGTGGCGAACCGCGCGCTGGAACTGCTCGGCCATGCCAAGGGGCAGTACACGCATCTGCACCCCAACGAGGACGTCAACCTCGGCCAGTCCACCAACGACGTCTACCCGACGGCCGTCAAGGTGGCGACGATCTTCGCGGTACGTGGACTGCTCAAGGCGATGTCCGTACTCCAGGACGCGTTCGCCCGCAAGGCCGTCGAGTTCCGTGACGTGCTCAAGATGGGCCGTACACAGTTGCAGGACGCGGTACCGATGACGCTCGGTCAGGAGTTCTCCGCGTTCGCCGTCATGATCGAGGAGGACCGCAGCCGTCTTGCCGAGGCCGTCGAGCTGATCCATGAGATCAACCTCGGTGCCACGGCCATCGGCACCGGTCTCAACGCCCCCGCCGGCTATGCCGAGGCGGCCCGCCGGCACCTGTCGGACATCACCGGCCTGCCGCTGGTCACGGCGGCCAACCTGGTGGAGGCCACCCAGGACTGCGGCGCCTTCGTCCAGATGTCGGGCGTCCTCAAGCGCATCGCGGTCAAGCTCTCCAAGAGCTGCAACGACCTGCGGCTGCTGTCCTCCGGCCCGCGCGCGGGTCTCGGCGAGATCAACCTGCCGCCGGTGCAGGCCGGTTCGTCGATCATGCCGGGCAAGGTCAACCCGGTCATCCCCGAAGTGGTCAACCAGGTCGCCTTCGAGGTGATCGGCAACGACGTCGCCATCACCATGGCCGCCGAGGCCGGACAGCTCCAGCTCAACGCCTTCGAGCCGATCATCCTGCACTCCCTGTCGGAGTCCGTCACGCACCTGCGGACGGCCTGCCTGACCCTGGCCGAGCGCTGTGTGTCCGGCATCACCGCCAACACCGAGCGGCTGCGCGCCACCGTCGAGAACTCCATCGGCCTGGTCACCGCGCTCAACCCGCACATCGGCTACACCGCCGCCACCGACATCGCCAAGGAGGCCCTGGCGACCGGCCGTGGCGTGGCCGAACTGGTCCTGGAGAAGGGCCTGCTGCCCGCCGAACAGCTCACCGGACTCCTCCGTCCGGAGGTCCTCGCGGGCAGCGGGACCACGCCGGCGGCCTGACCCGACGGCACCCGCGGTCCGGCCCGTCCTCCCGGCCGGACCGCGGGTGCCGTCCCACCCGGGAACCCCGCCGTCGGGCACCGTCGCGAAGGGAGCCGCCGACGCCCCGGAGCGCCCCGGCGCCAGGGGTGCGGCATGATGACGATCATGTCCTCGCAGTTCCAACCGGTCCTCGATCGCATCATGGCGGAGATCGATCGCACTCCCGGGCGCGGCCGGTCCGCCGACTACATCCCGGCGCTCGCCGCCCGCGACCCGCGCCGGTTCGGCATGGCCGTCGCCGAACTGGACGGCACGGTGTACGGGGTGGGGGAGTGGCGGCAGCCGTTCTCCACGCAGTCGATCACCAAGGTCTTCACGCTCGCCCTGGACCTGGCCCGCGAGGGCGACGAACTCTGGGAGCACGTGGGCCGCGAGCCCTCCGGCAACCCGTTCAACTCCCTGGTCCAGCTGGAGTACGAGAACGGCATCCCGCGGAACCCCTTCATCAACGCGGGCGCGCTCGTGGTCACCGACCGCCTGCACACCCGTACCGGGGACGCGGCCGGCGAGCTGCTGTCCTTCCTGCGCGCCGAGAGCGGCAACCCCGATCTCGGCTTCGACGAGGAGGTCGCCGCCTCCGAGACCGCCCACGGTGACCGCAACGCCGCCCTCGCCCACTTCATGGCGTCCTACGGCAACATCGACAACGAGGTGCCGGTCCTGCTCGACCAGTACTTCCGGCAGTGCTCCATCGCCGCCTCCTGCGCCGACCTGGCCCTCGCCACGGGCTTCCTCGCCCGGCACGGCATCCGCGCCGACGGCGGCCGGCTGCTCAGCCGCAGCCAGGCCAAGCAGGTCAACGCGGTCATGCTGACCTGCGGCACGTACGACGCGGCCGGCGACTTCGCCTACCGCGTCGGCCTGCCCGGCAAGAGCGGGGTCGGCGGCGGGATCATCGCCGTCGTACCGGGCCGGTGCACGCTCTGCGTGTGGAGCCCGGGCCTGGACGAACGCGGCAACTCGGTGGCGGGTGTGGCGGCCCTGGACCGCTTCACGACCCTGACTGGGCTGTCGGTGTTCTGAGCGCGTCACCCTCCGGCAGGGGGCGGGGCAGCCGACCCGCGAGGGGACCCGGATCCGGGCGAAGCCCCGGGGAGCCCGACGCGCCACGACGGACCGGCACCGGGCATCCGGCCGGGGCCCACCACGTGCCAGTCATACCCCGGCCCCCGCCCGGCAGGGCTGTCGTCTCCTTCCGGCCACCCGGCGTCGACACGCTGACCGGGTGTTGTCCATGGCGTTCCCCGTCGATCTCCGCCGCTGCCAGGTGATGGGCCTGGCCGGCACCGCCTTCCTCGCGCTCGGCGGTGAGACGGCCGGCGCCCTCCCCGTCCGGGACCTCCTGGCGCCCGCCTCGGCGCAGGCCGCGCTCGGCCTGGTCGGGGTGTACTTCGGGGTCGTCCTGCTCATCGCCGCCTGGGTGCTCCTCGGCCGGCTGGTCCGGGGTCCCGAGCCGCCCACCCCGCGCGCCCTGCTGCTCGTCCTCGCCGTGTGGGCGGCCCCGCTGCTGCTCGCCCCGCCGCTGTTCAGCCGGGACGTGTACAGCTATCTCGCGCAGGGCGCCATGGTCGACGCCCACATGGACGTCTACGCCCACGGCCCGGCGCGGCTCGGCGGCCCGCTCGCCGACGAGGTCGCCCCGATGTGGCGGCACACCGGCGCCCCCTACGGCCCCGCCTTCCTGGCCCTCGCCTCGGCGCTGTCCGCGCTGACCCGCGGCGAGGTGCCCGCCGGCCTGCTCGGCATGCGCCTGGTCGCCCTGCTCGGCGTGGCCCTGATGGCGCTGGCGCTGCCCCGCCTCGCCCGGCACAGCGGTGCCGACCCGGCCGCCGCCCTGTGGCTCGGCGCCCTGAACCCGCTGGTGCTGCTGCACCTGGTCGCGGGCGCCCACAACGACGCCCTGATGCTCGGCCTGCTCGGGCTCGGCCTGGTCGCCGCGCGGGGCCGCGGGCCCGTCCTCGGCGGCGTCCTCGTCACCCTCGCCGCCCTGGTCAAGGCACCGGCGCTGCTCGGCCTGCCGGTCGTCGTGGCCCTGCGGGTCCGCTCCGGCCGCCGTCCGCTGCCGGCCGCGCTGACCACGGCGGCGGCCTCCGCGGCGACGACGGTCGCCGCCACGGCCGTCGCCGGCACCGGCTACGGCTGGATCGGCGCCCTGGACACCCCGGTCTCCCCGCACAACTGGGCGCTGACCAGCCTGCTCGGCCGCGCCACCGGCGCCCTGCTCGCCCACCTCGGCAGCGGTCTGGCCCCGCTGGCCGTCCCGGCCTGGCACCTGCTGGGCCTCGCGGCCACCGCCGTCGCCGTCCTGCTGATCTGGCTGCGACTACGGCCCCGGCCGGTGTACGCGCTGGGCCTGAGCCTGCTCGCGGTCGCCGTCTTCGGCCCGGCGATCCGCCCCTGGTACGTGCTGTGGGGGCTGTTCCTCATCGCCGCCGCCGCGCCCAGTACCTCGGTACGGCACCGGGTGGCCGCCCTGGCGGGGGTGCTCGCCCTCGCCGTACTGCCCAGCGGTGGCCCGGCCGACCTCGGACAGCTGGTGCTCGCGGTCTCCGGCGCGGCGCTCGGGGTGGTCGTCCTGTGGCAGGCCCACCAGGCGGCCCGGGCCCCTGTTCCGGGGCGCGTGGCATGACGGGCCGGTGGCGGGGGCCGGGGCTGCCCGGACGGCTGGGAGAGCCGGGGCCGCGTACGGACCGGGGCCGGCTGCTGCTCGTCCTGCTCCTCGCGGCGGCCGTGACCGTGTTCACGGCCACCGTGCCGCTGCTGCGCGGCTTCTTCGACCTGCGGGTGTACTACGGCACCGTGCACACCTGGGTGCACCACGGCGGCCGGATCTACGACTACCGGGTGCCGGGCACCGCGTACGGCTTCACGTATCCGCCGTTCGCCGCCGTCGCCATGCTGCCGCTGGCCCTGCTCGGCCGGACGGCGGCGATCGTGGTGTCCCTGCTGGTGAACCTCGCCGCGCTCGCGGTGGTCCTGCGCGTCCTGGCCGGGCCGCACCGGCGTCGGCACGGCTGGTACCGGTGGGCGCTGTGCCTGTGCCTGCTGGCCCTGTTCGAGCCGCTGCGGGACACCGTCAGCTTCGGCCAGGTGAACCTGGTGCTGCTCGCCCTCGTCCTCGGCGATGCCTGGCTGCTGGCGAGCGGCCGGGGCCGCTGGGCGGGCGCGGGGATCGGGCTAGCCGCCGCCGTGAAGCTCACCCCCGCCCTCTTCGTCGGCCTGCTGCTGCTCGCCGGGCGCCGGCGGGCGGCCGGCACCGCGACGGCCGTCGCCCTGGCCGCGACCGCGCTGGCCGCCTGGGCGGATCCGGCGGCCTCCCGCTTCTACTGGACCGAGGCGCTCTGGGACACCGGCCGGGTGGGCCGCCTCGACTACGTGTCGAACCAGTCGCTGCAAGGGGTGCTGGCCCGCCTCGGTGAGACCGGCCGCCCCCTGTGGGCGACGGCGGTCCTGCTGACCCTCTGCGTCTGGGCGTGGCGCGCCCGGCGGGCGGTCGCGGCCGGCGACTGGGCGGCGGCGTTCGCGCTCACCGGTGCGGCGGCCTGCCTGGTCAGCCCGATCACCTGGGTACACCATCTGGTGTGGCTGCTGCCCTCCTTCGCGGTGCTGGTCCGCGCGGGGCACCCGCGGGTCGCGGCGGCCCTGTACGCGGTGCTGTGCACCAGCGTGGTGTGGCTGTGGTTCGACGACGCCTCCGGCCTCGACGGGTTCCTGGGCGGCAATCTCTACACGTGGATCTCGCTGGGCCTGCTGCTCGGCCTGCCGGTGGGTCAGTCGCGGGCCCCCCGGTTCCCCTTGGCCCGCAGCACCAGCGCCACGGCCCCCGCGCCGAGCCCGGACAGCCCCGCGACGACGGCGGTGCCGGACCAGTCCGAGTCGTCTTCCGGTGCCACGGCCGCCGCCACCGGCGTCGCGGACGCCGCCGGCCGGGAGGAGTGCGGTCGCAGCCCGTCCAGCGAGCCGACCGGGTCGACCCGCCCGTCCGCCGCGAAACCCCAGTCGAGCAGGGAGCGGGCCTCCTCGTACACGGTGAACCCGCCGCCGGCCTGAGGGTTGAGCACGCTCACCACGAGGGTGCGCCCGCCCCGGCGCGCCGCGGCCACCAGGGTGTTGCCCGCGTTGCTGGTGTAGCCGTTCTTGATCCCGATGAGTCCGGGGTACGGCGCCACGCCGTCCTCGCCGGTCAGCAGCCGGTTGGTGTTCTCGATGGGGTACGGCGACCCGTCACCGGGGAAGGGGGCCTCGGCGGTGGCGCAGTACCGGGCGAAGTCGGGGTTGCGCAGGCCCGCCCGGCCGAACACCGCGAGGTCGTAGGCGGAGGACACCTGGCCCGGGGCGTCGTAGCCGTCCGGGGAGACCACATGGGTGTCCAGGGCGCCGAGCGAGCGGGCCTTGTCCTGCATGCGGGCGGCCGTGGCCTCCCAGCCGCCGCCCATCCGGGCGAGCACGTGCACGGCGTCGTTCCCGGAGCTGAGGAAGACGCCGCGCCACAGGTCGGCCACCTGGTAGGTGTGCCCCTCCTCGACGCCGACCAGGCTGCTGCCCTCGCCGACGTCGTCCAGTTCGCCGTACCGCACGGTGTGCTGCTGCCCGCTGGGCAGCACCGGCAGCACGGTGAGCGCGAAGAGGGTCTTCAGGGTGCTGGCGGGCGGGAGCTCCCGGTGGGCGTCGTACGCGGCCAGCACCTCGCCGCTGCCCGCGTCGGCGACGAGCCAGGAGAGCGCCGAGACGTCCGGCAGCCCGGGTGCGTCCCCGTGCGGCCGGACCTGGATGCCGGAGCGGTAGAGCAGGGACGGCCCCGGCACCGCCGCCCTGGGGCGGGGCGGGGCGGGCTCCCCGGCGGGCTGCGCGGCCCGGGGCCCGGCGGCGGCAGCGGCCGGCGTGAGCGCCAGCAGACCCGCCACACAGAGGGAGCAGGCCGACACCGCCGCGCGATAAGAGAATCCGGTGATCATATGATCAAAGTACGAAATTGGGGTGTATGCACCACACCGCCGGGCCGTTCGGGTCGCCGGGGCAACCCGGATGCCGCAGCCGACCGCCCCGTGGCCGCGCGTCAGGCGGCCGGCAGGGTGGGCCGGACCTGCCGCAGGAACGCGGCGTTGTCGGGTGTGGCGCGCAGCCGCTCCAACAGGGTCTCCAGCCCGAAGGGCCCGCCGTCCCGCGCGCGCAGGACGCGGCGCAGACCGTGCACGGCCGTCAACTCACCCGGGGTCAGCAGGAGTTCCTCGCGCCGCGTGCCGCTGCCGTCGATGTCGACGGCGGGGAAGACGTGGCGGCCGGCGAGTTCCCGGTCCAGGCGCAGTTCCATGTTGCCCGTGCTCTTCAGCTCCTCGAAGAAGTAGCCGTCGGCGCGGGAGCCGGTGTCCACGAGGACCGTGGCGAGGATGGTGAGGGAGCCGCCCCCCTCGGCCTGGCGCGCGGCGCCGAAGAACCGCTTGGGGCCGAGCAGCGCGCCGGCGTCGACACCGCCGCTCAGGGTGCGGCCGCCGGCGGCGGAGGCGTTGTTGTGGGCCCGGCACAGCCGGGTCAGCGAGTCCAGCAGGACGACGACGTCCTCACCGGCCTCCACCAGGCGCTTGGCCCGCTCCACGACGAGGTCGGCGAGGGCGATGTGCTCCTTGGCCGGCCGGTCGAAGGTGGAGGCGTACACCTCGCCGCGCACCGAGCGGCGCATCTCGGTGACCTCCTCGGGCCGCTCGTCCAGCAGCAGGACCATCAGCCGGCACTCGGGGTGGTTGCCGGCCACGGCGGCGGCGAACTGCTGGAGCAGCACCGTCTTGCCGGTCTTCGGCGGGGCCACGATGAGGCCGCGCTGGCCCTTGCCGACCGGCGCGAGCAGATCGGTGACGCGTCCGGCCAGGCCGGAGGCGGGGTGTTCCAGACGGATGCGCCGGTGCGGGTGGAGCGGGGTGAGGTCGCGGAAGTGCGGGCGGGAACCGGGCTCGCCGGGCGCGCGTCCGTTGACGCGCGCGACCTCGGTCAGGGCCCGCTGCGCGCCCCGGACGCCTTCGACCAGGTCGCCCTTGCGCAGCCCGTGGCGGCGGATCAGCGCCGGCGCGACCTGCGGATCGGCGGGGGAGGGCAGGAGGCTCGCGGCCCGCAGGTGCCCCTTCCCGTGCGCGTCGATGTCGAGGACACCGGTGACGAGGGGGGCGGCCGGGGCCTGCCGGGCCGCGGACGGGTGTTCGAGTGTGGTGGTCATGGAAGGGAGTCCTTTCGCGGACGGATCAGGGCGGAGAAGGGGGGAGGCCGCGAGCGGGAGGCGCCTGTGACTGCCTCCGGGCGGCGGGAACGGCACCTCGGGCACGGCGCGGAAGGCCCGTCACGAGGTGGTACCGGGAAGCTGACTGCGCCGGGAGCCGGACATCCGGAAAACGGCGGACGGATCAGCGTGAAGGAGAGAAACTGGCACCGGCGGCCACGGTGGCCGTGCACGAGTGCTGAGGGAACGGTACCACTCGGGGGAGTACCGCGCCCGTGCTCCGGTCAACACACCACCGGACGGGCCTATTCCCGGGGGGCGGGCGTCCTCTCGGCAGGACGTCAGGAGGACTCGCCTTGTCAGGGGAACGTCAGGAGCATCGGGTGGACACCTCGGCCGCCCGCACCCCGCACCGCCTGGACCCCGCCGGCGGCTGCCCGCACGCCGTCAACGCGCGACTGCTGGCCCGGGGCGCCGTGGCCCCGGTCGAGCTGCCCGGCGGGATCGAGGGCATGGCCGTACTCGGGCACGAGGCGCTGAAGGAGTTCCTGCAACACCCCCACGTCGCGAAGAACGCGCGCCACTTCACCGCCCTGCGCGAGGGGAGGGTCGGCGAGGGCTGGCCGTTGCTGACGTTCGCCACCGTGCCGGGCATGACGACCGCCGACGGCGACGACCACCGGCGGCTGCGGTCCCTGGCGGCCCGCGCCTTCACACCCCGCCGGGTGGCGGAACTACGGCCGCGCGTCGAGGAGTTGACCGAGTCCCTGCTGGACGGGCTGGCCCGGGCCGCCGCCGCGGGCGACGGGGTCGCCGATCTGCGGCGGCACTTCGCCCTGCCCCTGCCGATGGGCGTGATCTGTGAACTCCTGGGCGTGGACGTGAAGTTCCGGGACCGCCTGCACCGGCTCGGCAGCCTGGTCGTGGCCACCGACACCGCACCGGCCGAGGCCGTCGCGGCCAACCGCGACATCGTCGCCGTCCTGGGCGAGATCGCCGCGGCGAAGACCGCGCGGCCCGGCGACGACCTCACGAGCGCGCTGCTCGCCGCCCGCGACGAGGGCGGCGACCGGCTCGGCGAGCAGGAGCTGATCGGCACCCTGCTGCTGATGATCATCGCCGGGCACGAGACCACGCTCAACCTGATCACCAACGCCGTGCGCGCCCTGTGCGCCCACCCCGAGCAGCTCGGCTTGGTGCGCGCGGGCCGGGCGAGCTGGGCGGACGTGGTGGAGGAGACGCTGCGCTGGGACGCGCCGGTCAGCTACTTCCCGTTCCGCTATCCCGTGCGGGACCTGACCGTCGCCGGCACGCTCGTCCCCGCCGGCACCCCCGTGCTCGCCGGTTACTCCGCCGCCGGCCGCGACCCGGCGGCGCACGGCCCGGACGCCGACCGCTTCGACCTCACCCGCTTCGCCCGGCCCGGCGCCGTACGGCACCTGTCCCTCGGACACGGCGCCCACTACTGCCTGGGCGCACCGCTCGCCCGGCTGGAGGCCACGGTCGCCCTGGAGCGGCTGTTCACCCGCTTCCCGTCGCTGCGACTCGCCGTGCCCGAAGCCGGCCTGGTGCCGCACGCGGGCTTCGTCGGCAACAGCGTGCGCGCTCTGCCGGTGCGGCTCGCGGCGGGGTGACCCGCCCCGTCCCGCACACCGGCCGGACCGTCGGGGCCGGGGAACAGAGGTCCGCAGACCATAACGATCCCGGACGTCAGGGGACTTGACCACCAACCGTGCACTATCTTCGCGACATGTCCACGCCACCGCAGCCCCCGCAGCCGGCCGACCAGCCCGCACAGCAGTCCCCTCAGCCCCAGCAGCAACCGGCCGTCCCGCCGCAGCCGACGGCCTACCCCTACCCGAACCCGCAGTCGCCCCCGCCGGGAACGTTCCACGCGCAGCCCACCCTGGCCGCCCAGCCCGCGCCGGGACAGCACCAGCCGGGCAACCCGTACGCGCAGGCACCCCAGTACGGGCCCGTACCGCCCCTCCCGCCGGCCGGTGGCGGCGGTGGGGCGGGCCGTGCGGTGCTGTGGGCCGCCGTCGGCGCGGTCGTCGCCTCCGCCGCGTGGGCGGCCGGTGTCCTCCTCGTCGGCGGGCGGAGCGGCAGCGCTGACCTGCGCGGCTACTCGGCGCCCTCCAACATGTGCTCCAGCGCCGACTACTCGTCCTTCAAGGACGAGTACACCGAGAACGACTCCTCGCCGACCCGCACCTCGCTCAAGGACAAGGCGCTGGACGAGAGTTATTGCAGCGTGGGCCTGAAGAAGTCCGGCTCCTCCTACGCCGACGCCTACCTGACCATGCAGCTGGACCTGCACAAGAGGACCGACCCCGCGCCCGAGTTCACCGCCACCTGGAAGAACTACGGGGACAGCCACACCGGTTACGACGTCGACCCGGTCGAGGGCATCGGCGACGAGGCCTACCTGGTCAGCCAGGACACCACGAACGGCTCCTCCTCCAGCGGCTCCCGGTACGCCACCCTCGCCGTCCGCGACGGCTGGGTGACGTACACGATGAGCTACAGCGTCTACCTCACCTCGTACGGCGAGGACAAGGACCCGCCCGCGCTGACCGACGTCACCGACTGGCTGAAGACCGACGCCAAGGCCACGCTGCGGCAGTTCCAGGACTGATCGCCGCCGTGCCGCGGTGAGCGCGGCGGTTCACGCCGACCGCGCCCCGGCCTCCTCCGCGATCCGCGCGAACCGCGCGCCCATGGCCTCGCCGAGGGCCTGCGCGCCCGACAGCGGACGGACCATGACCATGAGGTCGTCGATCAGGCCGTCCTCGTTCACGTGCAGGAAGTCGCAGCCGGTCAGCTCCCGGTCGCCGACCCGGGCCTGGAACACCAGCGCGTGGTCCGGGCCGTCCGGGTCGCCGATCTCCCGGACGTACCGGAAGTCCTCGAAGACCTGGACCACCGCGCGCAGCACCGCCGCGGTGATCGCCTTGCCCGGGTACGGCTTGAAGGCGACCGGGCTGGTGAAGACGACGTCCTCGGCCAGCAGCGCCTCGACGGCGTCCAGGTCCCCGGCCTCCACCGCCTCGCGGAACGCGCGCATCGGCTCACCCCACTCACTAGTCAACTAATTGAATAAGTGCGGATGAGATTAGTCAACTGGCTGTTAGCCTGTCCACATGTCGCTCAAGTACGCCGTGCTGGCCGCCCTGCTGGAGGGCGAGGCCTCGGGCTACGAGCTGTCGAAGACCTTCGACGTCTCGTTCGCGAACTTCTGGCCCGCGACCCCCCAGCAGCTCTACCGGGAGCTGGAGCGCCTCGCCGGGGACGGGCTGGTCCAGGCCCGCACCGTGCAGCAGGAACGCCGTCCCAACAAGCGGATGTTCACGCTCACCGAGGCCGGCCGGGCCGAGCTGAGCGCGTTCGCCGCCGAGCCGCCGAAGCGGCCCACCGCGATCCGGGACGAACTCCTCATCAAGGTCCAGGCCATGGACGGGGGTGACCCGGAGGCCGCCCGGGCACTGATCGAGGAACGCATGGGCTGGGCGCGCGGCAAGCTCGACCGCTACCGGCGGGTGCGCGAGCGCCTGCTCGACGGGCGTGCGGAGGAGGAGTTCCTGCGGACCGCCGACCGGGTCGGGCCGTACCTCACGCTTCTGGCCGGAATCGCCTTCGAGGAGGAGAACCTGCGCTGGTGCGAGCGGGTCCTCACGGTGCTGCGACGGCGCACCGACGCCGCGCCGGCCCAGGGGAATCGCTCATCAGGGTGGTGATCCCCTGCGGAACGGGCCGTGACCCCGGGTGCCGCGGCACAGTGGGCGGGTGCCTCGCCGACTTCTGCCGCTGCTGGTGGCGGCGCTGGTGACCGTCGCCGGCTGCACCACCGTCAGCTCCGGTCCCGTGCCCGACGCCGCCCGCCCCCGGCGCTCCCTCGCACCGGACACGGTGGTGCGGCCCCCGGTGCCCCAGGAGCCGGCCGGAACGCCGTCCGGGGACGCGGCGCTGGTCCGCACCGGCCACGGGCCCCGTCCGTCGGCCGGGCCGCGCCGGAGCACCGGGACCGGCCGCGCACCCGTGCCCGCGGCGCCTCCCCGGGCGGTGGCCCCGGCCGCCCCGCCGGTGCGACACCCCCGCCCGGAGCGCCGGACACCGGTACGACACCCGGTCCGGCGCCCCCGCCCCGCCTCCCGGCCGCCCGCCGCCGTCCGGATGCGCGACCTGTGCCGCCAGGCGGACGGCGTCACCACACCGGAGATCGCGCGGCTGTGCCACGACATGTTCGGCTGAACGCGGCGCCGGGGCCGGCCGAGCCCGCGGTGCAAGCCCGTCCTCGCTCTTCCCGCGTTCGCCCGCGCCGCGACACCACCGGCATAGGCTGACGTCATGTTCGGTCCCGAAGGCCCCACACTCCGCGAGCTGACCGTGCAGGCGCTGTCGTCCGTCGAGCACGGCTACGACCTGCTCGCGCCGAAGTTCGATCACACCCCCTTCCGGACGCCCGACGCCGTGCTGGACTCCGTGGCCGAGGCGCTCGCCCCGCTCGGCCCCTTCACGGACGGGCTGGACCTGTGCTGCGGCACCGGCGCCGGGACGCACCTGCTGACCGGGCTGTGCCGCCGCGGCGTCACCGGGGTCGACTTCAGCGCCGGCATGCTCGACGTCGCCCGGCGGCGGGTGCCGGCGGCCGACGGGCCGAGGGTCGCATGGGTCCGCGGCGACGCCCGGGCCCTGCCGTTCACGGCTGCCTTCGACCTCGTCGTCTCCTTCGGGGCGTTCGGCCACTTCCTGCCCCGCGAACTGCCGGGCCTGTTCGGCCAGGTCCGCTCGGTGCTGCGCCCCGGTGGCCGCTTCGCCTTCCCGGTGTTCGCGCCGCCGGGCCCGGCCCACCCCGGCTTCTGGACGCTGCTCGGCTTCGACGCGGTGATGCGGCTGCGCAACGCGCTGTGGCGACCGCCGTTCGTCATGTACTACCGGACCTTCCGACTGAGCGCCGTACTGCGCGAGTTGGAGCGCGCGGGCCTGGCGGTCGAGCTGGGCGTCCTGCCCGGGTTCGGCCGGCGAGCCGACGGCAGCCCGCGCGCCCGGCTGGTGGTGGCCCGGCGAGCCGACGCGGCCCCCCTCGGCGGTCAGCCCGCGGCGGGCAGCGTGAACTCGTAGACCAAGGCGTCGCGTTCGGCGTCCACCACGAGGTCGGTGATCTCCAGCGGGCGCGCGTACTGGTCGTGCACGCGCCGGGTCACCCGCACCGAGGAGGCGTCGCCGACCTGGGTGATGGCGTCCTGGTGGTGCAGGGACAAGCCCGCCTTGCGCATCCAGTCGTAGGCCCGTCGCAGCTGCGCGGGCGTGGCCCCGTCGGCCCGGTCCCGGTAGCGGGCCAGCTCCGCCACCTCGGCCAGCGCCACCGCGGAGAACGACGTCACCGCCGTGCGCAGAGACCGGCCGTCCGGCGTCACCGACCGGTAGCGGTGCACCAGCGTCGGCCGGTGCGGGGCCAGCCCCAGGGCCCGCGCGTGCTCCGGCGGCGGCGCCTCCCAGGTCACCGTGGCCCGGTCGACCGCGTACGGGTCCACCGGCCGCGCACCCACCGGGAAGGTGAGCGAATCCGCCGCCTCGACGGGCCGGCCGGGCAGCGTCGCGTGGCTGCCCCGCCGGTCGGTGGCGACCGCGCCGCTGCGGCGCAGCACCTCCAGGGCCTGCCGGACGGTCTCCCGGCTGACCCCGTAGTGCGCGGCCAGGTGCCGTTCGCCCGGCAGCCGTTCGCCCGGTGGAATGGTGCCGGCGCGCAGTTCGTCGAGCAGCAGCGCCGCGATCCGCCCGTACAGGGGCCGGGCGTCGCCGGGCGGGGGATCGTGCGGGGTGGTGCGGGCCATGCCGCGCCCTCCTGTCGGTGACAAAGGGTAGTCGTGCGGGCTCATTGCGCGACCATGACTACCATTGGTCTAAACCACGAGGGAAGAGCGGTCGGTCGGTTCGACCGAAATCCACTCGCGCGCACGGCGGTCACCGGGTGCCGCGCCGCCCCCTCACAGGGCGCTGTAGAGGGCGTCCACCAGCGCTGATTTCCGTGGATCATTGGCGATGTGCGGCCCCATCCGGTTCATGACGTAGCCCAGCGACACCCCCGCGTCCGGATCGGCGAGCCCACAGGAACCGCCGAATCCGTCGTGGCCGAAAGCCCGCGGGTTCGGGCCGTACGACCCCTGGGGCCCGCTCAGCCACAGCCCGAGCCCCACCTCGGTCTCGCCCTCGAAACCCGCGCCGAGCACCAGGTCACGGCAACTGCCCTGGCCCTCGCGCACCCGCTCCGCCGCCTGGGGGGACAGGATGCGCCGGCCGCCGTACGAGCCGCGCCCGGCGAAGACGCCGTACAGCGCCGCGACCGCCCGGGCGGTGCCGTGACCGTTGGCCGCCGGGATCTCCGCCGCCCGCCAGGCCGGGCTGTTCGCCTCCGCCGCCCCGACGGGCGGGTTGGCCAGGGCCGCCAGCGCGGCCGGCGCCAACTGGCTGAACACCGCTTCCTGTTCACTGCGTGACACGGCCGGTGGAGGCACCAGTTCCGCCGCCCGGCCGGACTCCCGCTCCGGCAGGCCCACGGTGAAGTCCAGCCCCAGCGGTCCGGTCACCTCCCGCTCCAGGAAGGCTCCCGGGCGCAGTCCCGAGACGCGCCGCACGACCTCCCCGACCAGGAAGCCGTACGTCAGCGCGTGGTATCCCGACCGGGTGCCCGGCTCCCACCAGGGCGCCATGGCCGCGAGCCGCGCGGTGGTCAGCTCCCAGTCGTACAGCTCCTCCAGGGTGTGCGGCTCGCGCAGCCCGGACAGCCCGGCGCGGTGCGACAGCAGGTGCCGTACGAGCACCTTGTCCTTGCCTTCGGCGGCGAATTCCGGCCAGTAGGCGGCCACCGGGGCGTCGAGGTCGAGCAGCCCCCGGTCGGCGAGGATGTGCGCGCACAGGGCCACGGGCCCCTTGGTGGTCGACCAGACGTTCACCACGGTGTCCCGGGCCCAGGGCCGGGTACGGGCCGTGTCCGCCCAGCCGCCCCACAGATCCACCACCGTCTCCCCGGCGACGGTCACCGCCACCGCGGCGCCGAGCTCCCCGCGTGCGCGGAAGTTCTCCGTGAACGCCTCCCGTACCGCCGCGAACCGGGGATCGCAGTGCCCGTGGACCTGCGCGTCCGTCTGCGGTGTCTGCCGTGTCTCCTGGGCTTCGTGCGCGGACATGTGACCTCCGTCGTCGCCGGGAACCCGGGCAGCGGCACCGCGGCCCGGTCGCCCCGAACGTACCGACTGGTCGGACCGGAGAAAAGACCGGCGCCGCCGGCAGCGGCCCTCAGGCGTACGACCTCAGCCAGCGCACCTTCTCGGCCTCCTGGAAGGGGCCGCCGCCCTCGTGGTCGTTGAAGTCGTACACCTCGATCGCCTTGTCCTCGTGCGCCCAGGCGTTGAACGCCGCGAACACGGTCGACGGCGGGCAGGTCTGGTCCTCCAGGGCCGCCGAGAACAGGGCCGGTGCCCGGCCCCGGGCCGCGAAGTGCACCCCGTCGAAGTAGGACAGCGTACGCAGCACGTCCGCCGAGCGCCCGCGGTGCGTCTTGAGGAACAGGCCGATCTCCCGGTACGGGTGGCGGTCCGTCAGGGTCGTCCCGCGCGGGAAGTCGCACAGGAACGGCACGTCCGGGGCGACCGCCACCAGATCCGGGACCAGGCCGCCGACGGCCAGGGCGATGCCACCGCCCTGACTCGCGCCGGTCACCGCCGTCCGCGCCGGGTCGGCCAGCGGATGGGAACGGGCGGCCTCGATCGCGCGCACGGCATCCGTGAACACCCGGCGGTAGTAGTAGTTCTCCGGCGCGTCGATGCCCCGCGTCATGAACCCGGGGTACGCGGGCGCCGCGCCCACCGGGTCCGGAGTGCCGCCCCCGCCGCCCCAGGCGCTGCCCTGCCCCCGGGTGTCCATCGCGAAGTGGGCCCGGCCCGTCGACGCCCACAGCAGGTTCTCGTGCGGCAGGCCGCGCCCGCCGCCGTAGCCGATGAACTCCACGACCAGCGGCAGCGGTTCCGTGGCCCCGGCCGGCAGTCGCAGCCAGCCCTTCACCGGGTGGCCGCCGAACCCCGCGAACGTCACGTCGTACACCTCGACCGTGGACAGCCCGGTCTCCACCGGCTCGAAGCGCGCGTCCAGGTCGTGCTCGCGGGCCTGCTGGAGCGTCTTGTCCCAGAAGGCGTCGAAGTCGTCCGGCTCGGCGGACTCGCTGCGGTACGCGCGGAGTTCGTCGAGGGGCAGATCGAACAGGGCCATCAACAACCGCCTTCGTGAAGGGAGACTGGGTCGCCTCACCGTACGTGGGTGATCGGATGACTCGCCAGGGCCGGGGGCGGGCGCGGACCGGGTTCGGCCGCTCCCTCGTGGGTGGCATCGTCGCTGGCCCGGAGGTGAGTAAGCGTTTGTTCGCGCGTGCTCCCGAGGGGCGGGCTGGTACGAGAGTCAGTGCAAGAGGGCGCTCTCAGTGGTCGGGTCACCTGGCAGCCGCGCCTGGCGGCCGGGTGTCATGCGCGCGGCTGGGTCCACCGGGGGCCCGTCCGGGCCCACTCCCGCTCCCACTCGGCCAGCCGATGGCGCAGGGCGATCCGGCGCTCGACCGCGTGCCCGAGGAAGACGACGAACGCCGTACCGCCCGCCGCGAACAGCCCCACGGTGACGGCGTGCTGCCACACGGCCACGTCGTCCGCGGGCGGCGCGACACTGCGGCCCCGGGAGTCGAACCACACCGACACCGGCTCCCCGGGCCGGGTCCCCGCCGGCACCTGGGCCCACGCCGTCCGGACCCCCTTGCCCGGCTCGGTCCAGCGGACCTGGGCGCGGTAGGGCTGCCGGTGGTCGCTCTGCGACGCGGTCAGCCGCTGGGGCGCGTCGCCGACCACCACGGCACGTACCTGATGGCGTTCGGCCCGCTGGGCCGCGGCGAGCGCCCGGGCCTGGTCGTGGGCGTACAGGCCCGCGGCCACCCCGGCCAGGGGCGCGACCACGAACATCAGGACGGCGACCACCAGCACCGTCCACGCCTCCACGACGTCCGACCGGCGCCGCAGCGGATTGCGCCGCCAGCGCCAGCCGCGCACCCGGGTACGCATGTCCACCTCCTCGCCACCGCCGGAGCCGGAGAGCGGGACGAGCCGGTCGCCGGTCCACCGCCCCCGCCGCTCACGGACACGAGCGTCCACACTGGTCTCGTACCCCGTTCGGCGCACCTCGCGCATGCCGCGAACCGCGAGTTCCAGCCCATATGGCGCACTGCACACAACACGCGCCCCACGATCGCGCGCGGTGCTACCGGCGCGACTCGGGCGCTGCCCCGCCCGGTCCCGGCCGAAGCGCTGGCCCCGGGCCGACGGGCTGCGGGTCACTCCTTCCGCCTGATCCCGACCGACCCGCTAGGTGGCCGCCGACCCGGCCGGTCCGGGGCGACCGACCCAACGTCAGCAGAGCCGATCGGTCCCGGTCGACGTGCCCGGAGTCACCGCACCTCGGCCGGCCCCGACGGGTCAGCCGAAGCGCTCGATGCGGATGCGGTCCACCGGCTGGCCGGCCGCCACCAGTAGTCGGGAAGCGTGTTCGGCGAAACCGTTGGAGCCGCACACATAGGCTTCCCACCCATCCACGGGCGGTTCGGCCAGGAGCGGCGCCACATGTGCGGTCGTCATACGTCCCACCGGGACCCCGGGCGGAGCGCTGCGTGTGAACACCGGCGTCGTCTCCGCGCCCAGCTCGGACGCGTAGATCAGCTCCTCGGGGCTGCGCGCCGACACCAGCATCCGCAGCGGGACGGAGAGGCCGCGCGCCCGGTGGTGCCGGATCATCGACATCAGCGGTACGACCCCGGAACCGGCCCCGATCAGCAGCGCGGGCCGGTCGCCCGGCCAGGCGAAGAAGCCGCTGAGCGGGCCCCGCACCTCGACCGTGTCACCGGGCCGGGCCACGCTGTGGAACCAGCCGGACACCTCGCCGTCCGGCACCCGGTCGAGGGTCAGCTCGATGTGCCCGGAGCCGTCCGGCGCCGACGCGATCGAATAGTGGCGCTGCGCCACATAGCCGTCGGCGGCGGTCAGGCGCAGCAGCAGGTGCTGGCCCGGCAGGTGCCCCGCCCAGTCCGGCACCGCCAGCCGGAACGTGGCCGCCTGCGGTGTCTCGCGCCGGATCTCCGTCAGGGTGGCCGTCTGCCACACCGAGGCAGCCTGCTCGCTCACGGCGATCCGCCCGGGCACCGCGAACCGCGTCACGGAAGTCGTCGTCTCAGTCACCGGAGTACCGCTGTTCCTCCCACGGGTTGCCGCGCGCGTGGTAGCCGTTGCGTTCCCAGAAGCCCGGCTCGTCGTGGTCGAGGAGCGTGATGCCCGCGATCCACTTGGCGCTCTTCCAGAAGTAGAGGTGGGGCACCAGCAGCCGCGCCGGGCCACCGTGCTCCGGCGGCAGCGGTGCGCCGTCGTACTCCCAGACGATCCAGGCCCGCCCGCCGGTCAGGTCGGCGAGCGGCAGGTTGGCGGTGTAGCCCGTGTGGGAGTGGGCGACGGCATGTGTGGCGGACCCATGGGGGCGCACCATGTGGAAGAACGCGTCCAGCGAAACGCCGCCGAACCGCACGCCGAACTTCGACCAGCCGGTCACACAGTGGATGTCACCGTCGTAGGCCGACGCCGGCAGCGCGTGCGCCGCGTCCCAGTCCCAGGTGTGCGGGCGCTCGACCAGGCCGTCGATGCGGAAGGACCAGTCGGCGGGGGAGAGGTCGGGGGTGACCTCGGCGGACAGGACGGGCCAGTCGTCGCGCGCGTCGTACTGCCCGGGCGGCAGCCCCGGGTTGTGGACGCGCGGGCGACCCGTGAAGCCTCGCGTGACGTTCATGGTTCAACCGTACGTGGTCGGCCACGATGCTCTGGCCCCGGCCGGCGGTCCCGGCGGCGACCCCGTCTCGCGCGGCTCATGGCCCCGTCCCGCGTGGCTCACGGCCCGGTCTCGCGTGGCTCACGGCCCGGTCTCGCGTGGCTCACGGCCCGGTCTCGCGTGGCTCACGGCCCGGTCTCGCGTGGCTCACGGCCCGGTCTCACGCGGCTCACGGCCCGGTCTCACGCGGCTCACGGCCCGGTCTCACGCGGCTCACCGCGCCGCCTTACGCGGCTCACCGCCCCGCCTCACCCGGCTCACCGCCCCGCCGCGCGTGGCTCGGCGCCGTCTCGCGCCGTCGTACGGCTGGCTCATCGTGCGTCATTGCAGCCGTGTGAACACTGCTCCGGGCCGGGAATACCGGCCCGGAGCCGCTCCTTGCCGATCAGTGCCGGCTCCGGTGCGCCGGTGACAGCACGAGAGAAGTGAGGAAACGAGGATGCTCCAGGCCCATGTCTCCAGGACCGTGACCGAGGTGGCCGGATGAGTGCCGTGAGCAGCCCGGGCGTCCCCGGTCAGGCCGCCGCCGGTGTCCCGCACGTCCTCGACAACCCGGCGCTCGCCTCCCTGACCGGCCCGCACGCCCACTTCGCCGAGCGGCGCGGCCGGGTGCTGCGCTATCCGGTCGACGTCTCCCCGTGGCTGGCCCTGCCCGACGAGCCGGACGCGCGGGACTGGGCGGACCTCGCCGCGCTGGCCGGTCCCGGCGCCGAGGTCCCGCTGCCCGGCTTCCGCGGGGAGGTGCCCGACGGCTGGGAGATCACCTTCAGGATCGAGGGCGTGCAGTTCGTGGACGACGGCCTCGCCGCGGCGCCCGAACCGGAGGCGGTCCGCCTCGGCCCGGCGGACGTGCCCGAGATGCTCGACCTGGTGGCGCGGACCCAGCCGGGACCGTTCCTGCCCCGCACCGTGGAACTCGGCACCTACCTCGGCATCCGTCGCGACGGCGCGCTGGTCGCCATGGCGGGGGAGCGGCTGCATCCGCCGGGCTGGACCGAGATCAGCGCGGTCTGCACCGACCCCGCGTTCCGTGGCGAGGGCCTGGCCACCCGCCTGATCCTCGCGGTCGCGCACGGCATCCGGGAGCGCGGGGAGACGCCGTTCCTGCACACGAGTGCCGAGAACACGAACGCCATCCGGCTGTACGAGTCCCTCGGCTTCCGGCTGCGCCGCCGTACGGCGTTCCTCGCGGCGAGGGCGCCGCAGCGGCCGGCTCAGGACCGCGCGGCGGTACCGGTGCCGTGACCCGGCGCCGCTCCCCGCGGCCCGGCCACCGCCTCAGTCCGAGTCCGCGCCGCCCGGGCCCGCGTTGTACCGCTCCAGGTAGGCGGCGAAGCGCACCAGGTCCTCCTCCGGCCAGTCCGCGAGCCGTTCCCGGAACGCGGCCCGGCGGCTGCGGGTGACCTGGGCCAGGATCTCCTGGCCGGCGTCCGTCAGATGCAGCACCTGGACCCGGTGGTCCTCCGGGTCCAGCCGGCGCTCGATCAGCCCGGCCCGCTCCAGCGCCGCCACCTGGCGGCTGACCGTGGACTTGTCCAGGGCGTAGTGGGCCGCCAGGTCCGTCGCCCGGCAGCCGCCGCGCTCCTCCAGGTGGCCGAGCAGGGTGTACGACACCAGGGACAGCTCGGGGTGCATGCGGCCCGCCGAGGCACGGGCCCGGCGGGCGAAGATGGTCATCTCGCGCTGGATCGTCTCGACGGCCGACTCCGCTGCGCTCACGGGAATACCTCCTCCGACGTTCTAGTTGTACAGTACAACTTGAACTGAGAGTTGTATAAGCCAACCTTTGGAGGTCGCGCGCGATGAGGTCACCGGCACTGCGCCATGTGCTCACGCACCTGATCACCCCGCTGCTGATGTGCATAGGCATGGGGCTCGCGTACATGGGGGCGTTCGTCACCCCCGAGCCGAACCACCTGCCGGTCGCCGTCGTCGGCACCGCCCCGAAGGCGAAGGTCTTCGCGCAGACCGTCAAGGATGCCGCGGGGGACAAGCTCGACGTCCGCACGGTCGCCACCCGGGCCGACGCGGTACACCTGCTCAAGTCCCGCGATGTGACCGGCGCCTATGTGCCCAGCGCCAAGGCGCCCGAGCTGCTGGTGGCGACCGCCGCGTCCGACATGGGGGCCACGGCCGTGGAGAAGGTCTTCACGCCGGTCGCCGCCGAGCAGGGCGTCCCGCTGAAGGTCACCGACGTGGCCGCCCCGGTCGCCGACGACCCCACCGGCCAGGGCCTGTTCTTCCTCCTGGTCGCGGTCAGCATCGGCTCGTACGCCTCGGTCGCCGCGCTCGGCGCCGCGGGCGCCGCCCTCGCGATGCGTGTCCGGGCACTGCTCGCGCTCGGCGTCGCCGCCGTGGTCGGCGGCATCGGCGCGCTGCTCGCCGGGCCGGTGTTCCACCTCGCCCACCACGACCTCGCGGGGGTCTGGGGCATGGCCTCGCTGTACTCGGCGGGCATCCTCCTCATCGGCGTGGGTCTGCACACGTTCCTCAAGCGGTGGACCACGCTCACCATGATGGTGCTGTTCGTGATGCTGAACTTCACCAGCTCCGGCGGTCTGTTCCGGCCCGAACTGCAGAACGGCTTCTTCGGCACCCTGCACGCCTTCTGGAACGGCGCCGGCTTCGTCGAGGGCGCCCGCAGCCTGCTCTACTTCGGCGACGACGGCCTCGCCCGCACCGTGTGGACCCTGGTGGCCTGGCTGCTCGCCGGTGTCCTGGTGACCGCGGTGGCGGCCCTGTACGAGCGCACCCGCGCCGTCCGCCAGGAAGCCACCGCACCCGGGGCCGACACCGCATCAGCTGTCTCCGAGGCCGAGCGGAGGGCCCGGCGGGCCGCCGAGGAGCAGGCCGCGAAGGAGGCCGAGGAAGAGGCCGAGGAGACGGTCGGTGTCTGAACCCGGCGTCCCCGAGGGCCCGTCGGGGGCCGTGGGGTAGAGTGACCGTCCTGCCGCGGACACCTGTCCGGGGCTTCGAAGACGAGGAGGTGAGACCCATTACCGCTGTGTCGGCCGGGGTGCTCTCTCCTTGTGACGGCGCGGTACACCGGCACCGGTGACCGCGGGAGCGCCCTGAAGGCTTCGCGCTCCCGAAAGGCTTCCGGCTTCCATGCCCCTTCCCGTCCCGTTCTCCCCGTCCGCCGTCGTTTCCGCGTTGCGCGCCGCAGGGTGCGTCTTCGCCGAGGACGAGGCCGAGTTGATCCTCGCCACCGCCCGCACCCCCGAGGAGGCGGCCGGCATGGTGGACCGGCGCGCCGCCGGGCTGCCGCTCGAACAGGTCCTCGGCTGGGCCGAGTTCCACGGGCTGCGCGTCACCCTGGAACCAGGGGTGTTCGTCCCCCGCCGCCGTACCGAGTTCCTGGTCGACCAGGCGCTGGCCGCCGCGCCCGACGCGACCGTCGTCGTGGACCTGTGCTGTGGTTCCGGCGCGCTCGGCGCGGCCCTGGCCGCCGCCCTGGACGGGGCGGAGGTGCACGCCGCCGACATCGATCCGGCCGCCGTGCGCTGTGCCCAGCGCAATCTCGCGGCCTTCGGCGGCCGGGCGCACCAGGGCGACCTGTACGACGCCCTGCCCGCCGGCCTGCGCGGCCGGATCGGTGTCCTGACCGCCAACGTGCCCTACGTCCCCACCGCCGAGGTGGCCCTGCTGCCGGCGGAGGCCCGCGAGCACGAGCCGTTGGCGGCGCTGGACGGCGGAGCCGACGGGCTCGACGTGCTGCGCCGGGTGGCCGCCGGGGCACCCGGGTGGCTCGCCCCCGGCGGCTGCCTGCTGACCGAGACCAGCGAACGCCAGGCCCCGGCCGCCGTACGGGTCTTCGAGACCGCGGGCCTGACGACCCGCCTGGCGGTGAACGAGGACCTGTACGCGCATGTGGTGATCGGCGTACGGCCCCGGGCCTGAGGGTGATTGCGGTCCGCCACCGGCCGCCGGTACCCCGAACCGCCGTCAGCCGCTCGACCGCCCAGGGCCGCAGGAGTCCTACGGCAGCTCCTGGGCCCGGGCGATGAGCAGGGCCACGTCGTCGTGGTTGTCCGGGTGGTGCAGCGTGCGCAGCAGGAGGTCGCAGGCCTCCTCCAGCGGGCGGGCCGGGTCGTCGAGCAGGGACAGCAGCGAGGCCAGCCGCTCGTCCAGCGAGTGCCGGCGCGTCTCCACCAGTCCGTCGGTGTAGAAGACCAGTACGTCGCCGGGTTCGAAGTCGACCGTGACGGTGGAGAAGGCGACCCCGCCCACCCCCAGCGGCACGCCGGTGGGCAGGTCGAGCAGTTCCGCCGGGTGGCCGGGCCGTACCCGGGCCGGCGGCAGATGGCCGGCGTTGGCGATCCGGCACTGCCGCCGGTGCGGGTCGTGGACGGCGTACACGCAGGTCGCGATCGAGTGGTTCAGGGCCGAGGTCGTCTTGTCCAGGTGCTCCAGCAGCCGCGCCGGGTCGAGATCGAGGGCGGCCAGGGTGGTCGTCGCGGTGCGCAGCCGGCCCATCGTGGCGGCGGCGCTGATGCCGCTGCCCATCACATCACCGACGACGAGCGCGGTCTTGCCCCCCTCCAGCGGGATCACGTCGAACCAGTCCCCGCCGACCTCGCTGGTGGCGCCCGCCGGCTGGTACCGGGAGGCCACCTCCAGGCCGGTGGTGACCGGCGGATGGCTGGGCAGCAGGCTGCGCTGGAGGGTCAGCGCGGTGTTGCGGGCGTTCTGGTACCAGCGCGCGTTGTCGATCTGCACGGCCGCGCGGGCGGCCAGCTCCCGCGCCAGCAGGACGTCGTCCTCGTCGAAGGGCGCCGGATTGCGGGTGCGTTTGAGGTCGAGCGCGCCCAGCACCTCGCCGCGCGCGATCAGCGGCACCGCGAGATACGAGTGCAGGCCCGCCCGGCCGAGCAGCACGGCCGCTTCGGAGGAGCGGGCGATGCGCGGCAGGTCCTCGTCCTTCACCTGCGGCACCAGGACCGCCTCGCCGGTGCGCACGCATTCGGTGACCAGGCGATCGGGCGCGTACCGGGCGATACCGCCGGGCGGGTCGGCGGCCAGCACCGCCTCCGAGCCCTCCGCGGGGCGGACCGCGAGGGCCCGGATCACCGCCGACTCCGAGGGACCCAGGGTGCTGCGCCGGCCCTCGACCACCGCCTCCAGCAGATCCACGGCCGCCACGTCCGCCAGTTCCGGCACGGCGACCTCGGCCAGCTCGCAGGCCGTGCGCTCCAGTTCCAGCGTCGTACCGATCCGGGCGGAGGCGTCCGCGATGACCGCGAGCCGGCGCCGCGCGGCCTCCCGCTCCACCGAGGCCCGGTGCTGCTCGGTGATGTCGGTCATCGAGACCGCCACCCCGAGCACGTTGCCCATGGCGTCCTCCAGCCGGTACAGCGAGTGCGACCAGGTGTGGTCCGCGTCCGGGTCGGCGGGCGTGCGGCCGACGAGCGTGGTGTCGATCATCGGCACACCCGTCTCCAGCACCTGCCGGGCGGCGGCCTCCAGGGCCTCGGTGTCCAGCATCGGCAGCACCTCGCGCAGCGTCCGGCCCACGTGACCGGCGGCCGGCACGCCGTTCATCTTCTCCAGGGCCGGGTTGACCGAGGCGAACCGCAGGTCGGTGTCGAGGACCGCGTAGCCGATCGGTGACTGCATCACCATCCGCTCGGACAGCGCCACGTCCTGCTCCAGCCGCCGTACGGTCGACTGGTCGGCGGCGAGCCCGAGCGCGTACACGTCCCCCTGGTCGTCCAGCAGCCGCATGTTGCGGAACTCCACCAGACGGGTGCTGCCGTCCTTGTGCCGGACCGGGAAGCCGCCGGCCCAGCTCTGCCCGGTGCGCATCACGTCGGCGAAGAGCTTGCCGACGAGCTGGATGTGCCGTTCGTGCACCATCAGCCGGGCGGCGTACTGGCCGAGGGCCTCCTGCGCGGTGTAGCCGAACAACTCCTCCGCCTGCGGGCTCCACAGGACGATCCGCCCGTCGGTGTCCAGCACCACCGACGCCACACCGAGGACGTCGAGCAGACCGCCCGGAGGCACCGGCCCACGCGCCGGCTCGCCGCTCTCCGTCACCGGAGCCCCGGGTGCACTCATGCCACGCACCGCCTTCGCCCGTCCGCACGGCACGCCGTCCCCCGTGCCGACTCCCCTTGTTCTACCGCGCTCACACCCGACTCTCCGACGCCTTCGCCGTCTACCTCCACCATCTCTCAACACGGCGCGGCCGTCCGCCGAAGCCGTCGCGCCGGCGGTGCGCGCGCTGCCGGACCCCCTCCCGGGACCGTACAACGCGGGCCCGCGGGCCGTGAGAGTTCACGCCCATGTTGCTCTGTTGGTCTGTACATGACTACGACGCCACGCCAGACTGTCCGCCGACCGAGTGTCCCCGTCCACTCACCCAGGGTCCCCACCCCCGTCAGAGGAGTCGGCCATGCCCGCGTCCGCCCGGCAACGTTGTCACGCAGTTCTCGCCGGACTCGTCACCCTCGCCACCGCCGCCGTCGTGTCGCTCGCCGCGCCCACGCCCGCCCGCGCGGCCGACACCTGGACCGAAACCGGCTCCGACCGCGCCGACCCGCTGACCGAGAGCCAGGGCCTGACCTCGGTGGAGGTCCCGGCGAACAGCCCCAACCGCTACACCGGCATCGGCACCATCCCCCTCGGCGTCTCCAGCCGCGGCTGGAACCACGTCGGCGACCCCGACGCCTCGTACGACGGCTACTACATCGAGCCCTACCAGCGGGACTCCGGCAACTCCAAGATGTTCCGGGTGCAGGCGCCCGGCGGCGCCTGGTCGGAGTACGTCCACACGCTGAGCGCGGGCGAGGCGCTGAACAACTCCTGGGCCGCGATCTCGCCCGATGGCCAGTGGATGCTGTCCGGCGAGTGGGGCACGATGACCCGGCTGCTGGTCTTCCCGACCCCGGGCGTCAACCCCGCCACCTCCCCCTCGGCGAACCTCCCGCAGGTCTCCACCGTCCGCCTGGACCACGCCGTCCGCGACGTCCAGGGCTGCGACTTCTCCGGCCCGACCACCCTGCTGTGCTCCTCCGACGATCCGGAGGGCAGCCTGTTCGGCCTCACCAAGCCGCTGCTCCGGATCGACCTGTCGGCCGCGCCGAACGGCACGGCGGACGTCTCGGGCCATGTCACGGCGCTGCGCCAGTTGCCGCTGCGCAGCTCCTGCTCGGGCACCTTCGAGGCGGAGGGCATCGACTACGACCGCCGCAGCGGCATCCTGCGCGTGATCGTGGTCTCGCCCGGCTTCTGCGTGCTGACGGACAGCAAGACGTACAAGTTCTCCCGCGGCTGAGGTGTGCCCGGCGGCCGGTGGTGCTTTGCTGGGGATGGATGCGGTTCGGCGGGGTACCCCGTTCCACCGCAGCACGGCCACGAAAGGAGCGATCATGGCAGACACGGAGCGGTCGCATCCGGAAACCGTCTCGGTGGAGATCAGCGGCTATTCCAAGGACGACGCCCGGCTCGTCTTCGAAGCGCTCAGCGCCTGCTTCGCCTCCGACCGGGCTCCGGAAGAGGTACCGCAGCAGCTCCACGAGACCCGTCCGATGGTATGGCTCGGCACGTACGACGTCGCGGAGGCCCGCGGCGGGGGCTGCCCGCCGGTCCATCTCGACTCACCCGTCCAGGCGGACGTGCAGGGCAGCTACTGGGCGGTGGAGCGGTTCCGCCACACCCTGGACTCGATGTTCACCGTGCAGGAGACCTGCACGGCCTCCGGCGACCAGGAGCGGGACCTGCACCTGCGCCTGGAGAGCCGCTGAGTCCTTAAGGCAGCGCGCGTGCTCGCTGGTGCCCCGGCCTGGGTCTGGGGGCTGGGCCTCATCGCACTGTTCGTCTGTGCGGTGGTGGCCAGGCTGTGGCCGCAGGATTCCAGGGACCGGAAGGACCTGATCATCACCTTCCGGTCCCTGGACGGGGGGACCGCAGCCCGCCCACCCGCCCCGAGCCTGCTGTGCCAGTACGCCCCCCCCGGCCGTTGGCTCGCCCCCGGCTCCTTGACGGCCCACCCCCGGACAGGAAGTCCGAACCGCCGGCCGAGATCGGTGAGCAGGGCAGGAACCTGAGCAAGCCAGAGCGCGGCCCCCGGCCCGGCTCTGGGGCTCGGCCGCGGGCTGAACCAGAAGGGTGTGGTCGCCGTGGCTGGTGTGGGCATGGGGACGGCCACCGGGATCATGAACGTTTGTGAGGAGTACCAATAGACGGTGGCCGTGGAGGCCGGAGAGCCGGGCAGGCGTGGGCGAAGGCGTTCGGGGCGGAGATGGGGGTGAGAGGTCTACTGCGGCCGCGGACTACGCATGGAGATCCGCCGGTTGGACACCTCCGATGCGGCTCTGCGCCGCTGGCACCACTTTGCCGATCGTAGTGGCGAGCGTGGCTCCGAGGACACTGACGCCTACCAGGGTCAGCCAGATCGAGGCTGCCCCGTTGAACAGCAACCCGGAGAGCGCGGCCGGAGCGACCGCTCCTGCGACAGTCACGGCGAGCTGGTTGAGGGCCAGGTACCTGCCGCGGAGAGCGTCTGGGGCGCTCTCCGCGGCGACAGTCGACGTAATGGGGCCGCCGAGGATTTCACCGAAGGTGTAACTGCCTGCACCGAGCAACACGACGCCGACCGCGAGGGCGGGCGCAGCCACGCGGTCGGCGGCGAGGAAGAGGAGGTAGCCGGCCGCAAAGCAGGCGTGCCCGGCGACGAGGACGCGGCTGCGGATCCGCCCGCTGAGCCACCCGACGACGATGCCTTGACCGAAGCCGACCATCAGGGTGTTGAGCGTGAAGACCGCGCCGGCAGTCCAGCCAGGCAGTCCCAGCACGTCCACGGCGTAGACCGGTATCGCGATGTTGAGGGCGAATAACGAGACCGCGAAACACAGTTGATGCGCGACCAGTGACAGGTACCGCCGGTCCCGGAGCACGCGCCCCCAGCCGCCGGCAGCGTCCTGGGCCGTCTCGGGACGGACGTTCGGCACGGCCCGCATCAGAACGAACGCGGCGACATAGGACAAGGCGTTGACGACCACGATCGCGGCGTAGGCGCCGTGAGTACCGACAGTGACAGCGACGGCGGAGAGGAGCCCGCCGAGTGCGTAGCCGAGGTTGCGTACCGACCCCAGAAGACCGAACCAGCGCTCGCGTTGGCCGGGCGCGGCCAGCGCCGTGACGGTCACGCCGTAGCAGCTGAAGAACACTGCCCGCCCGGCACTGTTCAACCAGGCGCAGATGGCGATCTGCCATGTCTGGCCCACGACGAGATACCCGGCGAAGCCGAGCGCCTGGGCCAAATTTGCCGCCTGCAGTACCGGCTTGGCGCCGTACCGGTCGACCAGTCCTCCGACCAGAGGACCCGCTGGGAGCGCCAGCAGCCCGGCCGTCGTCAGTGCCGCGCCTATCTGCACCAGCGTCAGCGACGTCGTGGCCAGGAAATACAGCATCGAAACGGGGACGAAGACACCAGTGCCGAGCGAGTCGATGACGATCGCTGCGACGAAACGGCCGTGCCGAGCTATCGAGGGACGGACCGTGCAATCGGAAATAGACACGAGCCGGAAGGTATAGATTCTATACCGGTATCTACAACGCTACCGGGAGTCGTGCATGGGTAAGGCCTACAACATCATGGCCGCGACCTGTCCCAGTCGCACCGTTCTGCACCGGATCGGGGCGCGCTGGACGGTGTTCATCGTCAACGCGCTGGACAACAGGCCGATGCGATTCACTGAGCTCAAGGCGCACATCCGGGGGATCACACCGAAGGCGCTCACCGAGACGCTTCGCGCGATGGAGTACGACGGCCTGATCTCTCGCACGGAGATTCCCGCACATCCCCCGCATGTCGAATACGCCCTCACCGACCTCGGCCGGTCACTGCTGACACCCCTGCGTGCCGTCCGGGAATGGGCCGAGAGCCACGTCCCCGACATCGAACGCGCCCGCGCACAAGCCGACGCGCAACGGTAGCCCCGTTCGCCGAGCCGGCCACGAATCGCGCGGCGCGGGGCAGAGTCACGGCAGCTGTGGTTCCGATCATGGTCGGTCACAAAGGTGGTGTCGTTGCTGGTGGCAGGCTTGCGCGGTGGCCTGATGGCGTCGGCGCCAAGCGGTCCGGCGGAGCGCGTGCTCGCGGTCACGGGTGGGTGGCGGCAGGACGAAGGTCCGTAGAAGACGTACGAGTTCGGGGCAGGTCAGCAGGACGAGACGGGTCGGCCGTCTGGTGGTTGCGGGTGTCTCGGTACGCAGGATCATGGCGAGAACGGCGGCGGCGCTGGAAGGCCTCCTCGATCGTCCAGCGGCGGCAGATGGTCTCCACGAGGGTGGCGGGATCGCCGTGGCGCACGGTGCTGGTGACACCGTCGTGGCCGGTCAGCACTTGGAAGCGGTCCTCGGGCGGGATGTCCGGCGTCTGCACCAGGGCGTCCTGGACGGCCTGGCCGAGGGCGTCGAGGCGGGCGGGGTCGGTGCCGAGCGTGTCTATGCGGACGAAGGGCATACGGGGACGTCCTTTCGGGGCGGTCCTGCGCACGGGGCGTACATACTAGTAGGTACAGAGTGGCCGGTGTCACCGCCGAGCGGTTGTGCAACTAGTTGCATAAAGCGGCGGGCTTCCTCTACAACAAGAGGCGGACGACACCGCGCACGGAGGGCCCCCATGAGCCGTTACCCGCACCTGATGACCCCGCTCGACCTGGGCTTCACCACGCTGCCCAACCGCGTGCTCATGGGCTCCATGCACGTCGGCCTGGAGGAGGCCGAGCGCGGCTTCGAGCGGATGGCGGCGTTCTACGCGGCCCGCGCGCGCGGGGGAGTGGGGCTCATCGTCACCGGCGGCATCGCTCCCAACGAGGAGGGGCGGCCGTACGAGGGCGGAGCCATGCTCACCACCGAGGCGGAGGCCGAGCGGCACCGGACCGTCACCGAGGCCGTGCACCGCGAGGGCGGCCGGATCGCGATGCAGATCCTGCACTTCGGCCGCTACGCCTACCACCAGGACCTCGTCGCGCCGAGCCCGCTCCAGGCGCCCATCAGCCCCCTCGTGCCCCGCGAGCTGACCGACGCCGACGTCGAGCGCACCATCGAGGACTACGCGCGCGCCGCCCGCCTCGCCCGGCAGGCCGGCTACGACGGCGTCGAGATCATGGGCTCCGAGGGCTACCTGATCAACGAGTTCATCGCGGCGCGGACGAACCGGCGCACGGACCGCTGGGGCGGCTGCTACGAGAACCGGATGCGGTTCCCCGTCGAGATCGTCCGGCGGGTGCGCGAGGCCGTCGGCGAGGACTTCATCGTCATCTACCGGCTGTCCATGCTGGACCTGGTCCCGGGCGGCTCCTCGCTGGACGAGGTGATCGCGCTCGGCAAGGCCGTCGAGGCGGCCGGGGCCACGATCATCAACACCGGCATCGGCTGGCACGAGGCCCGCATCCCCACCATCGCCACCTCCGTGCCGCGCGGCGCCTACACCTGGGTCACCAGGAAGCTCATGGGCCAGGTGTCCGTGCCCCTGGTGACCACCAACCGCATCAACACCCCGGAACTCGCCGAGCGACTGCTGGCCGACGGCTACGCGGACATGGTCTCCCTGGCTCGCCCGATGCTCGCCGACCCCGACTTCGTCGCCAAGGCCGCCGCCGGCACCCCGGAGGCCATCAACACCTGCATCGGCTGCAACCAGGCCTGCCTCGACCACACCTTCAGCGGGCAGATCACCTCCTGCCTGGTCAACCCGCGCGCCTGCCACGAGACCGAGCTGGTCCTCGCGCCGACCCGGCTGAAGAAGCGCGTCGCCGTCGTCGGCGCCGGCCCGGCCGGCCTCGCCTGCGCGGTCACCGCCGCCGAGCGGGGCCACACCGTCACCCTGTTCGACGCGGCGAGCGAGATCGGCGGACAGCTCAACGTCGCCCGCAAGGTGCCCGGCAAGCAGGAGTTCGACGAGACGCTGCGCTACTTCCGCCACCAGCTCGACGCCCACGGCGTGGACGTACGCCTGGAGACCTGGGTGGAGGCCGGCGACCTAGAGCACTTCGACGAGGTCGTCGTCGCCACCGGCGTCACCCCCCGCACCCCGGACATCCCCGGCGCCGACCACCCCCGCGTCCTCGGCTACCTCGACGTGCTGCGCGACGGCGCGCCCGTCGGCGACCGCGTCGCCGTCCTCGGGGCCGGCGGCATCGGCTTCGACGTCGCCGAGTTCCTCACCGACGGCGGTGACAAGGCCGGCGAGGACCCCGAGACGTACTTCCGGAACTGGGGCGTCGACACGGCCTACCGGGCGCCGGGCGGGCTCGCCGCCCCCGAGCGGCCCGCGCCGCCCCGCCAGGTCCACCTGCTCCAGCGCAAGACCAGCAAGGTCGGCGCCGGACTCGGCAAGACCACCGGCTGGATCCACCGCACCGAGCTGAAGCACCGGGGCGTGACCATGGTGCCGGGCGTGCGCTACGACCGCATCGACGACGCCGGGCTGCACATCACCGTCGGCGACGAGAGCACGGTCCTGGAGGTCGACACGGTCGTGCTCTGCACCGGCCAGGAACCGCGCCGGGAGCTGTACGAGGAGCTGGTGGCCGCCGGGCGCGGCGCGCACCTGATCGGCGGCGCGGACGTCGCGGCGGAACTGGACGCCAAGCGGGCGATCAAACAGGGCACGGAGCTGGCGGCGGCGCTGTAGGGGCCCGCGCGCGCCTCCCTAGGATGAGCCCATGTCACTCCCGCACGCGATCCTCACCGCCCTGCTGGAAAAGCCGTCGTCGGGACTGGAGCTGACCCGCCGGTTCGACAAGTCGATCGGCTACTTCTGGTCCGCGACGCACCAGCAGATCTATCGCGAGCTGGGGAAGCTGGAGGCGGAGGGCCTCATCCGCACCCTGCCGGCCGAGCAGCCGGCCCGCGGGCAGAAGAAGAGTTACGAGGTCCTGCCCGCGGGCCGCGCCGAGCTGGCCCGCTGGACCGCCGCCGCGCAGGACCCGAAGACCATGCGGGACCCCCTGCTGCTGCGGCTGCGCGCGGCGGCCATGGTCGGCACCGCGGGCCTGGAGGACGATCTGCGCCGCCACCTGGAGTCGCACCGGCGGCAGCTGGCCGAGTACCGGGAGATCGAGCGGCGCGACTTCCCGCCGGACCGGGACGCCCCGCAGGACCGGCTGCGCCACCTGGTCCTGCGGGCGGGCATCGACCTGGAGACCTTCTGGACCCAGTGGCTGACCCACGCCCTGGCGGAGTTCGCCGAGCTGCCGGACGCCGACTGAGGGGCGCTCGCCCGCCGGTACGGCGATGCGGGCCGCTCAGAGCCGGTAGGGCTTCGAGCGACGGCGCAGGACCCAGCCCGTGGCGACGACCCCGGCGCCGACCAGGGCCGCGCCGACGCCCAGGGTCAACGGGCCGTAGTCGCGGGCGGCACCGCCGAGCCCGCCCATCACGCCCCGGGACGGTGCCGGGCCGGACGTCGAGGAGATCGTCGGCCGCGTCGAGGGGACCGCCGGCTTCGCGGACGCGGGGGCGGACGCGGACACGATCACCGACTGGCTGCCCGCCGTGAGGCCGCTGGAGCAGACCACCACCACGGTGTACGTCCCCGGGCTCACCCCCGTCCAGGCGGCGGACTGGCTGACGGACGTGCCGGACAGGGCCAGCTGCCGGCCCTGGGCGAAGTTCGCCTGCCGGTTGGTGAGCAGAGCCGCCGTACCCCAGCTGCCGTTGATCAGGGTGCAGGCGCTGGTGACCACGGAGACCGTGCTGCCGGTGGTGCTGACCGAGATGCCCGAGACCGCGGCGGACGGCCCGGCGAGCGCGGCCGGGAGGGCGGCGGCAGCCGCCAGGGTCAGGCCGGAGCGGAGCAGAAGTCGCGAGGTGTGCATGGGCTGGCCTCCGGCGGCACGGTCGGCGGTACGTCCCATGCGCCGCCGGGGGTCGGGAAGCGCCCGTGCTGCCTCAACCGCAGCCAACGCGTCCCCGGACCCACCCGCATGCGGGGCGGACCCGGCCGGGTGACGCGTTCCGCCGTCCGGCGCAGACGGGACACGCCGGCTCGATGCGCCGGTCAGCCGTGCGGGGTCACGCCTGCGGGGCGCGCCGGTCAGCCGCCCGTGGTCACCGTCCGCTCCGCCGACCAGCCGCCCCAGGTGCCGTCCGGCAGCCGGGCCCGCAGCCGCACGCGGTGCTCCTCGCCGGCGTCGGTGCCGACGTAGAAGCTGTGGTGCGCCCGGCCGCGCGGCGGTGTGCCGCCCCAGACGAGCGAGGTGGTCGCGGTGCGGTCCACCTGGATCTGGTACTCGGTGATCACCCCGTCCGTGCGCGGCGGGTCCCAGGCCAGGTCGATGTAGTGGGCCCCGTCGGCGCGGTGGGTGGCGGCGGTGAACCCGGTGGGGGCGGTGTTCCGGCCGTCGTCGGTGCCCGGTGTGGTGAGGCGGACCGGGGCGCCGGCGGGGGAGAGGTTGTCGGCGGCGTCGCGGGCCCGGACCGTGAAGACGTAGCGGCTGCCGGGGCGCAGACCGGTGACGACGGTGGCGGTCTGGTTCCCGCCGACGCTGTGGATCTTCACTCCGCCCTGGTAGACGTCGTACGACAGCACGCCCCGGTCGTCCCGCGACGCGCCCCAGGACAGCTGGACCGCGCGGCTGCCCACGGCCCGCCCGGTGGTCGTCGGCGGCCGTGTCGGTGCCGAGTGGTCCGCCGCCGCTGCCGCCGGCGTCCGGGCGCGCACCGCCTGGCTCGGCGGGCCCAGGCGGCCCGCGCCGTCCCGGGCCCGCACGGTGAACGCATACATGGTGGACGGCCTGAGCCTGGTGACGTCCACCATGTGCTGCGAACCCGGTACATCCGCCACCTTGGTGGGGCCGCGATAGACCTCGTAGCTGCGGACCCCGGAGCCGTCCGGCGCCGCGTTCCACATCACATGGACGCTCGTGGCGCTTCCCGCCGCGGCGGTGACCCCGACCGGGGCGCCGGGCACCCGGCCCTCGCCGCCACCGTCGTCGGCCCGGCTCCAGCCGCAGGACGCGACGAGCAGCAGCGAGCCGCAACCCAGTACGAGCGGAACGGGAACGCGTCGCACGGCTCTGCCTCCCCCGGACGGCCTCGGCATCCCTAAAGGTCCGGACCAATATGCCCGGCCGGTGCGGTCACAGCAAGGGGGCCGCATTGGTGAGCATCCCCGGACGTTACGTATGCTGAGCGTCCCTACGGCTGAACTCCCCAAGAGGGCGGGGAAGTTCATGCCTGTGGCGCGGACACGCTGTCGTCGCCGATCCCGCGCCGGCGCGGGTGGCCGGGGGATCCGGGTCGGTACCCGGTCCGGATCCCCGGCCCCTGTTGTCCCCGCCGGGCCCCGAGGCTCGCCCGGGTGTCCCCTTACGGGGTGTCAGACGCGTGCTCCATCCGGCCCCTTCGCGGCGGCTCCCGTGGCCCTGCGCCCGCGGCCGCACCACAGTGTGCTGGATGTCCGCCATGTCCCCGACGAGAGGGTCCTCCATCGTGCGTGTCCCGTCGCTGATCCTGGCCGCGGCCGGCGCCGCCCTGATCGCCCCGGCGGCGCTGCCCGCCCCGGCCACCGCCGTCCCGCCCCGCGAGCGGCCGGCGGCCCGGGGTGAGGGCGGGGTCACCGCCGACGACCTGCCGGCTCGGGGTGAGGGCGGGGCCACCGCCGACGACCTGCCGGCTCGGGGCGAGGGCGGGGTCACCGCCGACGACCTGCTGGCCCGGACCGGCACCTGCGCCGAGCTCTCCCACGGCCGGTACCGCACCGACGCCGGCAGCCCCGCGACCGTCCCCGTCTGCGGCACCGACGACGCCGTCTTCTGGAAGGCGGACCTGGACGTCGACTGCGACGGCCGGCCCACCACCCACTGCAACTCCGGCACCGACCCGGTCTTCGCCCCCACCACGGCCTTCCAGCAGTCCGACGGCCGCCACCTGAACGCCGAGACCCTGCCGTACGTCGTGGTCCCCGCGCCGAGCTCGCGCTGGGACTACCGCGCGCACGGCATCCGGGGCGGCTCCGTGGCCGCCGTCGTCCACGGCGACCGGGTGCAGTACGCGGTCGTCGGCGACACCGGCCCGAGCGACCTCATCGGCGAGGCCTCCTACGCCACCGCCCGCGGCCTGGGCATCGACCCCGACCCGGTCACCGGCGGGGCGCCCTCCAACGTGACCTACATCGTCTTCCGGAACACCCTGATCACCCCCATCGAGGACCACGAGGAGGCGGTGGCGACGGGGGAGCGGCTGGCCAAGCAGTTCCTGACGAACGACTGACCGCGCGGGTCAGGGAGACGCGGGCCCACTGACCGGCGCGGACGGGGCGTCCTGCGCATCCAGGGGCCGGGCCGGTCGGGACGGCCGGGCCGACCGCCGTCGGCCGGCCCGTACGGCGGGCGCCCGGTCAGGGGCGCCCGGCCGGACGCTGATCGGGCCGGGTTCCCCGGTGTCACACCTTGCGGTAGCTGTACGCCTCCGCTGCCGCGGCCTCCACCGCGTCCAGGTCCGCCCCGGCGGCGGAGGTGACCACGGCGGTCACCGCGCCCTCCACGAACGGCGCGTCCACCAGGCGCGTGCCGTCCGGCAGTTCGTCGCCCTCGGCGAGCAGCGCCTTCACCGTGAGCACCGCGCTGCCCAGGTCGGTGAGGACCGCCACCCCGGCCCCCCGGTCCACCGAGGCCGCCGCGGCGGAGATCAGCTCGGCGCTGGTGCCGAGCCCACCGCCCTCGGTGCCGCCCGCCGGGGCCACCGGTACCGCGCTCGCCCCGCCCGCCAGCCCCTTGGCCAGCTCGGCGACCGAGGCGGCCACCTCCGCGCTGTGCGACACCAGCACGATCCCGACCCGCTTCTCCCCGCTCACCGCTCCGCCTCCGCCGTGTCGGCCAGCGCGGCGATCAGCAGCGCCGACGAGGTCGCCCCCGGATCCTGGTGGCCGATGCTGCGCTCGCCCAGATAGCTCGCCCGCCCCTTGCGCGCCTGCAACGGCGTGGTGGCCAGCGCGCCCTCCTCCGCGGCGGCCCGCGCGGCGCCGAACCCGGCCCCGAGCGCGTCCACGGCCGGCACCAGCGCGTCGATCATGGTCTTGTCGCCCGGTGCCGCCCCGCCGAGCGCCATCACCCCGTCCACGCCCGCGCGCAGCGCCGCGGCCAGCTCCTCCTCGCCGACCTCGGCGGCGTCCCCGAGCGCCTTGCCGGTCCGGCGCAGCAGAGTGCCGTACAGCGGTCCGGACGCACCGCCGACCGTCGAGATCAACTGCCGTCCGGCCAGCGTCAGCACGCCCCCCGGGGTGTCCGGCGCCTCCTTCTCCAGGGCCGCCGCCACGGCCGTGAACCCGCGTTGCAGATTGCTGCCGTGGTCCGCGTCCCCGATGGCCGAGTCGAGGGCGGTGAGCCGTTCCGCCTCGCGGCTGACGGACGCGGCGGCCGTCGTCATCCAACGGCGGAAGAATGCGGCGTCGAGCACTGGATCTCCTCGCATGGTAGGGCTGTCGGCCGTTCGGCCGGATCGGTCGCCGTCTGCTCCGCCGTATCACATTCCCCAGCGCAGCGCCGGGGTCTTCACCGGCGCGTCCCACAGTCGCAGCAGCTCCTCGTCGGCCTGGCACAGCGTCACCGAGGCGCCGGCCATGTCCAGCGAGGTCACGTAGTTGCCGACGAGCGTGCGGGCCACGGCGACCCCGCGCTCCCGGAGCACCCGCTGCACCTCCGCGTTGAAGCCGTACAGCTCCAGCAGCGGCGTCGCGCCCATGCCGTTGACCAGCACCAGCACCGGGCTGCGCGGCGGCATGTCCTCCAGGATGGCGTTGACCGCGAAGTCGGCGATCTCCCCGGAGGTCATCATCGGCCGGCGCTCGCGGCCCGGCTCGCCGTGGATGCCGATGCCCAACTCCAGTTCGCCGTCCGGCAGATCGAAGGTCGGGCTGCCCTTCGCCGGGGTCGTACAGGCGCTCAGGGCCACGCCGAAGCTGCGGGAGTTCTCGTTGACCTGGCGGGCGACGGCCTCCACGCGCTCCAGCGGCTGCCCCTCGGCCGCGGCGGCGCCCGCGATCTTCTCCACGAAGAGCGTCGCGCCGGTGCCGCGCCGGCCGGCCGTGTAGAGGCTGTCGGTGACGGCCACGTCGTCGTCGACGAGCACCTTGGCGACCTGGATCCCCTCGTCCTCGGCCAGCTCGGCCGCCATGTCGAAGTTCAGCACGTCGCCGGTGTAGTTCTTCACCACGAACAGCACGCCCGCGCCGCTGTCCACGGCCGCCGCGGCACGCGCCATCTGGTCGGGCACCGGCGAGGTGAACACCTCTCCGGGGCAGGCGGCGGACAGCATGCCCGGGCCGACGAACCCGCCGTGCAGCGGCTCGTGCCCCGAGCCGCCACCCGACACGAGCGCGACCTGACCGGCCACGGGGGCGTCCCGGCGGGCGATCACCCGGTGCTCCACGTCCACGTTCAGATCCGGATACGCGGCCGCCAAACCGCGCAGCGCGTCCGCCACGACGGTCTCCGGGACGTTGATCAGCATCTTCATGCGTAACTCCTCGTGAGCTTGGCGGTTGAGCCCAAGACCTGTGTCTTCGCAGGTCACCGGCGCACTGACGGCCTCCCGAGGGGGAAGCCGCCCGTCCCGTCTACTGGAAGTATCGACCTTGCGGCGGCGAAGGTCACCTGCGACCACCCCTCTTCACGGTGCGTAGCGGACGGTGGGCCGATCGTGAGCCCGGCATGATCCAAACGAGAGGCCCTAGGTGTGCGGGCGGAACCGGGCCAGGACGGTCATGGTCGGCCGGATGTTGCGCACCCCCGGCAGCCGCCGCAGCACGGGCCAGACCACGCCGAAGTACGCGCCGCGTCCGCGCGGCAGCGGCAGTTCGCGCACCTCGGTGACGGCCGGGTGCGCCGTACGGATCTTCGGCAGCTCACCCGCGTCGAGCGCCCAGGGCATGGGTGGGGTGACGTAGCCCTGCGCCGTCCTCATCCGACCGCTCAGGGTACGTTCGCCGAACCACCGCGGCACCGCGTCGAAGACCAGCGATCCGCCGGGGAACGCCTCGGCGCAGCCGGCGATCAGCTGCCGCACCTCGGCCGGGCGCAGGTACATCAGCAGGCCCTGCGCGGTGACGAGCACGCCGTGCGCGGGGTCCACCTCGTCCCGCCAGGATAGGTCCAGCGCCGACCGCGCCAGCGTCCGGCGGCGCTCCTCGTCCGGCAGCAGCGCCTGGCGCACCTTCGCCGTCTGCGGGAGTTCGACGCAGAGCCAGTGCGCACGGCCGTTGTCGACCCGCCAGAACTGCGTCTCCAGCCCCTCGGCGAGCGCGACGACGGTGCCGCGGGGATGCTCCCGGAGGAAGGCCCTGACGGCGTCGTCGAAGGTGCGCACCCGCAGGGCCTGCCCCTGGGCCAGGAGCGGGGAGGGCGTGCCGAACCTCTCTTCGAAGGGGTAGTCGATGCGCTCGACGAGCTCGATCGCCTTCGGGTCGTCGAGCACGGGGTGCGGCTGCCGCGCCTCGTAGGCCCGCTGATGGAGGTTCCACAACAGCGTCTCGGGGACGCCCTCCAGGTCGATGCGCCGCCGCCCGTCGTGGTCCATCGCGCCCCCCTCACCGGTCTGTTCCCGCCGTGCTACTCCAGTGTCCCAGTCCGGTCCTCCTCGCCGATGGGCAGGCCCACCGGGCGGCGGCCCGGCGGCTGCTGGGGTTCCGGACGCGTGGGGGCGGGGGGCATCGGGCGGTCGACCGGCCCGTCGGTGGTCAGGGGTGTCAGCTCTCCGTGGTGGAGCACGTCCAGCGGTCCGCCCTCCACCAGCCGGTAGCGCACCCGGGACCGGCCGACGTCCACCTTCAGCCTGCATCCGCGCACCAGCACGGTGAACGCCACCCTGGACAGCGCCTCCGGCAGGCGCGGTGTGAACGCCAGCATCCCCGGCTGCCCGTCCTCGCCGAGGTACCGGCGCATCCCCCCGAAGCCCGCGACGAGGGCGATCCAGGTTCCGGCCAGGGAGGCGATGTGCAGCCCGTCACGGGTGTTGTGCTCCAGGTCGTCCAGGTCCATCAGCGCGGCCTCGCCGAGGTAGGCGTAGGCCAGGCGCAGATGACCGGTCTCGGCGGCGAGCACCGCCTGGCAGGACGCCGAGAGGGAGGAGTCGCGGACGGTCAGCGCCTCGTAGTAGGCGAAATTGCGCGCCTTCTGCTCTTCGGTGAAGGCGTGCGGGCACTCCATCATGGCCAGCACCAGGTCGGCCTGCTTCACCACCTGCTTGCGGTACAGGTCGAAGTAGGGATAGTGCAGCAGCAGCGGGTAGTCGTCGGGCGGGGTGGCCTCGAAGTTCCAGCGCTGGAAGCTCGTGAAGCCGGCCGACTGCTCGTGGACACCGAGGGATTCGTTGTACGGCAGTGCCATACGGGCCGCCGCGTCCCGCCACACCGCGGCCTCCTCGTCGTCGACGCCGAGTTCCGCCGCCCGGTGCGGATGACGCACCGCCGCGTCGGCGGCGGCCAGGAGATTCTGCCGGGCCATCAGGTTCGTGTACAGGTTGTCCCGGGAGAAGGCGCTGTACTCGTCCGGACCGGTGACCCCGTCGATGTGGAAGACGCCCTCCGAGTCGTGGTGACCGAGGGAGCGCCACAGCCGGGCGGTCTCCACGAGCAGGTCGAGCCCCTCGGCGCGCTCGAACTCCTCGTCCCCGGTCACCATGACGTACCGCACGACGGCCATGGCGATGTCGGCGTTGACGTGGAAGGCGGCCGTACCGGCGGGCCAGTAGGCGGAGCACTCGGCGCCGTCGATGGTCCGCCAGGGGAACGTCGCTCCGGACAGCCCGAGTTGGCGCGCGCGCTCCCGCGCCGCCGGCAGCGTCCGGTGCCGCCAGCGCAGCGCCGACGCGACGGCCTCCGGCGCGGTGAAGGTCAGGACGGGCAGCACATAGGACTCGGTGTCCCAGAAGGAGTGCCCGTCGTACCCGGTCCCGGTCAGGCCCTTCGCCGGAATCGCCCGGTTCTCGCCGCGGGCCGCCGCCTGGAGCACATGGAAGAGAGCGAACCGCACCGCCTGCTGGATCTGCGCGTCTCCCTCCACCTCGACGTCCGCGCCGGCCCAGAAGCGGTCCAGGTACACCCGCTGGGCGGCGACCAGCCCGTCCCAGCCGGTGCTGACGGCCGCCGCCACCGCACCGTCCACCTGGTCGTGCACGGCCGGCAGCGAACGCTCGCCGGACCAGCCGTAGGCCACGAACTTGACCAGTCGCAGCGGCTGACCGGGCACCAGGTCCGCGGTCACCGTCAGCCGGCTGACGTCGGGCTCGCTGTGCGCCGTCCACTTCGTGCTCTCGGGTCCCTCGACGAGGTGGTCGGCCGCCGTACCGACCCGCAGCCTGCTGCTGGCGGTGCAGTGCACGAGCCGCAGCCGGGTGTTCTGCGCGAAATGCTCCTCGGGCATCAGCGGGGACTCGGTCGCCGCTGCGACGCGCGGGTCGCCGTGGAAGCTGGGCAGCTGTTCGTTGGCGACCAGCTCGGACTGCACGGCGACCGTCGTCGGTCCGTCGACCGGCTCCACCTCGTAGACGATCGCGGCGACCGCGCGCTGGGTGAAGGAGACGAGCCGGCGGGAGGTGATCCGCACGGTACGGCCGCCGGGCGACGTCCACCGCGCGGTCCGGCTGAGCACACCGGAGCGGAAGTCCAGGACCCGCTCGTGCGCCAGCAGCCGGCCGTAGCGCAGATCGCACGGGTGGTCGTCCACGAGCAGCCGGATGACCTTGCCGTCGGTGACGTTGATCATCGTCTCGCCGGACTCGGGATATCCGTAGCCCGCCTCCGCGTACGGCAGCGGGTGCCGCTCGTAGACACCGTTGAGATAGGCGCCGGGCAGTCCGTGGGGCTCTCCCTCGTCGAGGTTTCCGCGCCATCCGATGTGTCCGTTGGACAGCGCGAACACCGATTCGCTCTGGGCGAGCACATCGAGATTGAGCTCGGTCTCGCGCAGGCACCACGGCTCGACCGTGTAGCTGGGATGAGTGATCACCGCGACTCCAGGAGCTCGGCCAGGTCCCGGACCACCACATCCGCGCCGTGCTCGCGCAGTTGCTCCGCCTGGCCGACCCGGTCGACGCCCACGACCACGCCGAACCGTCCCGCCCGGCCCGCCTCTACACCGGCCAGGGCGTCCTCGAACACGGCCGCCTCGTCCGGTGGGAGGCCCAGCCCGCGGGCCGCCTCCAGGAAGGTGTCCGGGGCGGGCTTGCCGCGCAGATGGCGCTCGCGTGCCACCACGCCGTCGATCCGCTCGTCGAACAGGTCCTCGATCCCGGCGGCCACCAGGACGTCCCGGCAGTTGGCGCTGGACGACACCACCGCGCAGCGCAGACCGGCCTCGCGCACCGCGTGCACGAAACGGACCGAGCCCTCGTAGGGCTCCACCCCGTCCTCGCGGATCCGCCGCAGGACCAGGTTGTTCTTCCGGTTGCCCAGGCCGTTCACGGTCTCCGCCTCCGGCGGGTCGTCCGGCGATCCCTCGGGCAGGTGCACCCCACGCGAGGCGAGGAACGTGCGCACCCCGTCCTCACGGGGCCGCCCGTCCACGTACTCGTCGTAGTCGTCGACCGCGTCGAAGGGGACGAACGCGGTCCCCTCACGGGTCGCGCGCTCGCGGAGGTAGCCGTCGAACATCTCCTTCCAGGCCGCCGCGTGCACTTTCGCGGTCTGGGTGAGCACCCCGTCGAGGTCGAACAGACAGGCACGGACATGAGAAGGAAGCCCCAGCATGCCGCCGAGGCTAGGAGCCCGGCGCGGCCCGCGGCAGCAGGACACCGCGCGCCGGGCCCCGAAGGCACCCACTCGGTGGAGGCGGGAACGGCGACGGGGCCGGGCCACCGCGTCGCCGCGACGGCCCGGCCCGGTCTCACCAGGTGACCGGCAGACTCAGCGGGAAGCGGCGGATGGTGCCGTTGTCCCACTCGATGTCCTCGGCGGGGACGTCTAGGCGCAGTTTGGGGAAGCGGGCCAGCAGGCCGGAGACCGCGCTGTCCAGCTCCGCCCGCGCGAGCGGTGCCGCGAGGCAGTGGTGCCCGCCCCAGCCGAAGGTCATGTGCGGGCGCACGGGCCGTTCCAGGTCGAGTCTGTGCGGGTCGGGGAAGACGTCCGGGTCCCGGTTGGCCGCGAGGTAGGACACGTGCACGTAGTCGCCCGCGCGGATCGGGACGCCCTCGATCTCCGCGTCCTCCAGCGCGATCCGCGGGATGCCCACGCCCTTGCGGAACGGGATGAACCGCAGCAGCTCCTCCAGCGCGCCGGGGAACCGCCCGGGGTCGCGCGCGAGCGCGGCCATCTCCTCGGGCCGGGTCAGCAGCAGATAGGCGATGTCGCTGATCTGGCAGGTCGCGGTGTCGTTGCCGCTGAGGATGAGCGTCACCGCCAGGACCGCCAGCTCGTCGTCGCTCAGCGGTTCCTCGCCCTCCGGCACCGGGGCGGTGGCCAGCGTGCTGAGCAGGTCCTCGCCCGGCGAGCGCCGCCGGGCCGGGATCCGTTCGGCGAAGTACGTCCGCAGGCAGGCCTTGGCGTCGGCCGCGTCCTGCCGCGCGTCCGGCGAGGTGGCCAGCAGCCGCATGGTGTGCGCGCGCAGCTCGTCGCGGTCGGCCTCGGGGACGGCGAGCAGCTCGCAGATCGTCAGATGGGGCAGCGGTACGGACAGATGGGTGACCAGGTCCGCGGGCGGCCCCGCCTCGTCCATCGCCGTCAGCAGACCGGCCACCACCCGGTCCACGGCCGGCCGCATGGCCGCCACCCGCTCCCGGGTGAACGCCTGGGCCGCCACGTGCCGCAGCCGGGTGGCGTGCGGTGGGTCCGTCACGTTGATCGACTCGGGTGACACGATCGGCTCGGGCGTCATCCTCGGATAGTCGCGTCCGACGATCGCCGCCCGGCTGAACCGGGGATCGCACGTCACCTGGCGCACTCCGGCGAAGCTGGTCACCAGCCACGCCTCCGCCTCGCCGTAGGGCAACCGGATCCGGCTGACCGGGCCGCGCCGTGCCAGGGCGTCCAACGCTGGGTCGTACTCCAGTGCGTCGGCGAAGTCGAAGGGGCAGTCGAGCACTGCCGGGTCGTGGGACGACATACAGCCTCCTTTGTGCGCCGCCGGGCGCGTCGCTTCCGGGGGGCCGGTCCTACCCGTGCCGGCCGCTCAGCGTCGTCGCGGCGGCCCCGGGGGCGAAGGCGTGGTGCGGGCAGCCCCGGTCCTCCCCGGCCGACCTGGTGCGAGAGCTGTGTTCACTATGCGGTACGCCGACCGCTCTCGCACCACGGGCGCTCCGGGGGGCGATCCGGCTCAGGCCGTCATCAGCACGTTGACGAGGGCGATGACCACGCCGGCCACGACGGCGGCGACGACCACCCAGGGCCACATCGGGTGTTCCTCGGCCGGCTGGACCGCCGACGGAACCCTCGGCTGGACCGCCGACCCGACCGTCGGCTGGACCTCGGTGGACTTGGACACGGTGGCTCCTCGCGGGGCGGACGACGGGCGGACGGCGGCCGGACGGCCGGACGGCCGGAGGCTGGACCGGCTCCATCGTGGACCGTGCGGGGCCCGCGTCTCAGTCAGGGTGGCCACCGGACCCGCGGTGGAGTTTTCTCCACCCCGGTTCCCCACCCGCCTCTTCACCCCTCCTCCGCCCGGCCCGCCGCGGCACCGCATCGGCCGGGCCGACCGGGGAACTCGGTCGCCCGGGGCCCGGATGCCGCCGATCGGCGGAGGAGGTGGCGTTGCCGTGGACGACTGGGAGATGTGGGAGATGCGCGACGAGGTACGGCTGTCACCGCGCGAGCGGATGGCGCTGTTGCGGATCGAGGCGGACCTGCGACGGGACCGGCGGTTCGCGCGCCGTATGGGCGCCGCCCCGCGCGAGGTCTGGCTGCCGGTGGCGGTGCTGCTGCTGACGGCCGCGTCGGTGTTCGTCGCCGTCATGGGCATCCGCACCTCGGACCCCGCGTTGCTGTGGTGCTTCGCGCTGCTGTGGCCGCTGACCCTCTTCCAGGTGTTCCGGCTGCTGTGCCGGGCGACCCGCACCCGTCCCCGCTCCGGCGCCCGCACGCCCCCTGGCACGCAACCGTGGCTGTGAGACGCGGCCCTGAGGCGCCGGGGCGAGCCCGGACGCTCGGCGTGGACCCGAGAACGCGGACCCGAACGCGTGAGTCCACAGGCCGGCGCCGCCCGGCCCCCGCGGGCCCGGGCGGCGCCGTTCTCCCTCAGCCCTGGCTCTCCTTGCCCCGCCCCGTCAGCGCGTCGCGCATCCGGTCGACCAGACCGGCTCCCGGTGCCAGCAGCTTGTTGGCCGGGGGAGTGTCCGGTGCCGACGGGTGCGGACGGGTGGGCGCCATCTTCTTCGCCCGGCGGACCTTGTCGCCGAGGTCCATCAGCGCGTCCGGGGGACAGGCCGCCTCCAGCTGCGGGAAGAGGTTCTGCTCCTCGTCCGTCACATGGGACCGGATCTCGCTCATCAGCTGCGCCATCAGCGAGTCGAACCGCGGATCGTCCGCCTGGCAGCCCTCCAGGTCCTTCATGATCTGCTCGGCCTTGGCGTGGTCCTCCAACTCCTTGTCGGCCAGGGCGTCCCCGCCCGTCAGGTGCCGGCGCACCGCCGGGTAGAGGTAGGCCTCCTCGGCGACCGAATGGCGGACCAGTTCGATCGTGGCCTGGTCGCAGAGGTTCTTGCGTTCCTGGGAGCCGGGCGGCAGGGCCTCGATGCGGCCGAAGATCTCCTCGACCTCGCGGTGGTCCGTGGTCAGCTCCTGGATGACGTTTCCGCCGTGACCCATGGTCGTTACCTCCTGCGTGGAACGCGGCGGCCCGTGAACGGCCGGCCGTCGGCGCGCCGAGTGCCCCGGGCCGGGCGCGCTACACGGCTCGCCGCGCCCGGTCAGCGCATCGAGTGGCAGGCGGCGGCCGTCCGGCCCGCCCCGGACAGCGCCCACTCCCACCAGTGGTCCAGGATGTCCGGCGTCAGCGCGTCCGCCGCCACCAGCGCCGGCCAGTCCAGGGTGCGGGCCTGGGCGCTGACCTTGGCGCCGCCCGCCACCGGATCGACCGCGATCACCGGGGTGCCGGTGCGCAGGCCCAGCACCAGGCCGTGCAGCCGGGTGGTGACGACCAGGTCGAGGCGGGCCACGAGGGCGAGGAACTGCTCGGCGGTGGCGCACAGCCGCCAGTCGTCGGTGGCCAGCCGGGAGTCGGCCGGCACCCGCGCGCAGTCCTTCCCGGCCAGCCAGCCGGTGATCCGCTCGGTCACCTCCGCGTGCCGGCGGCGCACCCCGTACTCGCCCTGGCCGTGGGAGAGGACCACTCCGGCCACGGGCGGCAGCGGGCCCGCCGGGGCGTCGGCGGCGAGATCGCGCCGGGCCGGGGCCGCAGTGCCGTCCCGCGCGACGATCGCGTGGAAACCGGTGACCGCCGGGTCCGCCGGATCGACCACCGAGACCCCGGCCGCCAGTCGTCTGCACGACCCGAACCTTCCGTGCAGAGCGGCCACTTGCGGCCCGTGCACCGGACCGCACACGAACAGAAGGGTGTCGTACGCCCGCGGGTCGGCCGTCTCCAGCGACAGCTCACCGGGCCGGAAGCCGGGGCTCCACGCCGTCTCGTGCCGGATGCCCGCCCCCGTCAGCGCGGCCGACATGTGCCGCTGCGCGAGCACGTCCCCGGCCGTCGCCTCCCCGTCCCGGAAGCTGAACCAGCCGGTGAGCAGCAGCCGCTCCGGAGGCCGGCCGGGCCCGAGCAGGGAGCGCAGGACCGCCTCCGCGACATCGTCGTGCATCGGTTCTCCAGCGTGGTGGGCGGGGCGCAGGAGTCGCGCGAGTACCCCTGGGACCGGAGAATAAGAATCCAACGTGTGAATACAACTGGCAGGGGAACTCAGCTGCCAGTGCCGTCCAGCAAGCGGCGGCCTGTCAGGCCGGTCCTCCCGATCAGCGGGGACCCGGGCCGAGCCCTCTTCTTCCCAGCGGGCCGACGACGTCGGTCCCGGCGACGCGGTACGCGCCGAATCCCCAGGCAGGGGCGTTTCCGGGCGCGTTCGACGTGGACGAAGGAACAGCCCCATGACTGGTGACACACCGTTCTCCTGGCGGCGCGCCCTCGTGACCGGCGGCGCCGGCTTCCTCGGCTCCCACCTGTGCGAGCGGCTGTTGGATTCAGGTGTCGAAGTCGACTGCGCCGACAACCTGGCCTGCGGGCGGCGCGAGAACATCGCGCACCTGGAGGACCGGCCGGGTTTCCGGTACACGCACTGCGACGTCTGCGCACCCGACTGCCCCGAGCGGCTGGCGGGGCCGTACGACCTCGTCCTGCACTTCGCCTGCCCGGCCTCGCCCGCCGACTACCTGCGCATGCCCCTGGAGACCCTGGACGTGGGCAGCCTCGGCACCCGCAACGTCCTGGCGATCGCCGAACGCGACGGCGCCCGCTTCCTGCTCGCCTCCACCTCCGAGGTCTACGGCGACCCGCTCGTCCACCCGCAGCACGAGGGCTACTGGGGCAACGTGAACCCGGTCGGGCCGCGCAGCGTGTACGACGAGTCCAAGCGGTTCGCCGAGGCCCTGGTCACGGCACACGCCGGCACCAGGGGAACGGACGCCGGGATCGTCCGGCTGTTCAACACCTACGGTCCGCGCATGCGGGCCCACGACGGCCGCGCCGTGCCCACCTTCATCTGCCAGGCGCTGGCCGGCGAGCCGCTCACGGTCACCGGCGACGGCAGCCAGACCCGCTCGCTGTGCTACGTGGACGACACGGTCGACGGCATCCTGCGGGTCGCCGCGAGCAGGTCGGTACGACCGGTCAACATAGGCGGCAGCGACGAGATCACCGTCGCCGACCTGGCCCGCCGGGTGGTCGCCCTCACCGGCTCCCGCTCCCCGGTCGCGTTCGTCGACCGGCCCGTCGACGACCCCGGCCGGCGCCGGCCCGACACCACCCTCGCACGCGAACTGCTCGGCTGGTCGCCGCAGGTCCCCTGGGAGGAGGGCCTGAAGCAGACCATCGCCTACTTCGCGGCTCCGCCCCCGGATCCGGACCCGCGCGGGGAGGAACCGGCCCCGCGGTCCTGACCCCCGCACGTTCCCCGGCCCTGGAGACAGCGCATGCACGTCCTCGGTATCAACGCACTCTTCCACGACCCCGCCGCCGCCCTCGTCACCGACGGCAGGGTCGTGGCGGCGGCGGAGGAGGAGCGGTTCTCCCGCCGCAAGCACGGCAAGCGGCCCGTTCCCTTCTCGGCCTGGGAACTGCCCGGACAGTCGGCCCGCTGGTGTCTGGAGCAGGCCGGCCTCACCCCGTCCGACCTGGACGCCGTCGCCTACTCCTACGATCCGGCGCTGGCCCGCCCCGCCGACGAGATGGGGCTGCACGACCCCTGGGACCACCTGCGCCAGCAGTACGCCCGCGAGGCACCGGACTTCCTCGCCGAGGCCCTGCCCGGACTCGACCCGGCCAAGGTGCGGTTCGTCCCGCACCACGTCGCGCACGCGGCCTCCGCCGGGCCCGTCTCGCCGTACCCGGACTGCGCCGTCCTCGTCCTGGACGGCCGCGGCGAGTGCGGCTCCCACCTGGCCGGCCGCTGCACCGGCCGCGAACTGACCGTCCTCGGCACCCAGCGACTGCCGGACTCCCTCGGCCTGTTCTACGAGGACCTCACCCAGCACCTCGGATTCCTGCGCAGCAGCGACGAGTTCAAGGTCATGGCCCTCGCCTCCTACGGCACCCCGCGCCACGCCGGCCGGCTGCGCGCGTACGTCCACGCCGACGGCGACGGCGGCTTCCGGGCCCGCCCGGTGCCCTGGGCCGAGTTCGTCCCGCCCCGCCCGCCCGGCGGCGCCTGGAACCAGGACCACGCCGACCTCGCCGCGAGCGCCCAGCTCTGCCTGGAGGAGGCCATGCTGGCCCTCGCCCGGTGGCTGCGCGAGCGCACCGGCGAGGACGCGCTCACCATGGCCGGCGGTGTCGCCCTGAACTGTGTCGCCAACACCCGGCTGTGGCGGGAGAGCGGCTTTCGGCACGTGTGGGTGCAGCCCGCCGCCGGCGACGCCGGTACGGCCCTGGGCGCGGCGGCGTACGTCGCCGGGCAGAAGGACACCCTGGAGCCGATGCCGACCGCCGCGCTCGGCCGGGGCTGGAGCGACGCCGAGCTGCGCGCGTGGGTGGAGCGGGCGGCCGTACCGTACGAGGAACCCGCCGACATCGCCGAGACCGCCGCGCAGGCGCTGGCCGACGACGGGATCGTGGCCTGGTTCCAGGGGCGCAGCGAGTACGGGCCGCGCGCGCTCGGGCACCGCTCGCTGCTGGCCCACCCCGGCAAGGCGGAGAACCTGGAACGGCTCAACGCGGTCAAGGGACGCGAGGAGTTCCGGCCCGTCGCGCCCATGGTGCTCGCCGAGCGCGCGGGCGAGATCTTCGACGGGCCGCTGCCCAGCCCGCACATGCTGTTCGTGCACGACGTGGCCGCCGAGTGGCGGGCCCGCATCCCGGCCGTGGTGCACGTCGACGGCACGGCCCGCATCCAGACCGTGGACCGCGCCCAGGAACCCTTGGTGGCCCGCATGATCGAGGGCTTCGAACGGCGCACCGGACTGCCCGTGGTGGTCAACACCAGTCTCAACACCGCGGGGCGGCCCATGGTCGACGACCCCCGCGACGCCCTGGAGTGCTTCGGCTCGGCCCCGGTCGACCTGCTGGTGCTCGGCCCGTTCGCGATCCGCCGTGGGAAGGCCTTCGCATGACCGACGCCCCCGCCTACACCGTCGTCGTCCCGACGATCGGCCGCCCCTGCCTCGCCGAGTGCCTGCGCGCGCTCGCCGCGGCCGAGGGCCATCCGCCGCACGAGGTGGTCGTCGTGGACGACCGGCCCGCGCCCGACGGCGGCCTGCCCCTGGAACCGGCCGGGCAACTGCTCGACCGGGTACGCACCCTGCGCACCGGCGGCAGGGGGCCGGCCGCCGCCCGCAACGCCGGCTGGCAGACCGTCCGCACGCCCTGGACGGTCTTCCTGGACGACGACGTCCAGGTGCTGCCGGACTGGTCCCGGCGGCTCGCCGACGACCTGCGGCAGGCCGGCCCCGACGTCGGCGGAGTCCAGGGGCGGCTGCGTGTCCCCCTGCCCCTGGACCGCCGGCCCACCGACTGGGAACGCACCACCAAGGGCCTGGAGAACGCCGCCTGGGCCACCGCCGACATGGCCTACCGCACCGAGGCGCTGAAGCGGACCGGCGGCTTCGACGAACGCTTCCCGCGGGCCTTCCGCGAGGACGCCGACCTCGCCCTGCGCGTGCAGCGGGCGGGCTGGTCCCTGGCCCGGGGCACCCGGGTCACCCGGCACCCGGTCCGCCCCGCCCACTGGTGGGCCTCGCTGCCCGCGCAGCGCGGCAACGCCGACGACGCCCTGATGAACCGGCTGCACGGCCGCGACTGGTGGGACCGCGCGCAGGCGCCGCGCGGCCGGCTGCCCCGCCATCTGGTGGTCACCGGCGCCGCCCTCGCCGCGGCCGGCTGCGCCCTGACCGGGCGGCGCCGGGCCGCGACCGCCTGCGCCGCCCTGTGGACGCTCGGCACCACCGAGTTCGCCCTCGCCCGCATCCTGCCCGGGCCGCGCACCGCCCGCGAGATCGCCGGGATGCTCGGCACCAGCGTGCTCATCCCGCCGCTCGCCGTCCGGCACTGGCTGCGCGGAGCCGTCCGCCACCGGCACGCCGAGCCCCTGGGAGGTGCCGGGTGAGCAGGCTGTCCGCCGTCCTGTTCGACCGTGACGGCACCCTCGTCGTGGACGTGCCGTACAACGGCGACCCCGCCCGGGTGCGGCTGATGCCGGGCGCCGCCGCGGCCGTCGCGCTGGCCCGGTCCGCCGGGCTGCCGACCGGGGTGGTCAGCAACCAGTCCGGCGTCGGCCGCGGACTGCTCACCGTGGACCAGGTGGTCCGCGTCAACGAGCGCGCCGACGAACTGCTGGGCGGACTGGACACCTGGGTGTTCTGCCCGCACGCCCCCGACGCCGGCTGCGCCTGCCGCAAGCCCCGCCCCGGCCTGGTCCACACCGCCGCCGCCCGGCTGGGCGTACCGCCGTCCGAGTGCCTGGTGATCGGGGACATCGCCGCGGACGTGCTGGCCGCCCGCGCGGCCGGCGCGCGGGGCGTCCTGGTCCCGAACGCGGCCACCGCGCCGGCAGAGGTGGAACGTTTCGCCATGGAGAGCGCCCCCGACCCCCTCACCGCGGTCCGCGCGGCCCTGACGGCGGCGGGCCTCGCCCCGCCGCGACGGCCCCCGCACCCCCCGCCCGCGCGGACGGCCCCGGCCGGCGACCGGATGCGCTGGTCCCGCCAGGGCCCCGTGGTGGTCTCCGAGGGCCGGTGGTCCTCCGTGCGGAACGCGGAGACGCCTGAGGGCATACGGCCGTCCGGGCGCGCCGCGGTGGTCTCCCCGTCCCGGCGGCCGTCCGCGCCGGGTCCGGCGGCCCCGCACCGGACACGGTCGCCGGTGCCGGGTGAGGCGGCTTCGGGGGAGGCGCGGGCGTGCGCGTCGGGGGAGGCGGCGGAGGAGGAGTGGGCGGCGTCGGTGTCGCTGTCGGGCGCGGCGGCACCGGCGGAGTCCTCGGTGTCCGTCTCAGGCACGGCGGCACCGGCGGAGTCCCCGGCGTCCGTGCGGGGCGAGGTGGCCGTGGGGCGGGCCCTCGGGGGGTGGTCGGTGTGAAATCGCTGGTCGTCCGGCTCGACAGTTTCGGTGATGTGCTGCTCGCCGGTCCCGCCGTGCGTGCCGTCGCCGCCCGGTCCTCGCACGTCACCCTGTTGTGCGGCCCCCGCGGCGCGGACGCCGCCCGGCTGCTGCCCGGGGTGGACGAGGTGCTGGTGTGGGAGGCGCCCTGGGAGGGGTTCGACCCGCCCCCGGTCAGCCCCGCGGACATCGACGGGCTGGTGGGGCGGCTGCGTGCCGGGGCCTACGACACCGCGCTCGTCCTCACCTCCTTCCACCAGAGCCCGCTTCCCACCGCCCTGCTGCTCCGGCTCGCCGGCGTCGGCCGGATCGGCGCCGACAGCGTCGACCACCCCGGCCGGCTGCTCGACGTACGCCACCGGCGGCTGGAGGGCCGGCACGAGGCCGAGGCGGCGCTGGACACCGCCGCCGCGATGGGTTTCCTGCCGCCGCCGGGGGACGACGGCCGGCTGCGCGTCCTCCCGCCCCCGGACACCGGCAGCCTCACCGGCTACGGCCCCTACGTCGTCCTGCACCCCGGCGCCAGCGCCCCCGCCCGCGCCTGGAGCCCGCACCGCTGCGCCGAGGCGGTCGCGCTGCTCGCCGACGCCGGGCACCGCGTGGTCGTCACCGGCGGCCCCGAGGAGACCGGCCTCACCCGGCGGGTCAGCGGGGATCTGGCCGTGGACCTCGGCGGCCGGACCTCCCCGCGCACCCTCGCCGGCGTGCTGCGCATGGCCGACGTCGTGATCAGCGCCAACACCGGCCCCGCCCACCTCGCCGCCGCCGTCGGCACTCCGGTCGTCTCGCTGTTCGCGCCCGTCGTACCGGCCGGGCGCTGGGCGCCGTACGGCGTCCCCGTCATCCTGCTCGGCGACCAGTCGGCGCCCTGCGCGGGCACCCGGGCCCTCACCTGCCCGGTGCCCGGCCACCCCTGTCTGGACGAGGTCACCGGACAGGACGTGGTGCGCGCGGTGCACAAGCTCATCCAGGAGCGGCAGTCATGAACATCCTCGTCTGGCACGTGCACGGATCCTGGCTCACCGCCTTCGTGCGGGGCCCGCACACCTACCTCGTCCCGGTCACCGACGACCGCGGACCCGACGGGCTCGGCCGCGCCGTGACCTGGGACTGGCCGCAGAGCGTGCGGGAACGCACGCCGAGGGAACTGTGGGACTGCGACATCGACCTCATGGTCCTGCAACGCCCGCACGAACTCGACCTCGCCCTGCGCTGGACCGGCCGCCGGCCCGGCGTGGACGTGCCCGCCGTGTACGTCGAGCACAACAGCCCTGACGAGTCACCGGAGCGCCAACTCCACCCGCTGGCCGGGCAGTCGGCGATCCCCGTCGTGCACGTCACCCACTTCAACCGGCTGATGTGGGACAGCGGCCAGGCCCCCACCGAGGTCGTCGAGCACGGCATCGTCGACCCCGGCGCGCTCTACACGGGCACCGAGCGGCGCGCGGCCGTCGTGGTCAACGAACCCGTGCGCAGGGGCCGTACCACCGGTACCGACCTGCTGCCCCGGTTCGCCCGGTCCGCGCCCCTGGACGTCTTCGGCATGCGCACCGACGGACTCGCCGAGCACCTCGGCCTGCCGCCCGAGCGCTGCCGCACCCGGGACCTGCCGCAGCACGAGCTGCACCGGGAGATGGCCCGGTGCCGGGTCTACCTGCACCCCGTGCGCTGGACCTCGCTCGGTCTGTCCCTGCTGGAGGCCATGTTCCTGGGCATGCCCGTGGCCGCCCTGGACACCACGGAGGCCCGTGAGGCGATACCCGAGGGCGCCGGGGTGGTCTCGAACCGCCTCGACGTCCTGGAGGACGCCGTACGGGCCTTCCTCGCCGACCCCGGGCTGGCGCGCCGCACCGGCGCGGCGGCCCGGGCCGCGGCCCAGGGCCGCTACGGAGAGCGGCGCTTCCTGGACGACTGGGAGCGCCTGATCAAGGAGGTCACCCGATGAGCCGCATTCCGCACACGGCCGGACGCGTCGCCATGGTCTCCGAGCACGCCAGCCCCCTGGCCGCGCTCGGCGGGCCGGACGCGGGCGGCCAGAACGTGTACGTGGCGCAGGTCGCCCGGCAGCTCGCCCGCAAGGGATACCGGGTCACGGTGTACACCCGGCGGGACTCGGCGGGCCTCCCGGACCGGGTGACCCTCATCGACGGCGTGCAGGTCGTGCACGTGCCCGCCGGACCGCCCGCACCCGTACCCAAGGACGAACTCCTGCCCCACATGCCCGAGTTCGGCGACTTCCTGGCCCGGCAGTGGGCCCAGAGCCCGCCCGACGTGGTGCACGCCCACTTCTGGATGTCGGGCCTGGCCGCCCTGGCCGGCGCCCGCGACCCGGGCATCCCGGTCGTGCAGACCTACCACGCGCTGGGCACGGTCAAGAAGCGCTACCAGGGCGCCGCCGACACCAGCCCGCCGCAGCGCCTCGCCATCGAGGAGGCCATCGGCCACGAATGCGCCCGGATCATCGCCACGTGCAGCGACGAGGTGGCCGAACTGAAGGCCATGGGGCTGCCCGAGGACCGCATCAGCGTCGTGCCGTGCGGGGTCGACCCCGACCAGTTCGCCCCCGTCGCCCGCACCCGCCCGCCCGGCGCCCGCAGGCGGCTGCTGGCCGTCGGCCGGCTCGTGCCCCGCAAGGGCTTCGACCGCGCCATCCGCGCCCTCACCGACGTCCCCGACGCCGAACTCCTCGTCGCCGGCGGCCCCGAGGCCGACCTGCTCGGTACCGAACCCGAGGCCGAGCGCCTCTACGGCATCGCCGGCGAGTACGGCGTCCAGGACCGGGTCACCCTGCTCGGCGGGGTCAGCAGGGCCCGTATGCCCCGGCTGATGTCCAGCGCCGACCTGGTGCTGTCGCTGCCCCGGTACGAACCCTTCGGCATCGTCCCGCTGGAGGCCATGGCCTGTGCCACGCCGGTCGTCGCCACCGCCGTCGGCGGCCAGCTCGACACCGTCGTGGACGGTACCACGGGCGTCCTGGTCCCGGCCGACGACGACTACGACCTCGGCGCGGTCGTCCGCGCCCTCCTCGCCGACCCCGACCGGCTCGCCCGGTACGGAGCCGCTGGCCGCGCCCGGGTGCTCGGCCACTACACCTGGGACCGGGTGGCCGACGGCGTGGCCGCGGTGTACGGCGCCGTGTCCTCCATCCGCTCGCTCTCGGGAGTGGTCCGATGAAGAGCCGGACGAAGGCCGTCACCGACACGGCGCACGGGAACACCGCCACCGCCACCACGCACTGCGACGACCTCGCCAAGGCCCTGGAGGCGTTCCGCGACCACGGTCCGCTCATCGAGCGCTGGGGCACCGAACTCGCCCGGCGGCTGGGCGCGGGTGCCCGGCTGCTCGTCGCGGGCAACGGCGGCAGCGCCGCCCAGGCCCAGCACCTCACCGCCGAACTCGTCGGCCGCTACCGCGACGACCGGCCGCCGTTCTCCGCGGTCGCCCTGCACGCCGACACCTCCTCCACCACGGCGATCGCCAACGACTACGGCGTCCAGGAGGTGTTCGCCCGCCAGACCGCCGCGCACGGCCGCCCCGGCGACGTGCTCCTGCTGCTGTCCACCAGCGGCGCCAGCGCCAACCTGCTGGCCGCCGCCGACCGCGCGCACCGGCTCGGCATGACCGTGTGGGCGCTGACCGGACGGGCCCCCAACCCGCTGCAACTCGGCGCGGACGACGCGCTGTGCGTCGACGCCCCCCTCGGCGCCACCGTCCAGGAACTGCACCTGGTCGCCGTCCACATGCTCTGCGAGGCCTTCGACCAGGCCGTCGACCGGGGGGAGGCCGACCACTGGACGGCGGACACCGGTGCCGACGACCGGGCGGATGCGGATGCGGATGCGGATACCGGGGACGGGCCGGGCGGCGGGGGCGAGCGACGCGCCGAGGCCGAGCGCGTCGCCCGTGGCCGACGGGGTCTCGACGGCCGGCCGGACGCCGGCGGCGGGCCGGGTGCCGGTGGCCGGCCCGGTGCCGATGGCCGGCCAGGTGTCGATGGTCGGCCGAGTGCCAAGGGTGGGTCGGGTGCGGATGGCCGGCCGGGTGTCGACGGTCGGCCCGGTACCGATGGCCGGCCGGGTACCGACGGCAAACCCGGTGTCGTGGGGCGGCTCGTGGGCCGTGCCCGCACCGTCGGCCGGGCCGCGCCCGGCGCGCCCGCAGCCCCCAGGAAGGGACACACATGACCGCCTCGCAGACACCCCTGGTCGTCGTGGGCGACGCGCTGCTCGACCACGACCTGTGCGGCCGGGCCGAGCGGCTGGCCCCGGACGCGCCCGTCCCCGTCGTCCACGGCACCCGGCGCAGTTCCCGGCCCGGCGGCGCCGCCCTCGCCGCCTGTCTCGCGGCGGCCGACGGACGGTCCGTCACCCTGGTCACCGCCCTCGGCGCCGACGCCGCCAGCGACACCCTGCGGGAGCTGCTCTCCGGCCGGGTCGGCCTGGTCGAGGTGCCGCTGGAGGGCACCCTGAGCAGCAAGACCCGCGTCCTGGCCGGGGACCGGCCGCTGCTCCGCCTCGACGACGGCGAGGGCCGGGCCCGCGAGGCGACCCAGGAGGCGGTGTCCACGATCGCGGCGGCCGGGGGCGTCCTCGTCGCCGACTACGGCCGCGGTACCGCCGACGTCCTGCGGGACGCCCTCGCGCACACGGCCGCCCCCGTCGCCTGGGACCCGCACGTGCGCGGCCGGCCCCCGGTCCCCGGCGTCCGCCTGGCCACGCCCTCGGCCCAGGAGGCCCGCGCCTTCGCCCGGCAGCTCGACGACGCCGAGCCCGGCGACGCGGCCGGGCTGCGCACCGCCGCCCGGGACGCCCGCGCCCTCGTACGGGCCTGGCGGGCCCGGGCCGTCGCGGTGACCCTCGGCGAACGCGGCGCCCTGCTCTCCCACGGCGAGACCCCGCTGCTCGTGCCGACCCCGGCCGCCGCCACCGGCGACCCCTGCGGCGCCGGCGACCGGTTCGCCGCTGCCGCGGCCGGCCTGCTCGCCGACGGCGCCCTCACCGAGGCCGCCGTACAGGCCGCGGTCCACGCCGCCACCCGGTACGTCGCCGAGGGCGGCGCCCGCGCGGTCGCCGTCCCGGACCAGCCGGAGACGGCCGAGGAGGCGCCGGGCGACGGCGACACCACCGCGGACGCCGTGCGCACGGCCGCGCGGGTGCGGGCCGCGGGCGGCACCGTGGTCGCCGCGGGCGGCTGCTTCGACCTGCTGCACGCCGGGCACGTCGCCCTGCTCCAGGCCGCCCGCCGGGCCGGGGACTGCCTCGTCGTGTGCGTCAACTCCGACGACTCGGTCCGCCGCCGCAAGGGCGACGGCCGCCCCCTCGTCCCGGCCGTCGACCGGGTGCGGGTGCTGCGGGCCCTGGAGTGCGTGGACGCCGTGGCCGTGTTCGACGAGGACACCCCCGAACGCATCCTCGGTGAACTCCGCCCGCACATCTGGGCCAAGGGCGGTGACTACGCCCGGACCCGGCTGCCCGAACAGCCCCTCGTGGAGAGCTGGGGCGGCCAGGTCCTGCTGCTGCCCTACCTCGACGGCCGCTCCACCACCGGCCTCGCCCGGCGGGCGGCCCTGACCCCGGCACCCACGGGAGGAGACGCCAGGTGAGCACGGCGCAGCCCCCGGCCGGGCCCCGGCCCCCCGGTCCGGCAGACCGGGCGCCGGCCGAGCGGACCCGGCACGCCCCGCTCCGCGGGAACCGGTGTCCGCCGAGCGCCGGATGCCTGTCGCGCGCCCCGCTCCGGGGTGCCGCGCCGGGCCGTGGCACGGGTGCCGCGCGTCTGCTGCGGGTCTTGCACGGGGGAGGTCGGCTGGTGGGCGCCGGGAGCCTTCCGCGCACCCCCGGCCGGAACCGGCCGCCGGCCCCCGGCGCGAGCGTCCCGTCCGCGCCCCGCACCGCCGGCCGGGGCGTACCGCCCGCTCGGGCGGGCGGTGTGGGCGAACGGAGCCCGGCCCGCCGTCCGTCCCCGGCTTCCGCACGCAACGGAGGACCCCCTCGGTGACCCGCACCCCGAACCCCACCCCGCGCCCCCCGGCCGTCCTGATCCTGCGCGCCCTGGGCCTGGGTGATCTGCTGGCCGGTGTGCCCGCGCTGCGGGGCGTCCGGCGGGCCTTCCCCGGCCACCAGGTCGTCCTCGCCCAGCCGCCGGGGCTCACCGGACTCGCCCTGGAGACCGGGGCGGTCGACGCCGTGTTCCCGGCCGAGGCGCCGGGCCGCGCGGTGCCGGACCTCGGCCACTGGCCCGGCCCGCCCCCCGACGTGGCGGTCGACCTGCACGGCAACGGCCCCGAGAGCCGTGACGCCCTGGCCGCCCTCCGCCCGCGCCGGCTGCTCGCCCACGCCTGCCCGGACGGGCCGCCGTGGCCTGACCGGGCGAACGAACGGGACCGCTGGTGCGCCTTCCTGCACGCCTACGGCATCGCGGCCGACCCCCTGGACCTACGGCTGCCCCGGCCCGCCACCCCGTCCCCGGCCCCGGGCGCGGTCGTCGTGCACCCCGGCGCGGCCTCGGGCTCCCGCCGCTGGCCGGGGGAGCGGTTCGCCGCCGTCGTACGGTCCCTGCGCGCCGCGGGCCACCGCGTGGTCCTCACCGGCGGCCCCGGGGAGGACGACCTGGTCCGCTCGGTCGCCGAACGCGGCGGCCGGCGGGGCTGCGACGTGCTGACCGGCGGTCTGCCGCTCGGGGAGCTGTCCGCGCTGGTCGCCGGGGCCTCCCTGGTGCTCAGCGGCGACACCGGCCTCGCCCACCTCGCGGTGGCCCACGGCACCCCCTCCGTCACCCTGTTCGGACCGGTCTCCCCGCGCCTGTGGGGGCCGCCCCGGAGCCCGGACCACCTCGCCCTGTGGAAGCCCGGCCCGCCCGGCGACCCGCACGGCCGCACCCCCGACGCCCGCCTGCTGCGCATCGGCGCCGGTGAGGTCGCCGCCGCCTGTCTGACGCTCCTGCGGGACGTACGCGGCCGGCAGCGGCAGCCGGGACCGGAGGTGTCGCATGTCCGCTGAGCGGGCCCCGGACCGCGTGCACCGGCCCCCGACCGCCGGTGACCCGCGCGTCACGGTCGCCGTCATCACCCGCGACCGCAGCGCCAGCCTGGTGCGCACCCTGGCCGCGCTGGCCGCGCTGCCCGAGCGGCCACCGGTCGTCGTCGTGGACAACTCCCGCGACGACACCACCCGCCGCGCCGTGGCCGGCCACCCGGCGATCGCCCGCCTGCTGCGGCCCGCCGCCAACACCGGTGCCCTCGGCCGCAACCTGGCCGTCCGGCACGCCGGCACCCCCTACGTCGCCTTCAGCGACGACGACTCCTGGTGGGAGCCGGGCAGCCTCGCCCGCGCCGCCGACCTCCTCGACCAGCACCCCCGGCTCGGCCTGCTCGCCGCCCGCACCCTGGTCGGCGACGAGGCCGCCGAGGACCCCCTCAACGCGGTGCTCGCCGCCTCCCCGCTGCCGCTGGAACCGGACCTGCCCGGCCGTCCGGTGCTCGGGTTCCTCGGCTGCGCCTGCGTGGTCCGCCGCGAGGCCTTCCTGAGCGCCGGCGGCTACCACCCGTTGCTCTTCTTCGGCGGCGAGGAGACCCTGCTCGCCTACGACCTGGCCGCCGCGGGCTGGGGCGTCGCCTACGAACCCTCCCTGCGCGCCCGCCACCACCCCGAGGACCACGACCGCACCGGCCGCTCCTTCCTCGTCCGGCGCAACCACGTGCTGACCACCTGCCTGCGCCGCCCCTGGCCGGTCGTCCTGCGCGCCGGCGCCGATCTCGCGCTGGCCGCCGCGGCGGGCCGCCCGGGAGCGCGCCGCGCCCTGAAGGAGACCGTCGCCCGGCTCCCGGCCGCCCTCGCCCGCCGCCGGCCCCTGCCCCCGCGCGTCGAACACGCCGCGGGCCTGCTCGACCGCGACCCGGCCGCCCGCCCCCGGAGAGGCACCGGACGATGACCGGTACGACCGCGAGCCCCATGCCCGGAACCGCCTCGACCCCTCACGAGAGGGTGCCGCCCAACGCCCGCGCCCCCGATCCGGCCCGCCCACGCACGCGGAGCCCCCGGACGGCGACCATTCCACCCTGACTGACGACGCCGACCCGCCCCGACCCTCCAAGGCAAGAGGCCCGCCGACGACCACCCTCGGCCTGCCCCCCCGCGGCAGGACGCCGGACGGTGGCCACCCTCGGTCCGCCCCGCTCGCCCGCGGGAAGGCGTCGGACGACGATCACCCCCGCCCCGCCCCCCGCGGCAGGACGCCGGACGGTGGCCACCCTCGGTCCGCCCCGACCGCCCGCGGGAAGGCGCCGGACCACGATCACCCCCGCCCCGCCCCGACCCCCACGGCAAGGCGCCGGACGATCACGACGATCACGACCCCGCCCCCTGACCACCCACCCGGAGGCGCCGGACGATGACCAGTACCGCCCCCGAGGCCCCCACCCGGACCGCCGCCGACGACCGTACGACCGTCGTCCTGATCACCCACAACCGCCGTGACGAGCTGCTGCGCACCCTCGCCCTGCTGCGCCGGCTGCCCGAGCGGCCGCCTGTGATCGTCACCGACAACGCCTCCACCGACGGCACCGCCGAGGCGGTCGCCCGGGAGTTCCCGGAGATGACCCTGCTGCGCCCCGGCCGCAACCTCGGCGCCATCGGCCGCAACCTGGCCGTGCAGCGGGTGCGCACGCCGTACGTCGCCTTCTGCGACGACGACACCTGGTGGGCGCCCGGCAGTCTGCGCCGGGCCGCCGACCTGCTGGACGCCGGGCCCCGGCTCGCGGGCGTCACCGCGCGGATCCTCGTGGAACCGGAGGGCACCGAGGACCCGGTCGTGCGCGAACTGCGCGAGTCCCCGCTGTCCGGACCCGACTGGCTCCCCGGACCCGCCCTCGGCTCCTTCCTCGCCGCCGCCACCGTGCTGCGCACCGAGGCCTTCCGCGCCGGCGGCGGCTTCCACCCGGGCCTGTGGCTCGGCGGCGAGGAGGAACTGCTCGCGTGCGACCTGCTCCGCCAGGGCTGGTGGCTCGCCTACGCCGAGGAACTCACCGTCCACCACCACGCCTCCCGGCTGCGCGACAGCACGGCCCGGCGGGTCCTCGGACTGCGCAACACGCTGTGGTTCACCTGGCTGCGCCGCCCGCTGCTGCCGGCGCTGCGCCGTACCGGGCACCTCCTGCGGACCGTGCCCCGGGACGCCGCCTCCGCCCGCGCGTTCGCCCACGCCACCGCCGGACTGCCGTGGGTGCTGCGCCAGCGCGACCCCGTACCGCCGGACCTGGAACGCCGGCTCGCCGCACTCGAAAGAGCCCGCAGGAACTCACCCGCCCGGCGGTACGTCGGCTGAGACCCCGGCGGTACGACACGCCCGGGGACGTCGTTGCATCCCCCGCACCGCGCGGGCACAGTGATGTCCCGGTCAAGACGCGGCCGGCTGATCCTTCCTCCCGCCTCCAGGAAGCCCGATCCCCGTGGAAACCCGATCACCCAGGGAAGACGGTCAGCCGTCCCCCGCCCGCGTCCGCCCCGGCGGCCCCGCCCCGCTGCTCCTGCAGACCGTGCACGAGCACCGTCCGGGGCTCGGCGGCATCAGCGTCCTGAAGGCCCGGGGCACGGTCGACGCCTCCAACGCCCGGCTGTTCTCCGAAGCCCTCGCCGAGCACGTGGCCCATGCCGGCCAGGCTGGTGAGCACCCCCTGCTGGACCTGAGCGAGGCGTATCTCGCCTGTGCCGACGCGGTCCGCTCCCTGGACCGGGCGACCGGGGCCCTCGCGCACACCGGCCGCGCCCTGTCCGTCGTACAGCCCAGACCGCACGTCCGGGAGGCCCTGACCTCGGCCGGCCTGCCGGGCATCCGGGTGCACGCGACCCTGGCGTCGGCCCTGGACGCCCTGACATCCCGCGAACCGCCGCGGGAACGGGCGTACCAGCCGGCGTACGAACCGGCGCGCCCGGACCCCGGCGGCCTCGGATAGCGACCGCGCCGCCCGCCGCTTCGCCGCACGGCGCGGTGGATGGCGCGGCCGATGGCCCGGGGCCTACGGTGCGGGGTGGTGCACAGGTCGGGAAGAGGCCGATCGAGTTCTTTGGGACGTCCTGTCTGGGTGATGCGATGAAACCTTCTTCCGGCCGGCCTGCGGCACCGGCTCCCCTCGTGATCGAGTCCTCCGTCGTCGAGGGCCTGCCCGCCGAGGGCGCCCTCCTGCTGCGCATGTCGGGCAGCCTCGACGCCGACGGAGCCCAGGCCTGGTCGGAGGAACTGCGCGGTCACCTGGAACAGGCGGACCGCGCCGGACTGCGCCCCGTGCTCGACATGGCACACGTCCAGCTCGGCGGCGCCGCCGTGCTGCGCACGCTCAGCGAGACGACCCGGGCGCGCACCGGACGCCCCGACCTGATCATCGTCCGCGCCCGGCCCGGGGTCCGCGAGGCGGTGCACCTGGCCCGCCTGGAGGGCGTCCGGCTGTACGCCACCCTGGACGAGGCGCTGCACGAGCTGGCCCGCGTCGCCTCCCGGGTGGAGGAGCTGCCCGCCTGGCGGTCGCAGATGGCGGACCCGCTGCGGCCCTCGTACGAGGACCTGTACAAGGAGGTCCGCGCGCTGCGCGCCCGGATGCGGACCGCGCCGGTGATCGGCATGGCCCAGGGCACGCTCATGGTCCGCTACGGACTGCCGGACTCCGGCAGCGCCTTCCGGGCGCTGCGCGAGGCCTCGCAGCGGTTCAACGTGCCGCTGCGGGTCCTCGTCTCGGCCGTGGTGGTGGCCCGGCCCCCGGACGGTGACGTGTGGTTCCCGGGCCGCCGCTCGCTGCCGGTGCCACAGCTGCGGATGCTGGCCCGCGGCGGCCGGGACCCGCGCTACCGCCGGCAGATGATCGACGCCGTCCTGCACGAGGCGCTGGCCATCGGCAAGGCGCCCGCCGGGTACGTGCAGTTCGTGGACCCGGCCGTGAACGCCCTGATGCTGGAGACCCACTACGGCTGCGCGGAGACGTTCCTGGACCAGCTCGTGCGCGGCCGGGGCGACGGCACGGCCGACGCGGCGGCCCGGGTCCGGGGCCGCCAGGTGAGCGTGCCCGACGTCGCGACGGACGCGCAGCTCTCCGACGACTGCCGGCGCGCGCTGCTGACCACCGGCACCCAGGCCGTGCACAGCGTCCCGGTGCTCTCCTCCGCCGGCTCGTGCACCGGCGTGATCACCCTGCACTGGCCCGACGCCGGCCACCGGACGACCGCCGGGCAGGCCGAGGCGTTCGCCCTGCTCGCCTCGGACACGTCGGCCTGGCTGAGCTGGTACCACCGCTCGGTGCTCCTGGACGCCCTCGAACACCTCCACCGGGCGCTGACCCGCCCCACGCCGTGACCGCGGTCCACGGCCGGTGTGCGTCACCCGCGTCCCCCTGGGAACCCGGACCCCGTACGGAGCACGCACCATCACGCACCATCCGGAGGGAGTCCGGCGCATGTCCAATCCGCAGCAGCCCGAACAGCGGCGCAGTGACAAGGGTGGCGCCACCCCGCAGGACAGCGGCGAGCTGAAGGCCCGCCAGCCGGCCGGCCGGGACGCGGGCGGTCGCCCGCACGGCTCTGACAAGGCAGGAAAGGGCGGCAAGGGCGGGGGAGAGGGCGGCGGGGTGCCTCCGGCACAGCAGCCCGACCACCCCTGACCCCGACACTGCCCGATGCCTGCCGGACGGCCCCTCCGCGGGGCCGTTCGGCATGTCCGGCCGGGTCCGGGCGCCACGCGCTAGGCTCCGGAGCATGCGGATCTCCGTCTCCTCCGACATGGACGAACCCGTGGCCCGTCTGCTGGTCGCGGAGCTGCGGCGCCGTGGCCACGAGGTCCGGGAGCACGGCGCGTTGACACCCGGGGCTGACGCGCAGTGGGCGGTCTGCTCGGAGGCCGCCGCCCGGGACGTGGCGGAGGGCGCGGCCGACCAGGCGGTCGTGTGCTGCTGGACCGGTACCGGCGCGTCCATCGCGGCCAACAAGGTTCCGGGCGTGCGCGCGGCGCTGTGCGTGGACGCCGGCACGGCCGACGGAGCCCGGCGCTGGAACGACGCCAACGTCCTCGCGCTCAGCCTCAGGCTCACCTCGGAACCGGTGCTGAAGGAGATCCTCGACGCCTGGTTCGCGGCCGAGCCCAGCCAGGATCCCGAGGACCGGCGGAACGTGGCCCGCGTCGACCGCCTGGACGCCGCCCGGGACTCTTCCTAGGGGCGTACGGCGGTGCGGCGCGGGCCGGGTCGCCGGGATCGGTGGGCGGGGCCGGGGCTCAGTGGGCGCCGAGTCCGCCGCCGCCGAAGGAGCCGCTGGAGCCCTTGCTCCAGCGCGGACGCTCCTTCGACGCGCTCGTCCGGGTGTCCATGTTGGTCAGCTCGTACGGGGTGAGCGGGCGGTCGCCCTTGGGGATCTGCGGTATCTCCGCGGACTCCCGATTCTCCCGTACCTCGTGCACCGGCCCCTCCGGCGGCAGCTTGGGCTGTTCCTCGGGGCGGGGGCGCGGCGACTCGCGGTATCGGACGCGCGAGGTCATCCAGAAGCCGCCGGCGAGCAGCGCGAGCACCGCCACGGCCACGATGAAGAGGAAAAGGCTCATCAGGCCGCTCGCCGCGGCCAGCTGCATCGATGCAGGGTTCATAGAGGAGGAATACCCTGCCAGAAGCGGACGAACCCGGACATTATGGGTTGCGGTGGAGAGCCGGGCGGTGTCCGCCCGGTCGGCCCCTGGGCACAGTGGTTTGCGGCCGCCTGCCCCGGCTACCCGCACGGGGTGACATCGCCGACTTCGCAGCAGCTCTACCGGTTCCTGGAGGACCGTTTCACCTGTGCCCAGGCGTGCACTGAGTGCGCCCGGGCCTGTGCCGTGCGCGCGAGCCTGGTCGACCCGGACGGGAGTGAGCACCAGGAGCGGGCGCGCCGGCTGGGCATCATGTGCGCCGAGGTGTGCGACGCCACCTGCCGCGTGCTGTGCGAGGAGAACCGGCAGGACGAGGAGAGCATCCGGGTCCGGGTGGACTGGTGCCGCTCGGTCTGCCTCGACTGCGCCCGGGCGTTCGACGAGCACCCCGGTGCCGAGTCCGCCGCGGCGGCCTGCCGGGCCTGCGCCGACGCCTGCGCCGCCTTCCTGGAAACGCTCAGGTGAGGGCCCCGACATCCCTAATTTCTGAAACGCGTTCTACGGTGTGCGCCGTCAGGACCGCCCTTGGGGAGCCTGGAGGCGCCGTGCACCTCGACCACACGCCCGAGCAGCAGCGGTCGCGCACCGAACCGCGGACCTACTTCGCCGATCTGGTCCCGGACCACGCCTACGCCCGGTACGCCGACCCGGCCGCGCAGAAGCGGTTCTACCGCGACACCATCCGCCGGCTCGGCGCGGACGGCTGGCCCGAGGAGTACGGCGGGCGCGGGATGACGGCGATGGAGCAGTTCATCTTCTTCGACGAGGCCGCGCAGGCCGGCGTACCCCTGCCGCTGATGGCGCTCAACACGGTCGGGCCGACGATCATGCGGTACGGCACGGACGAGCAGAAGGCGTACTTCCTGCCGCGCATCCTCTCCGGGGAGATCGACTTCGCGATCGGCTACAGCGAGCCCGGCGCGGGCACGGACCTCGCGTCCCTGAAGACCCGCGCGGTCCGGGACGGCGACGCGTACGTCGTCAACGGCCAGAAGATCTGGACGACCAACGGCGACACCGCCGACTGGGTCTGGCTGGCCGTGCGCACCGACCCCGGAGCCCCGCCGCACAACCACGTCACGGGTGTCCGCCTGACCGGAACGCCCTGCCGGGTCGCGTCGGCCTGGCTCTCATGATGACTTCCCCTGATGTCGCGGCAGGGCGGTGATGGAGAGGACGCAAAGAGCCTGACTCTCGCCGGTGCTACGACAGGGTCCGTGGCTCTGGCACACCACTGGGCCGTTCACCTGGATCAGATGTAACGGTCGTTCTGCCGGACGACCACCAACCGAGGGCACATCTCCGACTGGGGTCACCCGCTAGTCACCGTGCTCGTCCCGCAGCAGGCTGCGACGCTCCTGTTCCCGCTTGGAGTAGGCGGCTGCCCGGATCGCCTCGTCGCTCTCCAGGCCCGATCCCAGCGCGCCGCCCACCGTGGCGACCGAAGCGACGAACCAGGACAGCGTCCAGTATTCCGTGGCGTGCAGCGGCGTTCGCGTCGTGGAAGCGAACACCCGGTCGTTCAGGATGAACAGCGCCCACACCAGGTTGATGACCATCAGACCCACGTAGCAGACGATCACCCCGATACCGACGGTCACGATCGTCGAGGCGTTGTAAAGAGCCGCCCTCTTGCTCGCCTCCGGCGAAACCTCATCCGTTCGATGCCACAGGTTCGCGTCCACGATCAGCCAGCCGATCATGAGGGCGACGGACCCGACCATGGCGATCACCAGGCGTGGCGTGCCCAGGGAGGTGGCCAGGGTCCAGATGGTGGAGTTCACGGTGGCGACCGCTCCCGTGGCGAGTGCGGCGGCCAGGGCCTTCGACAAGCCCGGCACCAACCGCCACGGCTGGTTGGCGCGGACCATACCGCCGAGCACCCTCAGGTAACCGCGCGGCCCGCTTACGACGTACCGCAGATCGGCGATCTCCTCCTCACCGATCCGACCCGGACGGATAGGCGCGAGACGACCGGCGAAGGGCCCCCGCAGCGGTTGACTTCCCGCAGGCCCCTCAGGCCCAGTGGCCGGCGGGCCCGCCAAGCTGAGCACGGCTTCTTCCACGGCCTGGCGGGCCCTGGTCTGCAACCGGAAGCCGCCCAGCGTGGGAAGAGACAGCAGCGCCAAGCCGTGTTCGTGACTCAGATCCACCACGAGCTTGTGTCCGTGCGAGTGCAGCGGAAGGTCGGTGAGGGCCACGACGACGTCCCAATGCTCCCCGCTCCCGCGGTCCTTGATCCGGCGGGTCAACGTGGACAGGTCCTCGGTCCCCGCGGTGAAGGGTTCGCTGACCACCTCGACGTCGAACCGTCGCCCCTGGCCCGACCTGTCGGCGAGCCGGTCAGGAAGCATCTGGGCCATGCGCTGCGCGATCTCCGTCGGCGCGTCCGGATCCGCCAGGAGAGCCACGACCGTAACGTCCTGAGACGACACCCGCATGACTCCTTCTCGTCGGCTGCCCCCGCGATCGCACGTGGCCACAGGATGCCCCCGAGGTAACGCCGACGCCGCGTGACACGCTGGCCCCTGCCGGCAGGCGCGGGCGGTACGGTCAGATCTCCTCGACCTCCCCCGTGCAGGACCCGTCCCACCACCGAGCCACACGGTTGCGTGCGCCTCACGCCCCCATACGGATCAACGGCGGAGCACTCCCGGATGTATCCCGGGAGCGGGGCCCGGCGACGGCGCCTGTCGCGCGGTTCCCGGCGCGATCGGGTAATCAGGAACGGTGGACAAGGACGCGACCGACCCCTTCGTGCATGTCCGGGGCGCCGGTGAGAACAACCTGCGCAACATCGATGTCGACATTCCACGGGACGCGATGGTCGCCTTCACCGGTGTCTCCGGTTCGGGCAAGTCCTCGCTCGCGTTCGGCACGCTCTACGCGGAGGCCCAGCGGCGCTACTTCGAGTCCGTGGCACCCTACGCCCGAAGGCTGCTGCAACAGGCCGGCGCACCGCACGTGCAGGAGATCACCGGACTGCCACCGGCCGTGGCCCTGCAGCAGCGACGCGGGTCGCCCAGCTCGCGCTCGACGGTCGGCACCCTCACCACGCTGTCCAATCTGCTGCGCATGCTGTACTCCCGCGCCGGCACCTATCCGCCCCGGGCCGCACGGCTGGAAGCCGAGTCGTTCTCCCCCAACACCGCGGCCGGCGCCTGCCCGGAGTGCCACGGACTGGGCGTCGTGCACGACGTCGCCGAGGACCTGCTCGTCCCGGACCCCTCGCTGACCATCCGCGAGGGGGCGATCGCCGCCTGGCCGGGCGCCTGGCAGGGCGCCAACCTGCGCAGTGTCGTGAGCGGCCTGGGGATCGACATCGACCGACCGTGGCGCAGGCTCAGGAAGAAGGACCGGGACTGGCTGCTGTACACGGACGAGCAGCCCTCCGTGTACATCGAGCCGGAGGAGGACCGCGTCGACTACGGCTACCAGGGCAAGTTCTGGAGTGCCCGCAAGCACGTCATGCACGTCCTCGCCGACTCCAAGAGCGAGAAGATGCGCGAACGGGCGCTCCGGTTCGTCAGGAGTGTGCCCTGCCCCGCCTGTCACGGCAGCGGACTGCGGCCCGAGGCGCTCGCCGTGACCTTCGCCGGACGTTCCATCGCCGAGATCAACGCGATGCCGCTCACCGAGGTCGTGGCCTTGCTGCGGCCCGTCGCGGGGCGGTCCGAGGCCGACGCCACCACGTCGACCGCCCGATCCGGGGAGACGACCGAGGTCGCGGTCCGGATCTGCGGCGACCTGGTCGCGCGGGTCGACGTACTGCTCGACCTGGGCCTCGGATATCTCAGCCTCGGGCGCCGCTCGACGACCCTGTCGCCCGGCGAGGCGCAGCGCCTGCGGATCGCCACCCAGCTGCGCTCGGGGCTGTTCGGCGTCGTCTACGTCCTCGACGAGCCCTCCGCGGGCCTGCACCCGGCTGACGCGGAACCGCTGCTGGAGGTGCTGGACCGCCTCAAGGCGGCGGGCAACTCGCTGTTCGTCGTGGAGCACGACATGGACGTCGTACGCCGGGCGGACTGGGTGGTCGACATCGGCCCCGGTGCGGGCGAGGGCGGCGGACGCGTGCTGTACAGCGGCCCGGTCGCCGGTCTTGCGCGGGTCGGGGAGTCGGCCACGAGCCGGTACCTGTTCGGGCGCGCGCAGCCGCTCGATCACCGCCCGCGCACACCGCACGGGTGGCTGCACCTGAGCGGCGTCTCCCGCCACAATCTGCGCGACGTGTCCGTCGACGTACCGCTGTGCGTACTGACGGCGGTGACGGGCGTGTCCGGTTCCGGAAAGTCGACGCTGGTGACACAGGTGCTCGCCGAGGTCGTCCGCGGCCACCTCGGACTCGTATCCGAGGAACCCGACGAGGCGCAGCTGGAGGTCGACGTCCAGGACACGTCGGGGGTCGAGTCGTTCGACCGGCTGGTCCGGGTCGACCAACGGCCCATCGGCCGAACTCCCCGGTCCAACCTGGCCACGTACACCGGGATGTTCGACGCGGTGCGCAAGCTGTACGCGGCGACGGACGGAGCCAGGGCGCGCGGCTACTCGGCCGGGCGGTTCTCCTTCAACGTGCCCGAGGGGCGGTGCGAGACCTGCCAGGGCGAAGGATTCGTCGCGGTGGAACTGCTGTTCCTGCCCGGCACCTACGCGCCCTGCCCGACCTGCGAAGGCGCCCGGTACAACGCCGAAACGCTGCAAATCACCCACCGCGGCAAGAACATCGCGGAAGTACTGGCGCTGTCCGTCGACGCCGCCGCCAAGTTCCTGTCCGCCGTTCCGGCCGCCTCCCGCAGTCTGGAGACGTTGCGCGAGGTGGGACTGGGGTACCTGCGGCTGGGCCAACCGGCGACGGAACTCAGCGGCGGTGAGGCGCAACGCATCAAACTGGCCACCGAACTGCAGCGAGCCCGCCGCGGGCACGCGCTCTACCTGCTCGACGAGCCGACGGCGGGGCTGCACCCCTCGGACATCGCGCTACTGCTGCGACAACTGCACCGGCTCGTCGACGCCGGCAACACGGTCGTCCTCGTCGAGCACGACCTGGACACGATCGCCACCGCCGACTGGGTCATCGACCTCGGTCCGGGCGGCGGCGACGCGGGCGGGCGGGTGGTCGTGGCGGGTCCGCCGGCCAAGGTGGCGAGGGCCCGCCGCAGCGCCACCGCGCCCTATCTCGCGGCCCGGCTCGCGCGCTCCTGACGACAGGATCGCGATCGCGGATCCCCGGGCACCTGCGGCGCGACCCGGTGGCCGGTACCCCGGACCACGCCGACGACCTGCGCGCGCGGACGGTGCGGAACCGGTGGTGTGCGATCTGGAGCACGCCTCGATGGAGGAAGTGGCCGGCCACCTTGGCGGCGCCGACGCGGCAGAGCGCGCCGGGATGCGCCGCTTCCTGGTGATCTCCGCGATGGGCGTGGACAGCCCGCCGCCGCCCGGCACCGACCCGGTGTTCGCCACCTACCTGAAGGCCAAGGGCGAGGCGGACGCCGACATCGCCTCCCGTCCGGGACCGGACTGGACTCGTGGCTGCGGTGCTCGCCGCCCTGCTCCACGAGCCCAGGACCGCCGGGCGCATCCTCGCGCTGATCAGCGGGTCCACCCCGGTCGAGGAGGCGGTGCGCGCCGCGGCCCTCGCCCGGGTGCGGGTGATGACTCACCCCGGGCGCTCCCAAAGGCGCTGCTACGCCTTCGGGTACGTCGAGACGACGGTTGGAGAATGGGCACGTCGAGGAGGCCCGGGAGGTGGGAAGGGGACTCACGGGTTTTCTTGGGGAAGTTCGCCGCAGTCCTCGCAGACACCGGGGCGCAAGGACACCTCGAAAGTAGTTGTGAGCGAAGGTGCCGGGGCCGTCGTAGTCGCGTTGCGCGGCTCTCTGGCAGTCACGGCCGATCCGGCACCGGTCGCAGCAGTCGCGGCAGGTGTTGGAAAGGGCGATCGCACGGTGAAGCCGCAGTAAGCCGCAGGTGTTCCACCACGGCCTCAGAGGGGAGGATGGACGTGAGCCACGAAGGAGGCCCGTCATGAAATCCGGAGCCCCTGACTACGACGCCTGGTACTCGCGCACACCCTCGCAGGCCGAGGGCGAGCGGGACGAGACGGACGAACGAACCGCAACGGAACAGCACCCGGATGTCCCCCGGAGCGAGCCATCCCAGGCGGAGGGCGAGCGGGGCGACGACGGCTAGCTCCGGCCCGCCTGCCGTCCCAGCAGTCCGTGCAGGTGCGCGGCGGCGTTCTCGATGTCCGCGTATTTCTGCTGTCCGGCGCGTACCTCGACAGAGAGCACACCGCAGCGGCACCAGGTGGCCCGCGTCGGGTTCCTACCGGTGCACACGGAGAGGCCTGCGTCTGGCGAGAGAAACGATCCACGCATCTCGGGTGAGCCGACCCCTGAAGCGGGTACGCGACATGCCGCTCGGTTCTCTGAAGGCTTCGAGGGACGGAGCGATGCCATGGCCGGTAGTCGGGTGCACCGCCTCTACCACCGCTACTCCCCCCGAAAGGGCGGCCTTCCGTGGGGCAGCGCCGGGCGGCACCCCATGGCCGCGCGCGGAGGGCCCCGCGCGCCCGCTCGCGCCCCGACCGCCCATGCCCTCCACGAACTGATCGCGCTCTCCCGCGCCCAGTTCGACGCTCCGGACGAAGGCGAGATCCTGCGTCTGGCCATGGATCACATAGTCGCCGCGGGGCCGTACAGCGCCGAAGCCGGATACCTCAAGGTGGGCGGCGACCTGGTCCCCAGCCCGTGGAACGGGCGAACGCACGCCTTGGCCGTGGGCCGGAGGGTGCGGGAGCTGGCCGGGCAGGACGGCAACGTGACCGTACCCGGCAGACCCTGGGGCCGGGCCCTGGGGCTGCGCGGACTTGAGGGACTGCACGGCTACCTCGTGGTGACGTCCCGCTCCCGGCCCACCGAGGCCGAGCGATCTCTGCTCGCCACGCTCGTCCGGCACACCGCTGCTGCACTGTCAGTCGCTTTCGCACATCGCCACCGACGCGAGGACGCGCTGGAGCTGAACCGACTGAGGGAGGAACGCACAGCCCTCCAGCGGCAGCTGATCTCTGTGGTGGCTGAGCTGGGCTACGAGCGAGCCGTTCACGCGTTCATGGCCGGCGTCGCCGCCTCGGGTGGCGGCGAGGAAGCCGTCACCCGCGCACTACACGTGCTCACTGGACTTCCCGCACTGGTCGAGGACCGCTTCGGCCGGCTGAGGTCCTGGACCGGCCCCAGCCGACCCGTCCCCTATCCCGAACCGGACCCCGTGCGCCGGGACGAAATGCTGCACGCCGTAGCCCGTCAGGCCGGGCCGGTGCGGATAAGGGACCGGCTGATCACCCTGATCCGCCCGCACGGCGAGATCCTGGGCGTGCTGGCCCTCGTCGACGCCCGGGACGAGGCTGACGAGCACACCGTGCTCGCGCTGGAACACGCTGCCGCGTCACTCGCCCCGGAGCTGACGCACCTGCGCGATCTGGCCGAAGTGGAGCTGAGGCTGCACCGCGAGCTGGTGGACGACCTCCTGGCAGGGACGGACGAGGCGAGCGCCTACGCCCGGTCCGCGGCAGTCGGATACGACCTGCACCGCAGCCACTACGTCGTCGTGGTGCAGTGGTCGAACCGGACCGCCGACGATTCCTTCGCACAGACCGTGGGGCGGGCGGCCACTGCCGTGGGCATGCGCTCGCTGCTGACCCGACGCTCCGACCACGTCGTCCTGGTCGCCGACGACAGGCCGCACGCCCACGCGCTGTACGAGGCGCTCGCCCGGGAGACCGGAACACGGTCCGGGACGATCGGGGTGAGCGCCCCTTCCGATTCCCTGAACGACATCCCCCACCACTACCAGGAGGCGCAGCGCGCCCTGGACGTGCGCCGCCACTCCCGCGACCGCTACGGCACGACGTTCTTCGACGAGCTCGGCCTCTACCGCATCCTGGGACCCGGCAACGATTACCGGGAACTGGAGACGTTCGTACAGGAGTGGCTCGGGCAGCTCATCGACTACGACTCCCGGCACCACGCGACCTTGGTGGAGACCCTGTCCCGGTACTTCGACTGCGGCGGCAACTACGACGAGACCGCAGAATCCCTCGCCATCCACCGCAGCACGCTGCGCTATCGGCTCCAGCGCATCCGCGACATCAGCGGCAACGACCTCGCGAACGTCGAGGACCGGCTGAACCTCCAGGTGGCGACCCGAGTGTGGAAGATCGTGCTGGGCGGGCCCGGCTGACGCCTCGCTGGAACTCCTACAGGAGTGGTGGGAGTGGTGGGCACCTCGGGTTTCCACGCCCGGACCCGCTCACAGGTGCTGTGGTGCACGTCGAATGCGCAAAGTCACCGCCCGAGTTCGGCTACGTCGGCGCTCCCATGGTGTGGCTCTTCGCCTGTGTGCGATACGACGAGCTCAACCTGGCCGGCGAGGCACTCCGTGCGCGGGCGTGGCCCGGGTCGGTGTGGCAGGCTTGCAGGGGTCCGCGCCGTTCGTCGCACCACAGCAGCGAAGGAGGACGACGCATGGATGAGCAGGCATTCGTCCGTATCGTCGCCGAGCGCACCGGACTGAGCCGGCAGGAGGCGGCGGACCTGACCTGGGCCACGCTCGAAACGCTGGCCCACAGGCTGAGCCCGGGGGAGGCCAGGGACCTGATCACCGAGCTCCCCGAGGGCCTCGCGGAGGCGGTGCGCCGGGGAACCACGGACCGCATCGAGCGCTTCGGCCACTACGACAGCGTGCGGCGCGTCGCCGAACGCACCATGCTCAAGGAGGAGGAAGCCGACCGGGGTGTGCGGACCGTACTGGCCGTGCTCCGGGAAGCGATCAGCGAGAAGGAGTTCAACGACCTGATGTCGCAGCTCGGAACGGACTTCTCCCAGGCCCTCGAATCCGCCGGGTGACCCCGGGGCCTTCGGCACGGCGCCAGCGTCGTCGAGCAGCGCCCGCAGAGCCGAGCTGGGCCGCACCCCCGGCCCTGCACGTCCTGGACGTCCACGACACCGCCCTGCACGTCCTGGACGTCCACGACACCATTGCTCCGCATGGAGCACGCACCTCGGTACGTCGTAGACCCGGGGGGCAACGGCGAACGCGGGCAGGAAGGCGCCGGCACCCGGTGCGGGCGCGCGTGATGCGGATCCGCGGCAGACGGGAGGCCCGGGATGGCTGTGGAATCGGCCAGAACGATCGCGCTCCCCTCCGGTGAGGAGATCGCGGCGCTCGGGCAGGGCACCTGGTACCTGGGCGAGGACCCGGCCCGGCGTGAGCAGGAGATCGCCGCGCTGCGGTTGGGCGTGGATCTCGGCATGACCGTCGTCGACACGGCGGAGATGTACGGCGATGGCGCAGCCGAGGAGCTCGTCGGGGAGGCCCTCCGGGGGCGCCGGGAGGAGGTCTTCCTCGTCAGCAAGGTGCTGCCCGGTCACGCCGACCGGAAGGGCACCGTCGCCGCCTGCGAGGGCAGTCTGCGGCGGCTCCGTACGGAACGGCTGGACCTCTACCTGCTGCACTGGAGGGCACGGTGGCCGCTTGAGGAGACCCTTGCGGGATTCACCGACCTGATGGAGGCGGGGAAGATCCGTTACTGGGGCGTGAGCAATCTGGACGTCATCGACATGGCCGAGCTGACCACCCTCCCCGGTGGCGACGCCGTGGCCGTCGACCAGGTGCTGTACAACCTGTTTCGGCGCGGCATCGAGTGGGATCTTCTCCCCTGGTGCCGCGAGGCCGGGGTGACGGTCATGGCCTACTCCCCGATCGAGCAGGGGCGGCTCCTGAAGGTCGGGGCACTGGGTGCCGTGGCCCGGGCCCTCGGAGCAACGCCGACCCAGGTGGCACTCGCCTGGGTGCTGGAACAGGGGGTGGCCGGGATCCCGCGTTCCGGATCACCCGACCACGTCCGGCAGAACCGCGGCGCGGTGGACCTCCACCTTCCCACCGAGGCGCTCGACGCCCTCGACGAGGCGTTCCCGCCACCCACCGGGCCCACGTCCCTGGAGATGCTCTGAAGGAGTTGACACGGCCGGTTCCGTCTCCTCGATGACGGCGCCGACCTCGTCGGTCACGGCTCCTCGTCTGCTCACCCGATCGATGAACTCGTCGAGTCCGAGAGACCAGCGGTTCCTTCAGCGGCTTGGGCAGTTCGGACGCGAGGTCCTCCGTCTTGCTGCAACCCCGCGCAGCGATGCCCGCGCATTTAGGTGCTCTGCCAGGGCAGGAGCGGGTGTTCTTTTTCGGCCTGGGGTGCGGAGGCGCTCAGCAGGCGGGCTCTGCGAATCTCGACCGGTAACAGCCGATGGCGGCGCCGGCTGGAGCGAACGACGCCGTCCGGTTCCCGGTAAGGAGGCGAGAGGCATGACCGTGATGGCTGTGTCGAAGTTCGAGAGGTTCTTCCGCGCCGTCGCAGGCCTCGACGTGGACAAGAACGACCTTAAGCGGTACGGAGACTTCGTCGACGCCAAGCTCTACGACCTCCTGGTCGTCGGCCAGGCCTCGGCCAAGGCCAACGGCCGGGATACCGTCGAACCAGGGGACCTGCCGATCACCAAGGGCCTCCAGGAAAGCATCCACCGGTTCCGGCGGCTCGACGAGGAGGTCGATCTGAAGCCGAACCTGGAACAGCTCGCCGCGCACCCTCCGCTTGACAGGACACCCACCCAGGAGACCGAAGAGCGCTACCCCGAGATCATCGGCGGTCTCAGCGTCGCCCTCGCCGAGACGTTCAACATCATGTACCCCGATGTCAAGAACCCGCAGACCAGCCACTGGGACGGCGTGACCGCGGTGTTCGACCGGCTGCTGTAGCAGTCGCGCCGACCGCGGCTTAAGTCCCTGGTCCGAGAAAGGGATCGCGACGGGCCCTGCCGGGTGTTCCTGCCGCTCGCGTCGTACAACCAGCGACTCGTGAAGGGAGCCATACCATGACACAGGAACTGAAGGGGATGCGGGTGGCGATTCTGGCCACCGACGGCGTCGAGCGCGTGGAACTCGACCAGCCGCGCGGTGCGTTGCAGGGCGCAGGGGCGGCAACCGAGATCGTCTCGCCCCATCCCGGTGAGATCCAGGCCCGCCAGTTCGACCTCAACCCGGCGGGAACCTTCCCCGTGGACCGCCTCGTCGCCGACGCCTCCGTCGACGACTACCACGCCCTGCTCCTGCCCGGCGGCACCATGAACCCCGACCAGCTGCGCATGGACCGCGACGCGGTGCAGTTCGTCAGGGACTTCATGGCCAGCGGGAAACCGGTCGCATCGATCTGCCACGGCCCGTGGACACTGGCGGAAGCCGACGCCGTGCGAGGCCGCCGCCTGACGTCCTGGCCGAGCATCCGCACCGATCTGCGCAACGCCGGCGCGGAGGTCGTCGCCGACCAGGAGGTGGTCGTCGACGGGCAACTGGTCACCAGCCGCGGCCCGTCCGACCTGCCTGCCTTCTGCGCCGCCGTCGTGGAGCAGTTCGCCCGGGCGCAGCATCCCATGCCCGGCTGAACCAACGGCCAGGGCGCCGCGGAGAGAGCAGGCGGTGCACGGTGGCCGTGGGCTCGCTCTCCACCCCACGGGCTGGTCGTCCGCGGCGGTCGCCGCCGTACGGACCCCCGGTCCGTTGCGTGGCGCGGCTGCGTCGAACGTCGCCATGTCCAGGGGACAGGGGTCGCCGCGGTGCGCCGTCGAAGGGGCTGTGCCGCTGCTCGTCCGCGGGCATTGTGATACCCCGGGTGCCGCCCGCCTCCTGAGTGTCGAAGCGGGGGGGTCCTTGCGTCGGACGGCCGACCATGGAATCAATCCGATTTCCTCTGGGCCTCGAAGAAGTACCTCCGCGGGCCGCGAACCGAATCGCCGTCCCGCCTCCTGTCCTCGCAGATCGACCGTTGGCGCCACTTTTCGACCCGCTGGGCGCAGGCGGGGTGACCGGGCGAACAGCCACTCTGGGGCCTGTCGGGACCGCTCGGCGGTCCGTCGGCGGAAGGAGTGGTCATGACCGAGCAGGCCCGCAGGGCCGTTGCCTCGTACTCGACGTACCAGGAAGCCGAACGTGCCGTCGATCACCTCGCTGACCAGGGATTTCCCGTTCAGAAGGTGGCGATCATCGGTCGGGACATGCGTCTGGTCGAACAGGTGATCGGTCGAATGGGGTACGGCGAGGCCGCCCTCCACGGCGCAGCCACCGCAGCGCTGCCCGGCGCACTCGTCGGCTGGATCTTCGGGCTGCTGAACTGGCTGAATCCGGTCGTCTCCGGTCTGCTCCTCGCGCTGTACGGGCTGATCTTCGGAGCGATCGTCGGTGCGCTGTTCGGCGTGCTGTTGCACGCGGCCCAGGGTGGCCGCCGGGACTTCGCCTCGGTCCGCTCGATGGAGCCCGGCCGGTACGACGTCGTGGTGGACGAGGGCGTCGCCGACGAGGCCGTCCGGCTGGTCGCCGGGCTGGACGGCGGGGCCGGCGCGAACACGGAGAGCGCCTCCTCCAGGGGCGATCGCCCGCGCAGCGGCTCCGCCCCCAGCTGAACGAGTTTCGAAGCCGGGCGGACAGGGCCCGGAGGATGAACGGTCGCCGAACGGACGTCGACCGCCGCGGAAGGAGTTCCCCATGGCCAAGGCAGTGGGCATCGACCTGGGCACCACCAACTCGGTGATCGCCGTGTGGGAAGGCGGCGAGCCGTCCGTCGTGCCCAACAGCGAGGGCAACCGCACGACACCGTCCGTCGTGGCCTTCACCGACACCGGCGAGCGCCTGGTGGGCCAGCTGGCCCGCCGCCAGGCGATCCTCAATCCCAAGGGCACCATCTACTCGGCCAAGCGGTTCATCGGCCGGCACTTCGACGAGATCCCCGACGAGGCCAAGGCCGTCGCCTACGACGTCGTCCCGGGAGACAACGGCGAGGCCCGCTTCAAGGTGCGTGACAAGCTGTACGCGCCTGAGGAGATCAGTGCCCTGGTGCTGCGCAAACTCGCCGACGACGCCTCCAAGCAACTGGGGGAACGGGTCACGGAGGCGGTCATCACGGTGCCCGCCTACTTCAACGACGCCCAGCGCACCGCGACCCGTGACGCAGGACGGATCGCGGGACTGGATGTGCTGCGGATCATCAACGAGCCGACGGCGGCCGCCCTCGCGTACGGCATGGACAAGAAGCAGCACGAGACCGTCCTCGTCTTCGACCTGGGCGGCGGCACCTTCGACGTGAGCATCCTCGATGTCGGCGACGGCGTGGTCGAGGTGCGTTCCACGGCGGGTGACAGCCATCTGGGCGGCGACGACTTCGACCGGCGTCTGGTCGACTACCTCGCGGACGACTTCCAGAAGGAGAACGGCATCGACCTGCGCAAGGACCCGCAGGCGCTGCAACGCCTGTTCGAGGCGGCGGAGAAGGCCAAGACCGAGCTCAGCTCCGTCACCCAGACCCAGATCAGCCTGCCGTTCATCACCGCCGACGCCTCCGGGCCCAAGCATCTCACCGACTCGATCATGCGGTCCACGTTCGAGCAGATCACCGGCGACCTGGTGGAGCGCTGCCTCGGCCCGGTCCAGCAGGCCATGGCCGACGCCAAGGTCGGCGAGAGCGACATCGACGAGGTCATCCTCGTCGGCGGTTCCACCCGCATCCCCGCCGTCCAGGCGCTGGTGCGCCGGCTGACCGGCGGCAAGGAACCCAACATGAGCGTGAACCCCGATGAGGTCGTGGCCCTGGGCGCCGCGATCCAGGCCGGGGTGCTCAAGGGCGAGGTCAAGGACGTCCTGCTGCTCGACGTCACCCCCCTGTCGCTGGGCGTGGAGACGCGCGGCGGAGTGATGACGAAGATCATCGAGCGGAACACCACCATCCCGGTGCGCCGCAGCGAGACCTTCTCCACCGCCGAGGACAACCAGCCGGCCGTCGACATCGTCGTCCTCCAGGGCGAGCGCGAGCGGGCCGCCGACAACCGGGTCCTCGGCCGGTTCCAGCTCACCGACATCCGGCCGGCGCCGCGGGGCGAACCGCAGATCGAGGTCACCTTCGACATCGACGCCAACGGCATCCTCAACGTCAGCGCGCGCGACAAGGACACCGGCAAGGAACAGGGCATCACCATCAGCGAGAGCTCCAACCTGGACCGGAGCGAGGTCGAGCGCATGGTCCAGGAAGCCGAAAGCAACCGGGGCCAGGACCAGGCACTCCGCGAGGCCGTCGACGCCCGCAACGAACTCGACGCGATCGCCTACCAGGTCGAAAAGCGCCTGAACGAACTGGCCGACGCCGCGCCCGCGCACGAGAAGGCCCGCGCCGAGATGCTGGTGGCAGAGGCCCGCGACGCGGTCAAGAACGAGGCCGGAGTGGACAAGACCAGGCCGTTGGTCTCCGAACTCCAGCAGGTCTACGCCGGGCTCGCCGCCCACCAGGCCGAAGCCGCGGCGGCGAGTGGTCCGTCGGACACCACCGGGCCGGACGGCTCCGGGCGGGGCGGTGCCGGCGCCGACGAAGACGTGATCGACGCCGAGTTCGACAAGGGCTGAGGTACCCGCCATGCCGATCCCTCCCCAGGACCGATCGTCCGACCGACCGCCCGAAGGCGCCGCACAACCGCCGCAGGGCCACCTGCCCGAGCCCGCGCCGCCGGCCACGGAGGCCGAACCGGGGCCCGACGCGGCCACCGGTCCGGCCGGGGCCGAGGACGAGTACGCGACTGCGCTGAAAGAGGTCGAGGACCGCTGGCGGCGTGCTCTCGCCGATCTGGACAACCTGCGCAAGCGACACGCCAGGGAACTGGACCGGGAGCGCGCGGTCGAACGCGCCCGCACGGCGGCGGCCTTCCTTCCCGTCGTCGACAACCTCGAACTGGCCCTCGGCCATGCGGGCTCCGACCCCGGGGCGATCGTCGAGGGGGTTCGCGCCGTGCGCGACCAGGCCGTGTCCATCCTCGAACGCCTGGGTTACGAGCGTCACGCCGAGACCGGCGTCCCGTTCGACCCCTCCCGGCACGAGGTCGTCGGCGTGGTCCAGGACCCCGACGCCGAACCGAACACCGTGGCGCAGGTGCTGCGCCCCGGCTACGGCGAGGCCGAGCGGCAGCTGAGGCCGGCCGCCGTGACCGTCGCCAAGCGGGAGTGAGCGGCCATGGCGCGCGACTTCTACGAGGTTCTCGGGGTCCCGCGAGACGCCGACAAGGACGAGATCCAGCGGGCGTATCGCAAGCTGGCCCGCAAGTACCACCCGGACGTCAACAAGGACCCCGCGGCGGAGGAGCGGTTCAAGGAGATCAACGAGGCCTTCAGTGTCCTGTCCGACCCCGACCAGCGGGCCCGTTACGACCGCTTCGGCGAGGACTTCCGAAAGGTTCCCGAGGACTGGGAGGAGCGGGTCGGCGCCGGCGCGGGACCCGGTGGCGGCTTCCGCTGGTCCACCGGAGGCGGCCCTCGGGTCCGGTATGCCACCAGCGGCTTCGGCGCGGAGGGCGTTGACGTCGAGGACCTGTTCGGCTCGTTCTTCGGGGGCGCCGGGCGGGTGCGGGTCCCCGGAGCCGACCAGGAGGCCGAACTGCCGCTCACCGTCGAGGAGGCCTACCGGGGAGGCCGTCGCACCGTCACACTCGCCGGTCCCGTGGGGCAGCCGCGGCAGTACGAGGTCGACGTGCCACCGGGTGTCACCGACGGGCAGCGTATCCGGCTGGCGGGCGAGGGCGGCCGGGGCAACGGTGACGCCCCCGCGGGGGACCTGTACCTGCGAGTGCGGATCCAGCCGCACCCCCGGTTCCGCCTCGACGGCAGGGACGTGTACGTGGAGCTTCCGGTCACACCATGGGAGGCCGCGCTGGGCGCGACAGTTCCGGTGCCCACGCCGAGCGGGGCGACGGCGAAGGTGAGCGTGCCCGCGGGCTCGTCCAGCGGCCGGCGGCTGCGGCTGCGCGGTGAGGGCATGCCGAACCCGCGCGGCACGAACGGCAACCTCTACGCCGAGCTCCGGATCATGGTGCCGCCCAGGCTCCGCGACCGGGAGCGCGCACTCTTCGAGGAACTCGCCGCCGTCTCCTCGTACGACCCCAGGAGGACACGATGAGTGACCCACGCGCCGGGGCGCGCCAGGCGTCTCGGCCGACAGCTCCCGCGCCGGCACACGTCCGGTACGCGATCGTGCCGGTGCCCAGGCTCTCCCTGCAGACCGTGGCCCGCCGCTCCGGCGTCCATCCCGACCTCATCCGCCGGTTCGTCGCCCTCGGCCTGGTCGAGGCCGAGCGCGACGCCTCCGGAGGGCTGGTGTTCGAACCCACTGCACCGGCAGTCCTCGCCCGCGTCCAGCGGCTGCGCACCGGACTCTGCCTCAACTACGCATCCATCGGCCTGGTGCTCGACCTGCTGGACCGCATCAGCATGCTCGAAGCCGCCCTGCGCCGCGCCGGTACGAGGAGTGAAACACCCCCATGGACATGAACCGTCTCACCCAGAAGTCCCAGGAAGCCCTCCAGGAGGCCCAGAGCGCGGCCGTCGGCATGGGGCAGACCGAGGTCGACGGGGAACACCTGCTGCTCGCGCTCCTCGATCAGGAGGACGGTCTGATCCCACGGTTGCTGCGACAGGCCGGCACCGAGCCGAAGGAGCTGCGCGCGGCCGTGCGTGAGGAACTCTCCCGCCGCCCGAAGGTCACCGGTCCGGGCGCGGCACCCGGCCAGGTCTTCGTCACTCAGCGCCTGTCCCGCCTGCTCGATGCCGCCGAGCGGGAGGCCAAACGCCTCAAGGACGAGTACGTGTCCGTGGAGCACCTCCTGCTCGCCCTGGCCGAGGAGGGCTCGGCGACCGCCGCCGGACGCCTGCTCAAGCAGCACGGCGTCACCCGGGACTCGTTCCTGAGCGCGCTCACCCAGGTCCGCGGCAACCAGCGCGTCACCTCCGCCAACCCCGAAGTGGCCTATGAGGCTCTGGAGAAGTACGGCCGCGACCTCGTCCTAGAGGCCCGATCCGGGCGGCTGGACCCGGTCATCGGCCGTGATGCGGAGATCCGCCGCGTCACCCAGATCCTCAGCCGCAAGACCAAGAACAACCCCGTCCTCATCGGCGATCCCGGCGTCGGCAAGACCGCCATCGTCGAGGGCCTGGCCCAGCGCATCGTCCGCGGCGACGTCCCCGAGGGCCTGCGCGACAAGACGGTGTTCGCTCTCGACATGGGCTCCCTGGTCGCCGGTGCCAAGTACCGCGGCGAGTTCGAGGAACGCCTCAAGGCCGTCCTGTCCGAGGTGAAGGCCGCCCAGGGACGCATCCTGCTCTTCGTCGACGAACTCCACACCGTCGTCGGCGCGGGCGCCGCCGAAGGGGCCATGGACGCGGGCAACATGCTCAAGCCGATGCTCGCCCGCGGCGAACTCCACATGATCGGCGCCACCACCCTCGACGAGTACCGCCAGCACATCGAGAAGGACGCCGCCCTCGAACGCCGCTTCCAGCAGGTGCTGGTCGACGAGCCGAGCGTGGAGGACACCATCTCCATCCTGCGCGGACTGCGCGAACGCCTGGAGGTCTTCCACGGAGTGAAGATCCAGGACACCGCGCTGGTCTCCGCGGCCACCCTCAGCCACCGCTACATCACCGACCGGTTCCTGCCCGACAAGGCCATCGACCTCGTCGACGAGGCGTGCGCCCGGCTGCGTACCGAGATCGACTCGATGCCCGCCGAACTCGACGAGATCACCCGCCGCGTCACCCGCCTGGAGATCGAGGAGGCGGCCCTGTCCAAGGAGACCGACGCCGCCAGCAGAACCCGCCTGGAGGAACTGCGCAAGGAACTGGCCGACCTGCGCGGCGAGGCCGACGCCAAACGCGCCCAGTGGGAGGCCGAACGGCAGGCCATCCGCCGGGTGCAGGAACTACGCCAGGAACTGGAGCAGGTCCGCCACGAGGCGGAGGAGGCCGAACGCGCCTACGACCTCAACCGCGCGGCCGAACTCCGCTACGGCCGCCTCCAGGACCTGGAGCGCCGGCTGAAGGCCGAGGAGGAGCAACTGGCCGTCAAACAAGGGCAGAACCGGCTGCTGCGCGAGGTCGTCACCGAGGAGGAGATCGCCGAGATCGTCGCCGCCTGGACCGGCATCCCCGTCGCCCGTCTCCAGGAGGGCGAACGCGAGAAGCTGCTGCGCCTCGACGAGATCCTGCGCGAGCGCGTCATCGGACAGGACGAGGCCGTCAAACTCGTCGCCGACGCCATCATCCGCGCCCGCTCCGGCATCCGCGACCCGCGCCGCCCCATCGGCTCGTTCATCTTCCTCGGCCCCACCGGCGTCGGGAAGACCGAGCTGGCCAAGACCCTCGCGGCGGCCCTGTTCGACTCCGAGGAGAACATGATCCGCCTCGACATGAGTGAGTACCAGGAGCGGCACACCGTCAGCCGGCTCATGGGCGCACCGCCCGGGTACATCGGCTACGAGGAAGGCGGCCAGCTCACCGAGGCCGTACGCCGCAAGCCGTACTCGGTCGTGCTGTTCGACGAGATCGAGAAGGCGCACACCGATGTCTTCAACACGCTGCTCCAGGTCCTCGACGACGGCCGCATCACCGACTCCCAGGGCCGAACCGTCGACTTCCGCAACACCGTGATCATCATGACGTCGAACATCGGCTCCGAGTACCTTCTCGACGGCGCCACCGCCGAGGGCGAGATCAAGCCGGACGCCCGCGCCCTGGTGATGGGCGAACTGCGCGGGCACTTCCGCCCGGAGTTCCTCAACCGCGTCGACGACATCGTGCTGTTCAAACCGCTCGGCGAGCGGCAGATCGAGCGGATCGTGGAGCTCCAGTTCGACGAGCTGCGCCGCCGGCTCGCCGAACGCCGCATCACTGTCGAACTCACCGAAGCGGCCCGTGAGTTGATCGCCCACCAGGGCTACGACCCGGTGTACGGGGCCCGGCCGCTGCGCCGCTACATCTCCCACGAGGTCGAGACGTTGGTCGGGCGCGCCCTGCTGCGCGGTGACGTCCAGGACGGCGCGACGGTCCGCGTCGACGCCGAACACGGAGAGCTGGTGGTCACCTACGACCAGCCCGAGGACGTGAAGGGAGCGCGGGCGGCATGAGCACGATGCAGGCGACGACCGTCAGGTGCCCCGACTGCGGGCGCGCCAACCGGGTTCCCGTGGCCGCGGAGGGCCGCCCCAGGTGCGGCCACTGCAAGCAGCCCCTGCCGTGGATGGTGGACGCGGGCGACGACGACTTCACCGAGGTCGCCGAGAGGGCCGACGTCCCCGTCGTGGTCGACCTGTGGGCCACCTGGTGCGGCCCCTGCCGCATGGTCAGCCCCGCGCTGGAGAAGGTCGCCACCGATCTCGCCGGCCGGATCAAACTCGTCAAGGTCGACGTCGACAAGAACCCGCGACTGTCGCGGCGTTTCGAGGTCCAGGCCGTACCGACACTGCTGATCCTCGACCAGGGCGAGACGGTCGCCCGGCAGGCGGGGGCGGCGCCCGCCCCCGCTCTGCGCCAGTGGGTGGAACAGTCGATCACCGCCCGGAAAGGGTGATACCGATGACCCTGCACGCAGACCCCCACCTCGCGCTCGTCCGGCCGGTCCGGCCCCTGACCCCGGAAGGGTGTCAGGAGTGTCTGCTGCTCGGCTCCCCGTGGGTCCACCTGAGGCTCTGCCTGACCTGCGGACACGTCGGCTGCTGCGACTCCTCGCCGAACAAGCACGCGCGCCGGCACGCGGCCGCCGACGCCCATCCGATCGTGCAATCGTTCCAGCCCGGCGAGGAATGGCGCTGGTGCTACGTTCACGAGGCGTTCGTCTGATGTCCGGCGACCAGTCGCTGCCGGGCGAAGAACCGGCGCCGGAGAAGGCGGACGAGGCCGCCTTCTGGGAGACCCCGGACATCTACGGCGCGTACCCGCGCCTCACGGAGGACCAGACAGCGCGTCTGGCGCAGCACGGGCAACGCCGGACCATGGCTCCGGACGACGTGCTGATCCGGGAGGGGGAGCGCTGCGAGACGTTCTTCGTCGTCCTCAGCGGTACCGTCGCCGTCGTCGAGGACTACGGCACTCCCGAGGAGCACGTGCTGCGCGTGCACGGCCCCGGTCGCTTCATCGGCGAACTCGGCCTGCTGTACGGACAAGTGGCCTTCTACACCGCTGTCGCCAGGGAGCCGGGCGAGGTCCTCGTCGTCTCCTTGGACCAGTTGCGCCACCTGGTGTCCCAGGACTCCACCATCGGGGACACCGTGCTGCGCGCCTGTCTGTGCCGTCGCGCCCTGCTCGTCGGACAGGGCGCCGGCTTCCGCATCATCGGCTCGCGCTACTCGCCCGACACCAGACGGCTGCGCGAGTTCGCCGTCCGCAACCGGCTGCCGCACCGCTGGATCGATCTGGAGACCGACAAGGAGGCCGAGGAACTGCTGTGCCGCTTCGGTGTCGGCCCGGCGGAGACACCACTCGTCATCTGGCGGGACACCACCTTGTTGCGCAACCCCAGCAACGCGGAACTGGCCCGGCTCATCGGCCTGCCGTCACTGCCCGCCGGAAACCGTCACGGCGACGTCCTCATCGTAGGCTCCGGACCCGCCGGCCTCGCTGCCGCGGTGTACGCCGCCTCCGAGGGCCTGAGCACCACGGTGGTGGAGGCGATGGCCACCGGCGGCCAGGCCGGCACGTCGTCCCGCATCGAGAATCTGCTCGGCTTCCCGTCCGGCGTCTCCGGCGCCGAACTCACCGAACGCGCCGTGCTCCAGGCCGACAAGTTCGGCGCCAGGATCAGCCTTCCGCTGGAGGCGACCGGTCTCCATCCCAAGGACGACGACCACTACGTCGTGACGTTCGCCGACGGCAGCGAGATCGCCGCCCGCGCCGTCGTCCTGGCCATGGGCGCCCGCTACCGCCGGCTCCAGGTACCCGGCATCGAACGCCTGGAGGGTACGAGCGTGCACTACTCGGCGACCGTCTACGAGGCCCAGCAGTGCCGCACCGACCCGGTGGCCGTCGTCGGCGGAGGCAACTCGGCGGGCCAGGCGGTGCTGTTCCTCGCCGGGTACGCGCCGAAGGTGCACCTGCTGGTCCGAGGAGCCGGCCTTGAGGCCCACATGTCCCGCTACCTGGTCGACCAGGTCGAGCGCCATCCGCGGGTGGAGGTCATGCTGCACACCGAGGTCACCGAGGTCATCGGCGAGGAAGTGCTGGAGGAGCTCGACGTGGTCGACAACCGCACGGGCGGGCACCGCCGGCTCGCGGTACGGAGCCTGTTCGTCTTCACCGGCGCCGACCCCCACACCGAGTGGCTCGCCGGCATCGCCCTCGACTCCCGCGGCTTCGTCCTCACCGGGCCGGAGGCCCAGGAAGCCTGCGCCTCCCCCGAGGTGTGGCACGGCCGCGGGCGCTCGTGCATGGCCCTGGAGGCCAGCCTGCCCGGGGTCTTCGCGGTCGGGGACGTCCGCAGCGGCTCGGTCAAGCGGGTGGCCTCCGCGGCCGGTGAGGGCGCGATGGCCATCCACTTCGTGCACCGGCACCTGGGGCACTCGGCCGTACCCGGCACCACGGGCACGTCAGCGGTCGCGGGCCACTCGGACGCCTCCCCACGCATACGTCACAAGGAGTCCGCATGGCTCGCATGACGAACGGCGCCCGTCATGGCGGCCCGGTCGCGAGCACCACGGAGTTCGTCGTCGACGTCTTCGACGCTCCCGTTCCGGCGCGGGACTCGGGCGAATAGGCTGCGCTGAGGAAGCTCGGTGCGATGCTCCGCGCACCGGCACACGCGCGGGTCGACAACGGCAGGGGGTGACGTCCGATGGCTGTGGGCACACATGCGGGCCCGGGTGACCCCGGGCTGTTCACCCCCGCCTCCGTGACCTGGCAGATGCACGGCGACCCCATGATGTGGGTCGCCGGCGTCCGCGCGCTGTACCTCCAGGCGCTGCATCCGCGCGCGGTCCGGGGTGTCATGCAGAACTCCGACTTCCGGCGGGACGCCTGGGGGCGGCTGATGCGGACCGCGCACTTCGTCGGGACCACGACCTACGGCACGAGCGAGGCCGCCGAGCGGGCCGGGGCGCGGGTACGGAAGATCCACAGCATGCTCACCGCGACCGACCCGGACACCGGCGAGCGGTACGGCGTCGACGAGCCGGAGCTGCTGCTGTGGGTGCACTGCGCCGAGATCGACTCCTATCTGCACGTCCTGCGCCGCTCCGGCTTCCCGCTCACCGACGCCCAGGCCGACCGGTACATCGCCGAACACCGCGTCAGCGCCCGCCTGGTGGGGCTCGACCCGCACACCGTGCCGGCGAGCCGGGCGGAGCTGGCCGCGTACTTCGAGGCGGTCCGGCCGGAGCTGGCCGCCGGACCCGAGGCACACGACGTGGACGACTTCCTGCTCCGGCCGCCGGCCCACCCCCTCCTCGTCCCGGCGCGCGCCCTGCTGTGGCGGCGGGTGGCCTTGCTGGCGTACGCGGCCCTGCCGCCGTACGCCCATGAGCTGTACGGCAGACCCGCCCCCGCGCCCGCCGTCGTCACCCGCCGGCTGCGCGTCACCGCAGCCGTGCTGCGCCGGATCCCCGCGCGGCTGCGCTGGCAGCTCCCGCCGAAGCACATCCTGCGCGCCATGGCGCGACTGGGCCCGCAGGCGCGTCCGGCACCGCACAAGGTGAGGGCCTGATCCGGCCCCGGCCCGCCTCTGGCCGTCGTGGATCACCGCGTGCTACGAAGAACCATGTCCGCGAACGAGGGATCCCGCGCGTACGACGCCGTCATCGTCGGCGCAGGCCACAACGGCCTGGTCGCCGCCGCCTACCTGGCCCGGGCCGGCCGCTCGGTGCTGGTGCTGGAACGCCTGGACCACACCGGCGGCGCCGCCGTCTCCACCCGCCCGTTCGCCGGGGTGGACGCCCGTCTGTCGCGCTACTCCTACCTGGTCAGTCTGCTGCCGGACAAGATCGTGCGCGACCTCGGACTGGACTTCCGCGTCCGCTCCCGCACCATCTCGTCCTACACCCCGGCGGAGCGCGCGGGCCGGCCCACCGGCCTCCTCGTCGGCGGCGGCGAGCAGCGCACCCGGGAGGCGTTCGCCCGGCTGACCGGCGGCGACCGCGAGTACGAGGCCTGGCGGCGCTTCTACGGCATGACCGGCCACGTCGCAAAGCGCGTCTTCCCGACGCTCACCGAACCGCTGCCCACCCGCGACGAACTGCGCCGCCGCATCGACGACGAGACCGCCTGGCGCGCCCTGTTCGAGGAGCCGGTCGGCGCCGCCATCGAGCGGACCTTCACCGACGACCTGGTCCGGGGCGTCGTCCTCACCGACGCGCTCATCGGCACCTTCGCCGACGCCCACGACCCCACCCTCGTCCAGAACCGCTGCTTCCTCTACCACGTCATCGGCGGCGGGACCGGTGCCTGGGACGTGCCGGTCGGCGGCATGGGCGCGCTGACCGACGCGCTGGCCGCCGCGGCGCGCGCGGCGGGCGCGCGGATCGCCACCGGGCACGAGGCGATCCGGATCGACACGGACGGCACGACCGCCGAGGTCGTCTACCGCACCGCCGCCGGCGAGGGCACCGCCGCCGCCCGGCACGTCCTGGTGAACGCCTCCCCGCACGAACTGGCCGTCCTCACCGGCGGTCCGACGCCCGAACCCGTCGAAGGGGCCCAGCTCAAGGTGAACATGCTGCTCACCCGGCTGCCCCGGCTGCGCGACCCCGAGGCCGACCCGCGCGAGGCGTTCGCCGGCACCTTCCACATCGCCGAGGGCTACCGGCAACTGGCCACCGCCCACGCCCAGGCCGCCGCCGGCGAACTCCCCGCCGCCCCGCCCTCGGAGATCTACTGCCACTCCCTGACCGATCCCACCATCCTCGGCGCCGACCTGGCCGAACGCGGCTACCAGACCCTCACCCTCTTCGGCCTGCACGCCCCGGCCCGGCTCTTCGACCGGGACAACGACGCCGTACGCGAGGAACTGCTGAAGTCCACCCTCGCCCAGCTCGACGCCCACCTCGCCGAGCCCCTCGTGGACTGCCTGGCCACCGACGCCGACGGCCGCCTCTGCATCGAGGCGAAGACCCCGCTCGACCTCGAACGGGACCTGCGGCTGCCCGGCGGCAACATCTTCCACCGGGCCCTGTCCTGGCCGTACGCCGAGGAGGACAGCGGCCGTTGGGGTGTCGAGACGCGGCACCCCAACGTCCTGCTGTGCGGGGCGGGCGCGGTACGCGGGGGCGGGGTCAGCGGGGTGCCGGGGCACAACGCGGCGATGGCGGTGCTGGAGCGGCACTGACCACGGGGTCCCGGCTCAGTCGGCCGAGCCCTGCCAGCCCACCGCCGCGATCCGTGCCGCGTCCGCCGGGCGCGCCCCGTCGAACAGCACCGTCCCGCCCGCGTCGACGCGCAGCGCGTCGACGTACGCGCCGCGGCCGACGTACAGCGCGTCCGTGGTGTACCGCCAGCGCAGAACCAGCCGGGGGTCGGCCGGCAGGGCGGCGGTCAGCCGGTGCCAGACGCGGCCCGACCAGCCGGTGACCGTGCCCGCCGGGTGGTCCTCGGGGTCCTCGCCATGGCGGGCGGTGGTGAAGGGAACCGGGTGCCAGGTGGTCCCGCCGTCCGTGGTGGACTCCAGGGCCACCAGGTCGGACCGGGGTTCGGTGTCCCACCACAGGGCGCAGCGCAGCCGGGCCGCGCCCGAGGAGGTGTCCAGCGCCGGCAGGGTGAGCGTGGCGGCCGTGGCGTTCGCCATGCCCGAGAACCAGGCCGTACGGCTGCTCGCCGGACGGACCGGCACCGCGCGGGCGAGGTGGTTCCCGGCGGCGACCCGGGGAGCGGAACCGGACCGCCAGCTGCGCACCGGGTGCACGGAGTTGCCGAGGACGACCAGGAACGAGTCGGTCGTGGGGTCGAGCACGAGCGAGGTGCCGGTGAAGCCGGTGTGGCCGGCCGTGTGCGGGGTGGCCATCGCGCCCATGTACCAGTGCTGGTACAGCTCGAAGCCGAGGCCGTGCTCGTCGCCGGGGAAGGCCGTGTTGAAGTCGGTGAACATCAGGTCCACCGACTCGGGCCGCAGGATGCGGGTCCGGCCGTAGCTGCCGCCGCCGAGCAGCGTACGGCCGAGGACCGCGAGGTCCCACGCGCTCGCGAACACGCCCGCGTGACCGGCCACCCCGCCCAGGCTGTACGCGTTCTCGTCGTGCACCTCGCCCCACACCATCCCGCGGTCCAGCCCGGACCAGGGCCGGCGCGCGTCCTCGGTGGCCGCGATCCGCGGCTTCCAGGAGGCGGGCGGGTTGTAGCGGGTGCTGTCCAGGCCGAGCGGGCCGGTGATCTCGTCACGCAGCAGGACGTCCAGCGTGCGGCCGGTGATCTTCTCCAGGACGAGCTGGAGGGAGATCAGGTTCAGGTCCGAGTAGAGGTAGGCGGTGCCCGGCGGGTTCAGGGGCGCCTCGTCCCAGATGAGCTGGAGCTTCCCTTCGTACGTCGGCGCGTCGTACAGCGGGAGCCACGCGCGGAAGCCCGAGGTGTGGGTGAGGAGTTGACGGATCGTCACCGACTGCTTGCCCGCGCGTCCGAACTCCGGGAGGTACGAGGCGACCGTCCCCTCCAGGGCCAGCGTGCCCCGCTCGATCTGCTGCACGGCGAGGAGGGAGGTGAACAGCTTGGAGACGGAGGCCAGGTCGAACACGGTGTCCCGGGTCATCGGGAGCTGCTGTTCGGGCGGCAGTTCGACGCCGGTGTCGGTCTTCTCGTCGTACCGGGCGTAGCGCACCGCCATGCCGATCGGCTCGTGCAGCGCCACGGTGCCGCCGCGCCCGGCGAGCAGTACGGCGCCCGCGTACCAGGGGTGCCGGGGGGAGGGCGCGAGGAACGCCTCGGCGTCCGTGACGAGTTGCCGCAGGTGCGCGGGGAGCAGCCCGGCGCGTTCCGGTGAGCCGTGGCGCAGGGTGGGGTGGCGGCCGGAGGCGGGTGCCGCGGCGGCCGGGCCCGCCGGGAGCGCGGCGAGGGCGAGTGCGCCGCCCGCCGCCAGGGTGCCCGCGACGAGCCGGCGGCGGGTGGGTCCGCTCGCTCGTCCGCCTGCCACGTGGTCCGTCATGCTGCGGCCTCCCGCGTGAAAGAATCTTTCGGTGCCTGCCTTGCACCGTGAAACTTTCCTGTCAGGAAGGGGATGTGTCAACGGGGCGCGTGAGCTCCGAGAGACCTGACGATGTATCAGAAGTGGGCTTCCGTCGTCCGGCCGGCTGCGGCATCCTGCGCCCATGCAGACGGAGCTGAGCGGGAAACCGGGAATCGAGCACGCCGTCTTCGGCTTCACGCCGTTCCCCGCCGTCGTCGCGGCCATCAGCCGGGCCGGCGGCTTCGGCGTGCTCGGGGCGGTCCGCTACACCGCCCCGACGACCTCGAACGCGACCTCGACTGGCTCGACGCCCACGCCGGGGGCCGGCCCTACGGACTGGACGTGGTCATGCCCGCGAACAAGGCCGAGGGCGTCACGGAGGCCGACGTCGAGGCGATGATCCCCGAGGAACACCGGCGGTTCGTCCGGGACACCCTCGCCGCGCACGGCGTCCCGGAACCGGCCGAGGGCGAGGCGTCCGGGTGGCGTATCACCGGCTGGATGGAACAGGTGGCCCGCACCCAGCTCGACGTGGCCCTCGACTACCCGATCAGACTGCTGGCCAACGCCCTCGGCTCTCCGCCCGCCGACGTCGTCGAGCGGGCCCACGACCGCGACATCCTGGTCGCCGCGCTCGCCGGCAGCGCCCGGCACGCCCGCAAGCACCGGGAAGCCGGTATCGACGTCGTGGTGGCCCAGGGCTATGAGGCCGGTGGCCACACCGGGGAGATCGCCACCATGGTGCTCACGTCCGAGGCCGTGGAGGCCGTCGACCCGCTCTCGTCCTGGCGGCGGGCGGCATCGGCAGCGGACCACAGGTGGCCGCCGCGCTCACCTTCGGCGCCCAAGGTGTATGGCTGGGCTCCATATGGCTGACCACGGCAGAAGCCGACCTCCACTCGCCCGCCCTGACCCGCAAACTGCTCGCCGCCGGGTCCGGGGACACCGTCCCCTCCCGCGCCCTGACCGGGAAACCCGCACGCCGGCTGCGCACCGAGTGGACAAGCGGCGGCTGCGGGACCCCTACTGGGAGGGCCGCACACGCCCCGTGTGAGACCGGTGTGGTCCCGCCCCATGGGGGACGGGACCACAGACAGGCTCGCGGCTCAGTGTTCGCGCCGGATCGCACCCGATCCGCACGTTCCGCCTCCCAACATCGCGGAGGAAATCAACGGTTGGCGTGCCGCCCGGTACGCGTCCGGGCCGCCCGGGTGCTTGACCCGCCCCGGCGCCGGACCCAGGATCGTGAGCCATGACGCAGGGACAGGGCAGCACGGTGGACGGGGTGCTGCGGCGCAGCGCCCGGCGCACCCCCGCACGGGTCGCGGTCGAGTACGCCGACCGTGCCTGGACGTACGAGGAACTCGACGAGGCCGTCTCCCGCGCGGCGGGCGTCCTGCTCGGCCAGGGCCTCGCCCCCGGCGACCGGGTCGGCTCCTACGGCCACAACTCGGACGCGTACCTGATCGGCTTCCTGGCCTGCGCCCGCGCCGGTCTCGTACACGTGCCGGTCAACCACAACCTCACCGGCGGCGACCTCGCCTACCTCGTCCGCCAGTCCGGCAGCTCCCTGGTGCTCACCGATCCCGGCATCGCCGGCCGGCTCCCCGACGGCGTCCGCACGCTGCCCCTGCGCGACACCGGCGATTCACTCCTGGCACGCCTGGCGACCACACCCCCGTACGACGGCCCCGAGCCACGCACCGAGGACCTGGTGCAGCTCCTCTACACGTCCGGGACCACCGCCCTGCCCAAGGGCGCGATGATGACGCACCGCGCCCTGGTCCACGAGTACCTGAGCGCGATCACCGCCCTCGACCTCGGCGCCGGCGACCGCCCCGCGCACTCCCTGCCGCTGTACCACTCCGCGCAACTGCACGTCTTCCTGCTGCCCTACCTCGCGGTCGGCGCCACCAACCTGATCCTCGACGCGCCCGACGGGGACCGGCTGTTCGACCTGATCGAAGCGGGCCGCGTGGACAGCCTGTTCGCCCCGCCGACGGTCTGGATCGGCCTTGCGGGCCGCCCGGACTTCGCGACCCGGGACCTGTCCGGGCTGCGCAAGGCCTACTACGGCGCGTCGGTCATGCCGGTGCCGGTCCTGGAACGCCTGCGCGAGCGGCTGCCGGAGCTCGGCTTCTACAACTGCTTCGGCCAGAGCGAGATCGGCCCGCTGGCCACCGTCCTCGCGCCCGACGAACACCAGGGCCGGATGGACTCCTGCGGCCGGCCCGTCCTGTTCGTCGACGCCCGCGTGGTCGACGAGGACGGCAAGGACGTCCCCACCGGCACGCCCGGCGAAATCGTCTACCGGTCACCGCAATTGTGCGAGGGTTACTGGGACAAGCCCGAGGAGACCGCCGAGGCCTTCCGCGACGGCTGGTTCCACTCCGGGGACCTCGCCGTGCGGGACGCCGACGGGTACTTCACCATCGTGGACCGGGTGAAGGACGTCATCAACTCCGGTGGCGTCCTGGTGGCTTCGCGCCAGGTCGAGGACGCCCTGTACACCCACGAGGCGGTCGCCGAGGCCGCCGTGGTCGGCCTGCCGGACGAGCGGTGGATCGAGGCCGTCACGGCGGTCGTCGTCCCGCGCGGCGAGGTGACGGAGGAGGAGCTGATCGCGCACGTGAAGGCGAGGCTCGCGCCGTTCAAGGCGCCCAAACGGGTGCTGTTCACGGGGGAGTTGCCGCGCAACGCGAGCGGCAAGATCCTCAAGCGCGAGCTGCGCGACCGCTTCGGCGGCCAACCGGGGGCGTAGGGCGGCCGACCGGGCCGCACGGCGACCGCCCGGACGTGTGGCCGCCTGGGCCCGGACGTACGGCGCTCGGGCCGCCACCGCTGTACGGCCTCACCGGGTTCCGCCGACCGGGTCTCACCCGGCGTCGCGTGGCCGCAGGTCCATGATCCGGCGGATCTTGCCCACCGAGCGCTCCAGTGACTCGGGTTCGACGATCTCCACGCCGACCGACACCCCGATGCCGTCCTTGACCGCCGCGACGATGGACCGGGCCGCCGCCTCCCGCACCTCCGGCGGCGCGTCGGGACGGGCCTCGGCCCGCACGGTCAGCGCGTCCATGCGGCCCTCGCGGGTGAGGCGCAACTGGAAGTGCGGCGCCACACCGGGCGTGCGCAGCACGATCTCCTCGATCTGGGTCGGGAACAGATTGACCCCGCGCAGGATCACCATGTCGTCGCTGCGCCCGGTGATCTTCTCCATCCGCCGAAACACCCGGGCCGTGCCGGGCAGCAGCCGCGTCAGGTCCCGCGTCCGGTACCGGACGATCGGCATGGCCTCCTTGGTCAGCGAGGTGAACACCAGCTCGCCCCGCTCGCCCTCCGGCAGCACCTCACCCGTGATCGGATCCACGACTTCCGGGTAGAAGTGGTCCTCCCACACATGGAGGCCGTCCTTGGTCTCCGCGCACTCCTGGGCGACGCCGGGGCCGATCACCTCGGACAGCCCGTAGATGTCGACGGCGTCGATCGCGAACCGCTCCTCGATCTCCCGCCGCATCTGCTCGGTCCAGGGCTCGGCACCGAAGACGCCCACCCGCAGCGAGGTGGTGCGCGGGTCCACGCCCTGCCGTTCGAACTCGTCCAGCAGGGTGAGCATGTAGGACGGGGTCACCATGATGACGGACGGCTTCAGGTCCTGGATCAGCTGCACCTGCCGGGCCGTCATGCCCCCGGACGCGGGGACGACCGTACAGCCCAGGCGCTCGGCGCCATAGTGCGCGCCGAGACCACCGGTGAACAGCCCATAGCCGTACGCCACATGGACGACATCGCCCGGCCGGCCGCCGGCCGCCCTGATCGACCGCGCCACCATGTCGGCCCACATGGAAATGTCGTTGTCCGTGTAGCCGACGACCGTGGGGCGTCCCGTGGTGCCGCTGGAGGCGTGCAGCCGGCGGATCTTCTCCCGGGGCACGGCGAACATGCCGTACGGGTAGTTCTCCCGGAGGTCCGCCTTGGTCGTGAAGGGGAAGCGCGCGAGATCGGCGAGGGTGCGGCAGTCCTCCGGGCGGACGCCGGCCTTGTCGAAGGACTCACGGTAGAACGGCACGTTCTCGTACGCGTGCCGCAGCGACGCGCGCAGCCGCTCCAGTTGCAGCGCCCGCAGCTCCTCGGGTCCGAGCCGTTCGCCCGCGTCGAGCAGGTCCGTCACATCCGCCATCGCGACGTCTCCCTCACCAGCACGTCATTCCACCGACCGATCATTCGGTCGAGGTGTTCCGGGTCAGTAAATGCAGGTCACGAACCCCGAGGCAAGAGGGCGGCGAAGAATTTCCGCGCGGGATCCCCCTTCCCGTTGCGTCCGAGCGGCGGGTGCCGCCATGATCGGCGGCATGCCGATCTTCAGCGCGTCCGACGGCACCCGGCTCGCCTACCACCTGCGGGGACGGGGGGAGCCGCTCGCCGTGGTGCCCGGCGGGCCCATGCGGGCCTCCGAGTACCTGGGGGACCTGGGCGGGCTGACCGCGCACCGCCGGCTGGCCCTGCTCGACCTGCGGGGGACCGGTGACTCGGAGGCGCCCGCGGACCCGGCGACGTACCGCTGCGACCGGATGGTCGAGGACCTGGAGGTATGGCGGGACCACATGGGCCTGGAGCACATGGATTTGCTCGCCCACTCGGCGGGTGCCGCCCTCGCGATGCTCTACGCGGCCCGCCATCCGCAGCGGATACGACGGCTGGTGCTGGTCACCCCCAACCCGTCCGCCCTGGGCCTGCGGGCCGTGGCCGAGGACCGGCTGGCCGCGGCCCGGCTGCGTGCGGGCGAGCTGTGGTTCGGGCGGGCGTTCCCCGCCTTCCGTGCCTGGCTCACGGGCGAGGCGGACTTCGACGACGTGTTCCTGCCGTTCTTCCACGGCCGCTGGGACGACACCGCCCGGGCCCACACGGACGCCGAGCTGCGCCAGACCAACGAGGAGGCCGGCGAGCGCTACTTCGCCGAGGGCGCCTTCACCCCGGACGCCACCCGGAAGGCCCTCGCCGCCCTGACCGCGCCGGTCCTCGTCTACGCGGGCGCGCTCGACGGCTGGCCGAGCCCCGCCGTCGCCCGCCGCACCGCCGAGGCCTTCCCGCACGCCGAGTGCGCCGTCCAGCCCGGCGCCGCGCACTACCCCTGGCTGGACGACCCGGAACGGTTCGTCGGCCGGACGCTCGCCTTCCTCGACCGGTGACGGGTTCCCCGGCCGGGGGGCTGGGGAGCGTGGGCGACGAGGGTGACCGGCACACGCAGTGATCACCGGGTGCGGTCCCGGCGGCGCGGGGCACCCCGCACTACGGCCGCTCCGCCCCGACCGCCACCTGCCGTGCCCACCGGTAGTCCGCCTTGCCGCTCGGCGACCACCGGCCCCGGACACCGCCTCCAGGGCCGGTGCGCCCACCCGCAGCAGATGCCGCAGCTTCGGCGCCCGCGGCAGCGCACCCGCCACCCGGTCCTCGAACTCCGCGTCGAAGACCAGCGCCACCAGGTCGGCGTCCCGGTAGAGATACCAACTCCTCTTCGGCATAGCGGTAGTTGACGTTCACCGGGACGATCCTGGCCTTCAGGCAGGCCGGCACCGTCTGGAGGTACTCCACGCCGTTGTACAGGTGCAGGCCGAGGTGCTCGCCGGGGCGCAGGCCGTAGTCGATCAGGTGGTGCGCGACGCGGTTGGCGGCGGCGTCCAGCTCAGACCGGCCACCGGCGCTCCACCCAGCAGTCCTCCGATGTCGAGATGCTCATGCCGGTCCTGCACGACGTCCTGGCGCAGACCGTCCTCCGACGGAGCCTTCGCCATGGTCCTCACCGACCGCGTCGGGGCCGCCCGCGCCCCCCGGCCGCCCGCCTGGCTGCTCGGCGGCGCCATGCGCAGCGAGCCCACCCTGTTCGCCGGCAAGGACTTCGTCTCCCCGAGGGCCGGCCAGGACTGCGCCGCCGACGTCTACCGGCAGGCCGGCATCACCGACCCGCGCCGGGACATCGACGCCGCCGAGCTGTACGTGCCGTTCTCGTGGTACAAGCCCATGTGGCTGGAGAACCTGGGCTTCGCCGCGGAGGGCGAGGGCTGGAAGCTCACCGAGTCCGGCGTGACCGGGCTCGACGGGGACCTGCCCGTCAACATGTCGGGCGGTGTGCTCTCCACCAACCCCATCGGCGCCTCCGGCATGATCCGCTTCGCCGAGGCCGCCCTCCAGGTGCGCGGCCAGGCCGGAGAACACCAGGTGGACGGCGCCCGCAGGGTGCTCGGGCACGCGTACGGCGGCGGCTCCCCGTTCTTCTCGATGTGGCTCGTGGGCGCCGAACCCCCCGACTCCTGACGGCCCCGCCGGAGCGGCCGGCCGGCCCGCCGGAGGGGTTCTCCCCGCGTGCCCTGTCCGCCGTGGCGACCGGTCGCTAGGCTGGCCCGCGGACGACGAACCGGGAGGAGCAGGGACGTGGCCGAGAGCACCATCCAGCAGCCGCCGCTCGCGGGCTGGGACAAGCCGGAGCTGGACCTGAGCAAGGCCGAGTGGCAGTCCAGCAGCCGCGGCCTGGGCGATGTCCAGATCGCCTTTGTCGAGGGCTTCATCGCGATGCGGAACAGCGGCCGGCCGGAGAGCCCTTCCCTGATCTTCACCCCCGCGGAATGGGGCGCCTTCGTCTCCGGCGCGCGCGAGGGCGAGTTCGACCTCACCTGAACCGGGGGTGTTCCGGCCGGATTTCCGGACACGCGACCGGCAGAGCCCTGCCGGGGCCGGGCCTGAGCCAGGCTGGCCCCAGCAAGGGGAAGGTCGTGTTCCGGAGGTGGGGCAAGGATGAACACTGCGCCGGTCATCGCAGCGGTCGACGGTTCCGCGGACAGTCTGCGCGCCCTGGACTGGGCCCTGGACGCCGCACGCCGCCGCGCGGCACCGCTGCGCGTGGTGCACGTACGGCAGTACGCCGCCTGGGGTCAGACCGACGTGCTGGTCGCCGGGCCGCCCGAGGCGGCGGGTGATCCGGTGCTCGACGAGGTGCGCGGCCGGCTCGCGGACCACGCCGGGCCGCCGGCCGTGGAGTACCTCGCCATGGAGGGCGTACCGGGTGCCGTCCTGCCCGAACTGGGCAGCGAAGCCCAGTTGTTGGTGCTCGGCTCCCGGGGCCGCGGCGGTTTCACCGGTCTGCTCCTCGGCTCCAACGGCCTCGCCGCCGCCCGGGACGCCGACTGCCCGGTGGTCGTCGTACCCCGGCCGGGCCGGGAGGTGCACGGGGAGGGGCCGGCCGAGCCCGGCGCGCGGGTCGTCGTCGGCCTGCACGTCGACAGCCCCGACGAGTCCGTCCTCGCCCTCGCGTTCGCCGAGGCCGCCCTGCGCGACGCCCGGCTCCAGGTGATCGCCGCCTACCCGTGGCCGGTGCAGACCTGGTCGGCGCCCGGCCAGCTGGTGCCGCCCCCGATCGACCAGGACGCCGTGGCGGACGAGACCCGCGCCCTCGCCGAGGGCTTCCTCGCCCCGCACCGCGAGCGGCACCCCCAGGTCCGCGCCGACGCCGAGGCGCTGCCGGGCGACGCGGCCGGCCACCTCGTCGCCGCCTCGAAGGACGCCGACCTGGTCGTCGTCGGCCGGCACCGGCGGCGGCTGCTCGCCCCGGCCCGCATGATGGGCTCGGTCACCCAGGCCGTCCTGCTGCACGCGGCGAGCCCGATCGCGGTGGTGCCGCCTGCGCCGCCACAGGAGTGAGGCCGGCAGAGTCCGTCGGTTCAGGGACGCGGGCGGCGTGATGCGGGCCGCGTGATCCAGGGTGACATCGGCTTAGCAGACCGCCCCGCGCTGCGCAATCCGTCCGGTGCCGACCGGCAGTCCTCCCGCTGTGGTGCGCCGCGCCATGGTGCCCGGACACACCCGAACCTATGGTTCCGGCACTCCCGGCTGGTCCGCCCCGCGTGGGAGCGGCCGGGACCCGTGTGTCCACCGAAGGAGCCGCCATGCCACTGTCCCCGTTCAGCCGGGCACCCGGAGCGCCCCCACGGGCCCGCCTGCTGCCCCGCCTGCTCGCCGTCCTCGCCGTCGTCCTCGGCACCGCGCTCGCCGGCCCCGCGCCCCAGGCCCACGCCGCCGTCACGCTCACCCGGGTGAGCGACTTCGGCTCCAACCCGGGCGCCCTCACCATGTACGTGTACCGGCCCGCCACCCTGCCGGCCCACCCGCCGGTGGTCGTGGCCCTGCACGGCTGCACGCAGAGCGCCCAGGTCTACGCCGACAACTCCGGGCTGCCGCAACTCGCCGACCGCGACGGCTTCCTGCTCGTGCTCGCCGAGACCGGCACCGCCAACAACGCCAGCAAGTGCTTCAACTGGTTCCAGACCGGCGACAACCGGCGCGGCCAGGGCGAGGCCCTGTCGGTCCGGCAGATGGTGAGCAACGCCGTCACCGCCTACGGCGCCGACCCGCAGCGCGTCTACGTCACCGGCCTGTCCGCCGGCGGCGCGATGACCGCGGTCATGCTCGCCGCCTACCCCGACGTGTTCTCGGCGGGCGCGGTCGTGGCCGGCCTGCCCTACGACTGCACCAAGGACAACAGCCCCTACACCTGCATGAACCCCGGCGTCGACCTGAGCCCGGCCGCGTGGGCCCAGCGGGTGCGGGACGCCTACCCGTCGTACGGCGGGCCGTGGCCGCGCACGGCCATCTGGTACGGCGACCAGGACACCACCGTCGTACCGCGCAACGCCACCGAACTGCGCGACCAGTGGACGGCCCTGCACGGCCTGTCCCAGACGCCCACGCGCACGACGACGATCGGGCCGGACGCCACCCGACAGGACCAGTACCTGGCCGCCGACGGCACGGTCGCCGTCGAGGTCGACCGGGTCCCGGGCATCGGGCACGGCACCCCGGTCGACCCGGGCACCGGCAGCGAACAGTGCGGGAGCACCGCGGCCCCGTACTTCCTCGACTCGATCTGCTCCAGCCGCTGGATCGCCCGGTTCTTCGGCCTGGACACCAGTACCCCGGGCGGCCCGGACCCGGACCCGGGCGGCGGCACCGCGGCCTGCTGGACGGCGAGCAACTACGCCCACGTACAGGCGGGACGGGCCACCACCAGCGGCGGCTACACCTACGCCAAGGGCTCCCAGCAGAACATGGGCCTCTACAACACGTTCGTCACCCACACCCTGAAGGAGTCACCCCCGGGCTACTTCACCGTCGCCGACACCGGCTGCCCCTGACAGCCGGTCAGCGCCCACGCAGGGTCGCCATGGTGCCCGACGCCGTCGAACGCGCCGTCATCATGGCGGCCCCACACATGTCCGGAACCTCCACACCACCCCTAGCCTCCAGCGCGTCCCCAACCCGTCGGAGGAACCCCATGCTTCCCCACCCCACACCACCGCTCGGCCGCGCCGGACGGCGCACCCGGGCCGCCCGGCGCACCGCGCTGGGCGCCCTCTCGCTCGCCGCCGCCTGCTCCCTCCTGGCCACCCCCGCCACCGCGGCACCCGTCGGCCCGGGACCGGCGGACGCCCACTGCGCGGCACAGGCGCGGCTGCACGTCCCCGGCGCCGCCCACCAGCAGGCCGACTGCCTGGACGAGCTGACCACCGCCGGGACCGTGGCCACCGGCCACACCGACCCGGCCGACTACGCGGGCCTCACCCCCAGGGACCTGCCCACGCCCAGCGGCGTCCCCGGCATCCAGATCGACGGCTACTTCCCGGACACCTCCACCACCAACACCAACCACGGCTGGCAGCACGACTCCCAGTTCGTCATCCGGCTGCCCGACCACTGGAACGGCGGCCTGGTGGTCGCCGGCACCCCCGGCAACCGCGAGCAGTACGCGAACGACCGGGCCATCGCCGACTGGGTGCTCGCCCGCGGCTACGCCTACGCCGCCACCGACAAGGGCAACACCGGCACGGCCTTCTACCGCGACGGCCGCCGTCCGGGCGACGCCATCGCCGAATGGAACACCCGCCTCACCCAGCTCACCCGCGCCGCCCGCGCCGTCGTCACCCAGCGCTACCACCGGCCCCCGGCCCGCACCCTCGCCACCGGCATGTCCAACGGCGGCTACCTGGTGCGCTGGCAGCTGGAGAACCACCCCGAGCTGTACGACGGCGGAGTCGACTGGGAGGGCACCCTCTGGCGCACCGACGGCCCCAACCTGCTGACCTTCCTGCCGGCCGCGCTGCGCCACTACCCCGCCTACGCCGCGGGCGGCCCCGGCGCGGCCGAGGCCGAGGCGGCGCTGCACCGGGCCGGCTTCCCGGCCGGCTCCGAGTTCCTGTGGCCGTACCACCACCAGGTCTACTGGGACCTCACCCAGCGGATCTACCGGGAGGAGCTCGACCCCGGCTACGACGGTGACACCGAGGCGGGCACCCCGTACTGCGCCTCCGGCACCCCCGCCTGCGACGCCGACTACGCCTACCCGGACCGGCCCGCCGACGTCCACCGGGCCGTCGACCGCATCGCCCTGACCGGACGCATCGGCAAGCCCCTGATCACCCTCCAGGGCACCCTCGACGTACTCCTGCCGATCAGCCAGGACTCCGACGTCTACGCGCGCATGGTCCACCAGGCCGGCCGCGGCTCCCTGCTGCGCTACTACCGCATCGAGGACGGCACCCACACCGACTCGCTCGCCGACGCCTTCCCCGACCGGCTCCGCCCGATGGTGCCCTGCCACCGCTCCGCCTTCACGGCCCTGGAACGCTGGCTCGCCGGAGCCGGCCGCCCGCCCGCCGACCGCACCGTCGCCCGCCCGGCCGACGCGGACCCGGCCACCCTGCTCACCAGCTGCCCCCTGCGCTAGGGCCTCTCGTTTGGATCATGCCGGGCTCGCGGGCCCTGGCACCGCGCCTCGCCGCGTTGTCGTCGGTTGCCATGGCTCCGCCATGGCGCCCTCCTCCGCCTTGCGATGCACTGCACCAGACCCCGCTCCCTGATCCGGCCTGATCCAAACGAAAGACCCTGGCCGCTGCCGTTGATCACCCCGGCGTCACGGGGCCGGCACGCTCCTCCGCCTGGCGGTGGCTGCACGTGCCGGGCCCGCCCGGCTCGGCTCGACGGCCCCCGGCAGCCGGTCCGGTCCGCACGGCAGCGCCTGGCCGATCTCCCGGGCGCCCGCAGGTCACCCACCGGAGCCCAGGCACGTACCATGGCCGCATGTCGTTCCTCCGCCGCCGCAGCGCGACCCCAGCCGGACCCGACTTCGACGTGCTGGCCATGGACCCGGGCGACTGGCCGGGCAACCTCGGCGCGGGCCTGCTGCCCGCCCCCGACGGCACCTGCCAGGGCGTCTTCCTGCGTTACGACCTCTTCGGCGGACGCGGCCCCGCCATGATCATCGGCAACCTCCCCGAGGGCTCCCCGGCCCGTGACGTCGCCGAGGGGGAGATCCCCTTCGAGGTGGGACAGCTGCTGCTGGCGCTGGAGAACGACGAGGAGGTCACCGTCGTCGGCGTCGAGGACACCCCGGTGCTCCAGGGCGACAACCTCCTCATCGTGCGGCGGCTGAAGCTCTCCGAGAGCCGGATCTCCTGCGTCCAGTTCGACCGCAGCGACGGCGTCCTCGTCACCATCGCGGCCTGGGACCGCCCGATCACCGACGACCTGTACGCCCTGCTGAAGCCGCTCCCGGCGGAGCTTTTCCAGCAGGGCTGAGAGCAGGGACGGGCGCGGGGCGAGGGCCGGGGTGACAGACCCCGGCCCTCGCTAGTGCGCCCGCCCTTCGAGCGTCACGTCCGCCGCCCGGACGAACCCGACCCGGTGGCCGTACTGGATCTCGTAGTACAGGTCCTGGCCCACCACGACCCGGTGCGAGTCGGGGGTGAAGGTGACCGCGTAGTAGTACTCGCCCGGCACCTCGTCACCGACCACGTACCGCTGCCCGGCCGGGATCGTGTAGGGCAGGGGTACCACCGACTGGGCGGGGACGTCCGCCGGGTAGGCCGCCTTCTCCGGGTAGGCGCGGCCGTACACCGGGATGCTCGCCAGGCCGTCCCTCGGCCTCACCACGAGGCCCTTCGCAGGTACCGCCGTCGGGTCCCCGACCGGGTTCCGGAACCATGCCTTCTGCCCCAGGTACCAGATGGCCGTCCAGTCGCCCCAGCGGTCGGCAACCGCGTACTGCTGGCCGGTGGAGACCCGCGAGGACAGGTCGTTCACCCCGTCGGTCGGGTCCGTCCCCAGCCCGATGTCCTTGATCAGCGGGGCGGTCACGTCATGGTCGGTGTACAGCCGCACCTCGCTGGAGCCGTGCGCCGCGCACGGCTCGCCCTTGGTGGTGCAGCCGGTGTACACGGGCCGGTTCGACGCGTAGTCCGGCAGGATCGTCAGCACCTTGGCGTGCCGGCCGGCCGTGGGCCGGAACGGGTGGCCGAGCAGCTGGAAGTAGTGCTGCCAGTCCCAGTAGGGGCCGGGGTCCGTGTGCATCCCCGGGACGCTGGACGCGGTCGGACCGGGCACGTTGTCGTGGCCGAGGATGTGCTGCCGGTCCAGCGGGACGTCATACGTCCGGGCCAGGTACCGCACCAGCCGCGCCGAGGACCGGTACATCGCCTCCGTGTACCAGGCGTCCGGCGAGGCGAGGAAGCCCTCGTGCTCGATGCCGATCGACTTGGCGTTGACGTACCAGTTGCCGGCGTGCCAGGCCACGTCCTTGCCCTTGACGTGCTGGGCGATCAGACCGTCGGTGGAGCGGATCGTGTAGTTCCAGGACACATAGGTGGGGTCCTGGATGAGGTTCATGACCCCGTCCCAGGCGCCCTCCGTGTCATGGATGACGATGTACTTGACGCTCTGCGACGCCGGGCGGTCACCGAGGTCGTGATTGCCGTAGTCGTTGTCCCCGAACTCCTCGTACGGCGCCGGGACCGACACACAGGACACCGACTTGGGGCACTCGGTGCCGTCCGCGGACAGCGTGCGCAGGCCGGTGCGGCCCAGTCGGCCGGTGTCGGGGGTCAGCCGCGGCTGGGCGGCCAGGGACACCTGCTGGCCGTCGTCCGTGACGCGCTCCTCGCCGGTGCGCAGCACGTCGTACACGTCGTCGGCGTACGCGGCGGCGGTCGCCGTGTCGTCGGCGCCGGAGAACCGGGCCACCGCGCCGTACCAGTCGGCCGGGTCGGCGCTCAGCGGCTCGCCCAGCTCCTTCTGCGTGGCGGCGAGCAGGGCGGCACCGCCCGCCACGTTCGCCGCGGGGTCGGTGCGCAGCTCCTCGGCGGGGATGCCGGTCAGCTCCGCCGCCCTCGGCAGCGTCTTCAGACGGGCCGGGACCGCCGACTCGGCCGGAGCCTCGACGACGGGGTGCAGCGCGGCACGAGCGCTGTCGCCCCGGGCGTCCTCCGTTCCCTCGGCGAAGTGCTCCGCGGTGGCGAGCGCGGTCCGGGCGTCGGTGAGGTGCATCGGGCCGTAGCCGCCGGTCACGCTCGGCGCGCCGCCGTGCGCGTCCCAGCGCGACTGGAGGTAGGAGACGGCCAGCAGAACGCTCTGCGGCACGTGGTAGTCGGCCGCCGCGGTGGCGAACGCGTGCTGCAACCGGTGCGTGGTGGAATCCGCGGCGGCGGAATCCGCGGCGGTGGGCGCCGGGGCGGCGCCGAGCAGGGGCAGCAGCAGGGCCGCGGAGGCGAGCGGGACGGCGGTCCGCCGCAGACGTCTGTGGCCGGTGGACGTGGGGTCGGTGGCGGATCCTCGCAATGCGGCCTCCTGTGACGGGCGGGGCGTGGCGGGGCGTACGGCGCCGAGCTGGGTCAGTGGTACCGGCTTGCCGACGATCCGTCAATGATGCCTTCAGGCCCGTGATTTCCCATGTCACGGAGGGTTTCCGGCGAGTTTCGCGGCGGCGGTGCGCGGGCCTGCGGGGCGTCACTGGCATACACCAGTGGCTCTCGGAGTCCGGGGGTGCGGAGAAGGTCCGCGGTGCGCCGCCGCTCAGGACGCACCGCGGAGCCGTCGCCCCGTCAGCGAGTGCCGACCGCCGCGCGGACGGCCTTGCGGGCCATCTGGCAGTCGTCGTGCAACCGCCTGAGCAGCAGCCGCTGTTCCTCGCCGGACGGCATGGCACCGGGATGGGACACGGCCGGTGCCGCCGGGGCCGTGTCGTGCATCGAACGCTGCACGGCCGTCTCGTACCTGCGGATCTCCCGGGTCAGCAGGAGCATCAGGTTCACCAGGAAGGCGTCCCGGGAGGCCGGGCCCGCCGACTGGGCGATCTGGCTGATCTGCCGCCGGGCCACCGGCGCGTCCCCGAGCACCAGCCACAGCGTCGCCAGGTCGTACCCCGGCAGATACCAGCCCGCGTGCTCCCAGTCCACCAGCACTGGACCGGCCGGTGACAACAGGATGTTCGACAGCAGGGCGTCGCCGTGGCAGAACTGGAGCATGCCGTGCCGGCCCACCTCATGGGCGATGCCGTGCAGCAGCTTTTGCAGGTCGCCGAGGTCCCGGTCGGTGAGCAGGCCCAGCTCGTGGAACCGGGAGATCCGGGCCGCGTAGTCCAGCGGCACGTCGAAGGTGCCCGCCGGGGGCCGCCAGGCGTTCAGCCGGCAGATCGCGCCGAGCGCGGCCCTGATGTCCGCGCGCGGCGGGGCCTCCATCGGATGCCGCTGGAACGCCGCCGTCCGGCCCGGCATCCGCTCGATCACCAGCGTGCAGTTGTCCGGGTCCGCCGCGATCAGCCTCGGCACCCGGACCGGCGGCCGGTGCCGGACGAACGAGCGGTATGCGGCTATTTCCTGCCGGCTCCGCTCCGCCCAGGCAGGTGAGTGGTCCAGGAGACACTTCGCGACGGCCGTGCTGCGCCCTGTCGTCCCGACGAGGAGGACGGATCGTCCGCTGCGCCGCAGGACCTGCACCGGGGCGAACTCCGGGCAGATCCGGTGCACCGAGGCGAGCGCGGTGCGCAGCTGCGCGCCCTGGGGGCCGGACAAGTCCAGCCTCCCGCTGAGCGGTTGGGTGCCGGGCTGGCCCGGGACCCGCCGGGTGCGGCCCGCGACCGGCACGGGACCGCCCGGACGCGGCGCCGGGTCGAGATAGGGCCCGCCGCCCGCCGGGCGGGGGCGCAGCGGCCGGGGCGGGGCGGACACGGAGGACGATGCTGCGTACATGGGAGAAACAGATCCCTTCGTGTGCCTGCGGTGCCTGCCTGTACGTCCGCGTCCCGAACTCATGCTCACGTCGCGTGCCCCGTGAGCGTGGTTCCGGGAGCGTGCGCCCACCCGGCCCGGCCGTCTGGGTACACCCTGGGGAATGTGCCCGTCACCGCCCGCCGTGATCCTCCGTGTACGGCTGTCGTATCCGTCGTATCCGTCGTGTCCGCCGTATACGGCCGTCATATGCGGGTGGCGACCGGGTCGGGGTGGCGCGTTCCTACCTGACACCCGATCGCCGGTGGCACACCATCTGGCGGACCCTGGCGAACCCTGGCGAATAGTCGCCCGGCAACGTGCACCCGGCTACTGTCAACTCAGCCGAGTACCTGGGGGCTTGATGTGAGCGGACAACCCAACACCCGCCTTGCGGACCTGTTCGGCCTGGCCGGCTGGTCGAAGGGCGAACTCGCGAGGCTGGTCAACCGGCAGGCGGCGGCCATGGGCCACCCCCAGCTGGCGACCGACACCTCCCGGGTGCGGCGGTGGATCGACAAGGGAGAGATCCCGCGCGATCCGGTGCCGCGGGTGCTGGCGGCCCTGTTCACCGAGCGTCTCGGCCGTGTCGTGACCATCGAGGACCTAGGTCTGGTGCGGCACGGGCGTACGGGGAAACGGCAGAGCGACGGGATCGAGGAGCATCCCGGCGGTGTGCCGTGGGCGCCCGAACGGACCGCCGCGGTCCTCACCGAATTCACGGGAATGGACCTCATGCTCAACCGACGCGGCTTGGTGGGCGCGGGTGCCGCGCTCGCCGCGGGATCCACACTCAGCAGCGCCATGCACGACTGGCTGCACACCGACCCGGCCCTGAAGGCCGACGCCCCTGTCCTCGACGACCCCCTGCACGCCGACCCCGCCGGGTTCGACCGCTACGAGGCCGCCCCCATCGGGTCCCAGGAGGTCGAGGAGCTGGAGCGCTCGGTCGAGGTGTTCCGCGCCTGGGACGCGGCCCGCGGCGGCGGGTTGCAGCGCAAGGCGGTCGTGGGCCAGCTCAACGAGGTGGGCGGCATGCTCGCCTACCACCATCCCCCCCACCTCCAGCGGCGCCTGTGGGGCGTCGCGGCCAACCTCGCCGTCCTCGCGGGCTGGATGTCGCACGACGTCGGCCTGGAGCCCACGGCGCAGAAGTACTTCGTCATCGCCGCCCACGCCGCCAGAGAGGGAGGTGACCGGCCGCGCGCGGGCGAGGCGCTGTCGCGGGCGGCCCGGCAGATGGTGCACCTCGGCCGGCCGGACGACGCGCTGGACCTGATGAAGCTCGCCCAGTCCGGCGCCGGGGACCGCCTGCAACCACGGACGAAGGCGATGTTCCACACCATCGAAGCCTGGGCGCAGGCGTCGATGGGCAAGGGCCAGGCGATGCGCCGCACGCTCGGGCGGGCGGAGGACCTCTTCGTCGCCGACCGGCAGGACGTGGAACCGCCGGACTGGATGCAGACCTTCAAGGACGAGGATCTGTACGGCATGCAGGCGCTCGCGTACCGCACGCTGGCGGAGTTCGACCCGGGCGCGGCCGCGTCCGCCCAGCACTACGCGCAGAAGGCCCTCGCCCTCCGCGTCGACGGGCGGGAGCGGTCGAAGATCTTCGACCATCTGTCCATGGCGTCGGCCTGCTTCATCGCCGACGACCCCGAACAGGCCGACCGCTACGCCCGGCTGGCCCTGATGTCGATGGGTTCGAACTCCTCCCGGCGCACCTGGGACCGGCTGCGGCAGATGTACCGGCTGACCGCGGAGTACGCCGGCTACCCGAAGATCCACGAACTGCGGGAGGAGATCAGGCTCGCCCTGCCCAAGCCGAGGAGCAAGGGGGACGGCAACAGCGCTCAGGCGTAGGGGCCTGTGCGCTGCCCGGCCGGAGGGCCGGTCATGTGGTGACCGTCAGGTCGTGACCTTGACGACGAGCACGCACGCGTCGTCCTCGCGCCCGGCTCCGCCGAACTCCTCGACGACCGTTCGCACACAGTCCTGCGCGGTGCGCGCCGCGCCGAACCGTGGGGCGAGGCCGAGCAGCCGGTCCGCAGCCGCCGTCCCGCTGCGGCCCGACAGCAGCCCGTCGGTGTGCAGGAGGAGCAGGTCGCCCGGTCGCAGGGTGACGACGGACTGTCCGTAGACGGCGCCCGAGGAGGCGCCGAGCAGGACGCCGTCCGGTGTGTTCAGCACGCGCCCCGTCCCGTCGCGGTACAGCAGCGGGGCGGGGTGTCCTGCCTGCGCCCACACCAGGGTGCGGGTCTCGGGCCGGTAGCGGCAGCAGACGGCGCTGCCGAGGGCGGGCTGCACGGTGGTGTCGAGTAACTGGTTGAGCAGGGTGAGCAGTTGGCCGGGCTCCGTGCCGGCCATCGCCATCCCGCGTACGGCGCCGAGCAGTGTGGCCACGCCGGAGGCGACGGCCACGCCCTGTCCGGTGAGGTCGCCGACGCTGAGCAGGGTCTGGCCGTCGGGTAGTTCCAGGGCGTCGTACCAGTCGCCGCCGAGCAGCGTGGGGGTCGCGGCCGGGAGACGGTGGGCCGCCAGGTCCAGCGCGCCCGGCCCCTGGCGCGGGAGCCGCAGGGAGCCGCGCCAGGGCGGCAGCACGGCTTCCTGCAACTCGACCGCGATCCGGTGCTCGGTCTGCTGCTGCCGGCGGTGGAGGTGCAGCGAGTCACGGGTCTCGCGCACCGTCCGCTGGCTGCGGCGCAGTTCGCTGACGTCGCGCAGCACGGCCCACATGGAGGTCGTGCCGCCGTCGGCGCCGAGCACCGGTTCGCCCATCATGTGCACGGTCCGCACGGAGGCGTCGGGCCGTACGACACGGAACTCGCCGTCGATCGGCTTGGCGTCGACCAGGCAGTCCGTGACCATCGCGGTGAGTTTCGGCCGGTCCTCGTCCAGGACCAGGCTGGGCAGCTCATCCAGGGTGAGCGCCGGACGGTCGGGGTCGAGGCCGAGGATCTGGTACAGCTCGCCGGACCAGGTGGCCTCGTCCGTCAGCAGATCCCACTCGGCGCTGCCGACGCGGCTGAGCAGCGAGCCGCTCGGGACGGCGGCCGGCGCGGGCGCTCCCGCGGGCGGCGCCGCGGGCTCGGCCGGGGCGGGCCGCGGGCCGTCCCGCAGCTGGGCCAAGTGGGCGTCCAGATCGTCGAGTTGGTGCAGGGCGAGGTGGTACAGGGCCCGCTGCCAGCGCTCCTCGGGGTCCGCGCCGTCGCTCCGGGTGTCCCGCCGTACGGCGTCCACGTCGCCCTTGAGTCGCCGCGCCTGCGTGATCAGCGCCTCGACCGAGCCGCGACCGGGCGGCTGGGCGGCTGGGCGGTCCGCGGAGACTGGGGACGGCATGACGCACTCCGATGCGGGACGGTACGGCGGGGACGACGGGGGACCGCTACGACTGTCGCACAGCCCGCGACGCCCTGTAAGGGATTTGGCAACACACGATACGGTGGTGCTTTTGGCATATGCCAGAGTCTTCCCGGAGGGATCCGCAGGTACGAATGGCGTACCCGCCGAGGTGGCCAAGTCGTAGAACTGATACGCGAGTTGAGCCAGCTCGTGCCGCCCGGCCCCGATGTTCAAGCGCATGTTCGACGTTTGTGTGTTCGGTGACGGAGCGGAGCGGCCGGTACCTGACGAAGTCTGACTGGAATTGGCGGCATGTGACAGGGCCGAGCCGACTCCTTAAGAGCATGGACATCACCGTCGAACAGCTCGCCGAGGCCCGGCTCGTCACCGCCCAGGACCAGGAGGTCCCGGTGCCCGCCACTCTTCGTTACACCGCCGCCGACCCCCTCGCCGTGTTCGTGGACTTCCCGGCCGAGGCCGCGCTGCACGGTGAGGAGGTCACCTGGACCTTCGCGCGCGCCCTGCTCGACCAGGGGCTGCGGGCCCCAGCCGGCCACGGGGACGTGCAGATATGGCCGTACGGCCGTACCCGGACGGTCGTGGAGTTCCACTCGCCGCACGGCATGGCCCTGCTGCTGTTCCCGGCGTCGTCGCTGCGGCGCTTCCTGGTGCGCACGTACGAGGTGGTGGCCGGCGGGCAGGAGGACGTGGCCGACGTGGTGGAGCGGGGGCTGAGCGCGTTGTTCGGCGGGGTGTGAGGCGGTGACACCTCAGCGGCGGCGGTTCGCCAGCCAGCCAGGCGACCAGCCAGCCAGGCAACCAGCCAGCCAGGCAGCCAGCCAGCTGGCCGGACGGCACCGGCCGGCCGCGCCGCCGGCGTCAGCGGCTCGCGGTGGCGTACAGGTCCGGACGCGGGGCCAGGTCGACGGCCACCCGGCCTCCCGTCCGAAGCGCACGGACCCCCGCCTCGGCGACGGCGGACGCCGCGTAGCCGTCCCACACGTCCGGCCCGGTGACCTCCCCGCGCCGGGTCGCGTCGACCCACGCCTGCACCTCACGGTCGTAGGCGTCGGCGAAGCGGACGAGATAGTCCTGCGCCACCTCTTTCCGGGCGCCGCCCCGGGTGGTGACCACCATGGTGTGCTCGTCGCCGATCCGGGCGCTGCCCGCCTCGCACACCGCCTCGCAGCGCACCTGGTAGCCGAAGCCGCTGTTCACGAAGACCTCCACGTCCACCAGGGCGCCCCGCTCGGTCTCGAAGAGCACGAACTGCGGGTCGAGCAGGCCCTCGGGCGCGCCCGAGGACGGCGTGGGCCGCAGCACGGTGACCGCCGTCAGCTCCTGCCCGAGCAGCCAGCGGGCCGCGTCGATCTCGTGCGAGACCGAGCTGTTGATCAGCATGGCGCTGGTGAAGCCGACGGGGGAGGAGACGTTGCGATGCGTGCAGTGCAGCATCAGCGGCCGGCCCAGGCCGCCCCCGTCCAGCAGGGCCTTGAGCCGCCGGTACTGGGCGTCGTAGCGGCGCATGAAGCCGATCTGTGCCAGCCGGCGGCCCAGCGCCGCCTCGGCCTCCACGATCCGCAGGGCGCCGGCGGAGTCCGGCACCATGGGCTTCTCGCACAGCACCGGCAGCCGGCGGGCGAAGGCGGCGAGCAGCGCCTCCTCGTGCGCGGGGCCGGGGGAGGCGATCAGGACGGCCGCCACACCGGGCGCGTCGAGCGCGGCCACCGGGTCCGTGTGCACGCTGACCCCGTCGAGCCCGGCCGCCGCTGACGCGGCCCGCTCGGCATCGGGGTCGGCCACCGCCGCGACCCTCGCTCCACTGACCACCTGGTCGAGCCGTCGTATGTGATCGGCCCCCATGTGTCCGGCACCCAGTACCGCCACACCCAGCAGGTCACCCATGTGTGCGCTCCCTCACGCCGACGATCACGCCGTAGCGTACGCCGACGCGAGGGCGGGCCCGCAGGGTCAGTACCGCAGCACTCCCGCGATGCCGTCGGCGTCGCCCAGCGCGCCGTCGGGCACGAAGCGCACCTCGGCGCCCGTCTCCAGGCACTGCTCGACGATCTCGTCCACGATGTCGTCGCGGGCGTCGAGGTCGCCGGGTTCGGCCGGCACCAGGTGCTCGCCGACATCGCGGACGGTGGCCCGGAAGTCCTCCTCCACGGCCAGCAGCCGGACCCGGCCCTCCCGGGCGCTCTGCCACAGCTCGTCCAGCCCGGCCGCGTACGTGCGGTGACCGCGCGCCGAGGTCAGCTCCTCGACCACGGCCGTGGTGTCCTTGCGGGACTCCTCCGCCAGTACCGGGCGCAGCGCCTGCCAGACCGCGTCGGGGCCGGCGTGCCCGAGGCCGCCGTGCGGGACGTGCACGGCGGACTTGGCGACGCTGCCGACCTCGTCCAGCAGCGAGAGCGCCGCCTGCTCGCCCATGACGTAGAGCGGCCGGGGCTGTTCGCGCAGGACCGTGCTCATGGCGGTGTCCGCCTCGCGCAGGAACTGGCGGGTGCCCTCGTCGCGGAAGGTGCTCGGCAGATCGCCGATCCGCATCTGGCGCTCCGCGTCGAAGTTCTCCCGTCTGCGCTCCAGCGGGAAGCCGCCCCCGTGGGCCTCCACGACCCGGTCCGGGCCGCCGCTCCACAGGGTGACGCGGTCCGCGGAGACGGACAGCACCCAGTAGGGCCGCTCGGCGGTGTGTGCGGCGACCAGGTTGCGGGTGAGGAAGGTGTCGGACAGCACCACGCGCTCGGGGACGGTCCGGGCCAGGGACCAGACCTGGTGCTCACCCGGCGCGGCGAAGATCACCAGACCGTCCTCGGCATGCGTCAGGTCGACCTCCGCGAGGGCGCGGTCGAGCTGTGCCACCACGTCGGCGCGCCGTTCACGGGTGACGGCGGGGTCGGACTCCAGGCGCCTGCGCGCCTCGGTCAGCGCGTTGCGCAGCCGGACCGGATCCTGGCCGCTTCCGCGTTCCCGACGGTGCGTCGGGGTCAGTACGGAGACTGCCGGATAGGGGCGCGGGCGCCGCAGTTCGGCAAGGGTCACGGGACTCAGTGCGTGCTCCATGACACGACGATAGGGCGGATTCACCATTACGGCATTCGGGGTAATCCGGGCCTCGGCGGCGGTGACGCGGCCCGGCGGCCGGTGGCCGTACTCGCCAGTAACCGGACCGTGTCGCGCCCGGGACGCCCTCGCGCCGCACCGCGACGTCGACGGACCGCCGCCGGCGTACGACGACGAGGGCCCGCGCGGCGCGGCGGAGGTGCCCGTGGTCTTCGTGCACGGCCGGACCGCGAACCGGCACCGCTGGGGCCACCGGATGACGCACTTCTCCGCACGGCGCCGAGCGGTCGGCTGGACTGCGCGGACACGGCGAGAGCGCGGGCGCGGGGGCGCGGACCGTCACCGAACCGGCACGGGTCGTCATGGCGCTCCGCGATCACCTCGGCGCGGATCGGTGCGCGCCGGTCGCCCACTCGACGGGCGGGATGGTCCCGCGGACCGTGGCCCCCACGCACTCCGCGCACTCCGCGCACCCCGCGCGGCTGGAGCGGATGGTGCTGGTCGACTCCCTCGGCCGGATGACCTACCGCAGCGGCCGGGGCCTGCCCATGGGGCGGCCCCCGCCCTGGTGCCGTTCCGGCTGTTCGTGGCCGCCGCCATCGACGCCCCTGTGCGCCGGGTCGCCCGCGCGAGGAGATCCGGGCGCGCGTCCCCGCGCCTCCACCGCCACCCCGCGCGAGGTCGTCCTGGCGCTCTACGGCGCGATGCGGGCCTTCGGCGTCCCGGGCCGGGCGGGGGAGGCCGCCGTACCGAACCTGACGGTGCACGGCCACCACGACGTCCGGCTGCCGGTGCGGCGGATGCTCCGGCCGGCCGAGCCTGCCTCGACGCGGTCGTCCGCGTCCTGGACGCGGGTCACGGACCGCCGGTGGAGCAGCCGGCCGAACTGATCGGGGTGATGGACTTGTTTCTGACCGCGAAGCCGTAGCGGGGCGTACCGCTCGGGCTGCTTGAGGAAGTTTTTGCCTGTGGCCGGTTCGTGTCGTCCCATGCCCGGTGGCAGGCCTGTCCATGGATTTTGCTGAGGCAAAACGCGGCTGAAACGCGGCTGAAACCGTGGGGCGGACGTCCGCGCCGTGTTACGTCTGCGTTGACTCGGCGGACCGCCTGACGGACGCTCGTCATATAGGTGCTCGATACAACTGGTTTGCCGGTCGATTCCCCCCGCGACCGTGAAAGCGCAGGTGAACGCGGGACCGACGGGCAGCCGGAGGCAGGAGGTAGCGCATGTGCGGCATCACCGGATGGGTCTCCTTCGACCGCGACCTCGCGGCCGAGTCCGCCACTTTGCATGCGATGACCGAGACGATGGCCTGCCGCGGCCCGGACGACCGCGGCACCTGGACCGAGGGCCCCGCCGCCCTGGGACACCGCCGGCTCGCCATCATCGACCTGCCGGGCGGCCGTCAGCCGATGTCCCTGCCGACCCCCGAGGGCACCGTCGCCCTCGTCTACTCCGGGGAGACCTACAACTTCACCGAGCTGCGCCGGGAACTCACCGACCGCGGCCACCGGTTCACCACCGACTCCGACACCGAGGTCGTGCTGCACGGCTACCTGGAGTGGGGCGACGCCGTCGCCGAACGGCTCAACGGCATGTACGCGTTCGCCGTGTGGGACGGCCGCCACGACAAGCTGGTCATGATCCGCGACCGCATGGGCATCAAGCCGTTCTACTACCAGCCCACCGCCGACGGCGTCCTCTTCGGCTCCGAACCCAAGGCGATCCTCGCCAACCCGCTGGTCCGGCCCCGCGTCACGCTGGACGGCCTGCGCGAGCTGTTCGTCATGGTCAAGACGCCGGGACACGCCTTCTGGGACGGCATGCGCGAGGTCGAGCCCGGCACGGTCGTCACCGTCGACCGCTCCGGCCTGTCCACCCGCGTGTACTGGCGCCTGGAGACCCGCCCGCACACCGACGACCGCGACACCACCATCGCCACCGTGCGCTCGCTCCTCGACGACATCGTGCGCCGCCAGCTGGTCGCCGACGTGCCGCGCTGCACCCTGCTCTCCGGCGGGCTCGACTCCTCCGCCATGACCGCGCTGGCCGCCCGGCAACTCGCCGCGCAGGGCGAGAAGGTGCGCAGCTTCGCCGTCGACTTCGTCGGCCAGGCCGACAACTTCGTCGCCGACGAACTGCGCGGCACCCCCGACACGCCCTTCGTGCACGACGTGGCCCGGCTCGCCGGCACCGACCACCAGGACATCGTGCTCGAAGCCGACGCCCTCGCCGACCCCGCCGTCCGCGCCCAGGTCATCCGGGCCCGCGACCTGCCGTCCGGCCTCGGCGACATGGACAGCTCCCTGCTGCTGCTCTTCCGTGCCATCCGGGAGAAGTCCACGGTGGCCCTGTCCGGCGAGTCCGCCGACGAGGTCTTCGGCGGGTACCTCCAGTTCTTCGACGAGGAGGCGCGCCGCGCCGACACCTTCCCGTGGCTGACGACCATGGGCCGCCACTTCGGCGAGGACGCCGACGTGATCCGTGCCGACCTCGCCAAGTCCCTGGACCTGGAGAGCTATGTCGCCGACGGCTACCGCACCGCCGTCGCCGGCATCGACCGGCTGGACGGCGAGAGCGACTTCGAGTACCGGATGCGGCAGATCAGCCACCTGCACCTGACCCGCTTCGTGCGCATGCTGCTCGACCGCAAGGACCGCATGAGCATGGCCGTCGGGCTGGAGGTCCGGGTGCCGTTCTGCGACCACCGGCTGGTCGAGTACGTCTACAACGCGCCCTGGGCCCTGAAGTCCTTCGACGGCCGGGAGAAGAGCCTGCTGCGGGAGGCGGCGGCGGACGTCCTGCCGCGCTCGGTGTACGAGCGCGTCAAGAGCCCGTACCCGTCCACGCAGGACCCCCGGTACGCCCGCGCCCTCCAGGAGCAGACCAAGGAGCTGCTCGCCCGGCCCTCCCACCCCGTCTTCGACCTCGTCGACCGGGACCGGGTCCGCCAGGCCGCCGAACGCGAGGCGCCGGTCTCCACCCAGGCGGCCCGGCGCGGCCTGGAACGCACCCTGGACCTCGCGCAGTGGCTGGACCTCTACTCGCCGGAGCTGGTGCTCGACTGAGCGGTCAGCCGAGCCCGATGGCGCGGTCCGCGGCCTGTGCCGACGGCTGCCACCAGGTGGTCACCGGCTCCCAGACGAGCACCCGGCGCCCGGTGCCGAGCCGCCCCGCGGTGAAGGAGCGGCCCCAGTGCGCGGCCGATGCCGCCACCCCCACCCCCACCACCCGGCGGGCCTCCGGGTCCGCCGGGTCGGCGATGGTCCGCACGTCGGCGTAGGCCGTGCCGCCCGCCGCGAGCCGGTAGCTGCCCGCGCCGCCCTCCGGCAACGGCAACGCGATCCCGTCCAGGTCCCCGAAGGTCACCGTGGGCACCCGGTCGACGGCACACGCGCGCGTGCCGCTGTTGGTGACGCTGGTGCGCAGCACGGTCGGGTGGCCGGTCACGGCCTTCGCCCGGATCGTCAGCGCCTTCTCGGCACAGCGGGCGGGCCGGTCCCGGCCGGGGGCGGCCTGGCTCTGCGGGGCGGTCAGCAGCAGGGCCGCCACGGCGGCCGAGGCGGCGGATACGGCGATGACGGCGCGCATGCGCATGACGGGCTCCCTGTCGCGGTCACGTACGGGATGGGGGATACGGCGGCCTGGGCACGCCTTGTCGAGTGGGACGGCCGGCGCGGCCGGGAGGTTGCCCCGGTACGCGGCATTCACCCGGATGCGCCACATCCGGTGCGGGCCGGCGCGGGCGGGACCGGCGGCCGGCGGTGTGCGGCCCTCAGCCGGTGCTGTCCGAGGCGGCACTCTGGCGGCTCGCGTCGGCCGGGCAGGAACTGCCGCTCGCGGGCAGCGAGCCGTACAGCAGGAAGTCGTTGACCTTGCGGTGCACACACAGGGAGGACGAGTACCCGGTGTGGCCCTCGCCCTTGTTGTCGAGCACCACCGCCGACGGGCCGAGCCGGTCCGCCGTCTCCACGGCCCACCGGTACGGCGTCGCCGGATCGCCGCGCGTGCCGACGAGCAGCATCTTCGCCGAGCGGACGTCCTTCACCCGGTCGCGGATGAAGTCGGTGCCCCGGGGCCGGCCGTAGTACAGCAGCAGTTGGGTGAGCCGGTAGCGGCCGAAGACCGGCGAGGCCTGGTCGTAGGCGGCCCGCAGGTCCTTCAGGTCCTCGGTGAGCCGTGCCGCGGTGGGCCGGTCGGGGTCGTCCGCGCAGTTGATCGCCATCAGCGCCGCCGGCAGGTTGTCCGCCGGGACGTCCTGGGCGTCGGTCAGCCCGCCGTCCGTCCGGTGCCGCTCGTGGGACGGCAGCCCGATGCCGCCCGTGGTGAAGGCCAGGACGCCCCGGGTGTCACCGTCGTCGACCAGCGAGGCCAGCGCCCGTTCCAGCGAGGGCCACAGGTCCCTGCTGTACAGGGCCTGCCCGATGGCGCCCACCAGGTCCTGGCCGGAGAACGATCCGCCGAAGTCCGTGGGCACCGGGTTCTCGTCGAGCGAGCGCACCAGCCGGATCACCTGGTCCCCGGCCCTGCGCCGGTCCCGCCCGAACGGACAGCCGAGGTCCGTCGTACACCAGTCCAGGAAGTCGTCCAGCGCCGTCTGCTGCCCCTCGGCCCCCGCCACCCCCTGCTCGGCCAGCGACTCGGTCAGCGTGTCCACGCCGTCCAGGACGACCCGGCCGACCTTGCCGGGGAACTGCGCCGCGTACACCGCGCCGAGCCGGCTGCCGTACGAGAAGCCGAGGTAGTTGAGCCGGCCGTCGCCGAGCGCCTGGCGGATGACGTCCAGGTCGCGGGAGGCGTTCACGGTGCCGATGTGCGCCAGCACCGGGCCGGAGGACCGGGCGCACTGGTCGGCGGCCTGCCGCAACCGGTTGAGCAGCGTCCGCGGACGGCTGATGTCGGTGTCCTTCTCGGTCACGGCCGAGGCCTCGTCGCTCCCGTCGCCGCAGCTGACGGGGGAGGACCGGCCGACCCCGCGCGGATCGAAGGTGACCAGGTCGTAGCCCTTGGTCAGGTCCATGAACTGCTTGCCCTCGGCGGCCAGAGAGGGGATGCCGGCGGCGCCCGGACCGCCGAAGTTCAGCAGCAGCGAGCCCTGGGACGTCCCGCTGGCGCGGTAGCGGGCCAGCGCCACGTCGAGCGTGCCGGCGCCCGGTCGCGCGTAGTCGAGCGGGACGGTGACCTTCGCGCACTGGAGGTCCTTCGGCATGGCCGTCCCCCGGCAGGGGGCCCAGGTGAGCTTCTGCCGGTAGAACCGGGACAGGTCGGGCTGCGGCTGGTCGGCGGCAGCCGCGGGCAGCCCGGCTCCGAACAGCGCGAGGGCGAGGGCCGAGGCACCCGCGCAGCGCCGGACGGCGGGCCGTGTGGACAGCTTGGCCAGCATCGTTCGCCTCCCGGGGCGCCCGCCGCGGACCGGGGTCGGCGCCCTCGGATCAGGTTAAGCGGGCCCCGGACGGCCCGCCTCCGGGCGAGCGGGGCGGCTGCCGGCGGTGTATTGTGCCCGCCCTCCGTGCCCGTCGGCGATCTTTCAGCGGCTTTGCGTGCAGTTCGATAACCGTGCCGCTCGATGGGGTGAAAGGCCGATCGGCCATAACTCCGATTGGCTGGACTCCGTTTTAGGTGGTGCGGGTGAGTACTCGCGATGATGTCTGGAAGGCAGGGAACCTATGAGACGGGCTACCCGAAACGGTGTGATCGCCGTCGCCGCCGCGTCCGGTGCGATGGCCGTGGCGCTGCCGGTGTCCACCGCCTTCGCGGCGGGCGGGTCCGACGCCCACGGCTCGGCGGCCGGCTCGCCCGGCGTGGTCTCCGGCAACGGCATCCAGCTGCCGGTGCACGTGCCGGTGAACGTCTGCGGCAACACGGTGGACGTCGTGGGGCTGCTCAATCCGGCCGCGGGCAACGCGTGCGCGAACACCGGCGGGGGGAAGAGCGGCGGCACGGGAAAGGACGGGGCGTCGGCCACGTCCGGCGGGGCGTCCGCCCACGGCGCCACCGAGGGCTCGCCCGGGGTGCTGTCGGGCAACGGCATCCAGCTCCCCGTCGACCTGCCGGTCAACGTCAGCGGGAACAGCGTCGACGTCGTCGGCATCGGCAACCCGGCGATCGGCAACCAGTCGGTCAACGGCCCCGGCGACGAACCGACCCGGCCCCCGCGGACCCCGGCCCCGACACACCGGGCCCCGAAGCCGCCGGCCCCCGTCCGGTCGCACCCCGCTCCGCACCCGGCCACCTCCACGCTGGCCCACACGGGAGCGGACATGACGGCCCCGGCCGTCGCCGGCAGCGCCGCGCTCCTCCTCACGGGCGCGATCCTGTACCGCCGCTTCCGCCCCGGCCGCCCCCACTGACCCACCCCTCACACGGCCCCGCCGGACCCCGGCCCGGCGGGGCCGTGCGCTGCCGCGCGGGGTGCGGTGAGGGACACGGCAGACGTCGGACGCGGCCCCGCGCCCCCCACTCGAAGCCGTACGACCCCGCGGAGCGGCCGACGGCACCGCGAAGTCGATCGGCGCCCTCGGGGCCCTGGTGGTCGGCATCCTGCATCGAAATCCAAACGCCCGCCAACTCCCCGGTCCCGTAGGTGGAATCCAGCCGTATCGTCCGATCTCCCCATGGCGTGGCCTCCCTCGATTCGGAAGGATGCTGCGGGCGGCCGGCGGACGGCCGTGGCGTACCGACAGCCCCACCCGACCGAAACGGAGCGCATCGATGACCTCTGCGATCCCCCACGACCTCGTCGTCACCCGGGCCACCCTCGACGACTGGCCGGTGATCAGCGGGTGGGCGGCCGCGGAGGGCTGGAATCCCGGGCTGTCCGACGGGCCCGCGTTCTTCGCGCAGGACCCCGAGGGGTTCTTCCTCGGCCGGATCGACGGGGAGCCGGTGTCGGCCATCTCCGTCGTCAACCACGGCCCCGACTACGCCTTCCTCGGCTGCTACCTGGTCCGCCCCGACCTGCGCGGCCAGGGACACGGGCTCACCACGTGGAAGACCGCGCTGGCCCACGCCGGGAACCGGACCGTCGGCCTGGACGGGGTCGTCGCCCAGCAGGGCAACTACCGCCAGTCCGGCTTCCGTTCCGCCCACCGCACCATCCGCTTCACCGGCACCGCCGCCGACGGCGGCACGCCCACCGGCGTCCGCCCGGCCGGGCCCGCCGACCTGGCCGCGCTGACCGCCTACGACAGCGCCTGCCACCCCGCCGACCGCCCCCGCTTCCTCGCCGAGTGGCTCCGCACGCCCGGCCACCGTGCCGTCGTCCGCGAGGAGGACGGCCGCCCGACCGGCTACGGCGTGCTCCGCCCCGGCCACGACACCCTGCGCATCGGCCCCCTCTTCGCGGACACCGCCGACGACGCCCGCGCCCTGTTCGCCGCCCTCACCGCCGAGGCGGCCGGCAGCGAGGTGGCGATCGACGTCCCCGAGCCGAACACGGCCGGCGTCGCCCTCGCCGAAGCGGCGGGCCTGCGCCCCTCGTTCGAGACCGCCCGCATGTACACGGGACCGGTGCGCGCGTACGCCCGGGAGCGGGTGTTCGGCGTCACCACCCTCGAACTCGGCTGAGTCTCAGGCGCCTTCGGAGCGCCCGGCGCGGTGGAGGCGGTGCAACTGCCGTACCTCCTCCACCAGTTCCGGCACCGGCCCCTCCACGGCCACGTTCGGCGCCACGTCCCGCACGGGCAGCGTGCGCACCGGAGGCGCGGGCACGCCCAACTCGGCCAGCAGGGCGGAGAGCTGGGCGGAGGAGACGATGTACACGATCCGGCCGAGCCCCACCCAGGCGTGCGCCGCCGCGCACATCGGGCAGTGCTCGCCGGAGGTGTAGACGGTCGCCGCGGCACGCTCCTCGGGCGTCAGGTGCGCGGCCGACCAGCGGGCCAGCTCGAACTCGGGATGCCGGGTGCGGTCCCCGCCCGCCACCCGGTTGCGGTCCTCCGCCAGCACCGTCCCGTCCCCGGCCACGAGCACCGACCCGAAGGGTTCGTCACCGGCGTCCAGCGCCTCCGTCGCCAGCTCCACACAGCGGCGCAGATATCGCAGCTCACTGTCCCGTACCATCGGCCCGCCTCCTCACGGCATGATCTCCGGCAGGGCAGGCGACGGCCACCGCGGCCGACCCGGCCAGCGCGTTTGCCCCGATGGCAACAGCCGGTCGCCGTGCCGGGAAGGCGCGGCGGCGCCCGGCCGCGACCGTCGCGAGCGCCAGCAGGACCGGCGGCAGCGCGGTCCAGGGCAGCGCCCCGGCGCCCGCGGCGTCCAGCGCCAGACCGCCGGTGAGCGAACCGGCGGCGATGCCCGCGTTGTACACCGTGGTCTGCAACGAGGTCGCCACATCGGCGTCGGCCGGCCCGGACGCGTCGACCAGCGCGGTCTGGATCAGCGTGGGCGCCCCGCCGAAGGCCACACCCCACAGCGCCACCGCGCCGACCAGCAGCCCGGGCAGCCGGGCGCCCAGGCCCAGCGCCGGCAGTACGGCGGCGACCAGCGCGAGCGCCGTGAGCAGGGCCGGGCGTGGCACGCGGTCGACCAGCACGCCGGTGAGCCAGATGCCGGCCACCGTGGCGGACCCGAACACCGCGAGCAGCACGCCCGTACGGCCGTACCCCGCGTGCGCGGCGAACGGGGCGAGGTACGTGTACATCACCTGGTGCCCCAGCAGCAGGAACAGCGTCACGGACAGCACCGGGCGGATCCCGGGGCGTACGGCGACCCGGACCAGGGGCACGCGCGCGTGCGGCGGTTCACCCGGGAAGCCCGGCACCCGCAGCCGTACCCAGCCCACGAGCAGCACGGCGAGCACGGCGAGCGTGCCGAACGCGGACCGCCAGCCCAGCGCTCCGGCCAGCGCGGTACCGGCGGGCACGCCCAGCGCCAGGGCCAGTGTGATCCCGGCCAGCACCACCGCGATGGCCCGGCCGCGCCGCTCGGCCGGCGCCATCCGGGCCGCGTACCCGGCGAGCATGGCCCACAGCGTGCCGCCCATCGCCCCGGCCAGCAGCCGGGCCGCGACGGTGAGCGGGTACGACGACGACAGCGCGACCAGGGCGTCGCTGACGGCGAACCCCAGCAGCGTGCCGCAGAGCACCGGCCGCCGGGGAAGGCCCCGCAGGGCCGCGGTCAGCGGGATCGCGGCCACGAACGAGGCGGCGGCGTACGCGGTGACGAGGAAACCGATCCGGGACTCGGCCACCCCCAGCGGGGGAGCCATCGCGGGCAGCAGGCCCGCCGGGAGGAGTTCGGTCAGTACGGCGGTGAACGCGGCGCAGGACAGGGCGAGCAGCCCCGACCACGGCAGGCCGCCGCCCTTGACCTGGGAGGACAGGGTCATGCGACCATGGTCGAAGCCTCACATCAGTGTGAAGGTCAAGCGCGGTTCCGGGAGGCCGGCATGCGGATCGGTGAGCTGTCCCGGCGTACGGGCGTCCCCACCCGGCTGCTGCGGTACTACGAGGAACAGCAGCTGCTCCACCCGGAGCGCACCGGCAACGGCTACCGCAGCTATCCCGAGTCGGCGGTCGCGCGCGTGGGGCAGATCCGCGGCCTGCTGGACTCCGGTCTGACCACCGGGATGATCCGCGTGATCCTGCCGTACCTCTGCGGTCCGGATCACCTCGTGCCGGCTCCCGAGGACGTGCCGGCGGAGACGGCCGCCCTGCTCCAGGGGCACATCGACCGCATCCAGGCCCGCATCGACTGCCTGGCCCGCAACCGCGACCGCCTCACCGCCTACCTGGCGGCGGTACGGCCGGACGGCCGCTGACTTCCTGCCACATCTTCCGGTCTGCCCGGTAAATCCTTTGTGTCTGCCCGGTCGGCGTGCTGAAGTGAGGACATGGATCATGCCTCAGTGCTCGCTGTGTACGACCGGGACCTGCGCGAGGGTGCCCGGCCCGACGGACCCGGGGCCCGGATCGAGCGGGCCGACGGGGTGGTGCGCCAGGTCGCGGACGCGCACGGCTGGAACGGCGTGCTCTGGTCCGGCCTGGGCGCGGCGGACGTGGACCGGACCGTCCGCGAGCAGATCGCCTACTTCGGCGGCCTGGGCCTGGACTTCGAGTGGAAGCTCTACGGCCATGACGAGCCGGCCGATCTCGGCGACCGGCTGCTCGCCGCCGGATTCCGGGCCGAACCCGCCGAGACGCTCATGGTGGCCGAGGTGGCCGGGCTGCCGCTGGACACCGCACCGCCGGCCGGCGTCCGCTTCGTCGAGGCCGGCGATCCGGCCGGCGTCGACCTCGTCGTGGACGTGCACGAGAGGGTCTTCGGGACCGACGGCGGCGGTCTGCGGCACCAGTTGCTCGCCCGTCTGGCCGCCGACCCCGGCACGGTCGTCGCCGTGGCCGCCCTCGCCGACGGCGAACCCGTCGCCGCCGCCCGCATGGAGCTGGTGCCGGGCACCCGGTTCGCCGGGCTGTGGGGCGGCGGCACGGTCGCGGCCTGGCGGGGCCGGGGCATCTACCGCGCCCTGATCGCCCACCGCGCCCGCGTCGCCGCCGCCCAGGGCTACCGCTACGTGCACGTCGACGCCTCGTCCATGAGCCGCCCGATCCTGGCCCGCCTCGGCTTCCACGCACTGAGCACCACGACGCCCTACGTCTACGAGAACTGACTCAGCGACGGGCCCGGCTCCGGTCCAGCGCGGCCACTCCGACGGCCGCCAGGGCTATCTGGATGAGCCACTCGATCCAGTCGGGCCCCTTCGTGTCGGCGACCCCCAGCCCGGCGGCGATCGCCGAGCCCAGCAGCGCGGCCACGATGCCGACGACGATGGTCCACAGGACCCCGATGTGCTGCCGTCCGGGGACGACCAGCCGCCCCAGCACACCGATGACGAGGCCGATGACGATGGCGCTGATGATCCCTGAGATCTCCATGGCCGACCCTCCTTGACGTTCTTGTCGGTGATCCCCCGCTGATGTGGCATGTGCCCGCTGTAAGCGGAGCCACTCCGACCCGGTTGCCCCCGGAGGCCTCTGTTCACCGCCCCTTCATGCCATGTACCTTTCAATCGTTCGACGCGTGTAGAACCCTCAAGCGGGTTCTACGCGCGCAGACTTGGCGCCCGCACCGCCCTCTTCCCCATCCCTTCACGGAGGTTCGACGGATGCCCGGATCCGACAGATCCCGCCGCATATTCACCACCGCCCTGGCCGGCCTGGGCCTGTTGGCCACCGGAGCCGCCCTCCAGGTCGGCACCGGCGCCCCCGCCCACGCGGCGACCACGCACCGCGTCCTGTTCGACAACGCCCACGCCGAGACGGCCGGGAACGCCGACTGGATCATCTCCACCAGCCAGCCCGACCCGCTCGGCCAGGACTCCACCCCGTCCGCCGAGACGGACTGGACCGGCGCCCTGTCCTCCTGGGGCGTGGCGCTCCAGAAGACCGGCGACTACAGCCTCAAGACCCTGCCGTCGGGCTCCAGCCTCGCCTACGGCGGCACGTCCGCGAGCGACCTGTCGAACTTCGACACGCTGGTCCTGCCGGAACCCAACACGCTGTTCACCAGCGCCGAGAAGACGGCGATCATGAACTTCGTGAAGAACGGCGGCGGTCTGTTCATGATCTCCGACCACACCGGCGCCGACCGCAACAACGACGGCTACGACGCGGTCGAGATCTTCAACGACCTGATGACGAACAACAGCGTCGACTCCACCGACCCGTTCGGCTTCTCCGTCGACTCGCTGAGCATCAGCTCCGACCACCCGTCCGCGATCGGCGACAGCACCGACCCGGTGCTCCACGGCTCCTTCGGCACCGTCACCAAGAGCCTGATCGCCAGCGGTACGACCGCCACCCTCAAGCCCGCCGACAACGCGGCCGTCAAGGGCCTGCTCTACCGCACCGGTTACTCCGGCAACACCGGCGCCTTCTTCGCCACCAGCACCTTCGGCAGCGGCCGGGTCGCGTTCTGGGGCGACAGCTCACCCATCGACGACGGCACCGGCCAGTCCGGCAACACCCTGTACGACGGCTGGAACGACTCCAGCGCCACGGACGCGGCCCTCGCCCTCAACGCCACCGAGTGGCTGTCCGGCGCCAGCGGCAGCAGCGGCGGCGGTACTGGTGGCGGCACCTGCACGGCCGGCCAACTCCTGGCCAACCCCGGCTTCGAGTCCGGCGCCACCTCCTGGACCGCCTCCAGCGGTGTGATCACCAACGACACCGGCGAGGCCGCCCGCACCGGCTCCTACAAGGCCTGGCTGAACGGCTACGGCTCCGCCCACACCGACACCCTCGCGCAGTCGGTGACCATCCCCGCCGGCTGCACGAGCGCCACCCTGAGCTTCCACCTCCACGTCGACACCGCCGAGACGACCACCTCGACGGCCTACGACACCCTCAAGGCGCAGGTGCTGAGCAGCAGCGGAACGGTGCTGTCCACCCTCGCGACCTACTCGAACCTGAACGCGGCGAGCGGCTACACCCAGCGCGGCTTCAACCTCGCGAGCTACGCCGGCCAGACCGTCACGATCAAGTTCACCGGCACCGAGGGCTCCACCCTCCAGACGTCGTTCGTCCTCGACGACACCGCGCTCACCGTGAGCTGAGCTGAGCCGGGACAGGGACAGGGGGTGGGCCGCGCGGGCCCACCCCCTGTGGCGTCAGGCCGCCGGCACCGTTCGCTCCGGCGTGTTCCACCCGGACACCCGCACGGCCGGGGCCGAGCCGCGCAGGTCGGCCGTCCGGTAGGTGGCGGTCAGCGTCACCGACTCGCCCGGCCACAGGCTCACCTCGTTGTCCGACCAGCGCACCGGCAGCACGGGCTTGCCGCGTCCGTCCACGAGGTGCACGTCCGTCAGCAGCGCCGGGGTCCTGCCGCTTCCGCCGTGGCGCAGGGTCACCGTCGTGGTCGCCGTGCCGTCCGACGAACGCGTGGTCGCCGTCGCCGTCACCGGGACCGGCGCCATCGAGGCGAGCCCCTTCATGTCGGCGTAGCTCGTCGTCGGCGTGTGGTACCAGGTGGTGCCGTCCCAGTCGAGGGTGTCGGGCCGGGTGGAGAGCCAGTACACGTTCCGGCTCACCTCCGCGCCGTGCGCGTCCGTCAGCACCAGCCGGAGCAGATACGTCCGCGCCAGCCCGCTCACCGAGGACGGCAGGGTCAGCGGTGTGCCGTGCGCCCCGCTCCCGTCCACCGCCACGCCGGTGACGGTCCTGTCGTACCGCTGCGTGCCGTCGGGGTCGTACAGCGTGGCCCGCGCGGTGAGGCCCTTGGCGGCGGCGGGCCGGTTGTTCACCACCACGACCGAGCGGTCGTCGTAGGAGTACTGGATGTGCAGCGGCTCGTTCGCCTTCTTCGCGCCGAAGTAGGAGCCGTTCTGGTCGAGGTAGCGGTCGGTGAGCTGCCAGTGCAGGGAGGTCCAGCCGCTGTTGAACATCCAGTGGATCACCCCGGTGGCGGGCCGGTCCTGGTCGGTCGCGTTGCGTCCGTACGCCTCGAACTGGGCGCGGACGTTCTCGTACTGGGCCAGCTGGGCCTTGCGGACGTAGTCGGTGAGACCGGTCGGGGCGCCGTAGCGGCCGGCGAGGGCGTCGTCGTAGATCTTCAGCGTGCCGAAGACGGGGGACGGCGAACGGTGGTACTGCCTGGCGTCCGGGTCCTTCCACAGGGTGTCGAGTTCGGCGGGCGTCATCATCCGGCGCAGGGTGTCGAGGGTGGGGATGCTCGGGCCCGCGCTGGTCTCGGAGTTGAACCCGGTCGCCCCGCCCTCCCGCTTGGCGTACCAGTAGCCGGGCGGCACCCAGTCGTAGGGGCCGGTCATCTTCATGCCCGAGCTGCCCAGCCGTGGGGAGGACCGGTCGGAGGCGGAGGAGACGACGGGCGTGGGCCAGTCGGCGGACTCCAGGGAGTCCAGGTAGGTCTTCTCGATCTTCGCGTCGGGGGCGAAGTCACTGCCGATCAGGAAGGAGACGACGCTCGGGTGGTCACGCAGCCGCGCCGCCTCGGCGGCCATGGACGCTCCGGCGACCGGGTAGTCAGCGTCGGTCCACCGGTTGCCCTTCTCACCGCCGTTGACCTGGCCCTCCCATTTGTTGCAGCACTCCCAGCCCGGCAGGGTGAGCACGCCGTGGCGGTCGGCCAGGTCGAAGAACTCGTCCGGTTCCAGGTGGCCTTCCAGGCGCAGGGTGTTCAGGCCCAGGTCCAGGGCGTACTTCAAGCGGTCCTCGACATAAGCGGGGTCCCAGCGCAGGAACTCGTCCGGGGACCAGCCGCCGCCCTTGATCAGCAGCTTGCGGCCGTTGATCCGGTACTGCCGGGCGCCGTCGGAGTCCAGCGGGGCCTTCACGTCCCGGATGCCGAAGGTCTCGTGCGCGGTGTCCGACGTCGTGCCGGCCACGGTGGCGGTGAGGTCGAGGTCGTACAGCGGCTGCCCGCCCATGCCGGCCGGCCACCACACCTTCGGGTCGGTCAGGTGCAGGCCGGGGGTGTCGGCGGGGGAGAAGGTGACGGTCTTCGTCTCGTGTGCCGCGAGCGACACCGTCGTACGGAACGCGGTCCCGTCGACGCTGCCGGCGACCTCCGCCGTGACCGGCGCGTCCGTGTCGTTGCGGGCCCGGGCCTTGACCGTCAGGTCCGCCGTGTCGAGCTTCGGCACCGCCAGCTCGGTGACCACGTGCGCGTCGCGCAGCGCGACCGGGCCGCCCCTGCGGACCAGGACGTCCCGGACGATTCCCATGTTCTGGTCGGGCGGCGGCTGGATCCAGTCGATCCAGCCCATGGTCAGGTCCTTGAGCGGATCGTTGGGCCGGACGAGGAAGGCGACCGTGTTGGTGCCCGGCCTGACCAGCGAGGTGATGTCAAGCTCGTGGTGGGTGTAGGCGCCGGTCACCTCGGCGGCCTTCGCCACCTGCCGGCCGTTCACGTAGACGTCCGCTGCCGAGACGACCCCGCTGAAATCGAGGGAGGTGCGCTGCCGGGTGTCCCCGACGGTGAAGTCGGCGCGGTACCACCAGGGCACCTCGAAGTCGGCCCGGGGGATCTTCTGCTGGTCGGTGGAGTGGAACGGGTCGGCGTACACACCGTTCGCCAGCAGTGCGGCCAGCACCGTGGAGCGTGGGCCCGCCGGATACCAGTCCCGCGCCGGATAGCCGGGGGAGGAGACGGCCGCCGCCGAGTCGCTCACCTTCGCCGTGGACTGGACGGCGTAGCCGGACAGCGGGGTGCTGGTGCCGGCGGCGGAGGGGACAGGGGTGATCCGGACGGGCCGGTGGGGTTCCGCCGCGTCCCGGGGGCCGGCCCAGGCGCCGATGGCCAGGGAGCCGACCAGGGCGAGGAGCGCGGCGGTCAGGGGGAGCCGGCGGGCGGGGCGAGGGAACACGGCGGTCTCCAGCCTCGTAAAGTTAGGAAACTTTACTAACCCGGGCCACGCTAGGGCGCGCCACGGACCGTGTCAACGACCCCCGCCGTGGTGGCCGTTGCACGGGTCAGGTTCCGGCCGTACGGCGTTCGAACACCAGGTCGCGGGCCGTGTCCAGCGCCGTGGCCACCGCGCCCAGCAGGACGGCGTCCTCGCCGAGCCGGCTCGGCGCGATCCGGGGCCGCAGCGGCGTCAGCGTCCGCAACCGCTCCCGTACGGGCCGCAGCAGCAGATCGACACTGTGCCCGACACCGCCACCGAGCACCACGAGGTCCGGGTCGAGCACGGCGGCGGCAGCCGCCACGGTGTGCGCTATCCGCTCGCCCTCCAGCTCCACCGCCCGCACGGCGCCCGGATGTCCCTGCCGGGCCGCGTCGAACACGGCCTTCGCCGTGAGCTGCCCGTGCATCCCGAACCGCCGGGCGGACTCCACCACCGCCACCCCCGACACCGCGTCCTCCAGCCGCTCCGGCTTCTGCCTGCCGTGCCACGGCAGGAAGCCGATCTCCCCGGCCAGCCCGCGCGCGCCCGTGAACAGCCGCCCCTCGCTGACCACCCCCATCCCCAGCCCGGTGCCGATGAGGATGTACGCGAAGAGCCGGCTGCCCGCGCCGACGCCGTAGGTGTACTCGCCGAGCGCCGCCAGATTGGCGTCGTTGTGCACCTCCAGCGGCACACCCAACTCCGTGCGTATGCCGTCCACCAGCCCGGCCCGTCCCCAGCCCGGCAGGTGCATCGCGTAGCGCACCCGCCGCTGCCTCTCGTCGTACACCCCCGGCGTGCCCAGCACCCCGTGCACCACCTCGGCCGGGTCCACGCCCGAGTTGGCGATCACCTGGCGGGCGGTGCTCACGACCAGGTCGGTGAGGGCGGCCGAGGCACGGGCCCGGTTGCGTATGTCGGCGCGGGCCACGACCGTGCCGTCCAGGTCGACCACCGCGACGCGCAGCCAGCCCCGGCCGATGTCCACGCCGAGCGCGTACCCGGCGGCCGGATCGGGGGCGTAGAGCACGGCGGTGCGCCCGCGCTCCGGGGCCTGCGTGCCGACCTCGTGCACCAGGCCGGCCGCCGCCAGCGAGGCCAGCGCGCTGGAGACCGTCGGCTTCGACAGGCCCGTCTCACGGGCCAGTTGGGCGCGCGAGGCGGCACCGAGCGCACGCAGCCGGTCCAGCAGGAGCCGCTCGTTGGTACTGCGCAGACGCCGGCGGCTCCAGGGCTGTTCCGGCTGCTCTACGACGTCGCTGGCGGGCATCGCACCATTCTCGTGCATTCCTGTCGCACACTTGACGCCTCTAGTAAGGCTCCTTAACTTTATCCGCCAGTCACCCTCCGCCGGGCGTCGCGCGCCCGTCGCGTCAGGAGTCCCCCATGTCCGGTAGCCCGCCACCCCCGGGTGGTTTCGTCCGCCGTGTCGGTCTGTTCCAGGCCACGGCGATCAACATGAGCCAGATGTGCGGCATCGGGCCGTTCGTGACGATCCCGCTGATGGTCGCCGCGTTCGGCGGCCCCCAGGCGGTCATCGGGTTCGTCGCCGGCGCGGTCCTGGCGCTGTGCGACGGCCTGGTCTGGGCCGAGCTGGGCGCCTCGCTGCCCGGCTCCGGCGGGAGCTACCTCTATCTGCGCCAGGCCTTCCAGTACCGCACCGGCCGTCTGATGCCGTTCCTGTTCGTGTGGACGGCGATGCTCTTCATCCCGCTGATCATGTCCACGGGCGTGGTCGGCTTCGTCCAGTACCTCGGCTATCTCGCCCCCGGCCTCGGGCAGACCGCCGGTGACCTGATCGGCCTCGGCGCCATCGCCCTGGTGGTGGTCCTGCTCTGGCGCGGCATCGAGCACATCGCCCGCATCACCGCCGTGATGTGGATCGTGATGATCGCCTCCGTGCTGCTGGTGATCGTCGCCGCCGCCACTCACTTCAGCCCACACATGGCCTTCACCTACCCGGCCGGGGCTTTCAATGTGATGAGCAACCACTTCTGGCTCGGGTTCGCGGCCGGCCTGACCATCGGCATCTACGACTACCTCGGCTACAACACGACCGCCTACATGGGCGCCGAGATCAAGGAGCCCGGACGTACGCTGCCGCGCTCCATCCTCTTCTCGATCCTCGGCATCATGGCGATCTACCTGATGCTTCAGATCGGCACCCTCGGTGTCGTCGACTGGCACCGGATGACCGACCCGCACGACATCGCCTCCTCCTCGGTGGCCTCCGCCGTGCTGGAGGAGACCTGGGGCAAGGGCGCGGCCGACACGGTGACCGTGCTGATCCTGATCACCGCGTTCGCCTCCGTCTTCGCCGGCCTGCTCGGCGGCTCCCGGGTGCCCTACGACGCCGCCCGCGACCGGGTCTTCTTCCGCCCGTACGCCAAGCTGCACCCGAGGCACCGCTTTCCCATGCTCGGCCTCGCCACCATGGGCGTGATCACCGCCGTCGGCTTCCTGATCGGCCGCCACACCGACCTCGCGACCCTGATCCAGTTGCTCACCACGGTGATGGTCATCGTGCAGGCGCTGGCCCAGATCGTCGCGCTGACGGTGCTGCGCCGACGCCGGCCGGACCTGCCCCGTCCGTACCGGATGTGGCTGTACCCCCTGCCGAGCGTCGTCGCCTTCGTCGGCTGGTGTGTGATCTACGGCTACGCCGACGAGAACTCCCCGGGCCGTCATCCCATCGAGTGGTCCCTGGCCTGGCTGGCCCTCGGCGGTGTGGCCTTCGTGATCTGGGCGCGGCTGGAGAAGGTGTGGCCGTTCGGCCCGAAGGAGGTCAGCGAGGAGACCGGCGCGGACTCCCCGGAGGCGGTCACGGCAACACCCTTGGCATGAGCTAGAGTTACCGCCGTCGAAGCGCACCTCCCCGGCCGGACCGCAGTCCGCCGGGGACGCTTCGGTTCATGACCAGAATCATGACCGACATCATGACCGCGGACGTCACCGTCCGCCCCGCGACCCCCGAGGAACGGCCCGCCGTGGAGCGGCTGTGGCTGATGTTCCGCCACGACCTGTCCGAGTTCACGGGCCTCCTGCCCGCCGCCGACGGCACCTTCCGCAGTGAACGCGTGACATACGCCTTCACGGAGCCGGGCTGGGCGCCGTACCTGCTGACCTGCGGAGAACACCCCGCCGGATTCGCCTTCGTCCGCGGGCTCGACGGTCCGGTCCGCGTGCTGAACAGCTTCTTCGTGGTACGCGGCGCCCGGCGCCGGGGCATCGGGCTGCGGGCCGCGCGCGAGGTGCTCACCCGGCACCCGGGGCCGTGGGAGATCGCCTTCCAGCAGGACAACCCGGCCGCGGTGAGCTTCTGGCCGCGCGTCGCCGGGGATCTGGCCGGCGACGCGCGGACCCGGGAGCCACGGCCGGTGCCGGGACGGCCGGACCTGCCCCCGGACATGTGGATCTCCCTCACCGTGGCCGGCTGACCGCCCCGGACCGCACCCGGTGACCGTCCGCCGCGCGGACGCGGGCACGCGGAGGCCGGTCCGCCACGGGCGGACCGGCCCCGCGTCATTCCCTTCCTTTCCTCGGTCTCCTCTTTGAAGGCTCTTACGGCTCTTCTACGGCCTGGGGGCGCTCTTCGCCGCCGTACCGGCGCATATCAGTCCGAGGACGAGGGCCAAGGCTCCGATGACGATGTTGTTGATGACGACGCCCGTGTCCGGGCCGCTGCCCACGATCCACGGAGCGATGATCATCCAGATGCCCAGGGCGCACATGGCCCAGCTCAGGCCGTACATGCGCTCGGGTGCCCGGGTGAATCCCAGTGCCAGCAGGCCTATCGCGATGCCCATGATCAGGTTGTGGGTCATGAGGGCGGGCTGGCTGGCCGTGTAGTGCAGGATCCACGGGGAGGCGGCGCAGTACAGGCCGAGCAGGAACACCGGCCCGTCCACGAGCGCCACATCACGACCGCCGAGCATGCGGGCGTAGCGGTCCCGCATTTCGGAGACATCGGGGTGGCTCGATATGTCACCCCTGTGCAAGTTGGCCATGAGTCGTCTCCTTTGGCGTTGCAGGCCAGACCGCGTCTGGTGCGGCATGCGATGAGCGCCGCATACTCCAGTTTGCCCTTATTTCTTCCTTATGTGTAGGGCTGGGGCGGCGGTCCCTGCTCGCTGTCGCTGGAGGCTGCCGCGCCGGGGTGCCGCCGACCCCGCACGCCATGGGCCGCGGACGGGCCCCGGCGGGGGAGCGGTACGTCGAGGCCAAGCGCGTGTTGCCCTGGCACGTGCGGCCCGGTCAACCGCGACTCCGCGCCCGTCTGAACCGGGCCAGCCCGTCGGCGAGGTCGACGATCGGCTCCGGATACGCGGCGACGAGCTCGCGGTCGGGGCCTCGCAGCTTCCACGGCTCGTGCACCGCCGCGCCCGCCACCTCCTTCAGCTCGGGCACCCACCGCCGCACGTACACCCCGTCGGGGTCGTACCGCCTGGCCTGGATCAGCGGGTTGAGGACCCGGTTGGGGCGGGTGTCCGTGCCGGTGCCCGCGACCCACTGCCAGTTCAGCTGGTTGTTGGCCAGGTCGCCGTCGACCAGCCACTCCAGGAAGTGCCGGGCCCCGACGCGCCAGTCGACGTACAGCGTCTTCGCCAGGAAGCTCGCCGTCAGCAGCCGGGCCCGGTTGTGCATCCAGCCCTCGTGGCGCAGCTGGCGCATCGCCGCGTCGATCACCGGCCAGCCGGTACGGCCCTCCCGCCACGCCTCGATGTCCTCCCGGGCCGTCCGCTCCGACCGCCAACGGTCGTGCCGGGTGCGGTAGTCGGCGACGGCCGCGCCGGGCCGGGCCGCCAGCACCTGACGGTGGAAGTCCCGCCAGGCGACCTGCCGTACGAACGCCTCCGCTCCCGGACCGTCCGCCCGGCGCGCCCGGTGGACCAGCTCGACGGGGGACACCGTGCCGAAGTGCAGGTGCGGGGAGAGCCGGGAGGTCGCGTCCCCGGCCAGGTCGTCGTGCCGGTCCGCGTAGAGCGCCATGCCGGAGCGGAGCCAGGCCGCGAGCCGCTTCCGGCCGGCCGCCTCGCCGCCCTCCGCCAGCCCCGGCGAGGTCCCCGGCAGCGAGGCCCGGGACGGCAGCTCCTCGGAGCCGATGCCGGGCGGCACGGGGACCGAGCGGGGCGCACCCAGGACGTCCCGCGGCCGTTGTCGCGACCACTGCCGGAAGTACGGCGTGAACACCGCGAAGTGGTCCGAGGAGGCAGGGGTCACCTCGCCGGGCGGCACCACCGTGGTCACGGCCTCGTGCACGTGCAGCCGCCGCCCTTCGGCCTCCAGGGCGTGCCGCAGCCGCCGCTCCCGCGACCGGGCGTAGGCACTCGCGTCGGCCGCCATGTGCACCTCGTCGGCGTCCGCCTCCGCGGCCACCGCGCAGACCTGTTCCACGACGTCGCCGGAGCGCACCACCAGCCGCCCGCCGCGCTCACGGAGCCCGGTGTCCAGGTCCCGCAGGCAGTCGGCGAGGAACGCCAGCCGATTGGGCGCCGCGAAGCCCGCGTCGGCCACGCCCCGGTCGCGGACGAACAGCGGGACGACCTGACGGGGGCCGTCCAGCGCGGCCCGGAGCGGCGGATGGTCGTACAGGCGCAGGTCGGCGGTGAACAGGACGACCGAGACATCCATGGCGCGGCTCCGGAACGAGGAGGAACGAGCGAGAACGAGCGAGAGAGGGCAATCCGGTCACTTCCGTTCCGGTGGGCCTTGCGGATGCGGCGTCAGCGAGCGACGTCGGGGCCCTGCCGGGCCGCCGCCCGCGCGATGTTGCGGGCCATCCCGCCGAAGACCACGGCGTGGAACGGTGAGACGCTCCACCAGTACGCGTGGCCCAGCAGCCCGCGCGGGTGGAACAGGGCCCGCTGCCGGTACCGGCTGCGACCGCCGCCGGCCGGTTCCGCGCACATCTCCAGCCAGGCCAGCCCGGGCAGGCGCATCTCCGCCCGCAGCCGCAACAGGTGTCCCCGTTCGATCTCCTCCACCCGCCAGAAGTCCAGCGAGTCACCGGCCCGCAGGCGCTCCGCGTCCCGCCGGCCCCGGCGCAGGCCCACCCCGCCGACCATCCGGTCCAGCCACCCACGCAGGCTCCACGCCAGCGGGAAGGAGTACCAGCCGTGCTCTCCGCCCACGCCCTCGATCACCCGCCACAGTTCGTGCGCCGGGGCGTCCACCACCGCCTCGCGACGGTCCGTGTACAGGCTGCCGCCGGCCCAGTCGGGGTCGGTGGGCAGCGGATCACTGGGCGCGCCGGGTACCGCGGCGGACGACCAGCGGGTGGTCACGCGCGCCTCGCGCACCCGGCGCAGGGCGAGTCGTACGGCCTGGTCGAAGCCGAGCGGATGCCCCGGCGGGTCGGGCAGATACCGGGCGATGTCGTGCTCGCGGCAGACCACCTCGTGGCGCAGCGACTCGGTCAGCGGGCGCGCGATGGACGCCGGGACGGGCGTGACGAGCCCCACCCAGTGGCTGGACAGGCCGGGGGTGAGGACCGGCACGGCCACGATGAGCCGCCGGGGAAGCCCCGCGACGCGCGCGTACCGGACCATCATGTCCCGGTACGTGAGGATGTCCGGCCCGCCGATGTCGAAGGCCCGGTTCACGTCGCCCGGCAGGCCCGCGCTGCCGACCAGCAGCCGCAGCACGTCCCGCACGGCGATGGGCTGGATGCGGGTGCGCACCCAGCTCGGCGTGACCATCACCGGCAGCCGTTCGGTGAGGTAGCGCAGCATCTCGAAGGAGGCCGAGCCCGAGCCGATGATCACGGCGGCACGCAGCACGGCGGTCGGCACGCCGGAGGCCAGCAGGATGCGGCCCACTTCCGCCCGGGACCTCAGGTGCGGGGAGAGCCGGTCCGCGGGCACTCCGGACGGCGTGAGACCGCCGAGGTACACGATGCGCCGCACACCGGCCGCCTTCGCCCGTTCCGCGAAGACGCCGGCCGCGCGGCGGTCGGTGTCCTCGAAGTCCTTGCCGCTGCCGAGCGCGTGCACCAGGTAGTACGCCACGTCGACGTCCCGCATCGCCCGGGCGACCGAGTCCGCGTCCGTGACGTCCCCCCGCACCACCTCCGCCTCGTCCGCCCACGGGTGGTCGCGCAGCTTCTCGGGGGAGCGGGCCAGGCAGCGCACCCGGTGCCCGGCGGCCAGCAGTTCGGGCACGAGCCGGCCGCCGATGTAGCCCGTGGCTCCCGTCACCAGGCAGCGGAGCCGGTCCGTCGAGTCGTCGTGGTCCATCCCGTGCAGGCCCTCCGTGTCGGTGGTCCCCCGGGAATCACTTCCCGCCGGGCCCGGCGGGCGGATGCGTGTCGTCCCATCGGCCGAACGTCAGGGCGCGTCCGTGGGTCCGAGCCTTCGTGGGTCACGTGTGTCAGGTGTGTCAGTTGTGTCACGTGTGTCCTGTGCGTTCGTGCGCGCCCGTGCGTCCGTGCACTCGCGCGTCGGCCGGTCGGCCGCCGCCGGTCGCCGCCCGGCCCGCCGCGCGGTGCCGAGGACCGGATGCGGTGACATGTCCTCAGCGATCGGGGGCAGCCGGTCCGGTACAAGCTGTACATTCCGTTCGGTCAGCGACGCAGGAGGTGTCCGCCGCCATGAGTGCCAAGGTGCTGGAGCGATTTCCCGCAGGGGCTCCGCGTGGATCGTGGCCCGCGGAGGAGTACGCCGCCGCCCGACGCGCCGAGGGCGAACCGGCGACCGTGGTCATGGACTTGAAGTCGGACGCGTTCCTCGTCGTGGTCGAGGCACAGGAGGAGGGCGGCCGGGCCTGAGGCGTTCGGTCCCGTGGGAGGCGTTGGCGATTTCCAGCCACGCCTTCCTTCTCTTCCCCGGTCCGCCATACGAGACCGGTCGGGAATTCCTTGACGACCGTCGCCGGCTGCTGCGACGATCACGGCATGACGATGCGACTGGACCTCACGCGGCGACGCCATGTCGACCTCGCGCGCGTCTCCAGCGCCTCCTGTCGCCCCACGGCCTGATCCGCGATTTCCCGCCGGTCCCGTCGGCCCCATCGGGCCTCCTCTACGTGTGACTCACCTGCCCTCGCCGCCCTCTCGGGGCCGGAATTCCGCCTGCCCGGACATTCCGCCGGGTAATTCCGCGGCGGGAATCCCGTAGTTCCGGGGTTTCTCGGTCCGCGCGGTTCCCGGATTCCTGGAGTTCGCGGGTTCGCGGGTTCGCGGAATTCGTCGCATTCCGCATGCCCGGAGCGCCTATGACATCCGCCCGCCGGGTCCCCGCCTGACCGCCGAGCCGGAATCCGCTCCCCTTCGACTTCACCGGGCGCCCGTCCCCGTGCGCGCGTGCCCGGAGCACCCCAGAAACGAGGCACCCATGGCCACCGTCCTGTCCGTCTCCGGCAGCCCCTCCGCCTCCTCGCGCACCGGCCGTCTGCTGCGCCACCTGGACCAGCGGCTCATCGCCCAGGGCCACGAGGTCATCCCGCTCGACGTCCGTACCGTCCCGGCCGAGGCGTTGCTCGGCGCGGACTTCCGGCACCCCGCCATCGTCGAGGCCACCGAACTGTTCGCCCGCGCCGACGGCGTCGTGGTCGGCACCCCCGTCTACAAGGCGTCGTACTCCGGCGTCCTCAAGGCGCTCCTGGACCTGCTCCCGCAGTACGCGCTCACCGGCAAGACCGTGCTGCCGCTCGCCACCGGCGGCTCCACCGCCCATGTGCTCGCCATCGACTACGCCCTGCGCCCGGTGCTGAACTCCATGGGTGCCACGCACATAGTCCAGGGCTGGTTCACCCTCGACAAGGACATCACCGTACGGGAGGACGGCGCGGTGTCCCTCACGCCCACCACCGCCGAGGCCCTGGGGCACGTGGTGGACCAGTTCGCCGCGGCGCTGGACCGCACCCCGCTGCTGGCGGCGGCGAGCTGACGGCGCTGGCTGCCGGATGCCGGCAGCCGCTCCCACGCCTCCGCCCCCCGGCGTGTGCGCGCCCCACACCTCCGCCCCCCGTCGGCGCGCAACGCGTCACACCGTGCCGCACCGCTCCACCCGGCCGCCGCCCCGGCAGGGCCTGCTCTGATCGGAGTCCCCACGTGTCCCTCACCTTCCACTGGTTCCTGCCCACCAACGGCGACAGCCGGC